>CAVRYE010000010.1:0-58909 GCA_963725355.1 uncultured Acidimicrobiaceae bacterium
CGTAGTCGAGGTGGCGCGAGAGCCGGTCGATCGCAGCCGCCAGGCAGCCGGAACCGGAATAGGCGATGAGCGCCCGGCCGGGGCGGAGGACGCGCTTCGCGAACGCCCCGAGGTCGTCCCACAGGTCCAGGGTTTCGACGTCCCACTGCCAGGGAGGGTCGGTGAGGAGCAGGTCGACCGAGTCGTCCTCGACATAGACCAGCACCTCCTGGAAGGGACCGTGGAGTATGTCGATGCCGTCGGCCAGGCTCGTCATTGGCGGTGGCGATGCCTCGGCACGGCGCTGCTCGAAGGCCCGCTCACGCGCAAGCGTCTCGGCTCTCGTGGCGTCGAGGTCTCCTCGGTCCACACGTGCCGCGAGGTCGGGATGGCCTGCGAGGCGGTCGGCAAGACGCAGGCGGCGACGGGCCGTCCGGGGCGAGACTCCTAGCTCGGCGGCGAAAACGGCCACGCTGTCCGTTTTCCCGCCCTGGCGACCCTGGCTGCCGAGCCGGATGCCGCGGACCTCGGCGAGCCTTCGGAAGGCATGTGCCCACTCGACCGGGCCGAGATGGCGGCGGAGAAGGTTCAGCCGGAGGGCGTGCACGACCCGCTCCGTCTCGCTCAGGCCCGCACGCACGACGACCGGGTAGTCAATGCCCAGCTCTGCGGCCAGCTCGACGCGGTGGTGCCCGTCGAGGACGTTGCCCTCCTCGTCCACCTCGACGGCGACGAGGACGCCGTGGCGCCTGATGTCCTCGGCAAGGGCCTGGCGTGCCTCGGGCGCGAGCGGCGGCAGCACCTGGTAACGGCCGGCCATCAGGAGACCTCCCGGTGGCTCGGGTCGGCAAAGCGCATCCGTTTCGGCAGCCACACGAGCCTCACCAGCCCGGTCGGGCCGTTGCGGTGCTTAGCGACGAGGACGTGCGCCTCGCCGGGGTCGGCGCCCTCGTCATAGACGACGGGCCGGTGGAGGAACAGCACGGCGTCGGCGTCCTGTTCGAGCTGCCCGGACTCTCTCAGGTCAGCGAGGCGAGGGACCTTGTCCTCTCGCGCCTCCAAGTTCCGCGAGAGCTGGGAGACGGCGACGACCGGGACGGAAAGCTCACGCGCCAAGCGCTTCAGTTCCCGGCTGATCTCGGCCACTTGGGTCTGGCGGTTCTCGGTCTCGCGGTGCGACATCAGCTGGAGGTAGTCGACGATCACGAGGCCAAGGCCCTGTCGCGACGCCATGCGGCGGGCTCTTGACCGGACCGTGAGAACGGTCGCCGCCGCGTCGTCGTCGACGCGAAGAGGCCAGGTCCGCAGCTTCTCCCGTGCCTGTTGGGCGCGGGCCCGGTCGCGTTCTGGGAGGCCGGCGGCCTGTACGTCGGTCGACACTCCCTCCATGGCGAGAAAGCGCTCTGCTACTTCGGCCCGGCTCATCTCGAGCGAGCAGTACAGCGTCGGCACGTCTCTCTGCGCCGCTGCGACGGCCATGCCGAGGACGAGGGCGGTCTTTCCCATCGACGGTCGTGCCCCGAGCACGACGAGTTGGCCGGCTCGAAAACCTCCGTGCAGCTGGCGGTCGAGGTCCACCGACCCGGTGCTCACCGGGAGCGGGGCGGTACCTGCTCCGCGCGCACGCAGTTCTCCCAGCAGCGCGTCGACCATCTCGACGGCTAGGGACGAGCCGGCGTCCTCTCGTCCTGTGCCAGTTGCTTCAAGCACGATCCGTTCTGCCTCGCCGAGCACTGCCTCCACGTCAGATGCCGGCTTCATGCCCAGCTCGACCAGCTCCCGGCCCGCCGCCACGAGACCGCGCAGCTGTGCGAGCCCGCGGATGCGCCTCGCATATGAGGGGAGATGCGAAGCGACTGGTGCGTTCGTCATCGACGCGACGAGGTCAGCAGCTGACGGCCCGGCCGGCCCGAGCGCCCGAAGCTCGCCGGCGACCGTCAGGTTGTCAACGGGCTCACCGCGCAGCGCGAGGGAGCAGATCGCTGCGAAGGCGTTGGCGTGAGACGGAACGTAGAAGTCCTCTGGAACGAGGCCAGCGGCGAGCACCTCGTCCAGAGACGCCCTGGCAACCAGGAGGCCGCCGATCACGGCGTCCTCGATGTCGGCGTCGTAGACCGGGCCGTGGGTCACTGTTGCCTGCCTCGCAAAGCATCGAGAGCGATGTCCCGCAGGTCCTCGTCAGCGAATTCGCCCTCGATCTCCGCTTCGGCCTCGTCCGGGTACAGCTCCCCGTTTGCCACAAGCTCCGCGAGAGTTTCCCGCGACTTGCTCCGCGGCCTTTCGCAGCCCAGTCGGCACGTTCAGCAGCGTCCTCGGCCAGCTGACGGCTGAAGGCGTGCTCGGCGACCAGTTTCTCGATCCGGGCCATGACACCGGCGTAGGCGTTGAAGAGCCCGTTCAACCCCCCACACTCGAAGACACTGTCGAGGACCTCGTCGGCGGTCATCACTTCGAGCGCTGCCTCGGTGACTTTCTTGAACTTGGGCGCGTTGATGAACCGGACCGCCTTGAGCCCGTAGTGCTTGGCGATCTCGATGGCGACGTACTCTGCGTCGGTCATCGTTCCGCCTCAGGCCAACCGCGCCAGTCGAGGTCCTGACCGTCGAGCCACCGGATGAACGCCTCCCAGGCGTCGGCCGCCTGCTCGCGGCTCTCGGCGAGGAGCCGGAGGAAGTCGGCCTCCGAGCGCAGCATCGCGACCTGACGCTCGATGAAGCTGTCGGCGGGTGCCTCCCACTCGACGACGCCGATTTGGCGCAGGCGTTCCTGGGCGACGGCGTGGTGATTGAGACAGAGCACGCACACTGCGATCGGGTCGTTCGCTTCCAGTCCGACATGGTGGCCGTGGAGGACCAGGGCGATCAGGTTGCGCTCGCCGCATATCGCGCAGGCCGCGTTCGGGCCGAGCTTCGCGACGCGACGAGCCAGGCGACGGTCGTTCGCGGCGGGGTTAGGCGCGGCCATCAGGACTCGACCACCAGGTCCGAGAGCTCGCCCGAGAAGGCAAGCTCCGCGATCTCGTCGAGATTCGTCTCCAGCTCGAAACGGTAGGAGCGGCCGTCAGGCAGCGTCCCGGTCATCGACTTACCTGCCAGACGATGCAGCGGCCTGCCGTCGCCAGTGTCGAGGTACGTGGCAATCGCAGCGAGGTGCTCGCCGACGAGGGAGGCCTGACGAGAACCGCGGATGGCAACTCTCGGGTAGACGACGCCGCCCGAGACGACCGGCATGACTCGGACGTCACGGTCGGCCGCCTTGACGCGATAGCGGCCCGATGGCTGTCGTTCGATCGCGGTGGGCGAGTGGCGGGCGACTGCGTCGACCGTGGTGCCAGCTTGTCGCGAAGCCCACGACAAGGACCGGTTGGGATGTTGTCGCGCGATCGAGAGCGCCTCGTGGACGCGGCTTCTGGCCTCCTGTTCTCGCTGCGACAGGCCAAGGACGCTTCTAGCTCCAGGCTGTCGGGCCGACCTGCGTCCGTGGCCACGTGATTCGGCCCGAGACTTGCCTGCGGCAAGACCTCTCGCGATCCTTCGACCATACGGAGTGCGCGAGTCATCGGTCGGCGCCACGACGGCTCGTCTCAAGTGCCCGCTCGATCTCCTGACAGACCTGGACCCATCGCGCTGCGCCCGACCTCCGCGGGCGGACGTCGCCTCGTTCCCAACGTGAGAGAGTGGCGGCGTCGACCTCGACGATCCGGGCCAGCTCGCGAAGGCTCAGCCCGGCCTCCTCGCGGATCGCCCTTCCTCTGCCTGTTCGGCCGAGGGTCCGGCCACGGATGAGCAACGCGATCTCATTCACCGCCGTCACTCTAAATCAACGTCTACAGGTACTAACGTCGATTTAATGTGTGGGTTTTACTGGGACGATCTGTCATAAATCCATTGTTGATTGCACGATCGTTGCGTATTGGATATCGTGATGCTATGGCGAAGGAGCAGCTGGAATGGCGAGACCCGGATGTGCTGACCGTCGAGAGCGACGACTGCACGGTCATCTTCTCCAATCCCGGCCCAGACAAGTCACGCTCTGTCATGCGCGTATGGTTCGATCAGGACGACGACTACCGCGTGCGAACGATCCAGCTCTCCATGCCGGGCCGGATCACCCCGACCGAGCTTCGGCGCTTTCCCTGGGACCGCTGGCTCGATCGGGCCGACTTCGCTATCCGCGACCCGATGATGCGCCCACGCGTTTTCACTGCAGGCTTGGAGAAGGACGCATCGTCTGCGAAGGCCTCAAAGCCGGAGCCTGCGCCGGGACGCCCCGGACGTCGCGGCCATCCGGACGAGCACTATCGAGAGGTCGCCGAGCGGTACAGGCAGCTCCACGCGGAGGGAGTGACGAATCCTACGGCCACGATCGCCGCCGAGCGCTTCGCCAACCACAACACCGTGGCCGGCTGGCTACGAGGCGCCCGTGAGCGTGGCTACCTGCCGCCAGGACGTCGAGGCCGCCTGATCTGATCAGACAGTGGCCCCGGTGGTGCTCGAACACCCCCGGGGCCGGCACTAGGAGAAAGGACCTCCCAATGCGAGAAACGAAACTAGCCCCAGTGCCAGCCAAGCGCGATGAGGATCGCGTAGAGCTGCGAACCCGACTCGACGAGACGTTCGCCCACGACACGCCGAACCCGGCCGTGTGTGTCGCGGACGGCTTCGGAGTTCGGGTGGCCGTTGATCGAGGGCGACTCGTCGTCGCCGACGGTCTCGGTGCCCATCGCCGCGAGCGCCGCTACTCGCGAGCGACCCACGGCCTCTCACGGCTCGTCGTCCTCTCGTCAGCTGGCACGGTGGGACTAGAAGCGCTCCGCTGGTGCGCGGGAGTCGGGATCGGCGTCGTCGTGCTCGACCCGTTCGGCGGCGAGCTGCATCTCACCTCGGGCGACGCCGCCAACGACGACCCCAGGCTCCGGCGCGCTCAGGCTCTGGCCCCAGGCACCGCGACCGGTCTCGCAGTCTCGAAGTACCTGATCGGCGTCAAGCTCGCCGGTCAGGCGGCGGTCGCTTCGAAGCTGCTCTTGGCCCCGGACGTATCCACGACGATCCTCGAACTGGCTGAGATGGTCGAGAGCCTCTCGTCGCTCGAGGAGATCCGCCAGCACGAGGCTGTGGCGGCGAACCTCTACTGGAACGCCTGGTCAGCGGTCGATGTCAGGTTCACTCGTCGCGACGAGCCACGTGTGCCCGACAACTGGAGGTACTTCGACGGCAGGCGGTCGGCGGTGAACGTCGGCACGTCCCGGTCGGCTACCGATCCCGTCAACGCACTGCTCAATTACGGCTACCGGCTGCTCGAAGCCGAGGGACGGCTCGCCTGTCTCGCCGTCGGGCTCGACCCGGGCCTCGGCGTCCTCCACGCTGACATGAAGAGCCGTGACTCGATGGTGCTCGACGTGATGGAGGCAGCTAGGCCCGTGGTCGACCGGTACGTGATCGAGCTTCTTGCCGCGCGGCCTCTCCTGAAGTCGGACTTCGTTGAGGACCGACGCGGCGTGGTTCGCGTGCTCCCTCCCCTCACGCACCGCATTGCCGAGGCGATGCCGGGCTTCGCCAGTGGGCTCGGTCCGGTCGTCGAGCACGTCGCCGGCCTGCTCGCAGCCGCCAGCCCGTACGAGCCGAGCGTGCCGTCGGTCCTGACCCGGTCGAAACACCGCCAGGTGGCGCGCCAGCGGCTCGCTACAGGTAGCTCGACCTCTGGGCAGGGACCCGGCCCGAATCCTGGAGCAGTGCTGTCCCGGGCGAAGCCTCGCCAGCGCCCGCGCCGGTCAACGCGGCCCAACCTTCCGTTCGGTCTGTGCGAAGGGTGTGGAGGCACCCTGCCGGTCGAGGAGAACCGCGGCAGGCCTGCTACGAGGTGGTGCACCCAGTGCATCGGTGACCGCCGCCGCGAGATCGGGACCGAGATGGCATCGAGGGGTCGCCAAGCAGCTCAGAGGGCGAAGGAGACCAGTGGCGTTCTTCCGTCCCACACCGAGGAGGCTCAGCAACGTCGCCGGCAGGCGAACCGACAGCGAGAGCTCGAACGGCTTGAGTGGGAGACCAAGCACGCCGACGAGATCCCTGACGTCGAGTGGTACCTGCGCGAAATAGCCCCGAGGCTGCGAGAGCTGGGGTTGACGGGCACCGCGAGAGCGCTAGGCGTCTCCAAGTCCGCCGTCTCCAAGTACCGCGGCGGCAAACACGTGCCTCACCCAAGGCACTGGCGTGTGTTGGCGGAGCTTTTGAGCGTCGACTCTGCAACGGCCTGCACCTCTACGGTCTTTGCTGGACCACCCACCTGACTGCCCAGCGGTGCTACGGGCCGCCGAGCTTGCGGGCAGACCGAGTGACGGCCAGAGCGCTCGGCGTCTCGACGTCGTCGGCGAGCAAGGTCAGGAGGGCGCCGCGGGTGCCGGCGACGCGGCACTGGCCCGCGTTGGCTGATCTGGTTGATGGAGGGACGGCTTATTAGTTTGTCGGCGCACCTAGTTGGCCACCAAAGGTTTAGAAGTCCACTTCGAACAGTTGGGGCGCGTTACTTCCCGGGGCTGCCGGAGTTGGCCGCTCAGACACGGTGACGCCGCCCCGCACTAGGTCATCAACGGTGATCAGCGGACCGTCCAATATTCGCTGGAGGAGGTCTGCTTGTGCCGGTTCGAGATCTATCAGCAGTGTCAACACGTTCAGGGTCTCAAGCAGCTCGGTCGTCCAGTCGGGGTTCCACGTCTTGGCGACCACGGCGTCTAGTGGCGAGGATCGTCTCCCGCTCGGCTCACGCGCACGGCGATCGAACCAGTGCTTTAGCACCTTCATCCCCGAAACCTCATACTCCCAGACAGCTCGCTCGACGGGAGCAATACGTCCGGTGCCGACAGATAGCTCCTGCGTCGAGGGGTCGAAGTCTATGGACTCCGGCATCCCAGTCTCAGTATCGGGGATGGCTACGATGACCCTCGGCCGTCGATTTGCTTCAAGGTGAGGAGCGCTTCTTGGCCGTCCTGTCAACAAGTCATCGAATCGCTGGCCGTAGGTATATAACCACAACACCCTCCTGCCTAGAGAAATGGCCTCTTCGAAACAGGAGCGGTTCGCTGTGAGCGGAATGCGAAGGCCTGGTATGAGGAGATCCTCGGCAAAGCGGGCCGTGTAAGCAACGCTCGCAGTGATGGCTGCGACGTATGCGAAGAGATCCTCGCCTCCCACTGCTCGTCCGAGGCGGAAGGACACAAGATCAAGCAGGCCTGGCACGACATTTGGGACAGTTCCGCCGCTATCTAGCCAAAGCGGCCAGACTCTGCCACCACGTCCGTGATAGTGGTGCAAGTCAGGTAGTAAACACGTCGCAGTAAGTGCTGGGCCGCCGGAAGGTGTCCTGTCATGAGATGCGGTGAGAAAGAGCTGTCCCGGGGCCAGACGGAGCCCCCAGAGCGCGGGGTTCGGCTGGTTGATCAGCCGCTTGTCGGGAATGATCCACTCTCGGTCGAAGCTTCGGAACCCGTAAGGTACGGGCTCCGGGCAAGGGCCATTCTCATTCTGGAGCGCCCCGGAAAGCGGCGGAAACCCAGGCAAGTTTCCGCTCAAGACAGTGTCGATTCGACGATCCCTGGGATGCGGGGCCAGTAACAGCGACTTTTCCGCCAATGGAGCATCTATGAGCCGGCGCCAGCGTGCGCGAAGAATCGGGGCTGATGGGCTGATCACCCAAGTGCGTCCGGCCATCGTGCCTGATCCGGACCACGACAGGATGTCCTCCAGAGCAGGGAGAGCCAACCAACCGACCCCGCTTGCGGGGAGGAAGGGTGCGCGCCAGCTAGTAGAGCAATCGGTCCAACCGTCGTCGCCTATGTTGAGTCTCCCTAAGGCTGCGAACTTGTCCTCGCGTCGCCCCGTCACAGATCGGAAGTGAACCGGAGCCGGAATGTCTTCACTCGACGATCCATCTCGCAGAGCGATGGTGATGCAGACTGGCCTTTGAACACCCTGGAAGATGCGTGTCGGCACGTCGGGTTGATTCCCTTCTGGCGAACAGTCGATGACCCAGACCTCATCGGAGGTCCGCCGAAGGTAATCACGCATTCGGGCAAATCCGGGTCCATTCAGAAATCCAGCCACGGTGATGAACGCGACCACGCCATTTTCAGTCGGATGACCCTCGAAGACTTTCCAGGTGGCCCATCGCCAGAAGTACACGTAAGGGTTGTAGATATGCTTGATGTGCGCGCCAACCCGCCAATCAGGCGGCGGGATGAAGTCAGCTAATGGAGCTGACTGTCTTGCTTCGGCTTGCGCACGGAGAACCGCGAGCTGTGCGGCCCGCTCGGTGGCGTTGGGATCTCGCCTTCCCGGCAATGTCGGGTCACCTTGTTCGATCCATCCTCCTTCGCCGTAACTTCGTTCGCGATATGGCGGGTTTCCGAGCACGACCATCACCGGCTCGGATCGCTTCACCAGATTTGCCTTGGTCCTACTTTCGGCTATCGGGGCGTAGACCGCAGGCAAATGCCCCTCGACTTCGTAAGGGTTCGCGAGCGTGTCAGTGAGGTAGATCCGAAGCTCGCCCTGTCCAAGCGGCGCGCGAAGGCGTAAGAACTCGGCGGAAAGCCGGACTTCGGCGACCGAATACGGACCCGCTTGAAGCTCGAATCCGATGAGTCGCTTTGCCGCCTGATGAAGTTGAGGGCCGACCGCACCTTCGCCCTCGTCTTCGGCGATCGAGGCGGCGATGCGATCCATGACCCGAAAGAGGAAGGTGCCTGTTCCAACGCCCGGGTCAACGACGGTCACGCCAGGTGATGCGAACCCTCGTTCCTGTCCGAGCCGGGTTCGCAGCAGATCATCGACGAGCCGGACGATCGGATCAACTGCCTCGACAGGCGTGTAATAGCTCCCAGTAGCCCGTCGGAGGGCCGGGTCGTATCCTTCGAGGAACGTCTCGTAGAAGTAGAGCCACGCCGCGGGATCGCCCCCACTCAACCTTGGCCAGTCAACTACTGACAGAACTCTCTGAAGAGTGCGCACAGAAATGGCCTGTTCGCGAAGCACGACCGAACTCGTAAGGACAACCAGGGCCTGCCCCATGAGCGTGTGTCGAGCGCCCAGGTCCTCCGCTATGTCGTGCAGCCTGCGGCCAGCAAACTCGATCCCTTCCGTACGCGCCAGCAGAAGGGCGAAGGTCACGGTCTGGGCGTAGCCGTCCGCAAACTCGGAGTCTGATGCCTCAGGAAATAGCAATCGCCGCCAATCCTCCGCCAGCGCCTCCAGCGCCACCTCGGTAGTGAGAAGCTCCTCAACCTCGGCTCGAAGCAGGCGGCAAAGGCGAGCAGCGATTAGTGCAAGCTCACGCGGTTGGCTTGGCGGAATGGGTTGCCACGATAGAAACTCAGTTACAACCGTGAGGAGCGAATCACCGTCGGTAGCGAGGGCGGCGCCCGAGGATTCGACATCTCCCACAAGGCGCGCGACGGCCCCTACTCGCTCACCGTTTCGGTAGAGAGCGAAGGTTTGCCCATCGGTGTAAAGCACATTTGGCAGGCATGCCAACCGCTCCCATTGCTGCTTGTCGTGGCCGCGAAATCGGGAAGTGTCGACACCTTTCCCAGGTGCTTTCAGCTCGACAAAGCCGATCAACGCTCCACCTACATGGACGCTGTAGTCGGGACGCACCCTCTCGTCTGCAAGGTGGTGCTCCCCCGTGGCGACCACGGATCCGATGTTGGCGAGCGATGCTACGTCGTCCAACAGATTCTCGAACGGACCGCGGAGATTGTCCTCTGGCTCGCCTACGCCCGTCGCGAAACGAGGAGCCAATGCAGCACCGAAGGTGCTAACGGCTTCGCCGAGGCTACTTGCGGGCACGGAGCGAGCCTAGGGCAGCGGCTCGTGAGACCGGGGACATTGGATTCCAGGTTTGGTTTCAGCCTGTTTCCGTATTCGCCTTCTGTCTAGGACGTAGCCTGTCTGAGGTGACGAGAGGCAGTTTGACGAAACAAATCCGACTCGTCGTGACGGTCAAGTCCTACCCCCAACCGAGCAGCCGATATCACGAGTCTGTGTGCGTCGCGGGAATACGGACTGACACCAGCGATCCCAAGTGGGTGAGGATTTATCCGGTGCAGTTCCGTGATTTGCCCGAGGAGAAGCAGTTCCCGAAGTGGTCGGAGATCGAGTTAGAGGTGACTGACTCCTCTTCGGACAACCGCCCGGAGACACTACGGCCGATCGAATCCTCGATCGAAGTCGTCCGGAGGATCGGCACGAGCGCAAATTGGGCTGAACGTATGCAATTCCTGGATCCGCTGCTCGTCGACTCGATGTGCGACGTAGTCCGCCAACAGCGAGCCACGGGTGCCTCGCTCGCGGCGTTTCGGCCGCACTCGATCTCTTCTGTTGAAGTCAAGGCCGAGGGGTCTCCTGACTGGAGTGACTCGGACAGGAACGCCTTGGCCCAATGCAATCTCTGGGCGCAGGACAAACGAATCCTGGAGAAGATTCCTCTGAGGTGGAGCTACCGATACTCCTGCGGACCCGAGTGTTCCGGTCATCGCCAGAAGATCATTGACTGGGAAATAGGAGAGGCGTGGCGAAGCTGGCGTCGGCGCTACGGTCCGGACAGGACTGCAGCGCTTATCAAAGAGCACTGGATGGCGCTCGCAAGCGAACCCAATGACCCCGTTTTTCTTGTCGGTAACGTTCGCAGATGGACCAACGTCTTTCTAGTGCTTGGAGTCTGCTATCCGCGAAAGGACCCGTTACGCGATCTCCATGGTCTGCAAGGACGGTTCGATTTCGCAAGCCATCTCGGTGATGACTTGCCGATGACAAGACACGGCGAATCTCTCGACGCATAGAAGGGCGATGTTCTCGTTCTTGCTCAGCTCAACCACACGTTGGAGTGCAGCGCCGGAGCCGTCTTCGAGGCGAGCTCGCATACGCTTTCGACCTAGCTCGCGGTCCCCTGTGCGGAAGTTCTCTCGGTTCTCCGGTGGATTGCCAAGCTCGGGCTCATGCACGTAAGCGATGCCGGCGCCAAGGAGTGCGCTCTGTAGCTTCCGCTTCGAGAATCCCGCCTTTCTGCTGGCTGCAGTCATGCGGACGTCAACCAGCGTCGTAACGTGGTTGTCCTTCAGTCTCCGCAAGAACTGCTCGAGCGTGAGACCCTCGTAACCGACGCTATAGAGCGTCCGCGGGAGCCTCGAGCGAGCAACGGCCACACCAAGAACCTACTGCGTGTCAACCACTCTTCGCGTTCCGTTTCGCGCGGAGTGCGCGAACGACCGCGAGGAGTGGTTGCCTTCAGCATTCTGAATTCGCGCCGGCAGCGTGCGGCCGGGTGGCAAGCTTGGACTGTGACCGACGAACGCGAGCCGGCGCTCGCCCCCCGTACCGTCGTCCCGTGCGGCCGGCCAGGCTGCGAGATCCTTGTGCGGCTCGGTAGGCTTGCCTGTGCCGCTCACCTCGACGAAATGAACATCGCGGCGCAGCTTACGATCGACAGGCGGTGCCCAGAATGCGGAGAGCTTTCGACGATCGGAGTGTTTCTTCAAATCAGTGCCGTTCGCGGGACAGAGCTCACCTGTGACCCTGGACATCAGCCACATCGTGCCGCTTGATAACGAGAACCGATGGACCGATCTACTCGCCGTCCTCATTGAGGCTGATCCGGCAGCGCCGGCAGCACTCCTCGGACTTGGCGACCGGCCCCACGAGGTGCGGGCGCACTCGCGAGGTCGGGATAACGCCTAAGGACCGCGTTGATCTGCTTCTGGATGTCGACGGTCAGCCCCGAGCAGTCGTCGAGGTCAAGTTACTGTCCGGCCTCAGCAGTCGACAGCTGTCTCGCTATCGCGAGGCTCTTCCGGCTGTTGACTCTCATGTCCTGCTTTACTCTGAGCAGTTGCCAATCGACATCGCCCTTGAGGTCGGTTGGCGCGCCGGTCACTTGGGAGAGCCTGCTCGGAGCGTTCGCCGAGAGTCCATCTTCATGGGTCGCCGAGACCGCCCGAGCTTGGTTAGCACATCTCAAAAAGGCGATGCCGAAGATCGACGGTGACACTGCTTGGAATGATCTTCGCGACGGTGAGGATTTCGTGATCGCCATGCGAGCACGAATGTCCTGGGTGTACAGCAAGCTCCGACCCCCGAGCCAAGTCACGCAGTATCTGGCCATGTCCAGCGCCGGCGTCAGCTGGGTCGCGGGAATGCGCCTCGAGACGGTGGTCCCGGGATACCACGTAAAAGCGGAGGCGGAGGAGAGGCTCCCCGTGTACAGCTATCCGAAGAAGGTGAGTCCGATGTCGCGGCCGCCAGTAGGACCGTCGATCAAGGTCTTCCTCGGCCAACCTAACGTCCAGACGTCAGCAGACTTCGATTGGGCGTATTTGTTGCAGCTTTGGCCGCTCATGGCCGCCGCTCGCAACGACTGGGTTAGGAAATCCGCTCGGCCCAAAGCAGCGCATGACCGAGTTGGCTGGCAGGGCATCGTTCAGCGAGGTGCTCCCGCCTATCTGGGCATCGGCTTCGGAGAGGGGCAGATCAAGAGGTCACAAGAGTGCATGTTCGGCGCACGCTTCCAGCTCGGTCCAGACGTGCGGTTAGCAGAGGTCGTCGAGGCATTGGAACAGACAGCTTCGCTGATGGTCGATATGGCTGCGGTTATCCCCACAATCCACGCTCCGGACGGCTGAGGCTGCCTCCCTGCGGCTCTACCGGTCGACGTGTTGGCGATTCAGGACCGTGTTCGACTTGAGGAAGCGGATGAGTATCCGCTCGATCTGTCTACGCAGCTCGGGATCTGCGATCTTAATGTACGACGCTCTTTCTACGATGGGCCGCTTGAACCAGAACTTCTCTTCGTGACTGCGGATCCTGCGGCTTATCGCGTCGCTCTCGCCGACATAGATCGGCCGGTCACTAACGTCGTAGAAAACATAGATGCCAGGGTCCTTCGGCCGGCTCGCCACTTCGTGTGGATCGAAGTCGACAAACTGCCCCACGCCTTCGACCTCTGCCGCTTCTTCGGTGGCTGCCGTTACCGCCGCGGGCTCCGTGACGCCGAGAGCAGTCGCAAGCCTGTCCCGCGCCTCGGCCCGTGGATTTTGGGTTCGGCCGGACTCGACGTTGGCGATCGTCGCATAGCCCACCCCGGACTCCTCGGCGAGCCTTGTGATGCTCAGCCCCTTCTTCACCCGCGTCTCGTTCAGCCACCTACCGTAGGCAGACGGCGCGTCATCGGGGCCGGCTGAGGAAGGCGGTGCTTTCCTTGGACCCTTTACTCGCGGCACGTGAAACTGAAGAAGGTAGCGGAGCTTTTTGAGCTGCTCTGGTCTCGGAGTGACCGTGCCTAATTCCCACGCCGACACGGCACCCTGGGAGCAATCGACCTTCTCGGCCACTTGCGCTTGTGTTAAGCCGGCGCGGTCGCGAGCCGTACGTAGCCGGTCACCGAACGATGGCGAAGCAGTTGTCTTGGCCATCTATTCCTCCACCTCGTGAGCCACAATCGGAATGAGGCTACAGCGGGTCGGCTACCGCTACTTGGATACTCCGCGAAAGGAACCGACTGTTCCAAAGTTCCCGTTGCTTGGGCTGGCTGCGCAGCCGGCGGCGGCGAAGACGACGGGCCGGCACCAGCTAACCCTGCCTCGTCCATGATCGGGGAGCCGATCAGCCCGCTGAGTGCAAACTCCGTTTGCTGGTGGAGATTCCGGCGCGAGCAGGAAAGAATTCGTTCCTCCCCCTGGGGACGGCGCCCGCCTATACGGTAACAATGACAGCCGGTGGCAGTGGGAGCCCAACGGCGACGAGTTCTCGAAGTGCCTGGACCAACAGAATGGCGGGTGGATCCCGGGGCCCTGACCCTTCCTGCACGCCTAGGTCTCAGCCGCGCAAGAACCGCAGTTTCTTTGACAGGCTGACTCCCCATCCCGTCCTGGCTGGCTGGCTCGTTCACGTTCTGGCTGGCTGGCTGACGCCCGTCCTGGCTGGCTGGCTGGCTCCTGCTGCCCTTTCCGCTGCCTGTACCGGTTTCTACTGCCCTTCTCTCTTATCCCGATGACGCCTGGGTGGGTGGAGCTGACGGGATTTGAACCCGTGACCCCCTGGTTGCAAACCAGGTGCTCTGCCAGCTGAGCTACAGCCCCGTACTTGTAGCCTACGCGTCAGCCAGGAGCCGGTCTGCGGCCCCGGGCTGTCGCACACCAGGAAGGAAGCTTCTCCAGCAAGTACACAGCCTCCGGTGCGGTGCGGTCACGAAGAGTACGCGCGTGTGTGGCGACCCGCAGCATCCAGGTGAACCGACGCGAGTCCGAGGGCTCGCTGAACCGGGCCTTGTGCGGCTCGCAGGCTTTGAGCCTTGGCAAGTGGCACCCAGACCGTTTCCCGCCGAACACGCCCAGATATCGCCACGGCACAACCACCGCCAACACCAGCCATGAGGAAGTGGTAGCTGAACGGGGCGCGGACCATGGCGCGGCGCGGCGGTCGGTGCAGCGTCGCACGCCGATCCGGGAGAACTCGATCCAAGAGCAGTTGGGCCTCTTCAAGTGAGCCAACAGGGAGCAGGGCTCGTCTGATCCTCGCCGGCTGCTGACGGTCGCCGCCTTTGACGCCCCCGGCGAGGTGCAGCTCCAGTCGGCACCATCGAAAGGGCCGGAACCACAGGGGTTCGAGCATGCGGACCGCCTGGATGCGGCCCCTCGGCACGGTCTCGGCGGCCAGTGAGAGCAAGCCCGCACGAATTCGGATGCCGTCAGGCGCCTCCGCGACGGTAAACGACCATTCTGTCGAGATGCGTCGCCAGGCGGTCAAGCCCATCGTCACGAATAGAGCGAATAACCCGCTCCCGCCGGCGACGAGTACTGACCGCTCGGTCGTGGCGAGCACAACCAGTGCGATCACCGCCACCAAACTGACGGGGATGGCACCCGTCAGGCAGCCGGCTGCGATCAGCCTTCCGTTAGGGACAGCAGCCAGCAGCTCCTCCGGGGGCGCCGGAACAGCCTCGTGCAGTCCATGGGCCACCGCCAAAAGGGCGGCTCGCACAACGGTTGCCTCGTCCTGGCGCAGGTAGCAAAGACGGGCATCGCCACGGGAAGCTCCGCCGGTCCGGACGCGGACCTCCGCCAGACCGAGAACACGAGCCAGGAATGGTTCAACCAGGTCGACCGCCTGGGCCCGCGATAGGGGAACCTGCAAAGACTGGCGCTTTATTAGGCCACTCTCGACTCGCAACGTATCGCCGTCGACCCGCCAACGGGTGACCACCCAGGAGACCAAGCCCATCAGGCCGACTGCGGCGACAGCTACGAGGTCCCACACCGACAGGCTCCCGTGACCTGGGAGAGCCGCCGAGGAGAGCAGGACGAAGATCCCGAAGATAGAAGGCCCGACCCGGACCACAGGTGAGAGCGGGCTGAGACGCTGCCAAGTTCGTGGCAGGTGCGGTGGCGAGGACAGTTCAGATTCCGGCGGCACGAGCCTCCCCGAGGGAGGTCAGCTGTTCTCGCAAGCGGGACGCCTCCGAGACGGCGAGGCCTGGCAACCGCGCATCTGTCGCCGCCGCCGCGGTGTGGAGCCGCACGGTCGCGATGCCGAAGATGCGCTCTATGAGCCCTGCGGTGACGTCGACGAACTGCATACGGCCGTAAGGGACGATCGAGAGCCTCTTGATCAGCACACCACGCCTGATGAGGAGGTCGTCCTCGCGTTCGAGATAGCCCCACGATCTGTAGCGGCGGTCAACGAAGCCCTCCGCGAGGAGAGCCAATATGACAGCGCCGCCGGCGACGCCGCCAGCTACGGCGGGGCCAAGGTGAATCCCGGTCTCAACGACGCCAACGAGCCCGATGACGAGCGAGGCGAGGAGAACCTCACTGCGGCGCATTGTGCGCAGCTTCAAAGACGGGCTGTTCCAGGCTGAGTCGGCCTCGACGTCAGTTATCTCAATACGTCCGGTCCTCCCCACGCGGCTCATACTCGCACAGTGCCCGCGCCGAACACTCAACGCCAGTCGATCGACCACCGTCGTCTTACGGATTACCCTGGCCACAGCGGGCATGGTTACTCAGCTGCGTGGTCATGGCCGGGTCGCTTTGGTCGCGCGACGCTCGCGGCACGTGCCTCGTCGTCGCTGACTTGGAGGGACGCTTCTATGTGGCCATCACAGACTGTGCGCCTTCGCCCGCTGGCGGTAGGCGAACGGATCGATGCCGCCATCAAGATCGTCCGATCGAGCTTTCTCACCCTCGCGAAAGCAGCCCTCGTAGTGGGCGTGCCTTCGGGCATCGTCGTTGCATTCCTTTCCGCCTCGGTCCACTCGTCTCAAGAGAACCTGCTGACGACAGGCGCTAACGGGACCAATCTCCACACCGGAGCCCTTTACCCGGTGCTCGGCGGTGACCTCTTGACTTTCGTCATCGCGCTGATCGTGAGCGCCTTTGTGACAGTCGTCTGCTTTCGCGTCATCGCCAACGCCTATCTTGGCCAGCCAGCCGAATGGCGTGAGGCCCTCCGTTTCGGCTGGTCGAGGCTCGGGGCGGTCATCTGGATCACCCTTTTGAGCTATCTCGCCATCGCGGGGATCGTGGTGGCGGTCGCGCTCCTCATCGCCCTGTCCGTGGCGATCCACCTCGCCGTGCTAACCGCGCTATTCGCGGTGATCTTTGGTATTGCGGCCTTCGTGGCAGTGATCTGGTTCGCGGTGGCCTCGCGCCTTGCCGTACCGGTCTTGATGCTCGAGGGCCTCCGGGGAACCAAGGCGATTGGCCGAGCACTTTCCCTCTGTCGCGGATATTGGTGGTCCGTCTTCGGCACACAGTTCCTCGCCGGCATCCTTGTGGCGGTGGCGAGCGGCGCAGTCGCCATCCTCTTCGGTGCGATCTTCTCCGTCTTCCACGGCAGCACGATCGCGGTCGTCGGGGAGGGCTTCGTTGTCCAGACGATCAGCTACGTGGTCTTCGCACCGTTCTCAGCGGCAATCCTGATCGTGCTGTCGATAGACCTAAAGGTTCGAAAGGAAGGCTTCGACATCGAGCTGCTTTCGGCGCAAATGGGCGTGCCAGCCTCGCCGACCGCCTTCTTCTTCGCGAAGCCGGCGCCCGGGGGCTATGGCCAGAGCGGCTACCCGCCGCCTCCTGGCTACCCGCCACCGTCCGGCTACCCGCCACCTCCTGGCTACCCGCCACCTCCTGGCTACCCGCCAGGGTACGGCTACCCACCAACTGGCTACCCCCAACAGCAGGGTTACCCACCTCCCGGCTACCCACCGCCTCCGGATTACCCACCACCCGGCTACCCCCAACAGCCAAGCTATCCACCACAAAGCTGGCCTCAGCAGCCCACATACCCGAATCAGACGCCACCGCCTGCCCCGACGGGACCTCCGGCTACTCCCGAGCCGACTAACAGTCCCCGGCCCCCGGCTTCCGGCCCGACATCCACCCCCGGCTGGCCGCGGCCGTCTGACTCCAAGGCGCCCCAGGCTTACCCGTCTCCGATGCCGCCATCCAGGCCTGGCTGGCCGCGGCCGTCCGACTCAGCGTCAGTACCACCGAGCTACCGGCCGCCACCACCACCCGTGCCCCCCTCGCCGCCCACAGCCCCGCCACCCCCAGTCATGCCGCCTGGATGGCCCCGGCCTTCTGTCCCTCCGGGCGCGCCGTCGCCGGGCGTGTCCCCTCCTGACAGCGAGCCGCCGCTCCCTCCGGAGTCCGAGGACCCGGACACACCAGGTACCGGGTAGGTGCCGAGCGGGGCAGGAGCCTCTGGCTTTGCGGCCGAGGCACGACATCAAGCCGCCCAGATCGTTTCGCGTCCTCCCTATAGGCAAAGACCGTCTCGCTTGCCCGACCCGCTCGCCGGGGTTCTCGGTGCCATCGGACGAGCTTTTGTTTGGTTGTTCGTCCACACCATCGGGTGGCTGGGGCACCACCTCTTCCGGCCGGTATTCCACTTCGTCTTCTCTGGGCTCGGCGCGGGCGGCTGGGCCGTCGCCGCCCTGCTTGCCATCGCCCTCGGGACCGTTGTGGGAGCGCTGCTGATCCGCAGGAGGTCGCGCATATCGGCCAAAGAGCCAATTGGACAGACGCTTGCAGCCCAAGATCCAGACGAGCTGGAGCGCGCAGCCGAAGCCGCCGAAGCCGCTGGCGAGAACGATCTTGCGGTGCGGCTCCGGTTCCAGCTGGGACTCGCCCGCCTCCAGGCCGTCGGCGTGATCCCTGATCGGCTCACTATGACGAGCCGCCAGTTACGCAGGGTCCTTCGTTCCCAGGTCTTTGACGACTTGGCCTCGCGCCATGAGTCCATCGCGTATGCGAAAGAGCAAGCCTCTCCTCGGGACGTCACCTCCGCCCGGGACGGGTGGGGACAGCTCCTCGCCGAGACCTCAGCGGAGGGCAAGGACCGTCGCACTCGCCAAGAAGTGGGAAGTGCCCCATGACGGCCCTGCCGTCGTCGCCAGTCGGCGCCACGCAGCGTTGGCGCCGAGTTCCGGGGAGGTGGCGCGCGGTGATGGTCGTGCTGGCGGGCGCGGTCGTGATCGAGTTCTCCCTGTCACTGGTGGGCGCCGTCTACGGCACCCCGAGCAGATCGGTGCTCGGCCCAGCGTCGTCGTTCGACACATCTGGCACCGGGACCGCCGCTCTGGCCCAGTTGTTGCGCGGAGAGCGACATCTCGTTCGCCAGCTCGAGAACCCGCTGCGCGGCGCCGAGCTGAGTGGTCCCGGGACCCTGTTCGTCCTCGACCCGCAAAAGGACCTCTCCTCGGAGCTCTCCGCTATCAGGAGCTATCTCGGCTCGGGAGGACGCGTGGTTCTGGCCGGCAGGCCGGCGCCCGCGACCCTGAAAGCGCTCCTCGGACCAGGTGCGCTGCCCCGGTGGCAGGAGACTGGGCCCGGGCCGTCACACCCGGGCGCTCCGGAACCGGAGAACTACGCCGCGAGCACGGTTCTCTCCAACGGGGACGGCTCCTTCAAGCTGAGCCCCACCGCGCCATCTTGGGCAGGAGCCGCCAGCATCCTGCTAGGCGGGCCGCACGGGGCCTTGGCACTCATCGCCAGGGTCGGGCAGGGCCGCCTCGTGCTCTTGGCCTCGAGCTCCCCGCTCGACAACGCGAACCTCCCCCGGGACGACAACGCCGCCTTCGCCCTGGACCTCGCTGGGCCGCCCGGGACGGCGGTCACCTTCGATGAGTACGACCACCTCCAGTCAAGCTCCGGATCCGGCATCGCAGGTCTCCCAGGTCACTGGCAGGCCGCCCTCGCGCTCGGCCTCCTCGCCGTCATCGTCTGGATCCTCTCTGCAGCTCGGCGCTTCGGCCCACCAGAACCAGCCGAGCGCGCGCTCGCCCCAGCGCGCGTCGCCCATGTCGATGCTGTGGCGGCCCTCCTCGCCTCGGGCCCTCCCGGCCGCCTCATAGCCGGTGCGGAACCCTTGCGCCGTGCCGCCCGAGCACGGTTGTGCAGTGCGCTCGGCGCAGGGCCTGACGCGCCCGATAGCGAACTTTGGACAAGAGCTGGACCGGTGTCGATCACTCCCGATCTCGTGACGGCGATCCTCACCGAGCCTCGTTCCCAAACGGACCTGTTAGCGCTCGGCAAGGCTTATGTCGCGCTCGCGCGAAGAGGAAGGTGGTCATGACACAAGAGCACCACGAGGACACGACGAGCCAGATGGCCTGGGTACGTGCCCGGGTCACCCAACAGGTGGAGAAGGTCGTGGTGGGCCAGTCGCATGTTGTCGACGCCACCTTGATCGCCATCGCTGTCGGGGGGCACCTCTTGCTGGAGGGCCCTCCCGGGGTGGCCAAGTCGCTTCTCGCCTCCGCCCTCGGCCGCGCTTGCCGACTTGAGAGCCACCGCGTCCAGTTCACCCCGGACATGTTGCCCTCCGATCTGACAGGGACATTGACCTTGCGTGGTGGCGAGCTCGGGTTTCGACCGGGCCCCGTCTTCACCAACATCCTTCTCGCCGACGAGATCAACAGGACGCCACCCAAGACCCAAGCCGCGTTGCTGGAGGCCATGCAGGAGGGCCAGGTCACAGTTGACGGTGTGGAGCACCCACTGCCGGAGCCCTTCACGGTGCTCGCGACCCAGAACCCGATCGAGTACGAGGGCACTTACCCGCTCCCCGAGGCTCAACTGGACCGCTTCTTGATGAAAGTCGTAGTGAGCTACCCGGCTCAGCGCGAAGAGGAGGCACTCCTCAAGTTGCGCCGTTTCGGGGTGGCGCCGGTCACCCTGGGCGACGTCGAGGCGGTAGCCGAGCGCGAAGACCTACTGGCGATGCGGCGCCAGGTCGACCAGGTGAGCGTGAGCGACGAGATGTACGCCTACGTGGCCTCGCTCGTTCGCCGCACTCGAGAGCTCCCGAGCGTCGCCCTCGGCGCCAGCCCGCGTGCTGGGGTCCACCTCCTCGCCGCGGCACGCGCCCTGGCGACGATGAACGGGCGCAGCTTTGTCGTGCCAGACGACGTCGTCGCCCTGGCCGGTCCTGTGCTCGCCCACCGCCTGCTGCTCACCCCCGAGGCCGAGCTCGACCGATTCAGCGCGGCCGACGCTCTCTCCAACGTCCTCGCCTCGGTCCCGATCCCCCGCTGACCGCTCCGGGGCTCACCGACCGTGCCGCCAGCCAGAGGACAAGAGGCCCCCCAAGAAGGGCCGCGATGGGCCGCGGCACGCCCCACACGCCTTGTGGCGGTGCTCGTGGGACTGGTGGCTCTCGCCTCGGCTGCGCTGGCTCTGCCGGTCGCCGCGCCCCTGGTTTTGGTCGGAGTAATCGGTGGATGCCTGCTGGTGGATCTGATTGTCGCCCGGCGGAGCACACTAACGCTCGATCGCAGCCGTCCCCCGACATTGTCGCTCCTCGTGCCGGTACCGTTCCGGGCGGCCGTGGGCGGCCTCGACCAGGCCCACGAAGTCCGTCTTCGCCAACCCGTCTCGCCGGCACTTCGCGTCGATCCGCCAAGAGCCACGGGCGGACTGATCGAAGGCGAGCTGACAGGTCGTCACCGCGGGGTCCACGTGCTCGCTCCTGTGAGCGTGCGCGCCACAGGGCCGCTCGGGCTCGGGTCGTTCGATCGGACGCTCGGGGACTACGAAGAGGTAACCGTCTTCCCCGACCTGCCCCGGGCGCGACGTCTGGCGGCCGCCCGCCGGCGGGGCAGATCCTCCGAGGAGGGCAGGATCAGGGCACGACTCGGCCTTGGGACCGAGTTCGAGACAATACGCGACTACTCACCAGACGACGACATCCGCCAGGTGAACTGGATCGCGACGGCACGTGTCGGGCGGGCGATGTCCAACCAGTACCGGGTGGACGAGAACCGTGACCTCATGTGCGTCGTCGACACCGGCCGTCTCATGGCGGCGCCCTCCGGCCAGATGTCGCGTCTCGACGTCGCCCTCAACGCCGTGGCAGTGCTGGCCGTAGCGGCCGAGGAGGCGGGCGACCGAGTCGGGGCGCTCGCCTTCGAGGCGAAGGTGACGCGTCAGCTCGCCCCGCGCCGGCGCGGTGCCGAAGCCGTCGTTCGGGCGCTTTTTGACCTCGAGCCGACCGAAGTCGAGAGCGACTACGAACGCGCCTTTTTCGCAGTTGGACGCCAAAAGCGGGCCCTTGTCGCAGTGTTCACCGATCTCTTGGACGACGGTGCTGCCCGGACCTTGATCGCGGCCACGCCTGTGCTGGCCCGCCGCCACGTCGTGCTCGTGGCGAGCAGTACCGACCCAGACCTGGCGGCGGTGACCTCCACGTCGCCTCGAGACGCCCGCGACGTCATGATGGCCGCAGTCGCCCTCGAGCTGCTCGCCAGCAGGAGACGGGCGGTGAGCCTGTTACGGGGCCTCGGCGCCGTCGTCGTCGACGCGACCCCCGCAGCGTTAGGGCCAGCTTGTGTGGGCGCCTACCTCAACTTGAAGCAACAGGCCCGCTTGTAGCTCGGCCGCCGTGCACCGCTGGCACATGGGCACCGCCTCCCGGCGCGCTCGCCCGCCGACCCCGGAGGAAGACTGAGGACCAGAAGGCCCCGGCGAGGGCGATCCCGATAAGCAAGGCTGCGGGCGGGGGCAGGTCCCAGGGGGTGACGATGCCCTCGGTCAGCCCGGCAACGACGAGGAAGAGCATCACTGCGAGCACGACGGCGCCGATGGTGGGAGTGAGGCGTCCGAGCGCCTCGGACCTCGTGTCGTTGCCGGGGTCGATCAGGGCGCGCGCTACGGCCAAGCCACCGGCTCCGGCGACTGTGATGCAGGACAGCTCGAGCAGGCCGTGGGGCACGATGAGGCTGAAGAAGTGTCCGAATCCGCCCACTCGCCACTCAAGCGCCCCGAGAATGCCCAAGATGGCGCCGTTGTAGGCCAGGGAGAAGGCCGTCATGAGACCGAAGGTGAAACCGCCTGCGACGGCGAGGATGGCGACTTCGATGTTGTTGATGAATATCTGCACGGCGAGCCCACTGCGGCCCACGATCGAAACACCGTAGAAGGCGCCCTTGCCGGGGTGCGCCGTGGCATGAAAGCCGGCGGGGAGCAGTCCTGAGGCAGATGAGGGCGCGGCGAAGCCCCACAGGGCCCCGAGCGCCACGAAGCCGAACAAGATCGCGGCAGATATCACGAGACACCCGTCGAGCGCCCGAATCTCGCGCCAGATGCGCACGCTCAAGAACTCGACGGCAGTGTCCTCGCGAGCCGGCTTTGCGTAGACGACCGCGTTCGCCCTCGTCACGAGGGCCTGCAGGCGGAGCGTGCCCGAGGTGTCCGGCCAGGAGCGGCGAGCCACAGCGAGGTCGGCCGCGGCCGAGCGATAGAGGTCCGCGAGGCGGTAGATCTCCTCTGGAGAAAGCTTGCGGCCTTGTCCGCCGGAGCGATCTACGAGCCCCTCGAGCTCAGCCCAGTACTCCCCGCGCTCAGCGACGAAACCCTCGAGGTTCACGCCGCTGCCAGCCGAGGAGTGCACCGAACAGGAGGCATTGGTCGTACGTTGATCGTGTGGACTTCGAGGACCGTCATGTCACGGTCACCCCAGAAGGGATCAGCCTCGATCTCGTGCTGGCCGGGCTCGGCTCGCGCTTTGTCGCCTTTGCCCTTGACCTCGTCCTGCAGTCGGTCGCCCTCATAGTCTTCCTCGTCGTCGTCCTCTCAGCCTTTCACGGGACTGTGACCACAAGTAGCGGGCTTGTGGCAGGAGGCGTCCTGTCGCTGTTCGTGCTGGTCGACTTCATCGGCTACTTCGTCTTCTGCGAGATGCTCTTCAGCGGCCGGACGATCGGAAAGCGGGCCGCCGGTCTTCGCGTCGTGCGGATAAGCGGCCAGCCGGTCGGGTTTTGGTCGAGCCTGCTGCGCAACATCATGAGGCTGATCGACATGCAGCTCGGAGCCACCTATCTCGTCGGAGCCGTGCTCGTGCTCTCCACCAACAAGAACCAGCGGCTCGGTGACCTGCTTGCCAGCACCCTCGTCGTGCGGGACCGTACAGGCGCCGCTGCGACATGGAAAGGGGCGTCGTGGACCTCGCCGGCCGGGTTCACGACACCGGCATGGGTGCAGGGCACCTTGCCGCCAGCAGGCGCCGGCCAGCTCTACTTGCCGCCAGAGCTTGCCCACTGGGACGTGAGCGCCGTCCCGGATTCCGAGCTGGCCCTCGTGCGGGTCTTCCTCGCCAACAGGGGCGGCTACACAGAACAAGCCCGCCTCAGGATCGGCTACGAGCTGACGACGCGCATCTGGCCCCTCGTGGCGGGGCCTACTGCTCAGATGCCCCAGGAGTGGTTCTTGGAGGCTGTCCTCCTCGTAAAGTCAGCACGCTCCTAAAGACGGGCGTGGCCCGGACGTCTTCAGCGCGCGCCTGCATCTGAGCTGGACGCGGGCGGTAGCCTTTCGCCGTGCCCGGCATGCACATGGGGAGGGTCCCTTTCAACCTGCACACCGCCCTGTTCGACTGGCAGCACGGACCTTTCCCCCTTCTCGTCCTCGCCGCCTGCATAGCTGCCTGTATCTGGTACCTCTGGGCTGACTGGGCGCTCGCCGCCAGGGGACGCAGATGGAGACCGCAGCGAACCCTCTCATTTTTTGCCGGCATCATCATTGTCGACATAGCCCTGCAATCGCCGGTCGCCACCTTGACGGGCTCCTACTTCGAGGCTCACGTCATCCAGCACCTGCTCCTCATGATCATCGCCCCGGCGCTGTTGGCAATGGGTGCCCCGATGACGCTCATCTTGCAGACCTCGAGACGGCGGACGAAGTACGTCTGGTTGCGCATCTTCCACAGCCAGGCTTTTGCTGCGCTGTCGCACCCCATCACCGTCTGGCTGCTCTATTACGGCACGATGCTCGCCTTCTTCTTGAGCCCCGCCATCGGCTTTGCCATGGAGCACATGTGGGTGATGGACCTGATCAACCTGGGCTTTTTGTTCGGGGCGACACTGTTCTGGTGGCCGATGATCGGCCTCGACCCCATTCCCCGCTGGGGAGCCAGCTACCCGCTGCGGATGGTCAACCTCCTCATCGGCGTACCGCTCGAGTCCTTTCTCGCCATCGCCTTGCTCAGCTCGCATGAAACGATCGCCCCGATGTACAGCCTGTCGAGCACGCACACGGGCGCGGGCGTCCTCTGGGTGCTCTCAGAGCTTTTGACCGTGATCGCCGTCATCCCCATCTACTTCCAGTGGATGGCCTCCGAGGACCGCCGGACAGTCCGCGAGGACGCGCGCCTCGACGCCGAGGAGGCCCGACTAGCCGCTGCTGATTCCGACGGCGCCGTCTAGCCGGGCGCTGTCGCGGAGAGTGCTAGTTCATAGCTGACCAACCGACCCCACAACCCCATCCCGGCTTAGCCAGACCCTGTCGTTGTAGCTCAGCAACCGACCACGAAGAGTGTCGCCAAGCTCCGGAGCTCCAATCGAAGACTGACCGGTACGCCAGTCGGGTCCCCTCCTCAGCCTCGTGCCACCGCAGCAGCAGATTCGCTGATCATGTCACCGCGACCGCACGACTCAGGGCTCGCTCCGACCTGGCAATATCTCGGCCAGCCTCACTGATGAATTCATCCACGCGTTACCCGAAAAAGAGGAAGCCCCGGTCCATGAGGACCGGGGCTTCCTTCAAGCCTTCCTAGAAGGCTTTGATGACCTTGTTAGCCGGTGATCGAGGTACCCGAGATTGTCTGATCAGCTGGCGCGTAGATCGGGCTTGTGGCGTTTGCGTACACCCAGTTGGCCTGAGCGCCAGCGCCGGTGTATTCGAGGCTCGCGCTCCCCAGTGGGGCATTGAACGCCCCAGCCAAGGTCGTTACATCACCGGATGATGTGCAACCAGTCGCCGATCCACCAGGCCCACTAACGGTGTAGTCGTAGACGAAGTCGTTAGCCGCGAACGTCGCCGGGCAGAAGACCGGCTGGCTCCACGTGATCGCTATCGTCCCCGTCGTCACGACGGCCGAAACCATGAACGGTATCCCGAATGCGAAGGTCTGCGTGGCTGCGTATACCGTCGTACCGGTAGCCGATACTGCGGTGGTGCCGGTTGGCGACCCAGGAGCAGTGTAAACAATCGTCGCGCTGCTAGTGGGTGCCGTGAGGGCGGCGCTGTTGGTCAAGACGAGCGTCGAACCCGAACAAACTGCATTGGTCAGCGTGCCCGACCCGAGCCCAGAGGTCCCGGTGGCCGAGAAGTAGGTGAAGTCGGCGTCAGTAGCAGTCCCACAGCTCACGGGCCCGCTGTAGGTGACCGTCAGCGTGTCGGCACCGGACTGAGTCACACCGACAATCGTCGGTGCAGTCGCCGCCGTCAGGGTCAGCGTCTGACTGGCCGGGAACTGCGGGAAATCAACCGACGCGTAGACAGCATTCGCAGTCGTCGGCGATGCCGGCGAGGTGTAGATGATGCTGCCACCGCTCGTGCCGGGCAGGGTAAAGGCCCCGGTCAGAGTGATCACATCACCCGTTCCGCTGCAGTTAGTGAAGCTTCCACCCGACGTCGTGCCGGTGTAGTCGTAGACGAAGTCAGCGTCTGCAGCTGTGGCACAGTTGACGCCCTCGTTATAGGTGATCGCGATCGAGGTAGCGCCTACGGTTGCCGACTGCATACTCGGTATCGTGAACGCCGTTCCCGAGATCGTCTGCGTCGCCGCGTACAGCACCGGCGACACCGACCCAGCTGCGTACACCGACGTGGTCGTGGCGTTGGTGGCAGGAGCTGTGTAGATGACGCTGGCACCAGCCCCCGGAGGACTCACGCTCGTTGCTGTCAGAGTCAGCACGCTGCCGGAGCACACTGCGCCGACAGTCCCAGTGAACCCAGACGCCGCGCCAGTGAAGAGGTACGTGAAGTCCGAAGCCACAGCCGTCTGGCAACTGACGTCCTCGTTGTAGGTGATCACGAGTGTCGTAGCTGTCGTGTAGGCCGAGACCATGGCTGGCCCTGTCGCCGCCGCTGCTATCGCAAGTGTCTGCGTAGCCGCGTAGGACGTCGTCCCCGTCTCGTACACCGAGTTGTTGGTGCTCGGCGTGGTGGGGGAGCTGGGAGCGGTGTAAGTGAGGCTGCCGCCACCGGTCCCGGGCAGCACGAATGACGATGCGGCCGTGAGGATCAGCTGGTCAGGGTTAGTCGTGCTGGTGATGCAGTCGCCAGCGGCGCTACCGACGAGGCCGCCACTGGCCGAGCCGGTCCAGGAGTAGGCGAAATCTTGCCAACTACCGGCCACGAGCGGGCAGGACACTGCTTCGTTGTAGGTCACGGTGATCGTCTTGTCGGTAACCGCGGCCGCCGTCATGATCGGGCCGGAAGTCGTCGAGGCAAAGTAACCGAAGGCGTCGATGATGACGTCGACCGGAGCGCCGTTGCCGTTGCCGTTGTAGATGTTGACGTCACCCGTACCGGCGGTGTCTGCGACTGTGAAGTTCGGGACAGCCGGAGCCTCGCTCGCAGTCCAGTTGATGTCAGAGGCAACGGGGTTGCTTGTCGCTGACGTCGGGTAGACGGTGAGGTAGCCGGGCTTGTTGCCAGGGACTGCGGTGACGTTAGCCGCAACCGCGGTGGCCGTGGCAGGGATCCCGCTCGCAGCAGTCGTGACGTCGAACTTCTCGGTGGCGTTCGCCGCGATCGTGGTCTGGGTGCCCACCAGACTGGCCGTGCGAGTGTCGGCGACGCGAACCGGGGTGATCGGCACGAAGACCGAGCCAGTTCCACCGATGCCGGTGTAGTAGCCGTCGACGTCGACATCGACGTTGACGGAACCCGTGTGGTTGTAAACCTCGATCTGGCCACCGGTGCCGATACCAATCGTCACGCGGTTAGCGATGGCAGCGTTGGCGCCCTGCTTGCCGAAGTTGAGGTTCGACGCCGTTGGCTGGGTTGCGCCAGCCGGGTAGACGGTGAGGAAGCTGGCGGCGTTGGCACCCGCTGCGGTGACGTTGGCGACGACGGCAGAGGCGGTGGATGGGATGCCAGTTGCCGTGCCGGTGACTGTGACGGCTGTAGCAGTGTTGGCTGCTATGGCCGCACCGGAAGCAAGAGATCCAAGCACACGCACGGGAGCGATGGCGTTGAAGAGCCCAACACCGTCAGTGGCGGGAGTGGCGGTGTAGTAGCCCTCCACATCGACGACGATGTCCGTCTTACCGGCGGAGTTGAAGAACGAGACACCGCCAGCTGCGCTGAGGGGGACGGTGACGAGGTTCGCCACGATCACGCCGGGGGCGAAGTTGAGGTTGGACACCGTCGGCTGGGTCGTTCCCTCCGGGTACGCGGTGAGGAAACCACTCGCGCTGGGGTCGACCACTGTCACGTTAAGGACGACCGCCGATGCACCAGTCGGGACGGGCGTAGTCCCAACACCGGTGACCTGCACGTTGAGTGCTGCGGCGGCGCCGATCGTCTGGCCCGCGTAGGTCGCAGGGTCAGTCGCACCGGTGCGCGTGTCGACGATGCGGAAGGGCGTCACTGAGACGTAGGTCCCTTGAACAGTCGTCGCATGTGGCTTGACAGTGGCCGAGGCCGAAGCAGCTAATGCGAGTGGAGCGAGCAGCATTCCTACAACGGCAATCAAGGCCATCCCTAGCCGGATCGGCGTACGCTTGCTCGCCTTCTCCTCCGCCGGGGCTTTACCGAATAACCTAAACATGCGATTTTTCCTCCATCTCCAGGGCCAAGCATGTCTCTGAACGTTGCGTTAGCCTTAATCGGCCACAGCCAACCGGACGAGCTACCACACCCTAACCCATCCTCGCGGTTAAAGCAGTGACTGGCAGCAACGCACAAAGTCTTACGCCGACTTGCGGCTCCTTCATGACAAACACCTACCGTGGACCCTAGCCCAAGTCCTCCCCGTTTGCCACTGCACGTGAAAGATTTGTCGCCTCGTTCACCTGGATCTCTGTTGTCACCTGGGGGCTGCGCGGGCACCTTCCAAGCCACCACAGGCGAGCCTTTCTCGGACGATCAGGCCTTACCTACGTCGACGGCCGGGATCACCAATGTGTGTCCTCCACGTTCAAATGGATACGTGGCGAGGGTTGTAGCGGAGCGGGGCCCGCAACGGCAAGAGCACGCTCGCCTGCGAGATCGGACACGACCGCCTTAGTCCGCAGATGTGCGAAGGTGACACTTGCACTGTTATCACCGGGGCGCGCTTTGCAACCCATTCTCAGTCGGCTGCCGCGTTGGTGCGTGCCACGCGGCGCGCCATTTGTCTCAGTACGGTAGGAGACGACCTCAGGAACCGCTCGAGGCCCGCCGGCCACCTCGTAGCAGTGTCACCAACGAGCGCAGCGGAGCGGTCATCCGCCAGAACTCCGAGTCCAGCAGTTCATCGCGGGCCTGCTCGGCGACCTCCGCCCGCCGTTCGAGCTCCTCGACCTGGACCAGCAAGGTCTCGGTCCGGGCGCTCACGCCTTTGGGTGGCCCGTCCTTGTAGTGCAGCTTCTCCTGCGCCTTCGCGAGCGCTCGCTTGACCTTGGCGACCTCGCGCTCCGCGGCCGCGAGCTGCGCGTCGCGTGCTTTCGGCCCTTTCTTGTCCGAAGCACGAATTGCGAGCTCCAGAGCACTTCCAGGGGGCAGCAAGAGTGGCTCGGCGTCGAGCTTGGCGAGCACGCTGGCACGTTCCGCGGCCAAGATCTCTGGCGCGGAACACGCTTCTGGCTCCTCGGGCCGGTGCTGTTCTATATACGCCGCCTCCTCGGTCTCTTCGATCCCGACGAGCAAGGCGGCTCTTAGGACGAGGTCCCAGGCCTCGGCTTCAGTGAGCCGCTCGTCAAAACGAAAGCGCAGCTCACTGACAAGAGACAGGGGGAGCGCCATTGTCGAGAGCCGTGTCTCGGCGCCCGCAAGCTGAGAGACGACGTCGAAGGGCTCGTGGTACCGGATCTCAGGTCGCGTAAGCGTTACCAGGGAGGCCCCCATGGCTAGCTCCTCTGGCGTGGGCTCGCGGACTTGGCGCACACAGCTAAGAGAGCGGACGAGCCTGCCCGGCGCACGGGAGACCCCGTTCGCGAACTGCTGCGCCCATTCGCTGGTCACGAGGTCCCCCTCCTCCACGAAGGCCACGTAGCGACCCCGGGCGAGGACGAGGCCGGCATTTAGCTGCACCGATCTGTTCTCACCGGGGACCTGCTCAACGCGGACCCGGGAAGCAAAGCTGTCGTCGAAGCGCTTGACCACCTCCTGGCACGCCTCAAGCGAGCCCGGCTCCCGACCGTGCACGAGCACGACGACCTCGATGTCGTCGAATCTCTGGGCGGCAAGGCAGGTCAGGCTCTCCGCGAGCAGACCGGGACGAGTCCCCTCGGTCCGAGTCAGCACCGACAAGAACGGTGAGTCGACGTCCACAGCCGTGCCGGTGACGCCCTCCGCGCCCGCCAGGTGCCTGATCCGGTCCTCGGGCGAGGGGCGCGGCAAGCGACGGTAGGCGCGCACGAACTGGTTGACTGTCATATTGGGGTCGGCTGCAGCCCGCAGAGCCTGCAGGTGATCGTGGACCGGACCTCCCTCGACTAGGAAGGGGTGGTCGAGCGGGAACCACTGGTCCGAGTGCTCCAAGATGACGTCGTCCCGCCCACACTCGTGCCACCCGAGACGCCCAAGCTCGGCGTCGATCCGCCTTTCTGTGAAAAGCACCAGGTGTGTCCTGTCGAGCAGGCCGCTCGGGGTCACGTCCCAACGGCCACCTACGAGCTTGGCGGCAAGGTCGAAGTGGGCCACGTTGGGGATGCTCGTCACAAGCACAGGTGCTTCCCGGCCGTCGGCCGCCAAAGCCACCGCGAGCCGGCCCAGCTCGCGAAGCACCGCGAAGGGGTCGGGCAAGTGCTCGAGGATGTCGAGAAGCAGGACTGCGCCGACGGAGCGCCACTCGATGATGTCCGCCAGCTTGGCGGCGAGGCCTTCGCTCATGGCGAGGTCGATCACGTGGCCTTCGAGGCCTCGGGACCTGACATCGGCCACCGCGTCGGTGTCCCGGTCTCCACCCACATACTCCCAGCCGGCCTCTCGCAGCACCTCACCGACGGCCGCGTAGCCGCAGCCGAGGTCGAGGACCACCCCCCGTCGGGCGTAGCGTTCCACGAGCTTGACGGCGTGGCCGTAGGGGCCTTCCCAGGAGAAGGCGAAGCGGTAGGTGGGAACGCGCTGCGGGCCGTCCGTGCCCCGGGAGGCCGGATCAGAAGCGGTGCTCGGCATACTCACCCTCGTGGAAGGAGGCGACCGAGGCGACGTCGTCTGAGGAGACCCCGAGCGCCTCGCGATAGATGGCCGGCAATGCTCTGTTGGCGTGCCTGCGCAGATACTCAGCCGCTGCCTGGCGCTGCAGGGCGGTTCCCTGAGCGTCGATCCAATCGAGCCACCAGTCGATCAGGTCGCGGCGCTCGGCCCGATACGCGAGCAGGAGACGGGCGAGCATCGACTGGAGCTCCTCTTCGGCACTCGGGACAGGGAATCCCGTCTCGCTCATGTGCTTGTCGTGAAAGACCGCCGCCTCTGGGACCAGGCGGACGCGAAGTCCGCGGAGCCGGACCCGCCAGGAGAGGTCGACGTCGTCGCCGTGTAGGAAGAAGGCAGGCTCGAAGCCTCCGAGCGAGTTGAAGACAGACATCCGCATCGCGATGAGGCAACCGCTCGCCCATGGAGTGTCCCCGGTCACCGGATCGAATGCCTTCGGGTGCTCGAGCGGGATCTGGCGGGCCTCGGCTATGCCCGTGTCGTCCTCGAGAGCCTCGACGAGCTTTGCCAGGCAGTCCGGCGAGAGGTACGTGTCGGGATTGACCAGAGCGAGGACCTCGTCATCGCGAGCCGGCTTGCTCCGGTCCGCCAGACGCCGTGCTAGGAGATTCTGACCGGCTCCGTGCCCGGTGTTGGCCTTGAAGGCTACATAGTCGAGCGACGCGCCCGCCTCTTCGAGCACCTCACGGGCCTCGGCGAGCACCTGCGCACTGAGGACGGCGTCCGGGCCACTCGGCCCGCCACAGTCGCCGATGGCCACGGTCAGCTCGGAGCTCGACGTCGCCAAGTCGACCTGCCGGGCCGCCGCGGTCACCGAGCGGAGCATGCGCAGCAGTTCAGGCCCATCTCCCCCGTAACGGACCGTCTGGACTCGCAGCGCCGTCGCCATCGTGGGCACAGCTTACGGAGGCGCCCTGAGGGTCACAACGGCTTCGCAGGCAGAACAAAGGCCCACCACATCTTTCCTTGGAGCTGGGCGCACTTCTCCGCTTCGGTCCGCTTGGCGTATTCTCGTGGCCCATGGCGGCGGAGCTGGGTTCCTGGTCGGCAGACATAGGCCTTCCGCCCCCCGGCAAGCGGCTTACCGAGGACGATGCTCTTGCTGAATCGGCGAGGCGCCGACGGGTCCCGTGGGACTCTGATCCGGCCCGCATAATCGGTCACCTGCACCGCTACGGCGTGGTCGCCGGATTTGGAGCTGGGAAGAAGGTGCTCGACATCGGTGGGGGGGAGGGCTTCGGCCCGGCCCTCGTTGCCGTGAGGGCGACCGATGTCGTCTCCGTCGACTCTGAGCTGGAGGCGGTGCTCCACGCTCGGGCGACCTACGAGCGGCCCAATCTCCATTTCGAGAATCTGACCGCCCCGGAGCTGGGCGAGCTCGAGAGCTCAGCTTTCGATGTCGTTTCCTGCCTCGGGATCTGGACCGAGGTGCCAGGCACACGGGCCCTCGTAGCCGAGATCCACCGGCTCCTAAGGCCCGGTGGTGTGGCTGTGCTCTCCACCTGTGCCCCTCGGCGAGACCTGTTCGCCAACTCTGATCCTCGCCGCGACGAGGACCTCGGCAGCACCGACTGGCTCGACTTCTCGGCAGGCCTCGAGCTGCTGAGACAGAGCTTCGAGTATGTGCGTGTCGTTGTGCAGAGCGTGGACGGCGCTTCGGAGCTCCACGAGCTGGACGATGCCACGTCCTGGGAGACGCTTTTGAGGGGACGTTCCCTCTCGGTCTTAAGGGACCTGCATCACGTCGAGGTGAAGCCAGACGAGGCATCTGAGACGGCTCTGCTCGCCATCGCCTCCAACAACAAGATCGAGCTCAAGTGGATCCCGGTCTGGCTCCACTGGGGCCCGGGCCGTGCCAACGGCGCCCACCTCGAGCACGAGCCCACGCAGCTGCTCGACACCCTCGATCACGGTGCCCTCGCCCGGCTTGCCGGCATGCTCGAGATCGGCCTCGAGGAGGCTCTGGAGGCCGAGCGGGCGGCCCGCCAACGCGCCGCGGCCCTCGAGTTCCGCGTAGCGGCTCTGGAGCTCGGGACGGCCACGCTCGAGTCGTCTTTGGCCGAGGCTCAAGCCTCGAGAGCCGAGCTCGAACAGCGCCTCGCCTCTCTCGAAGCCAACGGGGCAAGTCCCGCCAAGCGGCGGGGAAAGCCTGGGCCGGACGGGTCATGAGGAGCTGAGAACATGAGAAGCGGCAAGATGCCATCGCCGCCCGTCTCGGTGATCATCTCCGCGTACAACCGTTACGACGAGACGATGGCCTGCATCGAGAGCGTGCGCCGTCACACCGATCCGGGCCTGTTGGCCGAGATAGTGCTCGTCGACGACGCCTCGACCGAACGAGGGCTCACCGAGCTCGTCGGAAGCGGAGGGCTGCAGGTAGTCCACCATCGCCAGAACACCGGATTCCTCGATGCGGCAAATGACGGCGCAGCGGTCGCGAGCGGTCGATACCTCTTCTTCTTGAACAACGACGCCGTCGTCACCCCGGCTTGGCTCGAGCCGCTCTTGGAGCGGATCGGGCAGCCGAACGTGGGAGCCGTTGGATCCAAGCTCGTCTACCCCGACGGCCGGTTGCAGGAGGCGGGCGGGGTCATATTCTCCGACGGCTCGGGCTGGAACCTGGGACGAGGTGGCGACAAGGACGACCCCCGCTACAACTTTCCCCGCGAGGTCGACTACTGCAGCGGCGCCGCGTTGCTCGTGCGCAGGGACCTGTTCGAGCAACGGGGAGGCTTCGACCGGATCTTCGCCCCCGGCTACTACGAGGAAGTCGATTTCTGCTTCTATCTGCGAAGCCGCGGCTTTCGCGTCTACTACGAGCCGCGCTCGACGGTCATCCACCACGAGGGGCTGACCTTCGGCAACGACGAGCAACCGGGATCGGGGCTGCACCGAAAGAGCCGCCAGTACATCAACCGCTACCGCCTCGTCGTCCGCTGGCAAGACGCTCTAGCCCGCCAGTTCCGCCCGGACACCAACCGAGTGGCGCTCGGGGTACGCCGACCGGGCCGTCCGACGACGCTCGTCTGCGACCACAAGGTCCCAGAGCCGGACGTGGACTCGGGGAGCCAGCGTTTGTGGTGGATACTCCAGCTCCTGGTGGAAGCGGGGTGCCCGACCTCGTTCTACCCCGTCGGCGGCTGGCGCAACGAGCGTTACCTTTACCGGCTGCAAGAGATCGGCGTCGAGGTGCAGGACCCACGCAGGGGGCCGGCCGCGGCCTGGGAAGGCCGCGAGGGCATGTACGACCTCGTCGTCGCCTCCCGGCCGGACATAACGATGGGCCTGATCGACCCGATCACCCGCTTTTTCCCCAACGCGTTCTTGTTGTTCGACACCGTCGACCTGCACGGTTTGCGCGAGGGCCGCTCGGTCGGCTTCGTCCACCCGACCGCAGCCGCTGAACAGCGTCGCCGGGCCACACGGGTGAGCTTGCAGGAGCAGTCGGCTATCTGCTCGAGTGACCTCGTGGCGACGGTCACAGAGGAGGAGGCGCGTTATGTGCGCAGCCAGTTCCCAAGTCGTCGCGTGGTCGTCCTTCCCAACGTCCACGAGGTCTCCCCAGATCTAGAACGAGACCCACAAACACGTTCAGGCTTGTGCTTCATCGGGGGCTACGAGCACACCCCGAATGTCGACGCCGTCAAGTGGCTCGTGCACGAGATCCTGCCCGAGATCATCTCCTGCCTCGGCTCGGCCCCGCACCTCAAGTTGCTCGGGTCGTTCCCGACCCCAGAGGTGCGCGCACTCGAGGGTCCCGGCGTCGATGTGCCCGGCTACCTCGCCGACGTGAGCGGCCACTTCCTCTCAGCCAGGGTCTTCGTCGCCCCCATCCGATACGGAGCCGGGATGAAGGGCAAGATCGGGCAAGCGCTCGCGTTCGGCCTGCCCGTGGTCACGACCTCGCCTGGGGCCGAAGGCATGGACCTGCAAAACGACAAGGACGTGCTCATCGCCGACGATGCCCGCGGATTTGCCGAAGCTGTCGCCCGCCTCTACGAGGACGACGATCTGTGGCGACGCCTGTCGGACCGTGGCCTTGAGATAATCGCTGAGCGCTGGTCGCCCAAAGCCATGGCGGAACGACTCGAGGACCTGCTCGAGAGCTGCACGCCGCCGGCTCGCAGGAGCTGAGCCCGCTCGTCAGCCCGAGCGCCCCCTGAGGCCGGGGACTATCAACGAGAGCTTGCGGAACGGAGCGGTCATCTTCCAGCTCCTCGAGGACTCGTAGTCGGCGCGGACACGGGCCGCCGCTTCGGTCGCGGCCCGATGAGCCTCGGGCTCGAGACGGCCGAGGGCGGCGTCACGTTCGGCTGTGACGACCCCTATCTCAGCTTCGGCTGCCCGCCGTTGGATCAGCCTCGCTTCCGCCATCGCCGTGGCCTCGGCCACGCGTTGTTGCGCCACCGCCACACGCTGGTCGACGAGCGCGGTCATCTCCGCCATCCGCCGCTCGGCGAGCGCGGTCGCCTCCGCCACGAGCCGGTCAGCACTCGCCGAGGCTTCCGCGACACGACGGTCGGTCAAAGCGGTCATCTCCGAGACTCGCTGGTCTGCCTCCGCTGCCGCCGCTGCAGCCTGTGCAGCCTGGCGCTCGGCAAGGAGAACCAGCTCCTCCATCTCTGTCACGCGCTCGGCCAGCGTGCGTTCTGCGTCCTCCAAGCGGGCCGAGAGCTCGTCGCGCTCGAGCTGCAGCTCTTCGACGCGGGCCTCAAGGCTTGAGACCGATTCTGTGAGCGAAACGACCTCGCCCTGCAGCTGCACGACCCGGGTCACCGTTCCCGGAGGGACGAGGAAGGCGCGACCGTCCAGGCGGCCCCGCACGGACTGCTTGGCGGTCTCCCATTGCGCCTCGGAGTGCTCGACGTGCGAAGCGAAGCCGCGCCGCCAGCGGCGATAGAGAGAGGTGACCTCCGGCGTGCTGACCAACCCGCATAACAAAGAGGTCCGCATCAAGACGTCCCAGTCCTCGAGCACGGGGAGAGAGTCGTCGAATGACACGCCGTTGTCGGTGAAACTGCTCTTCGGGATGGCGACTGAGCAATTCGGGGTACTGTTCTCGACCATATGGTCGAACAGGTCGAATGCGAGCGGGTAAGGGGTCTGAGTCGGACCTGTCTGGCGGTAGCCCACGCCGCAGTCCCAAGCCTCCTCGTCTATCGCGTGGGTCGCGCAGCCTGCCCGTATGACCGCACCGGGACGGAGCTCGGCGAGGCGGGCGAACTGCTCGACCCAGTGGCAAAAGGCGAGATCGTCGTCGTCGAGGAAGGCGACGTAGCGTCCCGCCGCATCGGCCACTCCCGCCTGGAGAGGGCGAGCCCGACCGCCACCTTCGACGCGGATCGCCCGGGTCTTTTTCGCTAGCCACGGGGGAAGGCTGCTTATGACACTCTCCACATCGGCAAAGTTGGCGTCGGAAGTCTCGTGACAGCACACGATGACCTCGAAGTCCCTGTCGGTCTGGGCGGCGAGTGAGGTGAGATTGTCCTCCAATGTGATGATGCGCCGGCCCTGGGTACGCACGATCACGCTCAAGAACGGTGCCGTGGCGAGCTCCGCAGGAGCTTCGGGAGACGCGGCGACGAGCTCGGAGGGGGCCAAGGGCAGGTACGCCCGCACGAACTGGCTGACGAGCGCGCCCGGCGCACTCTGTTCGCGCACCTCGAGGAGGAAGTCGTGTAGCGGCGTGCCCTTGTAGAGCGCCGTCAGGGTCTCGGGAAAATGCTGATCGCTGCGGACGACGGCGTAGTCGTCCCCCTTGACCTCCCCCCAGCCGGCGCGACGGAACGCCGCCTCGAGCGTGCCCGGCGCGAACAGGGACAGGTGTGACTCGTTGAGAAGCCCGCTCGGGGTCACGTCCCAGCGTCCGCAGAGCAACTTGGCGGCAAGGTCGAAGTGGGAGACATTGGAGACGCTCACGACGAGGGGCGCACCGGTGTGCCGGCTGGCGACCTCGGCCAAGGTGGCGAGCAAATCAGCTGGGTTGGCCAGGTGCTCGATCACGTCCAGCAGCGTTACGGCGGCGAGCTGGCGGCCGGAGAGCAGGGCCTCGAGAGAGTCAGGCAGCGCCGCCGTATCGGCGATGTCGATCCTCGCCGTGGCAAAGCCCCTCTTGGTGAGATCCTCCAGGCCGTCCTCGTCGAGGTCGATGCCCACGTAATCGAGGCCGATCTCTGCACAGGAAGCGGCGAGTGCCCCGAAGCCGCAACCCAGGTCCAAGAGCACCCCGTCGTGGAGAGCCAGACCCGACAACAGGCCGACGACGTGATCGAGCACCGTCCCTTTCTCATAGCCGCGCTCGTTGAGGTCGTTCACGGACATGGCAGCTCAGACATGGTGGGAGTCATGAGCTAAGGCTGACCCCGAAGCGGTGGACTGCGTAAGCGCCATCACGAAAGAATGCCACTCGTTCCGCCCCGGGCATCGGCGAAGGCAGGCGGCCCTCTTCACGACGCTGTACGAACTCTGCCGCTGCCAGGCGCTGGGCCTCGCTCCCGAACTCTAAGTACCAGGCGATGACGTCGTCGAAGCGCCGCGGCTCGCCGTACTTGCGGCTCAAGAGCAGGTCCGCCTCGGCAAGGTCACGCTCCTCTTTGGCGGAGATCAGCACAGCCCCCGATGCGTCGACTCGCTTGTCGTGCACGACCCGGGCTGACGGCCGGTAGGTGCATTTGTAGCCCCATAGGCGCAGTCTCCAGGAGTAGTCGACGTCATCACCGTGGCCAAAGAACCACTCGGAGTCGAGCCCACCGAGCTTGTCGAACAGATCTGCCGGTGTGAGCGCACAGGCGAGCGAGCACCAGCCGGTCTCGCCTGTCACCAGGTCGTACTGCTTGGGATGTTCGAAGGGGAGCTGGTGTGCTTCGACAAGGCCGACCTCGGGACGGGCGCTCGACCCGCGGACGAGCTCGGCCACAGCCTGGGGACCAGCGACGACGTCGTCGTTGCAAAACAGCAAAAGCGCCGAGCTGTTCTGCTGGAACAGTCTGTTGTGGCCTGCCGCGTGCCCGATGTTCTCCCCGAAGCGGTCGTAGGCAAATTCGGCCCCGCCTTCGGCGAGAATGCCGCGCAAAGCCTCCAGGGTTCGCTCGTCGAGCCCGGCCTTGCCGGAGCCGTCGCCGAGAGCTACGACCGTGTCGCCGACGAGCTCGGCCGAGCGGGCGTTGTGGATCGACTGAGCCAGAGCTTCCGCGTATCGAAACAGCGTGCTTCGCGTAAAGCCATGGGCGACCGTCTGGACGCGCAAGCTGGAACGAGGCACCTCTGTTTTCGGCACGTCACTCCTATCTCCGAGCGCCGTCTTTCTCGGCAAGCCTAACTGGTCCCTGTCTCAGATTCCGTCTCCGTTGGCCGGCTCAGCTCCCTCTCACAGGGACACCGAGCACTGGGGAAAGCTCGACGGCGCTCGACGGCGCTCGCCGAATGCACCGGCGCTGCGCGGGCTTCGGCCAAGGCGGCTTCCCGGTCCCAACCGCGTCGGCTCGGACCGAATTCGACTCTCGGCAGAAGAAAGAGGAGAGGGGAGGCCCTTTCGGGCCTCCCCCGCACTCTCACGGTCGCCAGGACGGAGACCGGAGCATGGACTGCACCCTTTGGGCGTCAGTCCGTTGCGCCGACAAGGGGGACTGTCGGCGAGTGACCTTCGAACCATTGAGGTGATGCGGAGCGGGCTCACCGCTCTCCTAAGGGCGAGACCGCCAGCGATACTCGATATTTAGGTCCCTCCCTCACCACGCCTTTGCAGGCCTTGCAAATACTCTGCCGGCGCGGCCGCACGGCCATCACGAGCCAAAGACCTCTCCTGGCTAGGATCAAGTCCCATCATTCGCGGGGACAATGGCCCACTCCGCCTAGGCCGACAATCCCTTCCCAGACGGGACTTTCGGCCCTAGTAGGTTCGATCCGAACCTGGTGGCGAGTCTTTGCCAAGATCGGCCGCGCTACGCGATGTTCGAGAACGAGCCGCCAGCATATTGAGCGGAGGGCGGGACGTGCCTAATGGGCCTTGGTAACGAGCAGGCTTCGCCCTGGTGAAGTCGATGCCTGCAGTTGGCTGGACCCTTGATAGAGGCCCGAGATCTGATGGGTTCCGACCGCCAGCTCACTGGAGCTGAGCGAGCAAGTGCCTTTGCCGCGCACAAGGGTGATCACGCAAAGTCTCTTTGACCCACTTGTCACCTCAACTGTGCCCGTAGCTGGGGCCGCGCCCGCGGGAACAGTCACGCGAGCGGTCAATGTGACGCTCTGCTCGGACCCGTAGGCAACCGTCGTTCGTGAGAGCGACAGTGCACTTGTTGTCAGTGCCTTTGCCACGACCAATATGACGGGCTTAGAGGACGAGGAGAGCAGGTTCGCCGATCCGGCGAAGTCAGCCACGATCGTGTGCTGGCCGGCTGGCAGCTGGGCACGAGTGAGCTTACAGGTGGCAAGGCCTGCCTTGAGAGTGGGCTTGCATAGAACTGTCGAGCCGGACTTGACGATCACTTCTCCCGTGACGAACGACGAGCCAGCCGTAGGCTCGCTCACTTGTACCGTCAGCTTCTCGCTGTTCTCGCCCTCATAGGTTGTCTTGGGGCTCGAGAGCACCGTCACAGTCGAGGTGGGTGCGCTCTCGACGGTCACCGAGGATGGGGTCGAGACCGAACCGACGAACGCCCCGGGCTGGCCGGCGAAATTGGCCGCAACGTTATAGGTGCCCGCCGCGACAGCAGTGGGCGCAAGGTGGCAGGTCGCGATTGCCACCGGTACCTGAACCGGCCCGAGCGTCGGGTCAACGACCGTGGTGACGCTCGCTACCAGGGGTGAGGTCACGCAGAGCACCTGAGACCCGGCCATGAGCTGGACCGGAGTGCCCGACGGCGGTGCCACCCCGGGTGGGGGCATAACGGTGACAGAGAAGAGGGCGCTCTGTTCTTGGCCGTAGAGGAGGGTACTCGTGGACACGACCAACGAGGTAGCCGTTTCGTTGACCACTTCGGTCGCGCTCGCCGAGGCGGTGGCGTAGTTGCCGTCTCCCGGGTACTGAGCCACCACTTGGTAGGTGCCCGAAGCCTCCTTCAGGGAACAAGCGCCCAGCCCAGCCAAGAGCGGGCCTGTCTCGCAGGTGTTGGTGCCGTCTGTGATCGTCACGCTGCCGCTGGGTGCAGCCCCCTTGCCGGCAACCGTGACGTCATATGTGATGAGCCCGGCACTGGCGCTCGTCGGTGCGCTCAGTGTCACAGTCGGCGTGGCGACAGTGACGGCTTCTGTGGTCGTACCTGTCGCGACGATATAGTTGGTGTCGCCGGAGTAGCTCGCGGTAACTGTCTCACCGTCCTCCGAGGCGTTCTCGACAAGCGCGCAAGTTCCACTACCTGTCGCATCGAGGGTGGCAATCTTGCACTTGGAATTCGCGTCGGTGACGGTGACAGACCCGGTCGGCGCCGCAGCTCCCGACGCGCCGCTAACTACCACCGAGATCGTGACCGGTCCCGAGGTGAGGCCATTGGCGCCGCTAACCGTCACCGTGGGGGTCGCCTGGGTGACGGTGATGCTGCCAGCGACGTAGGTGATCGTGTAGTTCGAGTCGGCAGCGCTCGCGCACGTCGAGGGATAGCTGGCGACCGCACTCGTGCTCGTGGCTGTTGTCGAGCACGTGGGCTGAGTACTCAGGCTGGCAGAGGTGTCCCCATTGACGAATCCGGAATAGCTGGCTGTGATGGCCGGCGGCGCAACCCCAAAGGCGACCTTGGCGCTGGAGGCGGTGATGGTGAGGGCGGCGGGCTTGACCGTCACCGTGCCGGGAACATAAGTGAAGGTGTAGTTCGGGTCGACGGCTCCCGAGCAGCTCGAGGGGTCGCTGCTGCCCACTGCGCTCGAGCTTGTGGCGGTCGTCGAGCATTGCGGTGGCGTCGTCAAGCTGGACGCGCTGTCGCCGTTCACGAAACCCGAGTAGCTGGCGACAGTGATGGTGGGCGGGGTCCCGCCGTAGGCCATCGTTGCGTTCGAGGCCGTGACCTTCAGCGCGATGGGGTTCACTGCGACTGAGCCGCTCACATAGCTGATCGTGTAGTCAGCTGCGGACGCTCCCGAGCAGCTCGACTTGTAAGGAGAGCCCGAGACCGAGCTCGAGCTGCTCGCCGTGGTCGAGCAAGTCGCCTGAGTGGCCAGGCTGGTCGAGGTATCCCCGTTGACGAAACCCTCGTAGCTGACGACGGTGATCTTCGGTGGACTGCCGCCGTAGCTCATCGACCCGTTGGAGGCGGTGATCGTCAAGGGCGCCTGAGTGACCTTGACCGTGCCTTTCACATAGCTGATGTCGTAGTTCGCCGCCGATGCTCCCGAGCAGGAGGAGCTGTAGCTGCCGACAGGGCTCGAGCCTGTCGCGTCTGTGGAGCAGCTCGGCTGGGTCGAGAGGTTGACCGCCGAGTCGCCGTTCTTGAAGCCTGAGTACTCCGGGCTGATCGTTGGCACGGTGCCGCCGTAGGTCATCGAAGCGTCCGACGCCGTCACGGTGAGGTCGGCCTGTCCGACACTCACCGAGCCGTACCCATAACTGATGGTGTAGTCGGGGTCGTAGGCGCCCGTGCACGAAGACGAGTAGCTGCCGACCGGGCTTGTTGCGGTGGCATTCGTGGAGCACGTCGCCTGAACACTCAGGCTGGCTGCATCGTCGCCGTTTACAAAGCCGGTGTAGGAGGAGACGGTGATCGCTGGTGGACTCCCGCCATAGGTCATGGTCCCGTCCGAGGCCGTGATCTTGAGGGGAGCCGGGTTCACCGTCACAGAGCCGTCCGCATAGGTGATCGAGTAGTCAGTCGCGCTCGCGCCCGAGCAGGAAGACGGGTACGGCGACCCCGAAACCGAGCTCGAGCTCGTGGCGTCCGTGGAGCACGTCGGTTTGGTGGAAAGGCTGGAAGGCCCGTCACCGTTCACAAAGCCGGCGTAGGTGGCGACGCCTATCGTGGGAGGGCTCCCGCCGTAGGTCATCGAACCGCCCGACGCTGTGATCTTGAGAGGAGCCTTTCCCACGCTCACAGAGCCGTCTTTGTAGCTGATGTCGTAATTCGGGTCGTAGGCGCCCGCGCACGAAGAGGAATAGCTGCCCACCTGGCTCGAGCTTGAGGCGCTCGTCGAGCAGGTCGGCTGTGTAGTCAAGCTGGACGCGTCATCGCCGTTCTTGAACCCTGAGAAGCTAGGTGAGATTGCGGGGGCGCCTCCGCCGTAGGTCATCTGCCCGTTCGAAGCGGTGACGGTGAGCGGGGCCGGGCCGACGGCCACTGAGCCCTGCACGTAACTGATCGTGTAATTAGGGTCGTAGGCGCCGCTGCACGACGAGGTGTAGTTGCCGACCGGGCTCGAGCTCGTGGCGGCTGTGGAGCACGACGGCTGGATAGTGAGACTGGTGGGGTCGTCGCCGTTCTCGAAGCCGTTGTATGTGGCAGTTATCGCTGGCGCGGAAGCGCCGTAGGTCATGGATGCGTCCGAGGCGGTGATGACGAGCGGGGCCGGACCCACGTACGCCGTGTCGTCACTGCCGGCAATCCCGGTGTAGTTGCTGTCGCCGGAGTAAGTGGCGGTGACCGTGTAGGTACCGGACAACGCGCTAGATACGGTGCAGGTGGCCGTCCCGCTCGGCGAAAGGGTCGAGTCCGGGCACATCGGACCGCCCGGACTGCCCGACAGGTCCCAACTGACCGTTCCTGTCGGGGTACCGCTACTCGAGGGATCGCTGACCGTCGCCGTGTAGATAAAGGATCGACCTGTCTCGACGCCGGAGTCGTCGTCCGAAACAACCATCGCCGGCATGGTGTCTGTGACCGAGCTGTAGTTGCCATCCCCTCCGTAGGCAGCCGTGATGAGGTAGGTGTCGTCTGGGGGACTCTCCGTCAACGCGCAGCTGCCGGCGCCGGTTCCGTCGAGTGGGGTCGTGCAGTTGGCCGTGTTGCTGGTGTCGTCGAGGTCGGTGAATGAGATCGTGACCGAGCCGGTCGGCGTTGCGCCCTGGCCGCTGACCACGACCGTGTACGGGACCGAATCGCCTGTTGCTGGCCCGGAGCTCATGAAGAGGCTAGGCGTGGTCGGTGTGTCAGCCGGGTCCAGATGGCGAAGCGATGCCACAACCGAAACGCGGCCGAGCGAGGATCCCTTGCCGCTCCCAATCAGCAGAGCGGCACCTACAAGGCACAGCAACGCCAAAGTACTGAGGAAGCCGAGGAGGACAAGTGGCCGTACTCCCTTGGAAGTGTGGCCCAAATGGCCAATACGGCTGGTGGTTCTAGGACCACGTGGCGTCATTCTGCCCCCGTCGTTGCTTGCCTCGCGTCAACTCGACGTGTCCCCTCTGCGGCACAACCCTCCGCTCCCCTCGCTTGCCCGTCTTTATACGACCGTTACGAGGCCGACGCAAGCGCGGCTAAGAGAATCGGCTTTTGCTCACAATGTGTGGTGTATCCACCTCTGTTAGTGAGATGGACATTCGAGCCGTAACGCTGCAGCAAGAAATTCTCGAGGCAGCGTGGCTACTTCGATCTTGCACTTATGAGGCGCCCCGACTAACCATTTGGCTGGTCAGAGGGACGCCCCAGCCGGATCGAATCGTGGTGTTGTCATACCTTTGACACAACGGAAAGAAACTACATGCGCGTCATTGTGCAACGCGCACCAAGACACCAGGTTGACGGGTGCAAATACTGCAGGAGCAGCAGTCTGAGCAGTTTGCTGCCAACCAACCAATGAATCCCGTGCCGGATCCCCCGGTGCGGGGGGGAAGCGCTCCGTGCCGGAACCCTTAGTTGTTGGGTAAGGGTGGGGGCGACAATGATGCGAGGAGAACATTGTGCATAAGAAAGCGCGGAGGCATTCCGCCTTATTGCTGTTGATGGCACCTGTAATGGCTGTGGGAAGCAGCTTTTTGGTAGCCGGTAGCGCAAATGCAACCGTCAAAACCATCAAGCCGACAATCACAGTTTGTAAGTCAATTGCCGGTTCGTTCCACTTCTCAATTAACGGTAAGTCGTTCTCATTGTCCAGTCAGTGCGCCGCAGTCACGGCCAAGGCTGGCGTGAACGAGGTTGTCGAGACTTGGGCGCCTGCTTCGTACCGGAGCCTGGCGGCCATCTCGGTCAGCCCGAACACTGCCCGTGTGAGCGCCTCCTTGAAGACCGCTACCGCGTTCGTCAAGCTGGCAGCACACGGTGCGGCGACTGTCCGTTTCACTAACGCCAAGGTCGTTACCCAGGTTGTCACCAAGACCGGCAGCCTGCAGACAGCGACCGGCTACATCGAGGTCTGCAAGTACGCGTCCGACGGATGGGTCGAGGGTACCTTCCCCTTCACCGTCACCCAAAGTGGCGCCCCAGTTGGGCCCGGCACGACCGGACCTGGCGGAGCTGCTGCGGTTGCCGGGACCTACTACGTCGCTACCGGACAGTGCACGAGCGCCATCACCGTGACGGCTGGCACCAACGTGGTCGTCACCGAGGGTAGCGAGGCTCCGTACTACGTCTCGAGCGTGACTGCGTCGCCCTCGCTGTCGCTGGCTTCTTCCACCTTGGGGAGCAACAGTGGCGCAGCGGGCACCGGCGTCGGAAGCGGCACCTTCACCATCGCCGCTGACGAGATCACGTTGGCCAACTTCTACAACTCCACCGCCGTTGGCTGGATCAAGGTCTGCAAGATCCTTGCGGACGACCAGGGCAGCCTTGCGGGCAGCACGTTCAAGTTCAACATCTCTTGGACCCTCACGCCGCCTACCAGCTCGACTGCCATCACCGGCACCGGCTCAGTCAGCGTCATCGCTGTTGACGCAGCGAACACGGGCGGCGCTTGCGCAGTCCCGTTGAACAACGCTGGGTGGATCAACGGGATTCCGGTTGGCGCTACGGTCACGGTCACCGAGGCTCCGTTCGTGGACGTCGCGGTGTCGAACGTTGCCATCACCCCGCCCTCTGCCGCCGTTACCTCGCCCGCGCCAGCAGCTGGCACGGCCGTTTTGACGGTGCAGTCCGGTGGCTACGTGGCAGACGCCTCGTTCACCAACGACCCGCTTGGTGTTGTTGAGGTTTGCAAGAACTTCTGGCCTTCCGGCTATGACGCCAACGACTCCGCGACCTTCACGGTCAACGGTGGAGCGCCGATCACGGTAAACGGTGGAGAATGCTCGGCCCCGATCTGGGTCCCGGCAGGAACCGCGACTGTGGCAGAGACCCTTGGGGCGAACTTCTTCCTCTACAAGGTCTCCACCCAGAGCGCCACCGACCCGTTCGGCACCCGTCTCCTGACAGCAGACACAGTCAACCCCGCCTCCGTCACCGTTCCTTACGGCGGCGTCGGTGACGAGACTGTCGTTACCTTCACGAACACGGTCGACCCGACCCAGTTCAAGATCTGCAAGCAGGAGTCCTCGCCCGACGCCAACCTGTCCGGCCAGACGTTCACCTTCGACTGGTCTTACAGCGACTCGAACTACGAGGAAATCTCGGGCTCCGGCACTGTCTCCCTCACCATTGAGGAGACCGACAGCAACCCGACCGGTCTCGTGTGCTCCGGCCTCATCTGGGGCCCGCCCTCGATTGACCCGTCCGGTGACTCGGTCAACATCAACATCACTGAGGAGAGCACGCCGATCGCAGACGTGGCAGCCAGCAGCATCACCTACCAGGGCAATGGCTCGCTCATCTACGACAGCACCGACGGTGGGTCTGACCCGCAGGTCGTGAGCGGCGACGGATCGGCTGCCTCGTGCATCGACCCAGGCGCTGGTATCAGTGTCGTGACGTTCACCAACTCCCGCACTGTTGGGTACGTCGCGCCACCGGCATAACCACTAGCAACATCCCTTAACGGCTCGAAGTCTGGGCCGTTTGGAAGCCGGGAGAGGGCCCTCGCACAAGCGGGGGCCCTCTTCCACTTTCCGAGCCCGCTGCCGGGCCCTGCCGTCCGAGGCGCCTCGCCACGACCGGTGGGAGTCATGTCCGACGTCGGCCAGATGCCGCAGGGCTCTATGGGGATTACCAAGGTGATGAGACCAGGGTCCAATGACAGGCACAACAGCGACGAGCCTCCGTCAAAAAGAGGCCAGTGCGATGAGGTCCGTGGTCGTCTGCGACGACCGGGAAGTTATGAGGCTTGGGCTGGTCGAGATGCTTCAGGCGATGCGCTGGGCGTCCGACCTCAAAGGCTTCAGCTCGCTTCCCCTTGCGTGGACCTACCTCGCCGGCAGCCCCGCGCCGAGCGCGATAGCGATCCTCGGTGGTGCCTCCGCGGCCAAGGACCTGGAGGCTATGGGCCGCCCGCCCGGACCACCGGCGCAAGTCGTAGTGATGTTGCGCGACACCGAGTCGGCGCACCTGGCCGTCGCGGCGGGACTGCCTGTCGATGGCTACTTCTTGGAAGACGACCTCTCAGTCCCCATGCTCCGGTCGCTGCTCGCCCGCCTCGATGAGCGCGAGTTCCCCATGCCGGCGACGATGGCCGAATTCCTCCTGGGACAGCTCCGCGGCTCGTCGAGCCCGTTGCCTGTCAAGCTCAGCGCCCGCGAGCACGCCGTCTTGCAGCTCATCGTCGACGGTGCAACTAACAAGACCATCGCCGACGAGCTCGGCATCTCCGTCCACGGGGTCAAGCACCACGTGGCCAACCTTCTCAAACAACTCGGATGCACGAACCGCACCGAAGTAGCCTCCACCGCCATGCGGCGGGGCCTCGTCGCGAGCGAAGTGACTAACTCGAGATGAGCCTGGACAGCCCGCTGGAGCAGTCGCCCCCAGCACCGGCTACCCTCGTGGCCGTGGGAAACTCCGAGGCGGGGGCTCGGGAGTCGGTGACGGAACTCACGCGAGAGCCCGCTTTCCAGCAAGTCGCGGCGCTCTTTCGCCAATACATCGCCGCTGCGGGCAACGGGCACGGTGCGCCCGGGATTGCCCGCGTCCTGCACCAGTACACGGGAAGAACCGTGATCGTGGAGGACCCGACCAGCCAGGTCATCGCCTCGAGCGGGGCCGAGCAGTGGTCCCGTGCCACTGACCGTCACAGCCTTGGCCCGCTTCCCGAAAAAGCGAGCCATGCGGTCGCCACCCGCGAAGGGGAGAGATGGGTGGCGGTCGCCTCCCCGAGGGGGGACGTGCTCTGTGCGGTCAGTCTTATCGACCCGGACGAGCAGGCCAGTGAGATGGATCTCTTCGCTCTCGAGCAGGCGGCAACGGTCCTCGGGTGGGAGATGCTGCACGTCCGCAACATCGCCGAGGCCGAGGTCGCCCTCTGGGGCGACTTTGCCACCGAGCTGCTCGAGGACGCCGACATCGAACGGATCCGCGCCCACGGAGCAAGGCTCGGCTACGACCTCGACCAACTGCACCGTGCGCTGCTCGTGCTGGCCCCCACGCCACCACCAGGCGAGTTGCGGGAGGTTGTCGGCCGCGCGACAAGCCGGCTCGGGGTGAAGAGCCTCACAGCCATTCGTCCTAACGGCGTCGTGCTCATCGTCGCCGAGGACTTGAGATGGGCGGAGCTGGCGACAGTTCTTGGCGCCGAGTGCGACACGAATGTGCGTCTGGGCGTCGGGGGCCGGTACCGCCTCGAAGAAATCAAGAAGTCCCTCGCCGACGCCGAGTTCGCCCTTACGCTCAAGGGCTCGCCCGTGGACAAGCCGCTAGCCGTCTACGACGAGCTGGGGGTGTGGCGACTGCTCGCACGACCGGACGCGAGCGACCTACAAGAGCTCGTCGACCACTGGATCGGGCCCCTCATCGACTACGACAGGGACCATCACAGCGAGCTTTTGAAGACTCTCGTCGCCTACCTGGAAGAGTTCGGCGCCCTCGAGGCGACCGCCGCCAAGCTCTTTGTGCACCGCAACTCGCTGCGCTACCGCCTCGTGCGCATAGGTGAGCTCACGGGCTGGGACCTCAACGACCCTGAGCAGCGCTTCCACCTCGACCTCGCCTGCCGGGCCTTCCTCGTCCGCCAGGCCCTCGCAGGCTCGTACCCGACCCTTTCAGGTCTCTCGGGCCCGGCTGACACCAACGGCAACGGCGTCGCGAAAGGCTCGCGCCTGCTCGCTCGCCGTCCAGAGCCCGAGCGCGGCGCCTTCGCCGCCAAGAACACGAGGTCCCGGCCCAGACGACCTGGTCTCACCTAAGCCCGCCGTCCGGGGACGGCGAACAGCCCGAATAAGTCGCGTCGCGCGCTATTAGGCCCGTCATTGGTGAGTGAATGCCTAAATGACGCGGTAGCGTTTCAGAAAGGACGACTGGAGGAAAGGCACGTGGTGGCAGGGCGCCCCGACGCTGTGCCGGCGACGAGCCGGGCGGCAGTCACCTCTCTAAAGCCGAACGCCGAGTGGGCTGGCCCGGTCGCGACCGAGACCCGCGGGGCCACAGCCATCACCGCCGAGATCCCCGCCATACCTGTGGCCCCCGCCTATGGCGTGCTGCTTCCCGACGGCTCCATCTGGTACCCGGGCTCAAAACAGAAGCTGCCCGCCCCCACCTTCTTACGCGTGGCGGTATGGGCACTCGCCATCCTTGTCGTCATCGGGGGAGCAGCTCTCATAGTGGAGCACTACCAGCCGTCGTGGATGAACCCGATCCGCCATGTCGTCGGCCCTCCGGGAGTACTCGCCTCCACCGCCCCCGACGGTCGTGGTGGCTCACACCCTGCCACAACTGTCCCGTCTAACCGCTTCACCGAGACGGCGCACGGCTTCAACACGGCTACCTACTCGGTGCCCGGGGCACCCTATGTGCTGGAGATCAAGACGACCCAGCGCTGCTATATGCAGGTGAAGTCCGTTGCTACGGGCGCCTTTTTGTTCGATAACACCCTCGCCGCCGGCGTGAGCCAGCCCGTGAGCGTGCCCTCGGGCTCGGCCACCGTCGAGGCGTTCGCGGGCGGTTCGTCGTTGTCGGTGAACCTCAACGGAACCTCCGTAGGCACCATCGCCAAGCTCGGCTACGCCGTCGTCTACAGGTTCAACCCGCCCGGCACGTGAGCAGCGAGCAGCAGACGGCCTCGGGGGCCGAGCGGAACATCGCGCGCCAGCAGCGCTTTTGGACCCGTCGCGCCGCGAGCTGGGACCACGGAGCCGCCAACAACCCGGGCCTTGTAAAGGTCGTGGCTAAGGTGCTCAGCGAGTCGGAGCCGGGCTCTTCGACCCGTGCTGTCGACCTCGGCTGCGGATCGGGCCAGGTGACCCTCGCTCTTGCCAAGCAATGCACGAGTGTGCTCGGCGTCGACGTGAGCGAGAAGATGATCACGCTCTTGTTGGACAACGCCCGGCGCGAGGGTGTCTCTAACGTCGAGGGCCGAGCCGTGCCTATCGAGCGCCTCGGACTAGCTGAGGCATCGGTTGACCTCGTCGTGTCCAACTATGCCCTCCACCACCTGCGCGACCGGGACAAGCAGGCAGCTGTCGACGAGGCCTTCCGTTGGCTCGTACCGGGCGGCAGGCTCGTGATCGGCGACATGATGTTCGGGCGCGGAGGCGACGCCCGTGACCGGCAGATAATCGGCTCGAAGCTCAGCCTGCTCGTGCGCAAGGGCCCGGGCGGCTGGTGGCGCATTGCCAAGAACGCCGGTAGGTACCTGATGCGCTTCCAGGAACGTCCGGTGTCGATGACGGCCTGGGTGATGATGTTCAAAAAGGCCGGCTTCGAAGCTGTGGAGGGCCTGGCGGTCGTCAACGAGGCGGCCGTCGTCAGGGGCACCAAGCCGGGCCCCTGACGAGGTTCGCTCAGTAAGACGAAGGCGTCGAGGCCACAGCCGCCACGAGCTCTGGAACGAACTTTGCGGCATCGACGGTCCCAACGCCCGCAGCCAGGTTGTAGCCGGGCAGGGCGGGAAAGCCCTTGACCATGACGAGCTTGCCGCCCTGGGTGAACGAGACCGTGTTGTTGCCCTTGGTCACATCGACGATCCCGGGGGCGTGCGCCGCAGACATGGCGTAGAGAGCGGGGTTTATGAGACCGAGCGGGTGCCCGGCGACCTGGTCGGCCAGAGCGACGACGCCAGCGAACAACGGCGTGGCCTCGCTCGTGCCGCACGTCGGGTACCAGCCCGGAGCCTGGCCCCCAAAGCTCTGGTAGGTGTTCACGGCACCGTCGCACGCCGCGCTCATGGAGATGTCAGGCACGCCCCGGTGCGGGCCGACGATCTTGGCAACCCCGTTCTGGTAGGTGGGCCGCTGGAAGATGATCGACAGGCCCCCGCCACCGGCAAGGGCGTTCGGGCCGGAGTTGCCGTCCACGTACAGATTGGCGGCCGGCTCGTAGGTGTCGTTCCAGACGCTGTCAGGAGCGGTGTGGTTGCCAACGCCGTCGAGGTGGAGCTGAGTCCCACCGACACCTGTGACGAGCGGGTCGCTGTCGGGCCAGGAGGTGACGGGGAAGTCGTAGTAGGTCGTCTGGTTGAACTCGACGTCGGCCGCGCCCGAGTCGCCGGATGCGGCGAGCACGGTCACGTTGTTGGCCGGCTCGGCGGCGTCGATGTAGGCCGAGCGCAAGTCGAGCAGCGACTGTGCGGTGGGGAACGTCTGCTCGGTAGCGCTGAAGCTCTGGCTGATGACATCTCCGAGGTGGTTGTCGATGACGTACTCCTCGGCGGTCACTATCTGAGGAAAGCCGGTTGTGCCCTCGTTCTCAGACGTCGGCGTCTCCACGAGCAAGATGTTGGCCCCAGGGGCCATGGCGTGGGCGTACTCGACATCGAGGGTCGTCTCACCTGCCCAACCGGCTCGATCGTTGTTGGGCACGTAAGGCGCCACCTTCCCAGCAGGCTGGATCACCTTGAGCGAAGGCGGTGGGGACAAATTGTAGGCGGCGTCGAAGACACCGAGGTCGTGCTTGATCGTCGGTGAGCCGAAGGAGTCGACGATGACGATGGTCTCGCCGGCACCAGTGATCCCCTTACGGTAAAGAGGCCAGACGTTGTAGGCCTGGCGTACTTGTCCTGCCCCGTAGCAGGCGATGTGGATCTTCTTCTCGCACACCGCCGTCGAGACAGGGGCCGAGAAGGCCCCGCCCACGTGGATCGCCTCAGGCCGGATGACGACCGTCGCCTGGGCGGTCGCCCTGGGCACCGCCGCCGTGCTGGCCGCGCCGATGGGCGCTGCGGCAAATCCCGCCACCGTGCCGGCCGATACGGCCGCCCCGGCCGCGAGAACCGCCGCCGTGCTTAATAGCCTCGATCTGGTCATCACTCTCCCCGTGTGTGGCGCTGTGGTCCTGGTGATGGTAATTCACCTGGCGGCGCCAGCGGCCCCGAGCTGAGTCATCAGCTGAGCCAGACGTCCTCCAGGCGGTAGGCGCCACCGGGGTTGACGGCAAAATTGTCGAGGTTCGGCTGCCAGGCGTAGATGTTCGGCGGGTAGTCGAGGGCTATGAAGGGGGCGTCCTGGGCGACGATGGCCTGGATCTTGCGGTAGAGCTGGGCGCGTTTGCCGCTGTCGAAGGTCGTCTCCGCCTCGCGGACGAGCGCGATCGCCGTCGGGTCGTCGTAATAGGTCCAAAAAGAGTGCGACCCGCCGTCTTGTACGTCGACTTGGAACGAGGCCATCTCGTCGGGGTCGCTGATGTCGTTCGTAGCCCCGTTGATCATCGCCTCGTAGTTGAAGGCCTCGAAGGCGGCCGTGTAGGCGGCGTCGTCAAGCTCGCGGATCGACACGTTTATGTTGAGCACCTTGAGCTGGGACTGGATGACCGTGGCGGCGTCGACGTACTGGCTGTTGCCGCTCGGCACGAGAATCGAGGTCGAGAACCCGTGCGGATAGGCCGACTTGGCGAGCTCAGCCTTGGCCGCCGAGATGCTGTAGCCGAGCGTGGGGACATCGGCGTAGTACTGCAGGCTGGGCGGGAAGAACGAGTTGCCCGGCTGCGCGGTCTTGAATGTCGTGAGATCGGCGATCTGGTCGATGTTGAGGGCGTGGTTGATCGCCCGACGGACGTGGCGGTCCTTGTACTGGGGGATCTTCTCGTTGAAAAAGAGGAGGTCGACCGCCCAGGACCCGAAGGCCTGCAACACCAAGGACGGATCTGCCTTGAGCCCGGCCACCTGGGCAGGCGGGACGGCCGAGATGACGCTCACCTCTCCACCCTTCAGCTGCTCGACGCGCTGATTGTCGTCAGGGATGTAGCTGAAGACGACCTCGTCGAGGTAGGGCTTACCCGACTGCCAGTAGTTCTTATTGCGCGCAAGGGTGGCATTGCCACCCTTGACGAACGACTTGAGCGTGAAAGGCCCGGTGCCGACGGGGTTGGCGAAGAACGCTGACTCGCTCTCGCCCCCGAAGTCAGCCGGCAAGATGGCGTTGGCGAACACCGAGATGTCGGACAAGAAGGGGGCCCAGGGCTGGGAGAGCTGGAAGGTGACGGTCCGTGCGTTGGTCGCCTTGAGTGACTTGATGGCGAAGTCCAAGAAGCTGAGCGGTCCGGTCTGGTCGGTCGCCGCCCTGTGAATGGAGAACACGACGTCGGCAGCGGTCACCGGCTTGCCGTCGGAGAACTTCACGCCCTCGCGCAAGGTGAAGGTCCAGGTCTTGCCGTCGGTGCTCACAGTGTGGCCCTCGGCGAGCCAGGGCACGAGCGCGCCTTTGGGGCTCGTTATGTACAAGGGCTCGAAGATCTTGTCGAGGGTGTAGACGTCGCCCTCGACGATCGAGTTCGCCGGGTCGAGCTGGGTCGGCCCGGTCTGGCGGCCGAAGTTCAAGGTGCCGCCGCGCTTGGGCGTGACGCCGGAGGTCGTCGTCACACGCGGCGTGGCAGAGCTGGCGCAGGCACCGAGTAGCGGGGCGACCCCGATGATGCCCGCCCCGGTGGCACCGAAACGAAGCATGTCGCGGCGGCTGTAGCGTCGCCGGCTCTGGCCCGGGACCCCTTGGTCGTCTGTTTCCTGCCGATCTGTCATGTCCAGCCTCCATTAGTTCACTGCGTCCGACCCGCGCGGCCTGGGGCGATCACAAATACCTATAAACCCGATGATATTGATCAGCTTAGCTGTTCTTCACACCTTCGCCACATAGGCGGGGATGGGCGAGGACAGGCCTGCCGCCCTGGAAGACCCCTGTGACAGCCGTGGGGTCGCAGAACAGCTCCGGGTCGCTGGGCTCGCGATCAAGGACGATGGCGTCGAAGTCGTAGCCGACGGCGATGCGGCCAAGACGGGCGTCGACCCCGCAGAGCTCGGCCCCCACGGCGGTAGCGGCCAGCAGCGCCTCCTCGATGCTCATCCCGGCCCGGCAGAGAGAGGCGATCTCGGAGAGGTTGCGGCCGTGGTCGTCGCGGTGACCGAAGTCGCTTCCGAGCGCCACCTTCACTCCAGCCGCCCGGGCGATCCGTACCGCTTCGCCGAGGTGAGCCCCGACCTCTCGGGCACGTTCGGCCCGGCCCGCTTCGAGGGCACCCGCGTCCGCTTTAGCGACGAGGTGCTCGTAGATGACAAGTGTCGGGACGAGCACGCAGTCGCGTGCCGCCATGGCGGCCGCGTCGGCCTCGGTGAGGAAGACCCCGTGCTCTATCGAGCGAGCCCCCGCCTCGACCGCCCAGTCGATCGCATCGCCACCGAGAGCGTGCACCATGACTGGGCGATGCCGACGTCCCGCCTCGGCGACGGCGGTGGCGACATCCTCGAAGGAGAGCTCGGCGTCAAAGCCGCCGTCGGAGCCCGCCAGCACTCCTCGGGTGGCGACGAGCTTGATCCAGTCGGCCCCGGCGCGAAGCGCCAAGCGGACGACCTTGCGCATCTCGTCTGGGCCGTCGGCCAGATGGGGCGGCCTGCCCGGGTAGTCGGGAAGCGAGTAGTCCACAGAGCAATCGAGCCCCGGCCCGGGTAAAAAGCCGTCCAGGTGGCCGCCGGTCGAACCTATTGCGACGATCGAGACCTGCAGGCTGGGACCTGGCACGAGCCCGGCCGCCACGGCGTCGCGCACCCCTGCATCAGCGATGCCGGCATCGCGGACAGATGTGACGCCCGCTCTGAGGGTCTTCGAGAGCACCTGAGCTGTCTCGAGCACGCGGAGCGAGTACGGCGTGCGCAAGAGCTCGAGAGTGTCGAAACTCGACAATCCGGCGTGCAGGTGGCAGTCGAACACGCCCGGCATCAGCCACAGGCCATCTCCCTCGAGCACAGCTAGCTCCTCCGGGCGACGAATGTCGCGACCGAGGCCGACAACGACGCCCCGCTCGACCACGACGTCGAGGGGGCCGACGAAGCTGCCCACCTCGTCGAGCACGTTGGCACCGCTGATGAACAGGCTCGCCGACTCGTGCCTGGGGCCAGCTTCCAGGTCTCCCCCGGCCGGGACCGCCGCCCTCACTTTCGAAGTACCACCTCGGCGAGCGCGGAAAGGGCCGCCACGTGGTCGTCGACGGTCCGAAGCCCGGCTCCCATCGTGTTGACCGAGAGGTGGCTCGCTCCGAGCTCTCGCCAGGCCGCCACCTCGGCGCCGATCCGGTCCAGATCCTTGTCGCCGAGCTCAAGCTTTCCCTCCATGCCGATAGCGGACGGGTCTCGCCCAGCCTCGCGGGCCGCCTCATCGACGACCGCACGCGCCCGGTCGAGCTCGGGGCCGGGAACGACAAGAGGGAACCAGCCGTCGCCCAGCCGGCCGGCGCGCTGCAGGGCCGCCTGGCTCGTGGCCTGGGCGCCAAACCACACCGGGATCGGGCGCTGAAGCGGCATCGGAGCCAGGCCCGCACCGGTGACGGTCTCAAAGCGTCCTTCGAAGCTCACGGACTCCTCGGTCCACAGCCGCCGCATGAGCGTCACCTGCTCAGCGATGCGCGTCCCGCGGTTGGTGAAGTCCTTTCCGAGCGCCTCGTACTCGACCCGGTTCCACCCGAGGCCGACTCCGAGGCGAAAGCGCCCCCCGGTGAGGAGGTCTACCTCGGCCGCCTGCTTGGCGACGAGAGCGCTCTGGCGCTGGGGCAGGATCACAATCCCGGTGACGAGCTCGAGTGAGGTGACCGCGGCGAGAAAGCCGAAGAGCACGAAAGGCTCGTGAAAGGTCGTGTGCACGTCATAAGGGCCGTCCCAGCCCTTGTGCACCAAGGGGTCGGCACCGACGACATGGTCGTAGGCGAGCACGTGGTTGAAGCCGAGCTCGGCCACGGCTTCGCCATAGGCGCGCACCGCTGCGACGTCGCGGCCGATCTCGGTCTGGGGAAAGACCACGCCTATCTTCATGGGGCCGTCTCCTTGATCACGGTCACAAACAGGCCAGCACGCTGGGCGTCATCGACGCAGCGTAGCGCCGCCTTGGCGGTGCCGGTCCCTGACCCACGAGATGGGCTTAGTCCACCGCGGCCATAAACTGACGCCACCTCTGCCATAATCACTGGACCATGGCGACGACCGCACCAGGGCCTCCCATCGGCCCGGAGAGCTTCACGCGAACGCCGCCTCGCTCAAGACGAAGGCGTCTCGCAACAACGTCCGCCTGAAGCGCCGCAGCCTCAGGCCGGCATCGGGCAGTGGGTTGGTCTCGACCGCACACGCCCGTCGGGGTCCAAGACCACCACGCGACAACCCCAATCACGCGGCACGTGGCCGGGCAGCATCTCGGCCCCGATCCCCTGCAAGGCGACGAGAGTGTCCGCCAGAAAGTCCACCCAGAACCCACGAGAGTGGTCCCCGCCGAACGCCCACAAAGGGTTGCCAGAGCACCTCGGAGGGCCAACAACTCGAGGAGGAGGCGTTCAGCTCGCCGGCGGCGTGGAAGACGCCGTCGCCGTGGTCTTCCTCCTAGCGGGGGAGACCGAGGCTCCTCTAGAAGACAATGGTCTCGTCGAAACGGTCGCTTGAACAGCACGATCGAGGCAACCTCACCTGTTGCCCAAGTTGGCACAGGAGACTGCGACATCCGCGGCTCACTTCGTCCAGCTATCGGCCGTCGGACCCGGGGTGGAACTCGCCGCTACGCCATGGGCGGCGATGGAGGTAAAGGCAGGCATCGAGAAATAGGCGCCCTCGCACGCTGAGGGGGCTGAGGCGGCCATGTAGACGTCACTGGTCAATGTGACGACCAACGGGTTGTCGGCCTGGCCCGATGCCCCGACGACCAGCGCCACTTTGAGGATGTGCAATGTGCCGCTCGTCGCTGTCGAATGGCTCCACATGACATCGCTCGAGGTTGACGAGCAACCCGTCTTGGCCGTCCCGAGGCCGCTCGTGGTGAACCCGGCGCCGTAGGTCGTGTCCGTCGGCAGGTTCACGGCCGTGATGGCGACCGGGAAGGGATTCGGGTTTGCGATCGTGACGACGACGTCCCCGTCGCTTCCGGGGTAGAGGACACCGGCATCGCCATGCGTGGCTGTGGCGCTGACCGTGAGGTTCGAGATCGTCGTCGCCGGCGGCGGCTCGCCTCTCGAGTACGCAGAGAGCTTGGCCGCCCAGTTGCTTACGCCGTAAGCCGCGTTACCTGCGAGCCACACACTAGCTATGGCAGTGACGAGCTTCAGCCATTGTGCCTTGGGCAGGAACATCGTTTTGGACTGAAATACTCGGCCTGCAGCTGAACCACCTGGCGGGGACAGCTGACCTCTTCTTCTCCCACGAGACTGAACTTGGTCAGGAGCCGAGCAGGCACATTGAGTCACTTGTCGCCCGGTCCCGCGGTCATAGCTTGCCCGGCCTTCGGCCGGAGAGTTCACTGAGGCGCACACGCCGGCGAGCACGAAGGAGCTGGGCGGGTGGGTGAGAGTTCTTGTCGCCCCGTAGGCGCACTGATTCGGCCGAGGAGCTCGCCCTCGTGCTCGGCGGGTTGGTGACTGTGGTGTCGACCGTCCCGAAGGACAGGCGGCGCCGGCTCGATTCGGGTCGATCTCGACTGTTGGCGAGCCGAACTAGCACTGATGCTGGACCGCTGGCAAACACCTCGGCCACCGCCTGCTCCTTGGCTAGACATGAGGTACTGCATCTCCGCTGTGCTCGTTTGTCGAGGCCCGGGTGTCATGGATGCAGTCCACTTATTTACCATCGATCGCGTTTAGTCAGCCTGAAGCGAAACGGCTCGAAATCACCCCTCCAGTCACCCCAATCAGGCCGACAATGGCCCCTTGAGCACACCTTATTGAGAAGGAACTCATCTCGACTGTTCACCCTCTTGTTCACGCCAGTTGCCGCGACAGGGCCCGGGGTGGGCTCTAACAGGACGGTCGTCCATAATGCAGGTTGGCTATCGCATGTGGATGGTAAGGTCTGTGTCTAGTGGTAAACCGAAATCAGACCTGATTCATAACGGATCATTGCTGGGTCAACGTTCAAGATGCACGAAGTGGCGCCGGTGCCTACGGCGATGTATCCCAGTTGAGAAGGACCACAGTCATGAAGCGTTTCGCTCCCCTCGTCGGTCATCACGTCAAAGTGGCTGGTCGGCGAGGGCCCTCGCGGATCCTGACCCCTGCACTGGCGGTGGCGGTCTTCGTCACTTTGTTGGCATTTGGTTGCGCCGCTTCGGCAAGTGCGGTCACATTCTCGCGGCTCTCGCACGCGACCGTCTCTGCGGCCGCGCCAAAGATCTACCTGCAACAGTCAGGCGCGAGAAGCAAGACGCTCCGCTCCGTAGCGCTCCCCTCCAAGTGGTACCTCACATGGACGTTCGACTGCGGGGCGAAGAAGGGTACTTTTTTGCTGACCTCGACCAGACAAGGCAGCAAGTCGTCAGTTGACGTCAACAGCGCAAAGGGCCAGACGGGCCTCGGTGGGGGCGGTCAACGTCCTTTTGCCAGGGCTGGCACCTACAAGTTCGCCGTGGCGACAATCTGCAGTTGGAAAGTGACGGCGTCGTCGGCTCCGCTCCCTGCCGCAAAATAGACATCCCACGCTCTTAAATCGTCAAGCGGCAATCTCTGCGCGGGTCTCCCAGGCGACGGTTTCGTCATAGAGCGTGCCGCTCACAAGACATCCGTGGAGGATCCCGACGAAGCGGTTGGCGAGAGCTCTGAGCGCTTGATGGTGCGAGTCGCCGGCGTCTCGGTGTCGGTCATAGAGCGCCCGGGCACCTGGTGAGGCCGTGAGCGAGGCGAAGGCCCAAAGGTAGAGGGCATCAGCTAGGCGACGGTTGCGGGCGTAGCGGGCGAGCACCACGCGCTTTGTCCCTGATGCTCTCGTGATCGGTGACGAGCCGGCGTAATTCTTGCGACACTTGGCACTGGCAAAGCGGTCCGGGTCATCCCCGAACTCGCCGAGCACCCGGGCGCCGAGGACCGTCCCGAGTCCTGGCAGGGAGAGGACGATCTTCGCGTCCGGGTGCTTGTCAAAATGCGAGGCCAGCTCGGCTTCGAGGGACTCGATCTGTCGGGAGAGCTCGGCGATGACACTGGCCAATGCCTTCACGGTTTCCCCGAAGGCATTGGATATGAGAGCCGGTGCCTCGAGCTGGGGGCCCGGAGCGCCTGTTGGATCTCGGTGGAGCGCTCCTCGATGCTGCGCTTTCGCCCGCCCCGACGAAGCGCCGAGGCGATCCTGGAGCGCGAGAGCCCACGCCCGAGCTCCGGCGTCGGAGCGATGAGAAGGACCTCGATCGCCTGTTTGGCGTTCAAGCCGTCCGCGAAGGCAGCAAGAGCCCCGGGGTAGTACTCACGCAGTATCGAGCGCAGCGAGTTGGTCTGGCGCTGCCGGGTCCAGATCAGGGCCTTGTGCGCCCGAGCAAGGATCTTCACCGCTTCCACGAGCTCGCTGTCGCCGGCGATCTCGCGGTGGTTGTGCGAATCGGTGCGCACGAGATCGGCGAGCACTTCCGCATCTCCCGGGTCGGACTTGGCACCCGAGCTCGAGTGGCGGTCTCTGTAACGCGAGGCAGAGAACGGGTTCACGGCGAAGACCCGATAGCCCACTGATCGCAGCGCCGAGACGAACAGGCCCCGGTCGGTCTCGATGCCGATGAGCACTTCGGAGGGATCATCTGTGTAGCAAGCGAGCACCTCGTGCAGGTGCCGCACCCCCTCCAGATCGTCTGTTATGCGGCGCTTTGCGAGCGTCTTGCCGGCGGCGTCCTTAACTGCCAGATCGTGGTGGGCCTCTGCCCAGTCCACGCCGACGAAGATCATCGTTGCTCCTCTCTGTTCTCGATACGTCTGAGCCGGAGGAGACCGTCGGCGCGCTAATGGACAAGTGCTCGAGGCACGTCACCCCACCAGCCGTTTTGGCACTCCTCGCCAACCGGAAGGGGCACGATCTAAACATAGGGCTCGGTAGCCCTGCCTGGAGGAGTGCTCACCTTCCGATGGCTCGGTGATCAGCTTTGTTCACGAGAAAGCTCATCCACCACCATTA
>CAVRYE010000011.1:0-648171 GCA_963725355.1 uncultured Acidimicrobiaceae bacterium
ACCCAGATCTGATTCTGCTCGATTGCGTGCTCGGCCAGTACCCGCGCCCGACGCTGCATCGCCTCGCCTCGTTCGTCGAGGGCGCGGGCCATGTCCGGATCGGTGGCGCCGACCGCCCCGGAATCAGCCCTGCGACGAAGTTCGTGGCGCGTCGGCGCCTCGACCCGGCTGCGTGTGCCCAACGATCCACTCGGCCGTGCATGACGGAGGCGGGGTCCTCGGCATCGTCAAGCGGTCGGGCTGCGACGAGCTTGGGGAAGGTCCTTCCACGTCGAGACCCGCGACTCGGGGTCTCGAAGGGCGGCGAGGAGTGGGCCGTAGGAGGGACTTTGGCGAACCTGCTCGAGGCGACGAGGTTCGAGTCCTGAACGATCCAGCAGGTCGTCCCAGCGTTGCTGTTGGGCGGCGCGGGCGAGGGTCTCGTACTCGGCGGCAAGGACGCTGAAGTCCTCGGTGTGGCGTTGTGCCTCTCGAGGACCTCGTGCGCGGAGAGGTCCGCACCCTCGTTGGCGAGCACGCCGGCGAGCACCTCGCCCGCGCTCTGTCGGACGATCGTGCCGTCGTGTCCCGTCGCTGGATCCGGGTCGAAGCTCGTGTCGACGTAGAGCATGTTCGACTCACGCCCGCGCGTGGCGGCGACGTAGAGCACCTCGCGGGTCGTGGTCGGCGAGACCAGCGAGTGCGTCGTGTCGACGGTGCGGCCCTGGCTCCGGTAGCTGGTCGTGGCGTAGGCGAGCTCGACGTGCTGGGCGACGTAGTCCGCCGGCAGAATCACCTCGGCGCCACCGGAGACGCGGCGCACCGCCATGGAGCCATCAGGGTTGGTCGCGGCGACGACGAAGCGGTCGCCGTTCTTCACCCAGCTCTTTCCTGTCGTCAGCAAGCGGTTGTTCTGGCGGGTCACGATCTCGTCGCCGACGCCCGCCCTCTGGCCGTCCGCGATCGCAAGGCCGGCGCTCGGCGACCGTTCCTTCGGCCACGCGTGCCGGTCCTCGCCCGCCGGTTCAGCTCGGCGACGGTGGCGCTGTCCCCGGCGATCATCAGGCTCGACTTGCCGGCCTCGACATCGGCCTTCCAGGCCGCGTAGAGGGCGTCCAGCAGGCTCTCCCGATCGCCGCCGATGTGACGCGGTCGTGGGCCTCGTAGGAGTCGATGGCCGAGGTGTTCCCGGCTCGGAGCTCGACGCTGGCGGCCTTCTCCCACTCGGAGTTGAAACGGCGGACCTCGGTGAGCTCGGGGACGAGATCACCCCGGTCTTTGACGAGGAGGGAGAAGGCCCCGCCAGCTTCCACAGAGGACATTTGCGCATGATCTCCGAGAAGCAAAATCTTGGAACCGGCTGTCGTGGCGGCGCTCACGAGCTCGTCGAGGGTGAAGGTCCCCGCCAGTGAGCTTTCGTCGATCATGACGAGCTGTCCAGGCTTGAGGCGTCGCTCTGAGATGGCGTTATCCGTCTCTGCGAGCCGGGCGCGGAGCCTGGCCGCGGTCGGAGAGCGGGGGTAGGCGTGCCGGGCGAGGTTGATAGCGAGACGGTCCCGCCGTGCGGTCAGCTCTGGGATGCGCCTCCATTCTGTGAGCCACTTGGTGGTGTTCTCGGTCTCGATCCCGAGCTCGTCGCCGAGCACCTGGGCTGCTGCCGCCGACGGGGCGAGACCGATCACCGACCCGGACCGTGGACCTGTTCCCACACGGCACGAAGCCCAGCCATGGCGGTTGACTTCCCGGTACCGGCCGGGCCGACGAGCACGTCAAGGACGCGACCAGAGGTGGCGATCTTCTCGACGGCGAGGGCCTGGTCGACGCTCAACTTGTAGTCCCGACCGGGCAGGTTCGCCTCTGTCACCTCGGCCACGACCGCGACGCTCACCCGGGGCGCTCCGAGCATCTCGCGGCATCAAGCAGGCGCGCCTCTGCACCGAGGAGGGCTTCGGTGGTGTAGACGACGCGGCTCTCGGGATGAAGCCGCGACGACCCGTTGGGACGGACGTAGCGCTCCGGTGTGTGGTGCAGCGGCGGTGGTGTGAGCATCACAGAACGGGCGATGGCGAGCTCAGTGATGTGATCGGCGACGGCCACTCTGTCGTCGGGAGATGCGAAGCGGACCCCGTGCAGCTTGCGGTGGGCTTCGGCCAGAAGGTTCTGGCGTCCGTAGGTGGAGTGGTGCTCGGCGACCGTTGTGACGACCGCCTGGGCGGCATCGGCGAGGATCGCCTCGCCGAGGTCATCGCGGCCAAGAAGCGGCAGGTCGTTTCGGTCCTTCAGGTTCGAGACCCAGGCGATCTGCTCGTCACTTGCGATGTGACTTGCGGCCCGTTCCCGCCAACCCTCGGTGAGCTCGGCGAGGCTGTGCTTGGTCTTGTCGGGCCGGGTGGCGATCGTCGCCACGGCATGCAATTTCATGTCCTCGACGGCCGTGGCGCTTCGCCCATGGGCGGCTTTGAACTCGGCCCGGAGGAGCTCGGAGTGCTCGGCGATCTGTTCGGAGCGGCGTGAGAACTCGGCCATGAGGGACTCCGCGACGCCGGTGATCTCATAACGGGGCTTTGACGAATGACGTCGTCCCCGCGCCTCCCAGCCAAGCCCGAGGGCGGTCAAGAGATCGGAGAGGACCCCTTGGTGGAGCTCGGAGAGCGTCGTCGTCGCCTTGAAGATGGCCTTTGAGTCAAGGGTCCTCCACTTGCCGTCCGATACTGATCTCGCTCGATTCCAAACCACGAGATGGTCGTGCAATTGAGGATCGTCAGCCCTGCTCGTGAAGTGGGTGAAGGAGGTGGCGATGACCCCGGTCACGTCCTCTTCGACGATGCCGCCGGCACCCGAGCGGGAGTGGAAGACGTGGGACTCGGCGTAGGAGAGGACGTAGTCGATCGCTTGGCGGTGACAGTCGGCGATGACCGCTTTGGTGTCCTCATCCGCGAGCGCCCAGGCCGTCGAGACGCTCTTGCTCGGGCTGAAGGTGAGATCGAAGCCGGCGACCGGTGCACTGTTTCCCGGCACGCTGAGCGGCCTCCGAGCGGCTCTCCCGAGACCGGGTCGCAGAGCGCGACGAGCATGTTGAAGAGGTGCTCCTCGCTCACCTGCGAGCCCTTCTCGATCCCTTCCCGCCGTCCAGGTCCGCCAGTCCGGCTCCGAGGAAGACTCCCGGCGGGGTGCCCGTGGAGGCGTAGTAGTGGGCGAGACCCTTGGACGGTTCCGGGTTCCCGTCGCCGGCCGCGACAGAGTCGATGAGGTAGCGATAGCCACCGCCCAGGCTCACCCGCCGGATCGAGATCACGCGCCCTGCCTCCTTCACGGAGGCGTTCGCGACGAGCGCCTCTACTAAAGAGGCACTGGCGAATCCAGGCTATTTGAGGCGAGTCGCGCAGCACCGCTGCGGCCTGGGCTTATGCCCCGGCGCACGGCTCCAGCTGGCAACTCTGCGTTTACAAGCGGCCTTCTACCTCGAAGTCAATTCTGGCGCTATAGGGCCTGGTTTTTCCTAGTGCCGAGGGTGTGAGTGCTGGGGTGGTTGGAGGAGGGCGTGGTTGGAGGAGGGCGTGGTTGGAGGAGGGCGTGGTTGGAGGAGGGCGTGGTTGGAGGAGGGCGTGGTTGGAGGAGGGCGTGGTTGGAGGCCGGTGCGCTTGAGCAAGGCCACCCGTTGCCTAGGCCAGTTCCAGCTGGTACCTACCTTGCGACTCACGTTCGCGGCTGTCCAGATCATCCCTGATCCAGCGCTCCTGGTGACTGCCGACGGGCCGGCACTGTGATTGTCCGGGAGGAGACCCTCGTGAGTGAGTCCTTGGTCACTGAAGATCAGCTGCTCGTGACTCCAGAAGAGGCTGCCCGCCGGCTATCGGTCGGGCGAACCACGATCTACGAGCTCATGTCGAGTGGCGAGCTGCAGTCGGTCAACATCGGCCGCTGCAGGCGTGTGCCGGTTAGCTCGCTGTCGTCGTTTGTTAGCAAGTTGATCGACGACGTCACCGTCGAGCAACGCCGACGGTGATTCGGAGGCCTCACACATCACGCGTCCATCGCGCGGACGCTGACGTACGGGCTCATTTGCCAGGGTACACATAACTCGTCTACCTGCCATAACACACCGCTGTAGTTCGCTGAAATACGGCCTGATCAGCTTCCCAAGCTGAGAACGCGAGTTCGATTCTCGTCGCCCGCTCTCTCCGGATCCTCAGTCGTTGCAATGGTTCTGGCTTCTTCGGCAAGATGCCGTCGCTATCCGAGTGCGTCGACGTGCCACTCGCGTGCCACATCGCGCGTTACGACGGACCGTTGGGGTCATGACGCCCTCTCGAGGCCGCAGCGCGTGGGGTGGCGTGCGCAAGCTGCCATCTGGACGGTTCCAGGCTCGCTACTGCGTCGACGGCAACTGGTTCAAGGCTCCGCACACCTTCCGCACCAAGCGTGACGCAGAGGCCTTCCTGGCGGACACTCGGGCCGACATCGGTAGAGGTACGTGGGTCAGCCCGAGCGCTGGGACCATTCTGCTGCGCGACTACACCGCGACGTGGCTCTCCCAGCGGTCCATCCGACCAAGGACGCGCGAGCTCTACGAGGGACTGCTGCGACGGCACATCCTTCCCGACCTCGGCGATCTCAGCCTCAACCAGATCATCTCGCTTCGGATCCGTTCCTGGCACGCTTCCCGCGTCTCGGCCGCCACGTCGGGCGCCTCGACGCTGTCGAAGTGCTATCGACTCCTCCACGCCATCTTCCAGACCGCCGTCGAGGACGACTTCGTGGTCAAGAACCCTTGCATCCTCCGGGGAGCCTCGGTGGAGCGGCCCGCGGAGCGCCCCATCGCCACCGTTGCCCAGGTGTTTGAGCTGTTCGATGAGATCGAGGATTCACTCGGCGCGATGGTGCTGCTGGCGACCTTCACCGGCCTTCGTCTCGGCGAACTCCGCGCATTGCGCCGAAGTCGCATCGACCTGCTGCACCGACGAGTGATGGTTGTCGAGCAGCTCCAGCAGCTGAAGGACGGCACACCGGTTGTGGGGCCTCCGAAGAGCGACGCCGGCGTCCGAACGGTCGCCATACCGAGCGCGATCGTCCCCGACTTGGAGCGACACCTGTCGAGATTCGGATCCCCCGAGCCCGACGGGCTCGTCTTCGTCGGCACACGCGGCCAGCCCGTGCGACTGGCCACCTTCTACGCGGAGTGGCGGAAGGCGACTCGTGCCGTGGGGCTCGAACGGTTCCACTTCCATGATCTGCGCCACACCGGCAACACGTTGGCCGCGAGCACGGGGGCGAGCACCAAGGAGCTCATGAGCCGGATGGGGCACTCGTCACCCCGCGCCGCGCTGATCTACCAGCACGCGACGCAGGACCGTGATGCCGAGATTGCTGCCGCTCTCAGTGAAGTGATCAGTAAGGTCATGCCGGAGCGTGTCAGGCGCACCGACGGGTCCTAGGGACGATCATCCAGCCCAGGGCCGGACCTCGACGTAGTCGTCAGCTCGATTGCCTGCCACCACCTTGGTGAGCCTGGAAAGCGCGCCGGGCACCACGTACCACCAGACGCGGTCGAATCGTTCCTGGATGTACGAGCGAAGGATGCGCTCATAGGTGACGGTCCGCTTAGGGGTGAGGTCCAGCTCGATCGCAACCAGCAGCCCAGACCCCAGGGTCAGCTCACCGTCGGGCGTACGTCCACGTCCCGGTCGACGCGAGCCGGACGACCGCTCGTGGAAGCGATCCGTCCGGATCTCTCGCTCCGTGCGAACGAGGTAGCCGGGCCCTGGCTCCGGCTCGCGTGATCCGGATCACCTGCGGGGATCTATACGCGACGTCGCGTCTCGCTGCACAAGGCCGCAGATCTCCAACTTGAGGAGCCGCCGGTATGCAGCTCGCTTCCCGACCACCCCGTCAGACCCGAGAAAGTATCGCCGCGCCACCTGGTCGGGCGTCACGATGCCGTGTCGACCGATCCACGCAAGCATCAACCGGTCTCGCGGCGTCACCTGAACGCCACCTCGTGCCACCGACCCTCCGGCTACCTGTCTGCTGATCTGCTTGTCTCCTTCTCAGATCTCACTTCTTGCTTTCCTTGCCTCTCCCACAACTGTCTGTCCCCTCGCCTCAAACCACCCGATGGACCCGCACCCCATCACTTCGTAGTAGGGGTGGGGTGCGGGTCCATCGGGTGGTCGCACGAAATGGCCAACCATCAGTCACCGCGAGGGGGAAGTCGGTGCAAAGTCCACCGTCAGGGTGTTCACACGAGACCCCAGGCGAGCGAACACCCACGCGAACACTCAGGCGCCTTCATCGAGGAGCCAGTTGATCCTCGATCGCGACCAGCTCGCCACGCTCTCGTGCCCCACGGCATAACGTGTTGCGTTCATAACGCAAAGGGATATGCTCTAGCAGTGCTGCAGTCGTTCGGCGACAGGGACACCGAGCGGGTGTGGCAGCGCACCGCGGTCCGCAAGTTCCACGGGGACCTCCAAAGGGTCGCCCTGCGCAAGTTGGCGATCCTCGACGCTGCCGAATCCCTCACCGATCTCCGGGTCCCTCCCGGAAACCGGCTCGAGAAGCTACGTGGAAATCGAGAGGGCCAGCACAGCATCAGGATCAACGACCAGTGGAGGATCTGCTTTCGCTGGACGAAGGCAGGGCCCGAAGATGTCACGATCGCCGACTACCACTGAGAGGAGCTGAGATGACGACCACCATGGCCCCAATCCACCCGGGCGAGGTCCTGCTCGCGGACTTCCTGGGGCCGCTCGGGGTCACCCAGCACCGCCTGGCGGTCTCGATCGGCGTTCCGCCGCGCCGCATCAACGAGATCGTCCACGGAAAGCGCCGGATCAGTGCTGACACCGCACTTCGGCTCGCACGGTACTTCGGCACCAGCGAGCGCTTCTGGATCAACCTGCAGGCGCGATACGACCTCGAACTCGAGCGTGACCACCTTGGCCCAACGCTCGACGCCATCAAGCCGCTCGCTGTGGCCTGAGTGCCCCCAAGAGTCGATCGGTCAGGGTGCGAGACGGGCACGGCGATTGCTGCCATCGCCTGCCCCCTACCGAGGCACATGGTGGATACCAACCTTGACGTGTGCGTTCCAAGTAGTTTGCGATGTTCGCAATCATCGGCTTCAGAGGGAGGACACGATGAGGCTCCTCCTCACCTCAGGTGGAATCAAGAACGACAGCATCCACGCGTCGTTACTCGAACTGCTCGGCAAGCCCATTGCTGAGTCGTCGGCGCTCATCATTCCAACTGCGACCTACGCCTTCCCCGGCGGACCCCAGAGCGCATGGAAGATCATTACTGGACGAGCCGCGAGCCCCTTGTGCGAACTCGGTTGGGGGAGCGTCGGTGTGCTCGAGCTGAGCGCGCTCCCGAGCATCGATCGGGAGCACTGGGTTTCGGCCGTCGAGCAGACTGATGCCTTGTTGGTGGGTGGTGGCGATCCCCTCTACCTCTCCTACTGGATGCGCCAATCAGGGCTTGCGGACCTCTTTGAGACCCTCACTGAGACCGTCTACGTGGGCGTGAGCGCGGGCAGCCTGGTGGTCGGGCCATGCATCGGAGGAGACGTCTCCGATTTGAGCCCGCTCGCCGGCGGCGACAGCACCCTGGGCGTCGTGGACTTTGCAATCTTCCCCCACCTTGATCGCCCAGACATGCCCGATTTCGATATGGCAAATGCCGCACGCTGGGCCAGCGGCCTCTCGGTGCCGGGCTATGCGATTGACGATGAGACAGCCATCAAGGTCGTCGATGGTGTCGCCGAGGTGGTCTCGGAGGGTCATTGGGAACTGATGACACCATCAACGGACCGCGGCTGAACCGATTCCGGCTTCCCCAATCGGATGGTGGCGCAGCGCCACGGCCAATTCACCAGTCGACGGCGGTGTGACTCCGCCATGCATTCGCGACCCGCGGCGGTTCTATGTCCCCCCACCAGCGGGACACTCAAGTGGCAGTGCGGCGAACCACAACACATCACAGCGTTCGCCCGCCCAGACGCCGTGCGAGCGCATCGTTCCTTCGTACACGAACCCTGCGCGGCGCGACTCACTTCGCGTAATGATCCGAACGAGGAGCGTTTCGAGCGAAAGCCCAAGCACGCCGTCGGCGTTCTTGAGCTCTCCGACGACGGCGCTTGAAAGCCTCAGGGTCACCTCCTGCGATGGACCAAAGTTGGCACAATCGCTCTGGTCCGCAGGAGTTCGCAGTTATCCGGACAACTCGTCTGAGCTGCTCAACTTGTCCGCCACAGTTCGCTGAAAAGCGCCATGTATAACGGGAAACGCGTTCCCAAGCTGAGGACACGAGTGCTAATTCCGCTCTGAGTTCCGGAGAGGGCCCGCCAAAGGAAAGCAAACTCCGATGGTTTTCTCAACATCGTTAAAGTGTGATCAACACCTCCGAGCTGCCAGTGTCAACCAGGTGAATAGTATTTGTGACGACCACGCCGGTACCGGGTCCAGTAAATACCCCAATGGGTAGCCCGCTGCTCGCAGAACGAGAGTCGCTGTCGCTCAGCATCTCGCGGACCTGCCGGGCAAATTATGAAACCGCTATGGGGCGGACCATGGAAGCTGTAGCCCCGCGGACGCGGAGCGGGAGGCAGACGAAGCAGAACTCAAAGACCCGATCGGCAGCGAGCTCTTCCAGACTCACAAGTTCGGCAATGAAGATGCCACAGTTGATCAAAAGCTCGATATGGACAGGAACGGGATTCCCGGGGACACCAGAAGGATCGACCTCCGTACCTTCGGTGTCGCTACCGACCAGGACCGCACCTCGGTCGGCGAGGTAGAGCGCAGCGCTGTGGTCAAGTCCGGCGTTCTCGTGCTCTCTTGTCGCGCTCGCGTCAGGCCAGACAGCCATGTATCCGGTCCGGACGAGTACGGCGTCGTTCCTCCTTACCTCGATGCCTTGAGCCTGGAGAGTCTCCGCCAACACATCGGCTGAGATCGCAAAGCCTCTTGGGAGGGCTCTAAGTCCGAGACGCCCAGCGACGTCGATCAGGATGCCTCGGGTGACGATGGGTGGGATCGATGCCGCATCGCAGTGCAGCGCGCCAAAGTCGCCCAGCGCGTTGTCGGCCTCGAATCCGCCGTACCAATGGGAGTTGTCACCGCAAGTGATGTGACTGAGGGCATCAATGTGCGTCCCTGAATGCATGGTTCCCATAACAAGGTCACTAATCATCCCAGCCTGGACGTCGTTCCCTTGGTGGATCCACGGGATGTCTCCCTGGTTACGGGCACCACGAGGTGATCTGTAGGTCATGACCTGAAAGGGCGGATGCTCCCCGGCGACGGGCATGCCCGACCACCGTGTCGAGTCCAGGTCGTAGATACGGCCGGTCTTTACGAGCGACAGGGCGTTTAGCACCTCCTTCGGTCCGACTCTGCCCAACAGGCCGGCCTCAAGCGCCTGGCCATGAGTGGCGTCAGGTCGAACGTCGGTCATCGTGCTCCTCCTGGAGATGGCTATCTCGACCTCTAAACCAATTTCGCTCTTCACGCTGGAATCGAGTGACTCGCGATCGCACATGTCGCTTCTCAGACGACCTCCCGGCGACGTTGACTGATCCAGGTTCTGGCTGCCAACGGTATCTCAGCGAGACACCTTGACACTCCATCTGTTGGAGTTTACATTCTGCAGACCGGAGTACTGGCAGTCAAGGGAGGCATCGTCTTGTCGGAGTTTCCGACCCCGGCGGGGGTCACCGTCACTGGGTCCAAGCAGAGCCGTTACGACGAGGTACTGGACGCCACGACCCTTGAATTCCTGGCAGGCCTGCATCGTCGGTTCGAGTCGAGCAGGAAGGAGCTGCTCGCGATCCGCTTCGAGCGCGACGGGCGGTTGGCGAGCGGCGACCGATATGACTTCCTCCCAGAGACGCGCCACATCCGTGAAGGAGAGTGGAAGGTTCCAAAACCTGCGGCCGGCCTCATTGACAGACGGGTCGAGATCACAGGACCGACCGACCGGAAAATGACGGTGAATGCATTGAACTCCGGGGCCAAAGTGTGGCTAGCGGACTTCGAGGATGCGACAACTCCGCTTTGGACAACACTGATCGACGGTCAGCTCAACCTGCGGGACGCGCTGGATCATACGATCGACTTCGAAGATGCGACTGGAAAGGGGTACAAGCTCGGTGACGAGCTCGCCACCATCGTCGCTCGCCCGCGGGGCTGGCAGCTCATCGAGAAGCACCTTCTCGTTGACCATGAGCCCATCTCGGGGTCTCTCTTTGACTTTGGCTTGTATTTCTCTCAGTGCGCGAAACGCCAACTCGCTATCGGTCGCGGCCCTTACTTCTACCTGCCGAAGATGGAGAGCCACCTCGAAGCCAGGCTGTGGGACGAGGTGTTCACCCATGCCGAGGAATGGGCTGAGATGCCGTCGGGGACGATCCGCGCCACCGTTCTCATCGAGACCATTCCGGCCGCCTTCGAGATGGACGAGATCCTCTACGAACTGCGCCAACATTCAGCCGGATTGAACGCCGGACGCTGGGACTACCTGTTCAGTTTGATCAAGAAGTTCCGTTCTGCAGGGCAGGAGTTTGTTCTACCCGACCGCAATTCGGTGACTATGGCAGCTCCGTTCATGCGGGCCTACGCGGAGTTGCTGGTTGAGACATGTCATCGGAGAGGCGCACACGCGATCGGTGGGATGGCAGCTTTTGTCCCTAGCCGGCGGGATCCAGAGGTCAACGCCGTCGCCATGGCGAAGGTGCGCGCCGACAAGGAGCGCGAAGCAGCGGCCGGATTCGATGGCTCTTGGGTCGCTCATCCTGACCTAGTTGATCTGTGCTCTGAGGTGTTCAGTGCCGTGCTCGGCGACCGAAGCAATCAGTTGGACCGTCAGCGAGACAAAGTCTCGGTCACGGCCAGCGACATCCTCGATGTCGCAAGTGCCGGTGGTGAGATCACTGAGGCTGGTCTTCGCAACGATGTCAGTGTCTGCCTGCAATACCTGTCGTCCTGGCTGCGTGGAACAGGCGCTGTAACGATTTTCAATCTGATGGAGGACGCGGCTACTGCCGAGATCACTCGCTCTCAGGTCTGGCAATGGGCGCACAATGGTATTTACCTGAGCAGTGGCGAGCAGGTCACCGCAGACCTGGTAAACCGAATCGCTGACGAAGAGCTGATGAAGATTGCAGAAGCGTTGGGAGATGATTTTGACAGCGACGCGTTCGGGCAAGCGCGTGCACTCTTCACCGCTGTTGCCCTGGCCGATGACTTTGCCGAATTCCTGACAATTCCGGCATACGATGCCTTACCGTGAGCATTTTCTCCGACCTAGTCCGGAAGCTGAAGCTCCAGGTCAGGACAGGCTCGGTCATCACTGATCGTCAACAGCTGCGAGCTCACGAATGTGCCCTCGGGCAGTACAAACGTACGCCAGTAGCGCCATCCTGGCGAAGACCACCAGGCAGGTCGCTGCCGCCCTCGAGCGGCGACACAGTCAGGTCGCCCTCGCCCCGACCGCAGGGCCTCGGTTTCTGTCACTCCGGAGCCTTGCTGCGACGGAGCTCAGCCTCCCATGAACGCTGACAACGCGACGCCGTCCGAGCGGCTGGTCCAATCGGTCGACCGAGCGTTACGCCTCGTAGAGCTCCTCTGCGAGCGCTCCGGCGACACGGGGCTCAGCGAGCTCGCGGTGGCGGCCAACCTGCCTCAGGGCACGACACACCGGATCCTGCGGACGCTGAACAATCGCGGCTGGGTTCGCCGGTCCGGTGAGCGCCGCTATGCGCCAGGGACGACCCTGATCAGGTTCAGCACCGTGGCACAACGCGCGTTGGCAATGGCGGCCGAACCCTACCTGGCGGAGCTGGTGGCCGTTTCTGGCGAAAGCGCGAACCTCGCGGTGCTTGAGGGAAACCATGCCGTATATCTCGCTCAGGTGCCGTCCCCGCACCGACTCCGCACTTTCGCCGAGGTTGGCCACAGGATTCCGCTCCACAGCACAGGGGTCGGGAAGGTCCTACTGGCCCACCTCGCAACGGAGCAGGCTGACATGATCCTCGCCCAGACCGGCCTGCCAGCACGAACCCCGCGGCACAGTTACCGACATCCAAGCGCTGCGCCTCGAGCTTGCACGCATCCGCGAGACCGGAGTCGCTATTGATGACGGCGAGGAGGACATCGGAGTCCGTTGCGTAGCGATCTCGGTCACGGACTTGCGACGGGGACTACCTGCTGCCGTTTCCGTCTCGGGTCCTGCAAACAGGCTTGACGACTTGGATACGGACCTACTAACTGTCCAGATGCACTCGATCATTGACCGATTTGCGAGCTCGCTTTTTTAGTTGGGTAGCACCCACTGCTCCGACTGAGCAGAGGTTGGGTCCTGACAGCTAGATGCCATGACACCCTTTTCACCGGGTCAGTAATGTGACAGGATGACGCCCATGCCCGAACTGACCATGACCATTGCTGGACGCGAAGCTCCGACGCTGGAGACGCTGTCTGTTGAGGACCCAGCGACGGGTTCCGAGACGGATATAGCGCCGAACTGCACGGCTGAACAGGTTGATTCAGCAATGAACGCGGCCAGCACTGCCTTTGAAGGATGGCGAGAGGACCGCGTCAAGCGTCAACGAGCTCTCAAGAGACTTGCTGAGACTATGACCACTCACCTCGACGAGCTCGCGGAACTCATTACTACTGAAGAGGGAAAGCCGTTGTCCGAATCGAGATCGGAGATCGAGGGTGCTATCAGCGAGCTCCGATACTTCGGGGACTTCGAGATTGATGACGACGTCTTGCAAGACAACCTCCACGCTACGGTGAAGGTAGTTCGCAGACCCATAGGGGTAGTTGCCGCGATCACACCCTGGAACTTTCCACTCGGCACGGCGGTTGCGAAAATTGCTCCCGGGCTCGCAGCTGGATGCACCATGGTGCTCAAGCCATCGCCGTTCACGCCCTTGTCCTGCCTGCGCTTCGGTGAGCTCACGCGCGAGGTACTGCCAGCCGGCGTGCTGAACGTCCTCAGCGGCAGTGACCAGGTCGGGGCTTGGATGTCTGAACATCCGATTCCGCGCATGACCAGCTTCACGGGTTCTGTCGCGACAGGCAAGCGTGTTGCAGCAGCAGCTGCCACCGACCTCAAGCGCATCACCCTTGAGCTGGGAGGCAATGATCCGGCGATCATCCTTGATGACGCAGACGTTTCGAAGGTCGCCGACGGTCTGTTCACCAATGCATTCGGCAACTGCGGGCAGATCTGCGTCGCCATAAAGCGCGTGTACGTACCGGAGGAGCTGCACGACGAACTCATTGAGGCACTCGTCGGACGCGCAACCTCAGCACAGGTGGGTGATGGACACGAGGAAGGCACCGAGATCGGCCCCCTTGTGAACAAGGTGCAGCTTGGAAGGGTGGCGGGGCTAGTCAAGGACGCCGTTAGCCACGGGGCACGGGTGGCGGCCGGCGGCGAGACAATGCCCCAGCCGGGATACTTCTTCGAGCCCACGATTCTCACTGATCTGGACGACACCGTCCGCATCGTCAGCGAGGAGCAGTTCGGTCCGGCGCTACCGATCCTTCGTTATCGGGACATCAAAGACGCCTTACGTCGGGCCAACGACAGCCACTTCGGTCTTGGGGCATCGATTTGGACCAGTGATCCCGATCGCGGTGCCGCCCTCGCTGACTCTCTGGATTCAGGGACGGTTTGGGTCAACACGCACCAGGAAGCCATAGCTGGCCAACCTTGCGCGGGATTCAAGTGGAGTGGCATTGGCGTCGAGGGTGGTCCGTGGGGCTTCATCAGTTTCACAGAGGTCCAGGCGCGCCACATCGCTCGCGATCAGTTCAACACGTAACGAGCCCCGCCCTTGGAGTCAGCCTCGCGTGGGTACCACTGGTACTCGGACCGGATCGCTACTGAGACAAGACTGTGGAACAAGAGAGCAGGAAAGGTACAACCTGGCCCTGACATCAGGATAACGGGGTGAAGGAGTCTCCGCAGAATCGAGCATCTTCAGCCAATATGTCCGCGAGGATGTCATGTGAGCGCTTGACATGAGTGGCAAGGAGCTGGGCTGCGACGTCTCCATCTCTCTCGGCGATGATACCGGCAATATGGATATGATCGTGAGTCGAGGCTGTCTCGTCCGCTCCGGTCGTGACGAGTATGAACCGGTATCGCTCGGTACGGTCCCAGAGTCTCTCCAGAAGCGCTGCCAGTTCGTGGTTGCCCGACGCTGAATAGATGGCCCGATGAAAGGCGCGATTGATCTCAAATCTGTCGCGACTCAGACCTTCCGGATCTCGCCCCGAGGCAAGGCTAAGCATCGTGTCGATCTCACTTGGCGTAGCCATTTCTGCGGCTAATCGAGCAGCCAAGGGATCGAGTGAGAATCGAATGGCATAGAGCTCGTCGAATTCCCGTAAGCTCAGACGCGAGACCCTGACCGTGGAGTGCGCCACGAAGTGCACTAGGTCTTCGCTCTCAAGTCTGCGAAGCGCTTCTCGGAGGGGAGTCGCCGACACGCCAAGTTCTCGAGCCAGCTCTTCCTGGTTCATTGTGGCATCGGGAGGCAGGGTCCCGGTCAGAATCCGCCAGCGAATCTCCTGATACGCGGCCTCCGCCTTAGTCACGGCCTTCAGCAACGCGGGCCTGCCATCAGATCGCTCGGCGACTTCGCGATGGCCTTCAACCACAAGGGCTTCGTCGTGAGAGCTACTCCTCGGACGCAGCCGGCTGAATTCATACGGCGATCACCTCTTTTCGGGTCGCGCCCATCCGTGAGCGCGGGTAGCGCCGCAAACCTAGATCAGCCGTCCATAGCGACGTTGGCGTTAGCTCGCGAACACGGACGCTCCGAGGTGCATCAGAGTTCCGCGAACTCCTGCGCTTTTGCAAGGAGGAGTCTCGCACCTTTGTAGCCTCGGCGGTCACGTACAGGGTCGATCCCACGAGAATCGGTTGCTCAGCCATCGGAGACTTCGAAGGCGGCCACGACAGCTATCTCGACCAGAATGTTCTTAAGAACAGCGCCAGTTGTGGCCCGCGCGGGGAAGGGCGGTGTGAGGAAGCGTGCGTAAGTAGCATCAAAACCCGCAAAGTCTCGATTGAGGCTAGCTAGGTAGACGGTGCTGTTGACGATGTTGCCGAAAGTGAGCTCCCGAGACCTCAGCACTTCGTTTACGTTCTGCATTACCTGCGCAGTTTGATCCTCAATTGTAGTGCCGACTACCAAACGCGTCTTCGGGTCGTAAGGCCCGATGCCGGCCACGAACAGGAAGCCATGCGCAGCGATCGCCTGCGAGTAAGCACCCGATGGCTTAGGCGCGCCGTCAGTGATCACCTCGTCATACGCCACTACTCAGTCCTTCCCGCGGGCTGCATCGCTGATTGTTCGCCAAATCGGCCGCCCAGATGAATTGAAAGTCCCGAGGAGCAGGTACGCGGCCACGACGTCGATCGTCGCCTGCCTCGCAGGGCCGAGAAACGATCGCCTACGCCTGTGCTTTCGAACACCATGTCCCCTAAGGCAACCCGGAGGTCAGACAAGCCTCCACTTCAGCCTCCATCGCGCCCGAGGTTCACGAGTTCGTCGGGCACATACGGAACCATATGAGTTGACCTCCAAGATTATAGTCTGTATCATGCAGTCCATTCAATATTTTACACATCTTCATCGGCTCGGGGAAGGGGGTTGTGAGTGATTCCCGGTGGCTCAGGTCCGTTCTTGCCAGGGAACTCCCACCGAACCGTCGCCGAGGCTCGAGCAAGAAGAAGAGGCGTGATTCCTCGAGAAATTGAGGGCAGGCGCCTCAACACTGACATTGATGAGATTCAGCGCAGCCCAGAGCGTCACTTCCTGGCGTGATGACCAGTTCGACGGATGAGCCTGTCCACTCGCGGCAGTTCGATCGACCGCGTGCGATTGCTCCGCCTACGAGCCTTGCAGCAACAGATCGACAGATCACACAAGGGCTACCCAAGCGGATGGGCCACGCCCGACTTTGACTTTCTAGCGATCGGAGGGGGGATCGATCAATGACAGTGAAGATCGCCGTCGTCGGTGGCGGAAGCAGCATGTTCGTGCCCGGTCTCGTTCGCCGATTGATCGAAATCTCCTGTTTCGACGGCGCTGAACTCCGTCTGATGGACGTCGATGTGGCCCGTCCTGGAGTCATCGAGGAGCTTGTCCCGGAGCGACGAATCCAGCTGCGGAGGTGCGACCAAGGGCAACAAGATCTTGTGACGGCCTTTAGCACCTCGCCTGGCGGCGATTTGGTTGGCTGATCACCTGGACATCAAGGAGACACGACCTTGACGATGACGGCTCCGCCAGTGGGTGATCTAGCTCCTGGGTCGTCGGGGTCGAACGATCGCGAGCGATTCAAGCCGTCAACACTTCTCTGGATCAGTCCGGCAACCGCGATCCTGGTTGGACTATTTCTCGTTCCCATTGGCTACGCGGTATATCTCGGGTTCACAAACCTGCAGCTCCTCGGCCCACACGCCCAGTTCTACAACTTCACCGGTTTGGCGAATGCTGATCGCATGGTTCACGATCCCCAGTTCTGGTCCTCGGTGAAGTTGACCCTCATCTTCGTAATTGGCTCCGGGATCATTGCTCAGACGATTCTCGGTATGGCACTCGCGCTGCTTGGCCAGCGGTCATTTCTCGCAGTCAGGATGAGTGTGGGCTCAATCGTGATCGTCGCTTGGGTGCTGCCGGAGATCGCGTGCGCCTTCCTCTGGTACGCGTTCAGCCAAGCGGGCGGACCGCTAAGCCATTTGATCGGCCAACCGGGGAACGATCTGCTATCTACAGTTCCCTTCCTCATCGTCTGCGTCGCTAACGTGTGGCGCGGGACGGCCTTTTCAATGTTGATCCTGAGCGCTGGCTTGCGGGGAGTACCCGAAGAGGTCGACGAAGCGGCGCAGCTTGAGGGCGCCTCCTACTGGCGTCGCTTGTTTCGCGTGACGCTCCCAATCATCCGTCCAACGATCCTGGTTAACATGCTACTGATTACGATCGGGACTATCTCTGATTTCACGCTTATTTATGCCATGACTCAGGGCGGGCCCGGAACGTCCACGGCGATATTGCCCGTTTTCATGTATATCGAGGCGTTCACCTATAACGCATTGGGCTATGGCACCGCGATCGCGCTCGCTCTAATGGTAATTGGCCTTCTTATCTCGGCGGTTTACATTCACCAACTACGGCCAGAGCTTCGACGAGGACAGTAGCCGAATATGGTAACGATCGCGGCTAGCACCCAGGGGGAAAGGCGCCGTCAACCCGAGGAGGGGCGGGCACTCACTCTTTCAGCCACCAGACGGGTCACACGGCAAAGAGTGCTACTCAGCGCGGTTCATTCGGTGATCGGTCTTGCCTTCCTGTTGCCGATGCTCTGGGTGATCGACGCCGCCTTCAGCGTGCACGCGTCCCCGTTGCTCACGAGGCCAAGTTTCACCTTGGTCAACTTTCGTTCCGCGCTCTCTTTGGGAGCTGGGAGAGCGATCGGGAACAGCCTCTACCTTGCGGTCGTGTCCACCGTCATCGCGACTGCAGTGTCGGTTCTCGCAGCGTACGCGCTATCGCGCCAGCGTGTACCGCTGAAGGGAACCTTGCTCGTCGGAACCCTCGTCTTGTCGGGGCTTCCGATCACTTTGCTGCTTATCCCGATTTACATCATGTACGTGCATCTGAACTGGCTCAACTCGCCCTTCTACACCTCACTTGCGCTCGCAGCCTCATCGGTGCCCTTTGCGATCTGGTTGCTGAAGAACTTTATCGATCAGGTTCCAAAGGAGTTCGAGGAGGCTGCGGCGATCGAGGGGTCAGGGGGCATGAGGATTCTCTGGCGAGTCATCGTGCCGCTCGCAACTCCCGGGATCCTTGTCGCAGCCATAATCACCTTTATCAACTCCTGGGGAGCGTTTCTTCTTCCGCTCGTTCTAGACGCCAATCCGGCAAACACGCCAGCGTCGATCGGAATCTACGACAACATCCTTGCGAACTCACAGGTTTCCTACGGCCCTCTTGCCGCGTACGCGATTCTGTTCTCCGTGCCGGTAATCATTCTCTACTTGATCAGCACTCGGTGGCTTCACGGAGGTTTCAGTTTTGCGGGAGGGGTGAAGGGCTAGATGGCGCGAAGGTCTACGCGCGGTCAGGGAGGCACGTGCCGCACTGGGGGAAGCAATGGCAAAGCTCGTTCTTGAGGGCGTCAGCAAGACATTCAAGGGAAAGGCCCAGGCGGCGGTCTACGACCTCGACTTGGAGGTCGAGGACGGCGAGTTTCTCGTTGTGGTCGGACCCTCAGGCTGCGGAAAGACGACGACGTTGCGCATGATTGCGGGGTTCGAGACACCGTCTCAGGGTGTCATCAGGATCGGTGGGAAGCCGATGAACAGCGTGCTGCCCAAGGACCGCAACCTGGCGATGGTGTTTCAGAGCTATGCCCTCTTCCCGCACATGACGGTCGCCAAGAACCTGTCCTTCGGCATGAAGGCGCGCCACGAGCCGAAAGCGACGATCTCGCGTGAGATCGACACGATCGCCGGCATGCTCGGCATCGACTCTCTGCTCGATCGGAAACCTGCTGAGCTTTCAGGCGGAGAGCGACAGCGGGTTGCGCTCGGTCGTGCGCTGCTTCGGCGTCCGCAGGCGTTCTTGCTAGACGAACCCCTCTCCAATCTCGACGCTGCTCTCAGAGTCCAGATGCGCCTTGAGATCAAGCGCATCCACAAACAGTTCCCGGTCACGACTGTGTATGTGACCCACGACCAGGTTGAAGCGATGACGATGGCCGACCGCATCGCGCTAATGAGTGGCGGCCGCCTGCAGCAGGCAGCAGCGCCCGAGCGAATCTACGACTCTCCAGCGAACACCTTCGTCGCTACCTTCATTGGGACCCCCAAGATCAACCTCCTTCCGGGATCGGTTGTCAGCGACGGAAGCGCCTGTCATGTGACGTTCCTCGGATGCACATACTCCCTCGACGGTGCTGCCAGCAGGGCCTTGCATCGTTTCTCGGGCTCTACCATCACGGTCGGTTTCCGCCCGGAGGAGGTCCGGCTCGCCGCGGAGCGCGGAGGGCGTCTGCCCACGGCGCGGGGCACTGTCGAACTCGTTGAGCCACTTGGCTCGGAAACGAACGTTGTGGCGCGCTTCGAAGAACAGGTCATTGTATGTAAAGTCCCCGCACGATCGGGTTTGTCAATTGGAGACACGATATGGGTGGAATTTGAGCCGAGTCAGATGAAGTTGTTCGATCCCGATAGTGGGACGTGTCTGGAGCTTGGGTCAGCTCAGAGCACGCCTAGCTTGTCCCCTATCAGGGCTTGAGGCCGGAGTAGCCAGCGGTAACAGCGACAACATAAAGTCAACATCCATAAGCAATAGTCACAGCATAAATTTTGGGGGGTACGGTGAAGAAGAACACAGTTTTTGGAGCAATGGCGGCGATTTTAGGAGTTGCCATGATAACTACAGGAGCTACCGGGGCGGGGTCGCAGGTACGGACTGCGGGTGATAGCGGCACCAGTTTGTCGGTGCTGTATTCAACTGATCAAGTCTTCGACACCATTCCGCTGGCGACAAAGTGGTGGGGGTCTGTGTCCAAGCAATGGGCAAAAACAGACCCGTCGGTGAAGTTAACTCTTTTACCGGTTGGGGGCTCGGAGACCGATGAGCTTGACAAGGCGGCCATCGACTTTCGGAGCAGTTCGACAACGCCTTGTGTTCTTCAACTACCGACGACCGCCGTAGGTGAGTTCGCGGGATCAGGGTATCTTGCTTCGCTCAACAGCTACGTCAAAGGGTCGGCAGCGCCGACCATGTGGACAAACATGCCTAAGAGCGTCCAGGACATGGGAACCATCAACGGGCAAGTATTCGACATCAATCAAGGCAACAACACCTCGGCGATCCTGTACAACAAGGTAATGCTTGCAAAGGCTGGCGTGAAACTTCCATGGAACCCGAAGAACTGGCAGGACATATTGACGACGGCTGCAAAGGTGAAAAAGGCAAATCCAAAGGTGTGGGCAATATGGCTCAATGCGGGCACATCGCAGGGCGAAGTCGGACTGGTTCAAGGTAGCGGAAACCTCATCGTCGGCTCGACGAACCCGACGATGTACGACACTAAGACTGGGAAGTGGGTCGTGAACAGCCCCGGCTTGCGCGCCACGCTTCAGTTCTTCAAGACGATCGATGAGGACGGTCTTGGTGCACCGACATCGGAGCTCTTCTCACCTGCCACCGTCGGCGGAGCACCCAACTACATGCAGGAGGGCAAGTCGGCGATTGTGATCAGCTCGAACTGGTACCCCGGAGACTGGTTGCCTGGCTACAGCGCGCCGTGGCCGCAAGCTTCGAAGGACGTCGGGATTGCACCAATCCCTACGGAATACGGCCAGGCACCAGGAATAGCGACGACGCTTAGCGGCGAAGCTTTGGTTATCTCGAAGTCGTGCCCCGACAAGGCCGCCGCTTGGAAGTTCATCTCGCTCGCGAACAATCCTGCAAATCAGCTTTCGACGGCGATCGGGGCAGGATTCATTCCTCCGGACTCTTCGGTGGCTAACTCGGCAGCGTTTGTCAACTCGTCGCTCTTCCAGAAGCAGTACGCCGCCTACGTACCTGAAGGAACGAACGTCACCGACAACGTGAACTTCGCTGTCTACATTCAGGCGCTCAACACCGCTACTGGTGATCTCGCCCAAAACCCGAAGACATCGCTGAGTTCGGCACTGGCGACCATCAGCTCCATCGTCAGCCAACAACTCGGGTCCAACAGCGTAGAGACGCAAAAGTAAGTTCAGACTAGAGCAACGGCGGCCCGGGCTGTGTGCCTAGGCCGCCGTTGGTCTTCAGTTGCAGACAACGAAAAGAGCGGGGCTCCCGACGCGGCAGTCGGGAGCCAGTCCGCATCTAAGTGCGGTCTGTCACGAGCCGGAGACACGGGCATAAGGGAGGCATAGGCGGAGGTGACTGGACTCGTGTTCATTACCGACGTGGCGCCGTACCCTGCGGCCGCCGGTGTAGAGGTGGCGAATCTCAAGCACGGTTCGCTTGAACGAGCCGTAGTCACAGTTGAACAGATAGCGACGTCGTGTGATTTAGTGCCTCGGCACTTTGCCCGAACCATTGACGTCGACGTCGACGATATTGAACGGGCAAGCGTTCTCGTGCTCTTTACGATTGGCCAAACGCCCTGGAGTAGGACGCAGCGTCGCCTCATCGAGCACCGCATCAGCGTTGGCGCTCTCGGTCTTGTTGGGTTACATTCCGCGACCGACTCAGCTTATGACTGGCCGGCTTTCGGTGACCTGATGGGCGCCCGGTTCGACGGCCACCCAGCGACCGGCGATCTTTCCATCACGGTTGTCGACCGGCAACATCCATCGACGACACATCTCCCTTCACCCTGGCGCTTTAGAGATGAGCTCTATGTCTTTCGGAACCTAGCCCAGGACATCCGGGTGTTGCTTGCGGTCGAACTCGGTTCCGCGCCTCCTGGCGACCAGGCTTCTCGCGACTGGCACGCCGCGTGCGTGCTCCCATTGGCCTGGTCCATCGAACGCGGGGCTATTCGTACTTTCTACACGGCCCTCGGCCACTTTGCGGCCGCCTACGATGACGAGAACTTCGTCAAACACCTTCGCGGGGGCATCGAGTGGGTGCAGCGCACACCCCAATAGTCAGCCTGACCGTTACGTCCAACCGGGCACGCCTCGGGGAGTCGTCGCGCGGACCAGTCGGCCGTCTGCGATGGATCGTTATGATCGCCGCATGCGGGGCCGAACGGGGAACATGTGGTGGGGCACGGCTATCGAGTCTCCGGACCCGGCGGCCGCTGCCGTGTTCTACTCAAGGCTCCTGGACTGGCCTGTCATCCATCAAGAGCCCGGCTCGTCGGTTCTGAGGCCTCCCCAGGAATCGGTGTTTATGGTGTTCCAACTCGCCGAGGACTACGTCCGACCGCTCTGGCCGCCCGCGACGGGCCAGCAACGGACGATGATGCACCTCGACGTACAGGTCGACGATCTAGACGCGGCGGTCGCTGACGCCGAGAGGCTCGGTGCCGAGCTGGCGGAGATCCAGCCCCAGGCGAACGTGCGGGTCATGTTCGATCCGGACGGCCACCCGTTCTGTCTATGTCGCGAGATCGACTGACGGGAATCATGCATGTCCGGTGACACAGAGCGGCTTCACTCCGACACCAGCCCCACGACTGCGGGACATAATCGACGATGGCACCGGTCAGCTCCTATGTGACGCGGCCGCTAAGTCCTGATACCTGGACCGACTTCGCCCGTCTGGTGGAGGCTGATAACGAGGTCTGGGGCGGCTGCTGGTGCATGGGGTTCCACCCCGAGGGCGTCGGCAAAGGCCACACCCCTTCTGGAAACCGTCTGGCAAAGCAAGCCCATGTTCGCGACGGAACGGTGCACCAGATTCTCGTTTACGACGGCGATGAATGCGTCGGCTGGTGCCAGTACGGGACGCCAGTAGAGCTTCCGAACATCAACAACGCGAAGGCCTATGCGAAGGACCTGGGCGAGATGCCCGACTGGCGGATCGGTTGCATCTTCACTGGAAGCGGCCACCGCCGCAGTGGGGTCGCTCGGACGGCGCTCGGAGCCGCGCTGGCCGCGATCCGCGCTTGCGGCGGTGGGTTAGTCGAGGCCTACCCCGAGCAAGTCGAGGGGCGCCTCCCTCAGCGCGGTGCCTACTTCCATACGGGTCCGGCCGACCTGTTCGAGGAGTTCGGCTTCGAGCGAGACCGGAAGATAGCGAAGTGGCGGTGGGTGATGCGGCTGCAGATCAACTCTTGACCGGTTCCTGCCGTTGCCGCGACGCGCGACAGCGTTGCTCGCAAGACTGTGAACAGACCTTCTCGTCCGCGGAGCTCATATCGTCATTCCTGACGACAACGCCGAATACGAGCGGAATCATTTCGATGACCGGCCGACGGGTGAAGCGCTAGATGGATCGTTCGTCGGCTAGGGAGGGCTAATTTGAAACTATGGGCTTGGAATGGGAACAGACGATCGTCGACGCGCGAGATCCGGCTGCTCTGGGACGTTGGTGGCAAGAGGCGCTCGGGTGGGTTGTCGTGAATGACGATCCTGAAGAGTTCGAGATTCGACCCGCAGTGGACCGACTCCCTGGATTGCTATTTGTCGCCGTCCCCGAATCCAAGACGGTTAAGAACCGACTCCACCTCGACTTTCGACCTAACGATAGGGACAGTGAGGTTGTGCGGATGCTCGCACTCGGAGCTACCCGGACAGATGTAGGTCAGGGCGAGGAGTCATGGGCTGTGCTGGCTGATCCAGAGGGTAACGAGTTCTGCATACTCAGCTCCCGCCGTCAGAGCTGACAACGCACAGAGCTCCTGCAGCAGCGGCGGTGCGTCACGAGTACCGAGAGGCTCGAGCCGATCGACTGGCCTTGCGCGACATCCATACCGAATCTGGCGCAAGGGGTCCGGTCGAGTGGGCCGGGCACCGCAATGCTGGTCAGTCAGTCAGTACCGCGTTGTGGTGTGACGGCGACGGAGATGGGAACCTGCCTTCACAGTAGGCCCGGCATAAAGCAGATCTGATCCCTACGGCCTTGTCGCGAGCTGTTGGAGCCGGGTGAGATCCTCGGATGCGCCGAGCACCATCAAGCGGTCGCCAGAGCACATGACGGTGTCGCCCGTTGGTCGGATCACTTCTCTGCCCCGCTCGATGGCGGTGACGAGCACACCTTTCGGGATGGCGGCTGCGCGTAGAGACATTCCGACGATTGGTGAGTTCTCCGCGACGACGACGTCGAGCGTGCCGCTCGACTCGCTCACCTCTGAGACGCGACGCAAACTGGCTTGCAGGCTCCGTCGGTAGCTTGCGATCAGATCCGAGGTCGCGATCGTGCCGAGGACCCTTCTTTCGTCGTCGACCACGGCCATCCAGGTCTGCGGGGTGGACGTCAGCGTGTCGAGGACGACGTCGAGGTGCACATCTTGGAGGATGGGCAAGTAACTGCTGTCCACCAGGCTGGCAACGGTGGGCGCCCCGGGTTCCTCATTCGCCTTTCGCACCGCGTCGAGTGTCACGACACCGAGGTAACGTCCCTCCGAGTCCACGAACGGTGCAGCTTTGACCCCGCTTCGCTCCATCATGGTCCGTGCCGTGGTCTTGTCGGCCGAGTCCGGGACGACACAGAGCGGTATGGCCATCGCGTCGCAGGCACGAGAGGAAGCGAGCAAAGGCAGACCGGTCAGGATGCGGTGCGCAGGCGAGTCCGACCGGCTTCGGAGCTGGCTTCGGTAAATCGTGTCGTCGCTTCTTCGCACGATTAAGGTGGCGAGCCCGACTGCGACCATCGCCGGCACGATGATGCTGAGCGACCCCGTCATCTCAGCGACCATCAACATGACGGCGAGCGGTGCTCTGGAGATGCTGCCGAAGCACGACATCATCCCGACGATGACATATGGCGCCGGATCATGGCCGAGGCTCGGCACGACCGGCTCGAACAGGCGCCAAATAGCCGCGCCGGTGAACGCGCCGATCACCATGCCCGGGCCGAAGATGCCCCCTGAGCCCCCCGAGCCGATGGAAAGTCCGGTCGTGACGATGCGGGCGAAAGGCAAGAGGAGCACTATCCAAAGCGGGATCTGCACGAGCTGTTGGCCGAGACCCTCCTGTATCCATCCGTAGCCAGTCCCGAGTACTTCGGGGATGGCGAGTGCAATGCACCCGACAATCAGGCCCCCCAGCGCCGGCCGAATCCACCGGGGGAGTGCAAGCTGCGCGAAGAGGTCTGCGATGCCATAGAAGCTCTTGGCGTACAGCAGGCCTATCAACCCGCCAAGGATGCCGATGAGGCCGAACCATAAGAGCTGTCTGGCGTCGGTCAATCGGTAGGTTTCGACGTTGCCGAACAAGGGGCTGAAGCCCTCGACCGAGCCGAACACGACATAACCCACGATGGAGGCGATAAAGGAGGGCAGCAGCGCCTCGACCTCGAAGTCGTCTCGGTACATGATCTCGGTGGCGAGCACGGCACCTCCGAGGGGAGCACCGAAGATCGAACCGATGCCCGATCCGATCCCACTCACGACCGCGATTCGGGCATCTGCTGGGCTCAGGTCCAAAAGCCGGGCAAGGAACGAACCGAAACCTCCACTGATCTGGCCCGTCGGGCCTTCTCGTCCTCCCGAACCACCTGAGCCTATGGTGAGGGCAGAAGCGACTATCTTGACCGCCACCGTCCGTAATCGAATGCCACGAGGGTTGTGGTGAACCGCCGAGATGGCGGCATCTGTGCCATGTCCCTCGGCCTCGGGCGCGATCTCGAAGACGAGGATCGCCCCTACCAGGGCTCCTAGGCACGCGACGAGCGGAATCGCCCAAGGTCTCGCGAAGTGGGCCGATGCAGCCCTACCTCCTTCGCCGATCGGCGTGGGCACCGTGTAGCCGGCGATCACGCCCAAGAACAGGTGGGTTGCCGCCCGTAGTGCCTCGTAGAAGACGACGGCGCCGAGGCCTGCGCTGACGCCGATGACGACACCGAGCACGAGCCATTTGCGACCGTAGGACGATGACGCGATCCAGCGGGATGTTCGAGACTGGAGCGAGCGCAGTGGTGGCCGCCACCTCGATGGCAGTACTAGGACGGCTCGACCCACCTAGCGGTCCTCTCCCGTCGCCCAGCTCAGTTCACCGTCAGCCGAGGCGAGTCCACCGAGCCCGTGCATGCCTCGGAGCAGAACCGGCAGGCTCATCGATCCGTCACGGTCTTAGTGCAGCCTTGGGCTGCATCGTGGGCAATGCCTTGGAGCAGGTAGCGCAGGCCGACCGCAAACTGTTGGGAGGTGGTGTACGCCGCAAGCTGGCTTACCAACTCATCCTCGGCGTCGTCAGGCGTCCAGGCAGAGCGAGAAGCCTCGAGGGCGGCAAAGCCGATCGTGTAGGTGTGTACCGCCGCGTAGGCACGTCGCGCCACGTCCTCGTCGACGACGCCTCTTCTGAGGACCTGCATCATCGCATTCATCCGCGCGATCGCCGACGGTGACGCGACGGGATGCTTGAGGTAGACGTGCAGGGCCGCGGGCTGGGTGACGAGGAAGCGACGGAGCTTGTCGGCTGCCTCTGCCACCCACCTTTGCCAGTCGCTCTCGTTGGCGTGGGGCTGCCACACTTCCGCGAGCAGACGATCGGCCACTTCGTCGAGCAGGTCGTCCTTGTCGCGCACGTGTCGGTAGAGCGACATCGGAGACACTCCGAGCTCAGCGGCGAGGCTGCGGATTGTCATCTCCTGGTAGCCCCCCGCCTTTACGACCTTGGTCGCCTCGGTGACCACCTGGTCGCGAGAGATCGAGCCCCAGGGCGCGCGGTGTTCGCGGATCCTCGCAGGCCTCGGCGTCTGGGCTTGTCCTGTCGCCTGAGCTCGAGGTGCCATGCACCGCAGTATAGGCGACTTGCGTACGCGTACGTATACTGTAGAGATGCCTCGTGAAAGAGCTCCGAGGGTCGTTGGTGCTCACGGCGGGTATCTGGCGGCGCGGGTCTCGCGGATCTGATTCGCTTCGTGGCCGTTACCAAGCAGCAAGACCTGTTGGGTCCTGAAGACTGGACTGGACCAGACGAAGCTCGTGTGAGTTCCGCCCGGTAATCGCCGGAGAACCCGGCAGCAGGCCCAAATTCGTCGTCGAGAGGCGCCGGGCTGAGCGGGTCGTCAAAGCCTCTTTGGAGAGAGCAAGCGAGCGGGCCGTAGTACCACCAGGCACGGGCCCTGCAGCCTCGACATACCTCCAACGGAGGAGCCGAGCCGCTCATATCACGGCGAAGGCAGCTTTCGAGCTACTGGAATTCCGACACGTCTTTGGTCGAGTCCTCCCGGGGGCCCTTTCAGAGCCGCCGAGCCACATGCTCGTTACTGCAGGTTGCGTCGGAGGATCTCTACGGTTTCGCTCATCCCTGTCGCGAACGGGGTCACGCTCATTGCGAAGACGGGCTCGGGCAATTGGGGGGGGAAGGGAAGGGGGATGTCGTCGAAAGTGATCCTTGCACCGGGCACGAGCTGTTCGATGGTGGAGACGACTTCGGACACCGCTGTGTCCGGACCTCCGAGGTTGAAGACCGTGGCACCGTTCGCGGGAGTCCGCGCAGCCTCGATGAAGGCACGGGCGACGTCCGCGGTGTACTGAAGCTGCGTTCGGCCTCCGAATGAGATGTTGTAAGGCTCCCCCGCGACCGCGGCAGCGACCGCTTGAGTGGGACCTGCGGTCATACCCTGGTCACGCCCGGCCCCGTAGACGACGAGTGGGCGAAGGCCCAAACTCGCGAGTCCTTTGTCCTGCCAGAAGATCCGGGCGATACCCTCGGTCGCGATCTTGTAGACGCCATAAAGTGACGCCGCGTTTGTCAGCCCATCGGCGTCGTACACGGCCGCAGAACTCGCGTAGCTGATCGAGGTCGAGAGGCCGTGCCGGAGCGCAGCCTCGAACACGGCAGCTGTTCCTACGACGTTCACGTGGGCGCCGCCCGTCGGGTCTGCACGGCAAAAGGGAACCTGGAGTGCAGCGAGATGGACGATGTGGGTGATCTCGTGTTCGTCGAGCGTCCGCTCGAGGAGGTCGAGGTCGGCGACGTCGCCGTTCACAGCTCCAATCCGGGCCAATTGCTCCGGTGTACAGATCAAACGCAGGCGATAGTTCTTGTCGCTTCGATCAAGTCCGACCACGCGCTTGTTCTCCTTCGCGAGCGTCAGGCCAACCCACGCTCCGATGCAACCGTTGATGCCTGTAACCAACCAGGACTCGTCTGAGCTCATCGTCCACTCTCCCTCTTATTGGCGTTATCTCTGGATCCTCGCCCCGCGACCTAACCCAAGTCCCTCGACCTCCGGCAATGTTGCAATCGTGTCCCGACGCTTCGACGGCCGACTCTCCACCGCCACCGCGGGCCACGCTGCCGGGCCGCTTGGCCACTACCCGTACCGGACTCTCCCGGCAAGCCGACCGTGGCCTCCAGGACACAGTTTCACCATTGACTTATACGAACGGTCCTTGCTGACGAGGCTGTGAAGACGGGTCACTCGTGCCCTCTCACTCGCGACGTCCAGGTTGCCCCCTTGAACTAGGTCTTCGGAAAGATGATCCCTCGCGCCTCCTCTGGGGTTGCTATCGGACGGCCCAGCGCTGCGGCTATTTCGGCGGCCTCGGCCACAAGTAGGTGTGTTTGGACGACGTTCCCCTGCTTGTCGAATGGGTAGTCCTCAGTACCGACGCGTATGTGGTCGCCAGCGACGATTGCGGCGGCGATGATGTCGATCTGCCGCTCGTCCATGATGCTGACGGTGGCGAGCGACTCGTCGGGCAGGTGGCGCCGCCGATAGAAGTACTCCTCGACCGTCGGCGGAGACCATGAGCCTCCGGGCCAGCCGAAGAACAGGCTCGTGAAGTAAGGGGGCTCCACTAGCTTTTTGCCGATCAGGTAGTTGAGGTTCCAGATCGAACCCGTGTGCCAAGTCTCAAACTCGAGCTTGACCCCGAACTCGGCTGAAAGCTGGGCGTATTCCTCCAACTCCTCGCGCGGATGCAAGGCATGAGTGTCCACTTCGGCGAAAGCCTCGTCGTGATGGCTCGTAATTATCGAGATCATGTCGCCATGCTGTCGGAAGATGTCCATCCGATCGGGGATCGGCTCGCTAGACATCCCGCACTGCACGATGATGTCAGTCTTCGCTCGGACCGCGGCGATGTAGGAAGGCCAATCGTCGGAGTGCATGTGCAAGACCGCCGCCCCGGCTTCGCAACACAGCCGTGCCTCCTCGGCCATCTGCTCGGGAGTCTGCGGGTAGGCCACCTCCGGATAGAGCCAGCAGATGTTTGGTGTCGCAGTGATGATCAGCGGCAGTTTGTGTTGCATGGGTTTCCTTTCGATGTCAAAACAGGCTAAGAAGACATACTCGCCACGCAGCTAGCGCATCAGCTTCACGGCCGCGCCCCGATCTCATCGCGTGTCACCGCTGAGAGGTCGATCACCGACTCGCCACTGCGGATGGACTTGTAGACCGCCTCGACGATACGGATCGCGTACACCGGGTCACGGGAGTCGATCAGCGGTGGCCGCTTCTCAACGAGCGACATAATGAAGTCCTTGACCTCGGACAACACGGACTCGAAGTGCCAACCGCCCGGATGCCACGCGTCGGGGCCGAACGGGACATCGATCGCCTGACCGTAGTAGTCATGTTGGCCCTTGAAGAGCTTGACCACGGGATCCGACATCTGGTCAATGAGGATTCCCCCTGTTGTGCCGAACAGTTCGAGCCGCTCGCTGTGCGGTATCTCGGACACCGAGGTGAACGTCGAGGAGAAGTGAGCACCGCTCTTGAGCGACCCGGTCACATCCGCGGTGTCTTCGATTTCGTTGGGGAGGTTGAACAACTTCTTTCCAACCCCTCTCACAGAAGCGAACTCACCGAGCAGCCAGGAGATGAGGTAGAAGGAGTGCGCCCCGGTATCGAGTACCAGGCCGCCGCCGAGTTCGAATTTGGTGCGCCAGTTCTCCGGCTGGGAGAGATGTTCCTTTTCATTGGAGCGAAGCTCGGTGCGGACGTGGATGACCTCACCGATCGCACCTTCGGCCAGCAGTTGTGCCGCTGCCCGGTACGACTGCATGTAACGAGAGTTCTCGGCGATCATAAAGTGCACTCCCGCTCTTTGCGCGGTGCGGTAGATCTCCACCGCGCCCGCGTAGCTCTGTGCAGCGGGCTTCTCGAGAAGGAGATGCTTGCCTGCGGCCAATGCCGTCGTCGCGGCCTGCACATGGAGAGAGTGAGGCAGGATCAGGTCGACGATGTCGATCTCAGGGTCGTTCAGCAACGCGTCGAGGTCTGTAGTTGCGAGGGCGCCGAACTCAGCGGCGAAGGTCGATGCAACCGACTCGTTGACATCGCACACGGCTGCTAGCTCTACGACATCGCCGAGCTGTTGGTAGGCGACGGCGTGGGTTCGTGCGATCAAGCCAAGGCCGGCAATGCCGACGCGCGGTCTGCGCTCAGGCACAAGTTGCTCCTCTTTGTTGGTCGGTTATGGGGCAAGTAACTCTGGCGTAGGCCATCAGCCCTTCAGAGCCCCAGCGAGGACGTCGGCGCCGTAGCGCCGCTGCAGGATGTAGTAGATGACCATGACCGGCAGGGCCACGATGATGGCGGCGGCACAGGTGAACTGATAGTTGCTGCCGTACTGCGCGCCGACAAAGAAGTTGAGCGCGGCCGGAGCCATCTGCCGAGACGGACTCTCGATCATCACAATCGCGAGCAGCAGATTGTTCCACGTCCAAATGAACAGGATCACGGCAAGTGCGAAGATCGGTGACCGAGCCGTCGGCACGATGATCCGCCAAAGGGACTGCCACCTGTTGGCACCGTCCGAGCGGGCGGACTCGAGGAGCTCGCGGGGAAAGCCGCGGAAGAACGCCGTCATCCAGAACGTCCCGAAGGCCATCGAACCACCGATATCCGGCAGGATCATCGACCAGTAGGTGTCCAGGAGGTTGAACCTTCTGAACTCGAAGTACAGCGGAATGATGGTCGCTTCGTACGGAAACATCAGTCCGAGCAGGAACAGACCAAAGAGCACCTTCGAGCCACGGAATCTCATGGTGCCGAAGGCGTACCCGGTAAAGATCGAGAGCAGTACCGACACCGGGACCACTCCTCCCGCGAGGATGCAACTGTTAAGCAGTGACCGTCCGATACCGGCGCTGGAGTTGTCCCAGGTACTGATGAAGCTCTGGAATGTCCAGTGGGCGGGCCAGGCCAGTCCGCTCACGGGCACGTTTGGACCGTTAAAGGCCACGAGCACCGTCGACACAAACGGATAGATCGCGAACAACGCGAACAGGTACAGGACAACATAAGAAAGAGCTTGTTCTCGTCGCGAGATCATCTGCTAGTCCTCTGTCCGCACTAGCCGCGTGATAATGACGACTCCGACCACGATGACGAGGCTGACGATGACTGCGATTGCCGCGCCCTGGCCGATCTCTCCGTTTTGGAAGACGTCTTGGTACATGGTCAGGATGGGTGTGGTCGTCGCGTAGCCGGGGCCACCTTGAGTTGTCACGAACGGGATGTCGAAAGTGCGCATGGCCATGATGAACGTCATCACCAACACGACCCGAACCTCGTGCCTCAGCCCGGGCAGCGTTACTGCCAGGAACTCACGGATCGGACCAGCGCCGTCGATGCGGGCGGCCTCGAATTGCTCTCTCGGGATGTGCTGGGCTCCTGAGAACAACAGCACGGTGACGAATCCGAAAGTGGCCCAGAAGGCGATGATTCCCACCGCCGGCAATGCCAGGGAAAAGCTACCCAAGTAGGCGACTTCCGCGCTCTTCCCAATGGTTGCGCCCACGATGCCATTTAGCGCGCCGTTGGAAGCGTAGATCCATCTCCAGGCGATAGCGACCGCGGCCAGAGCGACGGTGTACGGAAGGAAGAACACAAAGCGCAGAAGGCTCAACCCGCGGACTTTGGTGCGCGCGACGAACCCCACCAGGAGCAGACCGCCGCCCACTGGGAGCAGGCAGGTGAAGATCACCATCACGCCTGAGACCTTGAAGGCGCTCCAAGTTTGCGAGCTGGTAAGGACGGACGTGAAGTTCGCCCAGCCAACCCCGACCTGGGGGCCGAGACCATCCCACTGGTAGAACGACTGCCGGACGGTCGCAATGATCGGAACGATGACGAAAGCGAGGTAAAAGACGAGCCCCGGTACGATCAACCAGTACGGCATGCCTCCTGCACGATCGAGGCTACGCCGTTTGCGCCCCCCCGCGGTCGCTGTTGTTTGGCCAACACCCACTGCTGCCACTGTCACTCTTTCACGGCTATTGACGTGAGTTCAGGCGACGCTATTGTTCCTTTGCCAGCGGCCCGAGGATCTGACGTGGCTCTTCGGCCAGAGCGGGCTCGAGGTCCATGATCCGAGCAAGCCCGAATCGACCGACTGGATGTACGCGTCTTCAATCGTGTCGAGATCCTCTATCGGCGGTCTGGACTTATCAGCAGGATACGACATTGAGCTATCAACCGTAACTGTGATGATGACCGTGTACTGCCTGCCTGTGGTGATCCATGTCAGGCGCTTGGTAGTACCGGCGAGAGGGCTCCACGCACCGGGGTGCATGGAGCCCTCGACTTCCCGGCTTATGACTTAGCCGCTTGTTGCTACAGCGGGTTCTTCATGTATTGCGACCAGTTGTTCTGGAGGTTCTCACAGTACTGCTTCGGCGTGATCTTCGAGCCGATCAGCAGCTGAGCCTGCGCCTCGGAATAGGTCAGCATTGTCGGGGTCGCCCAGTCCTCCCAGTTGAACTCTCCACCCTCCGCGTTGAGCTTCTTGTACTGCGTCACCATTTCCTGCAGCAATGGGTTGCTGTAGTGCTGGTTGAAGCTGGAAATCAGCGCGGACGGACGCCCAGAAGCGATCTGCGCCGCCACAGCCTGCTTGGTGGCTGTGATGTAGTTCAGAAGGTAGGCCGCGCAGTCGGGGTACTTCGTCTTCGAGGAGACCGTGTACGGCAGGCTGTAGCCGCCCACTGCCTCGTTCTTGCCGCTATTACCCGCAGGGAACAACATGAATCCAACATTGTTCTTGAGCCCGGCGTACTCGTCCCCAAGGGCCCAGGTGCCCGTGATGAAGAATACGGCGTTACCCTGCGCGAAGTTCGCCTCAGCATCGGCGAAGGTCGTCGACAGCGCGTTGGAATTGAAATAGCCGTCCTTCATCCAGTCCTGCATGTCAGTCGCAGCCTGAATTCGGCCGGCGGTCACATACGTCGCGCCCTTCTTGTTGAACACCCAGTTGTCGATGTTCTGCGGGCTTTCGTACCAGCCGTTGAACAGCGAGATGTTGTGCAGCGCCGGCCACTGATCCTCGTCACCGAGTTCAACCGGAGTCAGGCTCGCTGCCTTCGCCTTGGCCAGCGCCGCGAGGAAGGTCGTCTTGTTCTCAAGTGTCGCCGGGTTGGTAATCCCGATCCTCTTGAGAAGGGCTTTGTTGTAGAAGACACCGACGTACTGAAGAGCTTGCGGAAGTCCGGTGAGGTCTCCTTCACCCAAGATCTTGCCATTCGCCGTCAATTCGTTCACGCTGAGCGCAGACTTGGGGAACTCGCTTGCCCAGCCATAGGCCTTCTCGTACGGATTGAGGTTTAGCAACAGGTGCGCCTGCCACAGTGCGCCGTCGATCGACCAGCCCTCGTTGCCCTGCATGAGGTCTGGTGGGCTGTCGCTTGACATGACGAGCTTGATCGTCTCAAGCGAGCTGGTGAAGGACTTGGCGATTATGTTGACCTTCACGTTCGGGTTGGCAGCCTCGAACTTGCCGATCAGACTCTGGAAGCCGTCGAGAATCGTGCTGCCGGCCTCGGAGAACCCGACGTTCAGTGTGATGTTCTTCCCGTACTCCGTGCAGGCTCTGGGACCCGTGACCACCCCCCTCGAGGCGGCTGAAGCCTGACTGGCTGTGGTCCTGGTTGTGCTTGCTCCGACGTTACTGACGCCGGCGACCAGCGCCGTGAAACCGATCATGGTTATCACGGCCGTGATGATCCGTCTAAACACCATCACTCTCCCCTTTTCTGCTTACTCGTTTCTTTTCTTCTCTTCGCATCACCCGCGAGTGCCTTCGTCACGAGTATTTATGTTGCGGTAGCTGCAACGACAGGGAAAGATTACCCATACAGGACGCCATGGGCAAGGGTTTTCTTCGGTTCAGTTTTGAGCACCTAATGTTGCAACAGGTGCAACGACAGACGACAGCTTGTATGGTTGGAGTGCCACGAGAACCCAGCCAGCAAACCGTTTCAGGAGGAGATCTTGATTCAGCTCGGCGCCAAATCGCTGCCTGCATCGATGTCAGCCGCAGTTCTCGCAAACCTGCCTGCGAAGGGCCTTGAGCTGCAGGTCCGGCCGGTCCCGGTTCCCGAGCGTGACGATGACGTCGTGCTCAGGGTCGATGCCTGCGGCGTCTGTGGCACCGACCTTCATATCCTGAAGGGCGAGTCGTATCGGCCTGACCTGCCGTTCACGCTCGGCCACGAACCTGTCGGAGTAGTCGTGGCATCTGGTGCCAACGTCGAGACCGCCTGGATGGGCAGGCGCGCGACTATCACGCTGTTCACGGGCGATGGCACATGTCCAGCTTGTCTCGCAGGCGACGAGCGACTTTGCCCTCACCTGCAATCGATAACGGGTGTACTTGGAGTCGACGGCGCCTATGCCGAGTTCTTTCGAGTCCACGCGTCCCAGCTCGTCGAGGTGCCAGAGAGCCTCAGCGGACCCGAGGTCGCATCGCTCGTGGACAGCGGCGCTACAGCAGCCAACAGCGCCCGTGTCGCACTCGAGGCCGGGCCCGCCCAGGTTCTCGTTGTCGGAGCAGGCCCGATCGGGTTCCTCGCAGCAGAGATGCTGCAGGCCGACGGCGTCGTCCACCAGGTGGTGGAGTCCAACGAGCTACGCAGGGCCAGGCTCGCGGCGCTCGGGCATACCGTTGTCGGCTCCTTCGATGAGGTCGCCGGACAATCTGACGTCGTTGTCGACTGTACCGGGGTGCCAGACGTGGTGGCGCCGGGCGTCGCCGCGCTCACGCCACACGGTCTGTACGTGTTGGCCGGCTACGCGCGCGTCCCTGATTTCGACTTCGGCGAGGTGTCCCACAAGGAAGCCACGATCAGGGGCGTTCGTTCCGGGCGACGCGAAGATCTCGAGCTGCTCATCTCCCTCGTTGCCTCGCACAAGGTCCGGCTACCTGAGATCACAACGTGGCCGCTCTCAGAGGTCAACGTGGCACTCGAAGCGTTGCGGACGGGCGCGGTACCAGGTAAGGCCGTTATCATCCCTGACCGGCAGTGGGAGGAATGACTTGCGGGTAGCCCTTGACCCGGCGATGCTCGCCACGACGCCGGTCTCCGATCTGTTCGCAGCGGCGCGCGATGCCGGTTACGACGCCGTGGAGCTGTCCAACCGTCCGGACTTCATACCCGCCTTTGATGATGTCGTGGCGTCAAGGTCCGATCTTGCCTCTGTCTGGTCGACGGCAGTCGGTGCTGGCGTTGAAATCGCCTCTGTGGCCATCATTCAGGCATGGTCAGATCCTGACGAGGTCCGCCGGCGTCAGGCCGTCGTGAACTGGAACCACGGCATCACGGCGGCGATGGAGCTCGGTGCCAGACGGCTCAACAGCGAGTTGTCGGGCGACCCGAACAAGCCTGTCGAGTGTCGTGGTGCCTTCCTGCGCTCGATTGCGGAACTGCTGCCGCGCCTCGATGCGGAAGACCTGGTGCTCTCCATCGAGCCTCACCCTTGGGACTTCCTCGAGACGACAAGCGAAGCACTCGCACTGATCGACGAGATCGGTAGCCCGCGAGTGCGCTACCTGCACTGCATCCCACACACCTTCTACCTCGGCGGAACCGCGACAGAGCAAATCCACTGCGCCCGCGGCAGGTTCGATCACATCCACGTGGCCGACAGCTTTCGTCCGCAGCGCACGATCGTCAATCCTCCAGGACTTGACCATCGCATCCATCAGCATTTCGACATCGGCGACGGAGAGGTCGACTGGACGGAAGTCACGGCTGCGTTAAGGGCCGTCGGTCTCGACGGTCTTGCTACCGTGCAGGTGTTCGGATGGCAGGAACGTGCGGCCGACTCGTTCCGGCGAAACAGGGAGCGTTTGGAAGAATTGCCAATTCGAAGTTCCGGAGTGTCGGGATGACCATGCCACCCTTGGTGCCCACAGCGGGGAGCACGCTCAGCGGCACCGCCGACGCTCCGGTGACTCTCATAGCGAGGACTCTCCGCACTCTTGAGATCCTCGCGTCCGGACCGCTCACTGCCGCGGAGCTCGCACGAAGACTGGGCGTGAACCGCAGCACTGCGCTCCGAATGCTGTCGGAGTTCATCGACGCTGGCTATGTCAGTCGAGATCCGGTATCGAAACGATTCGCGCTCGTGCCTTCGCGTTTGATCGATCTTGTGGCAGGGCCAGCAACGCATACGGACTGGAGTCAGATCATCGAACCAGTCCTAGCCGAAATCCGAGACAAGACAGGCGACTCGACGATTCTCGGCGTACCGGCCCGCCAAACAATGGTCTATATCTCCTTCTTCTCGACGTTCCACGTCATTGCGGTTGCTGAACGAGTCGGGACCGTTCGCCCTATGCACTGCTCGGCGCTCGGCAAGGCGTATCTGTCCGCTCTCGACACCGTCGCCTTTGACAGCGAGCTGTTGCTGATGACCTACACGGGAGGGACCCAGCGAGCGGCGCGCACGGAGGACGAACTCCGAGAGCGTGTGCAGCAGGCCGCGCGAAGACGGATACGCCCTCGACATCGAAGAGACTTTCGAACATGCCCGATGCGTCGCCGTGCCCGTCCGCGTCGGTGAATCAGTCGTCGGAGCGATCGGGGTCTCCGGTCCGGCCAGCCGTTTGGAAGTCCCACGACTGCGCGAGCTTGGCGGGTATCTCGTTCAACGCTCGTCCTCGCTCGGATTGGCTTCGGTGCTCAGCACGAGATGACCATCCCTGTTGTGTGCGTTTCACCGGTCGCAGTTGGATCGAGTTGCTCTAACCCAGACCGGTTCACACTGGGAGCGACGGCACCGAGGCGGACTTCAGATCCCGTGCCGTCCTCAGAGCACGCATAGCTGAGGCCCCTGCTCCGCCGGCTAGTGCCGGTCTATTCGTGCCAAGTAGCTAGTTTCGTCTTGCCGCCGACGCGGAGACGACGAAGGCACCCGAAAGGAGGTCTGCCGTGAGCCTCGGCTACGACCAACCCCTGTACCTGTTGGCCTTCGATCACCGGGGGTCGTTCGAGAAGGGACTTTTCGGGGCCCAAGCACCCGTCTCGGCCCAGGTGAAGGCGGGCATCATCGACGCCAAGGAGATGATCTTCGATGCCCACCTCGAGGTCGTGAGGAACGGTCGCGTGCCGGCAGCGGCTGCTGGCGTACTCGTGGATGAGGAGTTTGGAGCCTCGGTGGCGCGCAAAGCCAAGGCGGAGGGTACGCCTCTCGCCATGCCTGTGGAGAGATCAGGTCAAGACGAGTTCCAGTTCGAGTACGGCGATGATTTCGGTCAACATATCGAGGCTTTCGACCCGACCTTCGCCAAGGTGCTTGTTCGCTACAACCCCGACGGTGACATCGAGCTGAACAAGCGACAGACCGAGCGCCTGGCCCGGCTCTCGCGGTGGCTTCGCGAGCACGAGCGCAAATTCCTTTTCGAGCTCCTGGTGCCACCCACAACCGAGCAGCTCGACCGCTACGAAGACAATGCGACCTATGACAAAGAGCTGCGGCCGTCACTCGTGGTTGAGGTGATCCATACTCTGCAGGCAGCCGACGTCGAGCCTGACGTGTGGAAGATCGAAGGACTGGATCTCGCGGACGACTGTCAAAAGGTTGTGACCCAAGCCCGCAGCGGAGGCCGTGACGGAGTGACTTGCATCATCCTCGGCCGAGGTGCTGACGAGGCCAAGGTGCTTTATTGGCTACGGGTGGCGGCTTCGGTAAGGGGTTTCGACGGGTTCGCCGTCGGGCGAACCATCTGGTACGACGCACTCGCGGGATTCCTCGCGAGACAGCTCTCCCGGGACGATGCAGTCCAGAACATCGCCAGGAGATATACCGAGCTGTACGACGCCTACGTTGCCGCCACGTGAGCAGGAGTTCGCGAAGATATCCCGTTCGGACTTGGAGCATGAGTCATGAACGTCGCCCGGGCTCAGATCGATGATTGATGAAAGGTCTCTCTCGGGCCTCTGATCGTCGCCGTTGCCGGCAGGCCGGCTCGGCTCACAAGCGCGAAACGAGCTCAGCTACGATCTCCGCCGCTGGTCGTGGCTGCCTGGCGAGCGCGACGCTTTGTCCGGCCCACATTGAGAGCGCTTCGATGTCACCGGTCGTCCCAACCATCGGCGGCGCTGGCTCGTAGCGGACGATTGCTTCGCCCGAAGCGAAGTGTGCGATGACATCGCCCACTCCGGGCCGACTCTCCAGGGGCGGCCGGCCCGCGGTTTCCCACATCTCGGCCGTCGAGTTGCGGAGCGCCCGGTGGGGCGAGTTCGGCCAGTCGACGTCGTAGAGGTCGGGGTACCACTCCGCGTCGGTCTCGACCGCGTTGATCAGGCGAGTGCGGTACTCCTGGTGGATGGGCATCTCCTGGGCAAGCAGGAACTGGGTGCCTACCCACGCCGCCTGAGCACCCAATGCGAGGACGGCGGCCACGCCGCGAGCGTCCCCGATACCCCCCGCCGCGATCACGGGCACCGGCGCCACCGCATCGACGACGGCGGGCACCAAGGGGAGCGTCGCAATCCGACCCCCCACGTGCCCCCCAGCTTCCCAACCCTGCGCCACGATGACATCCACTCCGCTGGCGACCGCCCGCCGCGCCTGTTCGGCGCTTCCGACCGTGCACAGCACGAGTCCGCCGGCTTCGTGGACCGGCTCGATGTACCCGGCAGGATCTCCCAGGAACAATGACACGATCCGCAAACCGGCCTCGAGGGCCTCATCGAGACGACGGTGCTGATCCGAGGTGAGGACCAGATTGCCGCAGAAGGGACGATCGGTGAGCGCCGCAGTCTCGCGAACCACGTCTCCTACTGGATCAGACCACGTCAGCGTCACCGTGCCGAGCCCACCGGCATTCGAGACAGCTGCCGCCAGCTTGGGGACCGCCACCATCGCCGCCAAGGCAATCGGTTGTTCGATCCCGAGCAGTTCGCAGACCGGCGTTCGCACTACTGCCACCTACCCGTAGCGTCCAGACCGTCGTGCACCCGGCACGGACGGATCCATATTCTCCTAGGACTCATACGATGTGGGCATCGACTTGGAGACCCTGTTCCAACCGTGAAAGCTCGAGTAGTCGCCTGCATCCCAGGCCTCGCGCAATCCCGGTTTGCTCAGGTCCCAGTCGGGTCGGATCTCGCTCGACGCAGCGCACAAGTCGGACCACAGGTCATAGAACGACGGGCGACCCCAGAACCAGTAGCCGTTGTAGATACTGTGAATGAGGAGTCCAGGCTTGAGCACCAGCGTATGGGGGATCATCGGATCGTGCTCGGGGTCGGTGTATTCCTGGATGTCGAGGTCCTTTTGTATCATCCGAGTTGGGTCCGAGAGAAAGGTCCATTGAGCGCCGACTGAACCCCGAAACTCCTGCAGAGTGTGGTGGTCGTCTGTGGCGATGGTGACGACCTGCGTATAGGCCACGGCAATTTTCGAGTAGTTCGCCGCGAGCTCCAGGTGCTGCTGGTGTTCCTTCGGACAGTAGTTGCCTCGCGCCAGGGTGAGGATCATCGGATCGTCACCTTGGAGCTCACTAAGTGTGCGAACGGTGTTGGTGTGGTCCGGCAACGAGTAGTCGGGGAACACGCCGCCTGGTCTGATGTCGGATCGCATGGTATGACTGCCTTTCACTCGGTGATGCCTGCGGGGATCTCAATGTCGGTTGAACTGGGCGCCGTCCAGGTAGCGGGTCAGGAACGACACTCCTCAGGTAACGAGACGCTCGCTCGGTCAGGACCCGATCGTGTTGGCGGGTGACGGTCAGGGCCGTGGGATGTTTCGGAGATTCAGGCGAGCCATGTGCAGTGCTTCGCCGATGCCACCGTCGAGCACGACCTTGCCCAGCGATAAGGCGAAACCTTTCGCCTCCTCGACGGTGATATGTGTCGGCACCTCGAGAGCGTCCGGCGTGGTCACCGCGTCGAGCAGAGCGGGCCCGTCGTGAGCGAATACTTCGGCGGCGGCCGCATCAAGATCGCCTGGTTCGGTCACTCGGCGGGTAAAAAAGCCGGCCGCAGCGGCGATGGCGGCAAAGTCGACAGGCTCGTGGTCGGTCTCGAAGGGAGGATCGCCAGCAACCAGCATCTCAAGGCGCACCATGGCCAGGCTGGAGTTGTTGGACACAACCACCTTGATCGGCAGCTGGTGGGTTTTCACAGTGAGTAGCTCCCCGAGCAGCATGGCCAGGCCGCCATCACCGGACAACGAGACGACCTGTCGTCCGGGATGCGACACCTGGGCGCCGATGGCCATCGGCAGGGCATTGGCCATCGAGCCGTGGTTAAAGGATCCGATGAGCCGACGTTGTCCGTTCGGGGTGAGATAGCGGGCGATCCAGGTGCAGCACATACCGGTGTCCACGGTGAAGATGGCGTCTTGCGCGGCACGTTGGTCGATGATGGCGGCGAGGTGTTCGGGATGGATGGGCCGATGGTTGGGATGATGGATGTTGTAGGTCTCGACGCTATGAGAGAGCTTGCGTTCGTGGCTTTTGAGCATGGCGTCGAGGAAGGCCCGGCTGGCGCGTTGCGCGAGATGTGGCAACAACGCCCGGACGGTCTCGCCAATGTCGGCGGCGATACCTTGGGCCAAGGGGGCGCGGCGGCCGAGGTGGGCCGGGTCGATGTCGACCTGAATGTTGTTGGTCCTGGGCAGGAAATCGTCGTAGGGAAAGTCGGTTCCTAACAGCAGCACGAGATCGGCCTCGTGCAGCGCGTGATAACAGGCGCCGTAGCCGAGCAGACCGGTCATGCCGACATCGAACGGGTTCTCGTACTGCATGAGGTCCTTGCCCCGCAGAGTGTGCCCCACGGGAGCGTTCAGCCGAGCCGCAAGTTCCAGAACCTCCTCGCGCGCCCGGCACAGCCGATGCCGGCAAAGATCGCGATCTTCTCGGCATCACCGATGCGCCGGGCCAGCTCGACGATGCTCGCTTGCGAGGGAGCCGGGCGGGGCCGATCGGTTACAACGACACTTGTCGGCACGGCTCCGTCGGAGCGTAGGGCGAGGATGTCGCCGGGGAGCACCAGCACGGCCGCACCCTTCTTGCCGACGGCGTTTTGGATGGCGGCGCGGGTGAGGCGCACCACCTGGTCGGGATGAGCGACAGTTTCGGCGTAGTGGCTGGCCTGCCCGAAAAGGGCCTCGGGTTTGGTCTCCTGGAAATAGCCAGTGCCGATCTGACGGCTGGGAATCTGGGTAGCTAGGGCGAGCACCGGGGCGCCGGAGCGGTGAGCGTCCATGACCCCCTGGATCAGGTGGGTATTGCCGGGGCCGCAGCTCCCGGCGCATACCGCCAACCGGCCGGTGAGCTGGGCGTCAGCCGAAGCGGCGAAGGCGGCGCCTTCCTCATTGTGCACGTGCACCCAGTCCACGCCGCCTTTGGCGGCGCCGCCACTGCGGCGAACCGCGTCGCTGAAGGCATTGAGGCTGTCACCGACCAACCCGTAGATGCGAGTGACACCTGCCTGGAGCAGAACCTCCAGTAGGTCGTCTGCCACGCTGCTCACAGCTTTGTCCTCTCTGCTCGATGCCTCGTCACTGCTGATCCACTTCTGATGTCATTGGATGGAACCGACCCCCAGGCGCCCCTGGTACGGCCACTTGGAGCAGACTTCGTTCGCGACGGCGAGTACGGTACCGATCGTCATTCCGTAGACGAGATGAGCGCTGAGGTCGTCAGCGAGCGTTTTGGCGTCGTAATCCCAAATTGGCTTGTAGATCTTCGTGAACGGCAGAACGATGTAGCTACTGGCCCAGGCGACCAGGCCGGTCGCCACTCCCCATGTCCACGCAGAGCGCCTTCCTTGCGGTACGAGGAGAGCAAGGGGAACGCTCCAGCCCACGCCGGTTGCCCAATGCACAGTGTTCTGCAGCGACCTGGCCCACTCTTCGGGCGGCTCCTTACCCCGAAGTCGCTGCAGTACTTGTTTGCCGACGAGCCCGGGGGCCGAGACGTCGTCCCAGGTTTTCACTCCGGCCGAGAATTCCCAGTCAAACAGCTGCTCGGTTCCTCCGCCGCGGCGATACCTGCTGTACAACAAGGCATCCATGGCTGAGGTGCCAACCGCACCTGCAAGCACGGCGATGACTAGTCGTGAGCCAAGATTCGACCGGACTTCTTTGTGTGCCCAAGTGGCTCGAGGTGGCTTACGCCGCGAACGGAGATGATGACCTTTGTGCACTTCTGGGCTCCTCGCCGTGAGAGCTTTCAAGCAACAATCAGGCAACGGTGAAGATGTCCTCAGGCAGGAAAGCCGAGACGAGCATGTTGGGCACGTCGACGACCTGGCTGATCTTGAGGTCGACCGCGACGCTGCAAATGGCATAGGCCTGCTGGGGCGTCCATCCCCGTTCGCCCAGATGGTCGATCATGTTCAACAGCGCATTGCGGGCGGCGAGCGAGATGTCTTCGGAGTGGTCGACTCCGTCGCGGGTGACTGAGAGACCTACGGTGGCGTAGAACCGGCGAGGTGCGGCGAACTCTGGCGGAAGGTAATAGTCGTCCCGGGTGAACCGAGGGAAACGGATCTTCTTCTGGGCCGCCTCGCCCTTTCGGACCTGGAACCGCACTGTGAGGGTCGAGTTCATCTCGATGGCGGTCCCGCAGGTCTCGCAGTCGCCCTGGGCGAAATGGGCGTCACCGGCGGAGAACAACGCGCCGGGGGTGTCGACCGGGATGAGTAGGTGGACACCTTTGCTGGTCTGTTTGATGTCCATGTTGCCGCCCTGCTCTCGGGGAGGGATCGTCCGCAAGCCACCGCCGGCGATGTGGGGGTCGCTCGGGACAGCGGACGCGGCCGACGGCGGGAGCACGAAGCCGCCCCGCTCGAGTAGCGCCTGTTCGCGGGCGATGGTCGTAGCGAGCAGCTCGTGGCCGGGCGATAGTCCTATCGTGCCCATGAAAGGCGCTCCGGGGATACGTACACCGGGGAGGTCGGCAGAAGTGGCCCAGCCGGCCGCTATGTCCCAGTTGACCTTGAAGGGATCGGGGAAGACGTCGCGAAGGAACCCGAACCCGGGCACCTGGGTGGTGTAGCCGTAGTCGTCCGCTTCGATGTCGAGGATCTCAACGTCGAGCAGGTCGCCCGGCTCGGCCCCTTCTATGTACACCGGCCCGGTCAGCGGGTGCAGCCGGTCGAGGTTCGGCGCGGCCACCACATCGAGCGAAACGTCCGGCCCGAACTGCCCATCGAAGGCATCACGAGTTTCGAGGACCACCTCCTCACCAGGATCGCACCGGATCACCGGCGGGATGTCAGGGTGCCACCGGTTGTGCCCGGTGCCCGGCTCCTCGGCCAACGTTTTTGTCCGGTCAATGCGGATTGCCGCCATGGTCTTCATCTCGGTGCTCCTCAGTTATCTGCGGCCAAGACTGCTGGCTATTCCCTCGCGTCGATCGTTGCCGTTCACGACGATGGCGCCTTTGGTGACCCATCGGACCCGTGTGATGCCCTGGTGCTTGGTTGGCACCTTCGGTCAGATGGTCGGCCTGAGTGGAGGATTGTCTGTCTCGGCTGAGGCGGCTCGGTCCTTACGAACCGGTGACGGTCTGAGCATCGGCAAACACTTCGCTGAGCCGCCCTGTGGCGACGTCATAGACGAACCCCCTGACAGGAACCTCCCGCGAAATCCACGGATGTGACCTGGCTTTTTGAATCTGCTCCCGGGTGTTCGCCTCGACGTCGGTGAAGCTGTAGAACTTCGCCGGGGCGATCGGCGCCCGCCCCGTCTCCTTGCGGAGCCTTTCCTCCAGTTCGTTGTCGACGAACCTGAGCATTCCGCAGTCGGTGTGATTGATGATCATTATCTCCCGGCTGCCCAGCAATCGGGTCGACAGAACAAGCGACCTGACTGCGTCATCGTCGATCACGGTGCCGAAGTTCCTGATCATGTCGACATCGGCCTCGGCGAGACCCAACATCTGCTCTATGTTGCTGAGCCTGGGATCCGCGGAGGTGACGATCGCGATCTTGGGCGCCGGCGGCTTCGCGCGGCTCGTGTCATAGTCCTTGGCGATGGTGGCATTGGCGCTGAGCGCCTCGTCGATGATGCTCATAACTCCTTCTCCTTTTCCCTGGGTATACCGATCTGGCGGCATTTGCGTGCCACGCCATCGTTCTCATGTGTGAAGGCCGACGAGGTTCACCTGACGATGACGGGTACTCCCCCCACATAGGGTCGCGCTCGCCGCGATCCATCGGACCGGTGTAATGGCCTGGTTCTGACACCTGCCTGTCAGCTGTGTCCGTCCGTCATAGTTGCGCTGCCAGTCAGCTAGCCCCCGTGGGTCATCAGTGCTCCAACCGCCTTCGGACCAAGGGCAATGGAGCGCCTGTGGTCGAGACAGGCCGGACGGGCGACCGGGGTTTCCCACGGGTGCGACGGGCCATGGCTAAGCAAGACACTCAATCCCGGCAACGCCGGTCGGTCCGTCACCGCGTCCGGGAGGTTCACGACAAATGAGTACCCACCAGCTAGACCAGGCCGTCTTCCGGTCCGCCCTGCCCGAAGACATCGCCTGGGCACCCTTTCCGTCATTCCCACCGTCGGCCCGTCTCGCCGTGGTTGTGGGCGACATATCAGAGCCCGCTCCTTACGTGGTCCGAGTCAAGGTCCCGGCCGGTGTCAAGCTGATGCCCCACCGGCACCACGAGGATCGCGTCTACACCGTCATGTCCGGCGTGTTCTACATCGGGGTCGGCGAGCAGTTCGATAGCGGAAGACTCGAGGCGTACCCGCCGGGTGCCGTGGTGGTGCTGCCCGGCGGTACCCCTCACTTCCACTGGGCCAAATCCGGGGAGTACGTAACCCAGGTGACAGCGACTGGGCCGATCACCCTCGACTACGTGGACCCCGAAGACGACCCACGGCGCAAATGAGCCATTTCCGCCGCGGCCGCCGGGCTGAGACCTCCTTGAGGCGCCAGCGGCGACGGCGTGCCTCGCCCACCGATGGACTCCATGGAAGTAAACCCGTGCCCAGATCCGCCACGCCGTCCTCACCGAAGCCTGGGGCGAGTGGTCCAACCGACTGGCCGCTTTGCTCATCCCGTACCCGCCTATCGACGGGTCATGGCCCGTACCAGACTTGGCGGCCCTGGCGCGGGACCGGCGATCGCACCCCCGATTTGGAGGACCGGTGAGTAGCCTAGGCCAGGCACCTGCGAAGGCCCGCGAGTCGCACCCCGGGCGAGTTGAACCAAGCGATCCCGCCGCTCAGCTCGTTGGGACGTTGTTGTCGGTCAACGTCGGCCTGCCGAAGGACGTGCCCTGGCAAGGCAGAACTGTGTTTACCGGGGTTTTCAAAGACCCGGTACCTGGATCGCGTCGGGTCGGCAGGCTCAACGTTGACGAGGATGGACAGGGCGATCTTGCGGGTCACGGCGGCGAGCAGCGTGCAGTGTTCGTATACCAGATCGACTCGTACCGCTACTGGGAACGCGAGCTCAAACGACACGACTTCTCGTACGGACAGTTCGGCGAGAACTTCACTGTGGAGGGATTGGGCGACGACGAGGTGTGCATCGGCGATCGCTACCAGATAGGCAGCGCTGTCTTCGAAGTAACGCAGCCTCGCGTCACCTGCTATCGCGTCGGGATCCGCATGAACGATCCGCGGATTCCCGCGTTGCTCGTCTCCCACCACCGTCCAGGCTTCTATTTCCGGGTTCTCCAAGAGGGCGAGGTACAAGCGGGAGACAAGATCATCAAGCTCTCCTCGGGACCCGAGCAGATGACCGTCGCGGAGGTCGACGCGCTGCTCTACCTTCCCGGGCACACCCGCCAAGGGCTCCTGCGTGCGCTGCGGGTCCCCGCCCTCAGTTTCGGCTGGCAGGGCTCGTTTCGAGCTCTGCTGGACGAGGAGCCAGGCAGTGGCAACGCCGGCCTGGCGGCGGCGAGCCCCCCTCCTGCCTGGTCCGGCTTTCGTCAGGTCACTGTCACAGCCATCACGCCTGAAAGCGACTCGACGATCTCGATCCGCCTCGAGGACCCGGCCGGCGCCCCCCTGCCGGCGGCCCGCCCAGGTCAGTATCTCACTCTGCGAGTTCAGCCCGACAAGGGACAGCGGGCGCTGCTGCGCAACTACTCGCTCTCTGGACCGCCCGGGGCGGCCTACTACCGGGTCACCGTCAAGCGCGAACCTGGGGGCGCCGTCAGCGGCTATCTGTGCACCCGCCTCACCGTCGGCGAGCAGCTCGACATCGCCGCCCCGAGGGGCACGTTCATTCTCGACCAGACCCACGACCCGGTGTTGCTGATCAGCGCCGGGATCGGTGCCACCCCCGTTCTCGCCATGCTTCAGGCACTGGCGCAGGAGCGTTCCGACCGGGAGATCTGGTGGTTGCAAGGCGCCCGCAACAGTCGCGAGCACCCGTTCGCCGCCGAGTCCCGCGCCCTCCTCGCCTCGTTGCCCAACGCACGGGCCCACGTCTACTTCAGCCGGCCTGGGCCCGATGACGTCCAGGGCCGCGACTTCGACAGCGCGGGACGTCTCACCGCCTCAATGCTCGCCAAGGTGGACCCGCCCTCTCACGCCGAGGCTTATCTGTGTGGACCTGTCGCCTTCATGGATGAGATCAGCGGGGGTCTGGCCGCCTTGGGGTTCGATGTCTCCCGGATCCACACCGAGCCTTTCGGGCCGGCAGCGGGCCAGACACCCGGGATCGCAGCCACACCGGCGCGGGCGCCCCATCCACCGGCAGGCCAGCCGGGAGCTGGCCCGACGATCGCGTTCGCCCGCAGCGATCTCACGGTCGCATGGAGCAGCGACTACAGAACCCTGCTCGAGCTCGCCGAGTCCTGCGACGTACCCGTCCGCTGGTCTTGCCGCACCGGCGTCTGCCAGACCTGCGAGACAACGCTTATCGCCGGGAACGTCGACTACAACCCCGACCCACTCGAAGCACCCACCGAAGGAAGCTTGTTCATCTGCTGCTCACAACCCCGCGGCGACATAGTCCTCGACCTATGACCCGCGGCGGTACGCGGTCTCGCTGTCGTGCTCGCTGTGCCGGGGCCGGCACGTCCGCTGATGATGGCCGCGTTCGTGCCGTTCTCTGTAAGGCGCGGCCGGACTGCTCGGCCAGGAAGTTTCAGATTGTTGTCAAAACTATGAAACTGGGGGGATTTCGCTCATGACCACCGCCATTATCGGTACTGGAGGGATCGGATCGGCTATCGCCCACCAGCTCGCCTCAGGCGGCGAGACACTGCGACTCTCGAGCGCCGACGAGGAGTCGGCACGAGGCCTGGCTGCACAGATCGGTCGAGCCGCGGTCGTGGCCGTCGACAACCGGGACGCGTTGCAGGGCGCTGACGCTGTCGTCCTCGCGCTCCGCTTTAGTGTGCTTAAGGGCGTCATAGACGAGATCGCTGGCTCGCTGGGCGACAAGCTCGTGGTCGTTCCGAGCAACCCGCTTACCACCGACGCAGAAGGTCACGTGTCGCGTGTCCTGCCGAAAGGGCAATCCTCTGGCCGGGTCTTAGCCGAGTGGCTACCGGCGGGGGCGCGCCTGGCCATGGCGTTTGGGACCCTGTCCCGCGACCTCTTCGTGTCCTCTAGCAACCGGTCACCGGAGCCGGCGGTCTTGTTCTACGCGACCGACGACGACCGCGCTGGCGAGCAAGTCGAGCGTTTGATCAGAACGGCCGGTTTCGAGCCGGTGAAGATCGGTGGGCTCGAACACTCGGGCCGACTCGAGGTGGGCGGCGACCTTCATGATCTCGTGGTCGGCCCCGCACAGGCGCGTTCATTGATCGCTACGACCTGACCGCTCCGCCAGCTGGCCAGGAGCACTCCCAATGCCGATTAGTGCTCCGTGTCGACGGCCCGAGCAGCGTTTCGAGTGGTCCTTGCGGCCGCCGATCTTCATTTGCCGTTCTCGGCCGCCGCCGTGCTCTCGGCGGAACGCTTTGTCGTTGGAGGATTCTCTCCTGGAGCGAAGGTACCGACCGTGAGCCCTGCTGCCTCGGTGAGCGCCGTGACGTGGGCATGGATCTCGTCAAGTTGTGCCACCACGTCAGCAACCTGCCTGGTCAACTCGGTGTTCTCCTTGACCAACCCGTCGATTTCGTCGGTTTCAGTCTGGATCTTGGTAAGAAGGACGGTCAGTGCCAGTTGTGCCCGGTTAGCTGCAGTGGCGACGAGGAAGCCGATAAAGAGCTCAGCCACAGTTGTTACGAGGTTCAGCGGGAAGTTGAATCCTTGGCTCGTGAACCAGGCTGGCAGCCATGTGCCACCAGCGAGATGGGGGCCACCGAACGCGAAGATGCATGTCCAGATCGTGATGAGGACCGCCCAGAAGGCAATGTTGGTCGGGCGACCCATGGCGTCGCTAACCCAATCGGCAAACCGCTGGAACGCCGACTCCCTCGGGGCCAGGGCCTTCTCGTGAGCTTTGGACTGCCTGGTCATTACGTGGGCTCCATCTTGGTGCGCCGAGTGACACCGTTTGCGGGTTTGAACTCCTGTGATTGGCTAGCTCACAGACGTTTCACCTGATGTGCGCAACCATGGCGACCAGTCTCCCTCCGGGTCGGTGGTTTGCCCGACCTCGATGATGTGACCATCGGGATCTCGGATGTAGCAACGAATCTCGAATTGGTGCTGCTTCGGCGGCGTAAGGAACTGCGCCCCCCGACCGCTCCATTTGGCGTACACGGCATGGATGTCCGCCACCCGGATATTGAGGAAGCTGCTGACCCGGTCGGGGTCGCGCGGCGTCTCGAGGGTGACCGTGGGCTTGTCGTCGGTCGGGCCGCCGCCGAGGTTGATGATGATGAAGCTGTTGGCGAGGGCGACATAAACCGGCTCCGGGCCGAACACCACCGTGCCACCAAGTACCTCGGTATAGAAGCGCCGGGAACGCTCGACGTCGTCGGAGACGATGAAATGGGCCAGCACAATTCCTTCTGCGGGCGGTACGGGCTCGGCCATGGCACCTCCACTGGTTGGGACTCACACCCCGCTTGGCGTGGGGTCTCTAGTCAATGTCGCGATGATCGTGGGTGCTCACTCGGGCGCCGTCGCCACAGCGTTCAGATGAGCGACCCCGGCGTCGGTTCCCCACAATTCGCGTTCCCACTCCTGCACTCATCTCCCCTAGTGCTCACGCTCGCATGACCGCAGGCCTCATCGCACCCGTGAGACTCCCCGGTCGGTGACCTACAGCCGGCCGGGCCGGGCAGGCCGGGTCCAGGGCTCGGTGGATCCGCTACACGGGCGCGCCCGGCATCAGAGGTGCCGCCAGTGAGTTCGCCCACAGGGCACCTTCATTTCCCACTGGGTTGCCGCTGGGTACTTCGCCCAGGCGACGGCGATCGGACCGATCAACCCCGAATACGTCTGTCCGACAGACGAACTGTTGGGGTCCCCGATCGGGCGGTGGGGCAGCCAACCAGGGATAGCTACGGGTGCCACCAGATGGTCCCGGTTTCACAGTGTCAGTTGGGGATTGGGGGGCTCTTATGAGCAGCAGCAGTAGCGGCAATGATTACGACGTCATAGTGCTCGGAGGCGGTGCTCCAGGCGAGCACTGCGCAGGAGCGCTTGCCGAGGGTGGTCTTCGCGTGGCCGTGGTGGAGCGTGACCTGGTCGGAGGTGAGTGTTCCTACTGGGCGTGCATTCCGTCGAAGTCCTTACTTCGCCCTGGTGAAGCGGTGCACGGAGCACGCAACGCCGCTGCTCACGCAGAAGTTGACGTGACCGAGGCACTTGCGTGGCGCGACTTCGTGGTGTCGAACTACTCCGACGGGGGCCAGGTCCGTTGGCTCGGTTCGCGGAACATCGAGCTCTTCCGCGGCACCGGGAAGTTGGCCGGCGTTGGTGCTGTCGAAGTGGACGGTGTGCGCCACACTGCTCGTCATGTCGTGGTCGCGACCGGATCAGACGCCGTCACACCGCCGATCCCGGGACTGGCCGGACTGGAGGGGGTCTGGGGCACACGCGAGGCAACCAGTATGAAGGCGGTACCGAGCCACCTGCTCATAATCGGTGCGGGACCGGCGGGTACCGAGTTGGCCCAGGTCGTCCGTCGATTCGGTGGCGAGGTGACATTGATCGAATCAGCTCCGCACGTGCTCCCTCGAGAGCCAGCTCCCCTCGGTGAGGGCCTCGGCGAAGCCCTGCGAGGTGACGGGATCGAGTTGCTCCTCGGCGTGGCGGTCACCGAGGCGCGCAGGGAGGGCACGGACTATGTCCTGCGGCTAGGCGATGGCCGCGAGGTTCGTGGCGACCGTCTGCTCGTCGCAACAGGTCGTCGTCCTCGAGTGGTCGACATTGGGCTGGAAACTGTTGGCGCGAGGGCGGACAGTCACGGCATTCAAGTCGATCAGTACTTGAGCGCAGGTGAACGGCTTTGGGCGATAGGCGACGTCACCGGCATCTGGCCGCTGACCCATGTCGGCGAGTACGAGGGTGAAGTGGTTGCTGCGAACATCCTGGGGGAGCGCCGCGTCGCCAATTACGAGTCTGTGCCTCGCGTCGTGTACACGGACCCTCAGGCAGCCGCCGTCGGCGCTGGTCAGGGACGCTTCACTGCTACGGCGGCGATGTCTCAGATCTCCAAGATGGCTACCTACACACATGTCTATGCGGATTCAAACGCATTCCTGACTCTGCTCAGCGACGGTGAGCGGTTGACGGGTGGTTACGCACTCGGCCCTGAAGCAGGGGAGTGGATGCAACAAGTCACACTGGCTGTGCGGGCCATGATTCCCATCGGGGTCCTGCGTGACACGATCCAGCCCTTCCCCAGTTTCTCGGAGGTAATCGCGACGGTCTTGAAGGCGCTGGACCGGGAGATCAAGGCGGGGACCGAGTCGCCCGGCACCAGGAGCGTGCCCGCGGGGAGCGTGTCGAAATAGGGCCAGCGCGATTCATCAGTAGGTCAACCTGGTCGCGGCTGGGCTGTCTGTCTGGTCGCATCACCATCGAGGGGAGGTGGTGCGAGGTCATGAATGCCAGACCTGAATCTCCATGAGTATGAAACAGGCGAGGCGCCGTTGCGCTTGGGTGAAGAGTTCCCTTAGGGGCCTGTGTCGCGGGGGGTCCCCATATACTCGCCCTTGCCATGGGAGGGGCCTGGTCACGCCGCGTGGCCGTCCACTTCGACCCTTGAGTCAGGTTGCCGTCGACAGACGCTGGCCGCTGGTCGGAAGACGGTCTGAACTGTCCGCGTTTTCGCGTGCCGTCGAGGATCCCACGCGCAACGCCTTTGTCATCTTTGGTCTACCCGGAGTCGGGAAGAGCCGTTTGGCCGAGGAGTGCGCAGAGATGGCGGAGCGAGCGGGCCGCGTATGCGGGCGGGCAACCGCCAGTGCCGAGATGGCGGCCGTGCCTTTGGCGGCGCTGGCACATCTGTTGCCCAGTGATTTCGTCTCGCACGAGATCCGACCCGGTGAGCGCGTCGATCCGGTGCTCCTGTTCGCGCGGACAAGGAGCGCCTTTGAGGGGAGTGGGGCTGGCCGCTTTGTACTGATGGTGGACGGTATGAACCAGCTCGATCTTGCTTCGGTGCTTCTCCTGCGCCAGCTGCTCGCGAGCGGAGTCGTCTTTTTGATCGGAACGGTCCTCACCGAGTGGAGGGCGCAGGCTCCGGCGCCCTCGCTTTGCCGCGACGACTGGTGCCAGCGCGTTGACCTGGGCCCACTCTCTCGAGACAGCGTGGAAACACTCCTGTACCACGCTCTCGGGGCACCCGTCGACGGGGCGACCGCCCACTCGCTGTGGTCGACAAGTGGCGGCAACGTGCAGGTTCTTCGCGAACTGGTGCTCGGTGCTCAACGGTCCGGGGCGCTCGTAGATGAGGGCGGTTTCTGGCGCCTAGCGGGCTCGCTCACCAGTACACCACGGCTGAACGAGCTGGTCGCCGTACGGGTGGCGCGCGCAGGAGAAGACGGTCGGCGGGTGCTTGAGACGCTGGCGTTGTGTGCGCCCATCGGCCCAGACAGCGGCGAAGGCAGCGTCAGTGCTGGCGTGGTCGAAAGACTCGAGGAAGCGGGACTGGTGCAGGTGACCGTCGATGGTCGCCGGCGCCAGCTGGATCTCGCCGACCCGGTGCACCGGGTCGTTCTGCGTGACCAGATGTCTGAGCTGCGTCGCCGTGCAATCATGCTCGACAGGGCGAGCTGCACCGAGACCTGGGGTGCCCGGCGCCGGGAGGACGTGCTCCGCGTCGCCACGTGGCAACTCGAGGCGACCGGTGAGGCAGAAGCCGGGCTGTTGGTGCAAGCCGCCCACCTCGCTCGCGCCGCACACGATTATCCCCTTGTCGTGAAGCTGGCGAGGGCGGCCCTCGCCCAGTCATCCGACCCGGGGACGGGACTACTCCTGGGCGAGGCTCTTTACCAGCTCGGCGACTTTCGTGAGGCAGAGGTCGTGCTTTCTCGTGCCGCGCAGCTGGTGGTAGAAGATGCCGTCGGGGTTGACGTGGCCGCGGCGCGCTCGGCGAACCTTCTTTGGGGCTTGCGCAGCCCCGACGATGCATTCGCCGTCAATCGGGCAGCTTGCGAGGCCGTCGGGAGCCAGTCGGCCCGTGACGAGTTGATCGCGCAGGAGGCCTGGATCCTTGTCTACTCGGGCTCGCCAGCGATGGCCCGCGAGGCGATCGAGCTGCTCCCCGAAGCCATGACGGCGCACGCTCAGATAGTGCGAGCTCTCGCCGAATCCTGCGCGATGTCGGTGGCAGGATTTCCAGGCACCGGCCTGGAGATCGCCCAGCAGGGCTATGAAGACCACGTCCTACTTGGTGACCAGCTCTGGATCGATCAGCCAGCTGGACACGTGCTGGCGCAGGTCCTGGCACTCAGCAACGCCGGCCGTCTCGATGCTGCGGCCGAGATTGCCACCGCCGGCTACAAAGAGGCGTCGCTTCACCAAGCTCCGTTTCTTCAGATCAGGTTCGCCTTGCACTGCGGGCGGGTCGGGCTGCTCTCCGGCAAGGCGAGGTCAGCGGGACGGTGGTTCCGAGAGGTCGTCGCCCGCAGCGAGGCGACAGGGTTCGAGGGTCCAAGGGCTTTCGCACTCTCGGGGTTAGCCGTGTCCAGCAGCCTTCTCGGTGACGCCGTCTCGGCGGCACAGGCAGTGGCAGCGATGGACGCCGTCCGAGAGTTTGGCATTCTCGGCCCGGAGCGAGAGCTCGGGCGGGCCTGGTCCTTGGTTGCCGCGGGCGACCCATCCGCGGCTTGTCGCGTCCTGTCTGTTGCCGCGCGAGACGCCATTTCCTCCGGGCACCTTACGGCCGCTAGCTGGTTGCTCCATGACATTGCCAGGCTCGGACGACCCGAGGTCGTGGCCGAACAGCTTGGCGAGCTCGCAGCTGGATCCGACAGCGAGATGACGGTAGCTCGGGCCGCACATGCCTTTGCGCTTGCCAGCTCAGACCCCGAGTCGCTGGGGCAGTGTACCGACCAGCTGGAAACCATGGGCGCCCTCCTTCTCGCCGCGGAGGCGGCGGCGGCCGCAGCGCAGGCCGCTGGCCGGGCCGGGCTCGGACGTCGCTCGAAAAGCTTTGCCGCCCGCGCGGTGGCCCTGGCCGAACGTTGCGAAGGTGCACGGACGCCGGGGCTAGTCGGTGCGGGAGCCGTCGTAGCTCTCACACCTCGCGAACGTGAAGTGGCCTCGATGGCCGCGGCGGGCATAGCCAGCCGCGAGATCGCCACCCGCCTCTTCTTATCAGTGCGAACTGTGAACAACCACCTGCAGCGCGTGTACTCCAAGCTCGGTATCGCCAGACGTCAGGAGTTGGTCGCGAGCTTCGCCTCAGGCGACTGGCAAGAGCAAGCGTGACGCCCGAGCAGGTCGAGCTGCTACAGCTGTCCCTGGCAGAACTAGGTCCGCGCACCTCAGAGCTCGCCGAGCGTTTCTACGCGCGCCTGTACGAGTCAGCTCCCTCGTGCCGATCGATGTTCTCCGAAGACCCAGCGGACCAAGAAGCACTGTTTGCCTCGGAGCTCACAATGATCGTGGCCTCCATCTCCCAGTTCGACGCATTCGTGGCCCGCACCCAGCGCCTCGGGGTCCGTCACGCCAAATACGGCGTCACTCATGAGCACTACCAGATCGCGGGCTCCGCGCTCCTCGGGTCACTGGCCGACACGCTTGGCCCGGCCTACAGCGCCGAGCTGCGAGACGCGTGGCGGCTGGCGTTTGACCTCATGGCGGAGACGATGATGCAGGGAGCAGCTGACTTTCCTCCAGATCCCCTAGGAGTCTGAGCAGCCTTTCCAAATTGAGCATCCATTGCTCATGCCACGACGACGACGGGGCACGAACGTGGAGGTCAGGTGAGGAGATCTCGAGTCCTGGTTCTTTATGGGGGCCGGGTACTGGGGGAAGGGGGGGGTACTGTGGCACCTCGTTACGTCCGTTTCTTTTGCCGGGCCGCGACCAAGGCCGGGTCCCGAGGGCACGAGCAGACTGGACCTGACCGAGCGAAACGGCTTGGCCATGGACAGGCCGTCTGGCTTCAACTCTTCACACGAGCAGCCGCGCAGTCTCCTCTACTAGGAAGCGGCATGGGTGTCGTCGATCCCGGCACGGGCACGGCCCAGCTCGCAGGCGCCTGCACGGTGACGGCAGCCACCGCCGAGGCCGAAGCGCCAACCGGTTACCGACGCGAAGGCGACTTGGTATGGCCGGAGTTGATAATTCATGTCTCGTTGAACTCGGTTCCCGCCGTCATACGGGCACTCCTTGCGCCGTTGCAGGAGTCCACGCCCCGGTGGGCCGGTTCGGTCATGAGGAGCCAGGTCTCCAATGTCCTTCCCTCAGGGGGCCCGAAGCCGGCCTTCGAGGAGACCGGGAGTGCGACCTGGTCCGACGTCCAAGCTTGGCCGATCGTTGGGACGCAGATGCCCGCCCTTGTAAGTCAGGAGACAGGTGGGTGGGCACGGCCGTCCGTCCTCCACGCGCTCTGCGACTACTCGGCAGCAGTGCAGCTCAACGGCCTCGGTCGCTATCAGGACGCACTCGGCGCAGCGCAGCGGGCTTGTGACCACGGTGATCGGACACTGATTGCTTGGGCCCTCGTCGAGCTGATAGAGGCGGCCAGAAGGAGCGATCGGCCTGTAGCCGCCCGGGCAGCCCTCGAGCGCCTCGAAGAATGTACGCCCGCCTACCGAGATGACTGGGCCAACGGGCTTGTGGCCCGTTCCAAGGCGCTTCTGGCCGAAGATGAGGAAGCCGAGGTCCTCTTCCAAGAGGCCATCCAAGGGCTCGATCGAACAGCCATCTTGGATCACCTGGGTCGCGCCCATCTCATCTATGGGGAGTGGCTGCGCCGGGCAAGTCGCCGGATCGATGCACACGAGCAGCTCCGCAGGGCGTACGAGATCCTGGATGACGTCGGGGCCACGGCCTTCGCGGCGCGAGCTCAGAGCGAACTTCTCGCAACATGCGAGACCGTTCGAAAGCGGACCGTCGAGACCTTCGACCAGCTGACCGCGCAGGAGACACAGATCGCGTGCCTGGCCCGAGATGGCTACACAAACCCGGAGATTGCCGCCCGCCTCTTCATCAGCCCGCGCACGGTCGAGTGGCACCTTCGCAAGGTCTTCGCCAAGCTCGGGATCAGCTCGCGCCGGGCGCTGCGCGACGCCCTGCCCGCTAGTGAAAAGGACGTTGTTCCCAGCGGCAGCCAGCCCATCTGATGGCACCTACATGGAAACAAGGCCGCCCAGGACGCAGGCTCACACCCAGGAAAACATTGGCCACCGCAGAGCCAGGCGAGAGGCATCGGGACTTCCGAGAACGGCTTTAGCCATTCCATCTCTTCACCATTCTGCAGGGAGACGCGATCAGGAGGGCAATATCACGATTGCGGCTTCGGCCTCTGTGACGCCCGTCTGAGGCACGTGTCTGCACCCTGAGGCGCTGCCGCTAAGAGCGCATTGTGGTCACCCCGGGCAGACGCCTTGTACCGACCGGGGATTCCCCCGGGTGCGACCGACCAGCAGCAGCATCAACACTGCCTACATGTCATTGACCGGAAAGGCCGCCCTGCCTGCGCCATGCGCCACGCGACATGTCGTAGGGAGGGTGGTCGTCCTTCATGTCTTCTCCCGTTCAACGAGGAGATTCAGATGTCGCTATTGAAAACGCGCCCCGCTACCGACCCAAGGGCCACGACTGAGCTCAATGTTTCCCAGCGCAACCAGGAAAAGGCCCATGCCCTCGGACTGACCTCAGCTACTGGGCTCGTCATCGGCAGCATCGTCGGCACCGGTGTGTTCACGATGCCGGCAGTACTTGCCTTAGCCGGCACCATGTCGCTTGTCGTCCTCGGCGTGATCGCCGTGGGCGCCGTACTCCTCGGCGTGCTGTTCGGCCAGCTGACCAAGCGGGTGCCCAACAGCGACGGTGGGGTTTACGCGTATTCGCGCCACGAGTTCGGTGACTTCGCCGGCTATCTGGTCGGGTGGTGCTACTGGATATCGGCTTGGGCCGGCAACGCGGCCATTGTTTCCTCCTGGGTCTTTTACGTCGACGCGCTGTTCTCGATCAACCACCCGACGGGCCTCGAGAACTGGGGCATCGCCCTCTTTGGCCTGTGGATCCCTGCCGCGGTGAACCTGGCAGGAGTCCGCCAGATGGCCTGGTTCCAGAACCTGACTGTGATCTTGAAGTTCCTGCCCCTTCTCTTCGTCGGCATCGTCGGGTGGTTCTTCGTTCATGCAGCTAACTTCGGAGCCTTCAACGCCTCTGGTGGCAGCCTCTACAGCGCGATCGGCATCGCGGCAGGCGTTGCCCTTTTTTCCTTTATCGGCGTCGAGGCGGCGGCAGTCACAGCTAAGCGGGTGAAGGACCCGCGCCGCAACGTCGGTCGAGCCTCGCTCTATGGGACGGCCGCCAGCGCGGTGCTCTACGTCCTCGTCTCGGCCGCGGTCATGGGCCTTGTGCCTCACCATGTGCTCTTAAACAACGGCTCTCCGTTCGTCAACGCCTTTCAGGCGGTCTTCCCGCACGGAGCGTGGCCGGGCAGGTTCATCTCCGGCCTGGCGGTGGTCTCCGGGATCGGGGCGCTGAACGGCTGGACCCTGATCGTGACCGAGACCTCACGTGCTGTCGCCAAGGACGATCTCTTCCCCCGCCCCTTCGCGTGGGCGGACCGCAACGACACGGCCTGGTTCGGGATCGTGGTGGGAGCCGCTCTTCCCTCTCTCCTCATGCTCTGGCGGTACACCGCAAGCTCGGGCTTGACTGTTTTCACCTACCTCGTCGATCTCACCGTAGTGACAGTCGCCATTCCGTATTTCATGTCGGCCGTTGCCCAGCTCACCTATCTTGTTTCCCGCCGTCGTCAAGTGCAGGGCTGGTTGCTAGCCCGAGACCTCACGGTCGCGGGCGCAAGCGTCCTCTTCTCGATGTGGGTGACCTTCGCCTCCGGCTACCAGGTCGTCTATCAGGCCCTTGTCGTACTGCTCATTGGCCTCGTCATCTACGCATTTTTGAACGCCAGGCGGGAGGACACAGGCGAGATCTCTGAACCGGCGGACAACCCGGACGGCGAACCGGCAGCTTCCCTGCCCAGCTCGCTCTGAGCTGGCGCAGGCAACACGAAGGGAGCAACCAGCGTGACGTTTCGTGTCGACTCGGAGGTGGGCCAGCTTCGTCAGACCATCCTCCACCGGCCGGGTCTTGAGCTCTCCCGGCTCACACCGGAGAACATCGGCGAGCTCTTGTTCGACGACGTCCTCTGGGCGAGCAAAGCCAAAGAGGAACATGATGCCTTCGCTGAGTCCCTCCGAGAAAAGGGAGTCCGGGTGCACTACTTCGCCGAGCTCTTAGCGGAGGTGCTCGAGATCACGGAAGGTCGTGCCTTTGTGCTTGACCGCCTGTGCACTCCGGAGACGCTCGGGCCACCTCTTGTCGATCCTTTGCGCCGGCTCTTCGAGGATCTTGACGGCAAGACTCTCGCCACCTACCTGGTGGGCGGAGTTCTCAAGGGTGATGTGCATCCGATGGGGGCGAGGAGGAGCCTCAAGTGGGAGATGCTCCGCGCTGATGATTTCCTTCTCGCCCCACTTCCCAATCACCTGTTCCAGAGGGACAATTCCTGCTGGATCTACGGTGGCGTGTCCATCGACCCGATGGCCAAGCACGCCCGTCAGCGGGAGTCGTTGAACAGCCGGGCGATCTATAGGTTCCACCCCATGTTTGCCAATGCAGACTTCGTGACCTACTACGGTGACGACGACAAGTACCACCTTCCCGCCTCAATTGAGGGTGGCGACGTCCACGTGATCGGCAATGGAACTGTGATGATCGGGATGGGCGAGCGCACCACACCGATGGGCGCCGAGATCCTCACGCAGCGCCTTTTCGAGTCCGGTCAGGCACACACCGTCATCGCTATTGAACTCCCGCGGTCCCACGCGATGATGCACCTCGATACGGCGATGACAATGGTGGACAAGGCGACTTTTGTCCTCTACCCGTACTTTGACCGGCACCTCCGCTCGTGGACGATCACCCCAGGTGCCTCGGGTGAGCTGAGCGTCTCTCACAACCACAACCTGTGGGAGACCCTTGCGGATGTCTTCGGCGTCGCGGAAGTCAAGGTGCTCACGACGGACGAGGACATCCGCGCGGCCGAACGCGAACAGTGGGACGACGGCACGAACTATCTCGCGGGTCGCGCCGGGAGTCGTCTTCGGCTTCGACCGTAACGTCGCGACGAACACGATGCTGCGCAAGCACGGCATCGAAGTCGTGACCGTGGAAGGAAGCGAGCTCGGACGTGGGCGCGGGGGACCACGCTGTATGGCTTGTCCGATCGAGCGCGATCCCGCTTAGCGGAAAGGAGTTTCCGATGTCTGTAGACCTCCGGGGGCGGAGCTTGCTAAAGGAGATCGATCTCACGAAAGAAGAGTTCAGCTACCTGGTCGATCTCGCTGGGCAGCTTCGCGACGACGAGAAGTACACAGAGGTGCGACAGCTCGTTGGACGTAACATCGCCCTCATTTTCGAAAAGACCTCGACGCGGACGCGATCGGCTTTCGAGGTCGCCGCTCACGATCAGGGCGCGCATGTTACCTACCTCGGCCCGGGTGAATCCCAGATCGGGCACAAGGAATCCATAAAGGACACAGCGCGAGTACTCGGCCGCATGTTCGACGGAATCGAGTACCGAGGTTCCGCCCAGGAGAATGTCGAGATTCTCGCCCAATTCGCCGGTGTGCCGGTCTGGAACGGTCTCACGGACACTTGGCACCCGACCCAGATGCTTGCGGACATGTTGACGATGCGTGACCACACGGGCCGGCCCTTCGGAGAGATCAGCTATTGCTATGTTGGCGACGCCCGGAATAACACGGCGAACTCCCTACTAGTTACAGGGGCGCTACTAGGCGCCAACGTCCGGCTCTCCGCCCCCGACACGCTGTGGCCGTCAGCTGAGGTACAGAAGATCGCGGACGGTCTTGCCGCTGGCTCCGGAGCGAGGCTCATGCTCACTTCCGACGCGAAAAAAGCTGTGAGCGGGGTCGACTTCATCTACACCGATGTCTGGCTCTCGATGGGCGAGCCAGAGCAGGAGTGGGGCGAGCGCATCAAACAGCTTCTCCCTTACCAAGTGAACTCGGCGTTGATAGAGGCGGCGGACAACCCAGCGGTCAAGTTCATGCACTGCCTACCTGCATTGCACAACCGCGAGACCGAGGTCGGGGAGGAAATCTTCGAGAAGTGGCGCCTCGACGGCGTCGAGGTCACCGAAGAGGTGTTCGAATCCAAAGCCTCGATCGTCTTCGACCAGGCGGAAAACCGCTTGCACACGATCAAGGCACTCTTGGTGGCGACGCTCGCAGCCTGAGCGCATGGCCAATTTGATGAGGCGAACCGTGCTGCCTGTTGGGGCTTCGACTTGCCGGGACTCGATGGCCTGATACTCCGGGGGTGAAGCCGCTCATTTGCCTGGTCAACGGGCATGCGAGGCGAATCAAGAGATAGAGGACTGACAGTCTCTCGAGGGTTGTGGGGTGGAAGACCTCGAGCCCTCTTGCGGTCGAGCGGCCGCAAGAGGCTCGATCATCAGAACTTCAGTCATTCCATCCCGGGTTGAATCCACCGCCGTGGCCATAGTTGCGGCCGCCCCGGCCAAAACCGATGGCGACGCTCGTGGCAGTGACGGTGCCTGACGCCGTCGTGCCCTCGACGACGACTGTCTCACCGGTGGTGACGTTGGCGAAGCTCGGAGAAGTGACGCTCTGGTCCTTGTAGGTCGTGGTCGAGGTCACGTCAACGGTGACGGTGGTGCCGGCGTGGGTCTTCACGGTGAAGTAGTTGACCCCGCTGGCGTTGGTCCCGACTGACGCGACGGTCCCGATCGCAGCAGGTGGCGTTCCCTGCCCGAACCCCCCGCCCATGCCCCGGCCGAAGCCAAAACCGATGGCGACGCTCGTGGCAGTGACGGTGCCTGACGCCGTCGTGCCCTCGACGACGACTGTCTCACCGGTGGTGACGTTGGCGAAGCTCGGCGAAGTGACGCTCTGGTCCTTGTAGGTCGTGGTCGAGGTCACGTCAACGGTGACGGTGGTGCCGGCGTGGGTCTTCACGGTGAAGTAGTTGACCCCGCTGGCGTTGGTCCCGACTGACGCGACGGTCCCGATCGCAGCAGGTGGCGTGTGGCGGCTGGGACGGTGGCCTTTTTGATAACCCGAGCCCGGTCCAGTTCTCGTTGCACCGGCAATTGAGGAGCCCCGCGAGTTCGTTGTCGCACTGGCGATGCCGTATCCTCCAGCCGCGAACCCGACGAGGAGTGCCGACGCGCCCAAAGCGCGGAACCACCGAGTTGAGAAGAGGCTTCGGCGAAGCCGACCTTCGCCTGAATATTCGTTGTTCTCCAGATTCTGGCTGTCCATGACTTTCCCCTCACATCGGTTGGCCATTACGGCTGAAGCTATTTTGGCCGCCCAAGCTGGTAGGAAGCTTGGAGAGGACTGGTAGACGCGGAGGAGAACTGTTCGATGCCAGAAGATTTGTCGAGGTTCTCAGGATTGTCTCAGGTTCGTTCGTAATACTGTTGTAATGGTGACGGAGGCCGAAGCCATTGATGAGAGCGGCCGCTTCTCAGGGACGAGACTCCTCCTCCGGCGCCTGAGCCGTCCCGACCGCCTGATTCTTCTCGTTCTCTTCCTTTTGCCCCTCGTCGTGTTCGCCATACCTGCGCTGTGCGGTCACCTGGCCATAGTCGGCGACAACGCAACTCAGAACTACCCGTTGCGCGAACTCGTCGCCAGGCTGATCCGTGCGGGACATCTGCCTTTGTTCGACCCGTACGTCTGGAGTGGTACCCCACTTCTGGCCGGTTGGAACGCCGGGGCCGCATATCCGCTCACCTTGCTCTTCGTGATCTTCTCTGGGCCCGTGGCATGGACACTCACCCTGGTTGTCACGTGGTGGGTGGCAGCGATAGGCAGCTATGCCTTCTTGCGCAACTCACGTCTTCCTCCGGTCTCGAGCTTTCTTGGCGCGGTGTCGTTCAGCTTCGCAGGCGCCATGACGGCCCAGATCTCCCACATCGGCTTGGTGGAGGGCATGAGCTGGGCACCCGTAGCGCTTCTCGCGGTACTAGGTCTGTCCCAGCGTGCCGGCGGCGGTGAGATCTCGGACGATGTCACCCATAGAGCTCGTCGTTCGCCGCTCGGGTGGGCTCTGCTCTTGGGCGTGGCCGGGGCGATGGTCATCCTTGCGGGAGAGCCGCGGGCGATAACTGACGTCGCCGTGATCGTTGGTGTATACGGGGCATGGCGCGGGCTCCGTCTCGGGCGGCGTGCCGGGTCTTACCTCGCCTGGATGACGGTGGGCCTCGTCCTTGCCGCGGCTCTGGGAGCAGTGCAGTGGCTGCCAGGACTTGCGGCAGTGAGGACGTCGCAGCGGGCAGCCAGCAGCGCCGCGTTTTTCACCTCGGGATCGCTGCCCGACAGGTGGCTGCTGTTGCTCTTCGTTCCCGATGTCCTCGGCGGCTCTGGGTTGTTCGGTCAACCGGCCTTTCTCGCTCACTACAATCTCGCCGAGGTCACCGGTTACGTCGGTTTGATGCCCCTGGTTGCGGCCGTGGCTCTTCTCGGTCGCTTACGATGGCGCAGACCCCTGCCGGAATGGTTTGTCTGGCACGTGATGGCGCTGGTCGGAGTTGTCCTGGCGCTCGGGGGCAACACTCCCCTCTGGCATGTCTTGATCCGCTTGCCTCTCTTCGGCGGCCAACGGTTCCAAAGTCGCAACATCATCATCGCCGACATGGGGTTCGCCTTCCTCCTTGCATACTGGTCGAACTCCTTTTTGGACGGGGCATTGGCCCGGGGCCTGTCAACGGCCCAGTCGCTTGCGAAAAGGCCAGTCTCCGGGTGGCGGGACAGACGCGTCGCCGTACTCATCTCCGACGGAGGCGCAACGGTCAGAACCGAGAGGATTCTCGGGGCTTTGACCGGGCTCATCGCGGTCGCCACAGTCACGGTCGCGATCGCGTGCGGGCGCGGGCCTGTTGCGCTGGCTGGGCGTTGGTCTTAGGTCCGCCACCGCTGATGGCCGCCTGCGCTTGTGGTTAGTGCCTTTCGGTGTACTTGGTGTTGTGGCCGCAGCGCTGATCTTCTGGGGGCACCACCTTGAGCCGTCTCGCCGCAAACACGCCCTTGTCGCTTTCGTGGTCACCGACGTCGTCATCTTTTCTCTACTGGCGCTCGTCTCGCCACTGTCCGACCCTGGCCATGGCCCGGCAGGACCGACATATGACGCGGTGCAGACCACGTCCAGTGCGGCGGGGCGCATTGGCGCCCACGCGCTCTCCGGTGCCGGGTACGTTCCTGCCCCGTCCGTGCCCGTCTCGGCGGCGATGTTCACTGGCTCCGGGCGCTTTGCGGTTTATGACCCGGACGGGATCGACGCCGCTCAACTGAGCGTCATCGAGGCGCCAGACATGAATGTCGTAGACAGCATCGCATCGGTGCAGGGTTACGGATCGATCGTGGATGGCACCTACGCTTCTGCGACAGGAACTCATTCGCCGACCGGTGAGCGGGGCGACATCCTCGATCCACGGGCTTTGGGTGACGGGACCCTCGACGAGTTCGATACCACGGCGCTGTTTGTGCCACGCGACTACCTATCTGTCTCTCCAAAGTCTGATCCCGCGCAGGCCGATCCCGCCGCGGGCGAGCGCGAGCTAGCCGTGGGTGCTCTCGCAACCTGGTACCTAGGCGCCGAACTGGCTGTCGAGAGCATCGTCGTACCCGACCGGAATGCGAAGGCCGATGCGACGAGTGGGCTCAAGCTCGGAGTGCTCACCTCCGCCGGCTCGGTATTGTGGGCACCGGTCGAAACCACGGGGACAAGCTCAGTGCTGGTGCGACTCGGCCGTCCCGTAGCCGCCGTGGCTATCGTGGCCAAGGCGCCCATCACCGCTGTCAAGCTGGGCCCGCCCTCTTTCGAGAGCTCAGAGGGTAGTTACGTTGCCGACGGCCAGCTCCAGGGTGCGCTCTTGCCGCCGCAGTGGACATTTCGAGGTTTGGACGGTTCCTTCGCTGTGTTCGCGAACAACTTGGCAACCCCGCCCCTGACCTTGCGCGGATCGCCGGGCGGATCTGTGGAGGCGAAAGCAGGGCCGAGCTTTGCTCCCACCCAAGCCACCGTCTCATCCTCCCAGGGCATAGAGGTAGTCAGGTCCGAGGCGGCAATCCCCGGCTGGACAGCTACGTGGAACCCCGATGTCGGCCCGACCATCGAGTTGCCGGTGCGGCGAGTCGGTCTCGTCCAAGGGGTCAAGGTCCCGCGAGGCACCGGGGTGCTCACCTGGTATTACAGCCCTCCGGGTTGGGCGAGCGGGGTGTTGATATCTGCTTTTGGGCTAGCGGTGCTTCTGGTGTTGTGTTGGGGATTGGCGCTCCGCCGCCGACGGTCCATCGTGGGGGCGATGGCACAGGGATGACACAGCTGGCCGTCATATCAAGAGACGAGCCGGACTCCCTGGGCAGATTTGGCACCGAGGTTTGATCCCGCGGCCCTCCTTCGACCGCCTGCGATCATTAACACCCGCGAGCGCTAGGTGACGGCTTGAAGTGCTGTCTGCCTCAGGCCATCACGAGGTTAGGTTGCACGTTTCGCAAACAGCCTTCATGGCAGCAGAAGTGTCGGACAGGACCGGTTTGTAGGTCGGCGCCCCCGGTCGGTGAGGTCGATCCTCACCACGCACGTGCCAGGAAGAGGGTCCTTGCTGCGGGCACGGGTGATTCGCTTCTTCAGGGTTAAGCCGGGATGAGGGTTGCTGAGCCCTGGGAGTGCGATCATCGGGATGACGTTCCACTGCCACCAGTAGCGTTTCTTCAGGCAAGCCTCACCACGGCGCCGGCCTTCTTCGTTACAGATTGCAGCAGTACCGAACACGACGGGCGCCTCGGATGCGTAGCGGCCACGGTAGTCGCACGGGCTGGAGCTCAACCCCGGGAGTCTCGTCGGATTCGCCTGATCTTTGCTGTGGCCTCACCCGTACGCAGGTAGAGATGGTCGATCCCCTGGGAGAACCAGATTGGGATCTCCACCCACGATCCATCCAGCCGGAGGATCCGGAGGCCGGAGTAGCGGGCTGTATCGAGCGCACTAAGGGGAGAGCTCTTCGATGTCACCGTGCTAGTAGAGCACTTCGAGTCAATTGCCGAAGCGCCCGGCGCCGACTTACGCCTCGTCCAGAATGTTGATCGAGCCCTCGGCTTCGCGTGCCCAGGTCCGATCTCGATACGGCGCCGTCGCGCACTCGATGAGTGGGCCGGCGTTTGAACGGCCGATTCTCAAACGGATCCTTACGGGACGACCCACTCGTGATGGGCCCCACCGACCTCCGAGATGCGCGCGTAGTCAGTCGCTGGCGGGCTAACCGACCCCCAGGCTGATCCAGATCGCGGAGCCTGGCACCGGGGTCCCGTCCACGGCGTGGCCAGACGCGGAGGTGGCGGCCGAACTGCAGCGTTCGGCGACCCGGGCGCAGGCCGCCGGTGGGCTGGCTGCCGCAGCGGCATTCTGGAGTGATCAATGCGGCTGACTGCTAGCACGCTTCGCCAAGCGGGGCGGGGGCTGGCGGCAGTGCAAGCCAGCATGCAGGCCGGGGCGTTAACAGTCGCCTGGTTCGTGACAACGGTGAGTGTTCGGCGGAGCGCATGCCGGAGGGGTTGGTCGAGAACGTGCCCGCCAATTCGCCCAGGGGTGGATCTAGCGTGGAAGGACAAAGGAGCCAACGCGGACAAAGGGGGATCATGACGACACTCAAGGACCGGCCGAACTCGGCTCTCCTCGTCGTTGACGTGCAGAACGCCGTCGTCGAAGGGGCCCACGAGAGAGACTTGGTCATCGCGAACATCGCCAGCCTTGTTGAGAAGGCGCGGCGAGAGCGGGTCCCCATCGTTTGGGTCCAGCACGCTGACGAGCATCTCGTAAGGGGGACCGACGACTGGCGGATCGTCCCGGAACTGACTCGCGATGACGCCGAGCCGCTCATCGAGAAGAACTATGGCGACTCGTTCGAGGACACAACCCTCGAGTCCGTGCTGTCCGGCCTCGGAGTCGGGCGGCTCGTCGTCACTGGCGCGCAGAGCGACGCATGCATTCGCTCCACGATCCACGGCGCGTTCGTGAGGGGGTACGACACGACCCTTGTCCGTGACGCTCACACGACCGAGGACCAAACGGCATGGGGGGCGCCGCCGCCGGACAAGGTCATTGCACACACGAACCTGTACTGGACGTACCAGACGGCTCCTGGGCGTACAGCCGGGACCGTCGAGACCAAGGACGTCGATTTCGGCCGCGCGTCCTGAAATGCACGCGCGTGTCGCTGGGATCATCCCGCGAAAGGTTCGCGCGCGAAGCGCGGTGAACGCCCGCCATTGCGAGCCCTTAAGCAAATTGTGGCAAGAAGCGTCGGTTCGCTAGGAACATCTCGTCGGTCAATCTCCATATTTCATCTAGAGAGCAGACCGCGGCGGTCAGAGGGTCGAGGGCCATGGCCTGGTAGATCGCGTCCCTGTTGCGCTCGAGGTGGCCCTTAACGACGAGTTCCTGGACGGCGATGTTGCTCCGGTTCAAGGCGGCGAGCTGTGGCGGCAGTTCTCCCACGACACACGGATGAATTCCGGCGCGATCGACCAAGCACGGCACTTCGACGCAGGCGGCGTCTGGCAGATTGGTTATGAGTCCCTCGTTTACGACGTTGCCGTTGATACGAGTCGGCACGCCCGTCCGCTCGGCATTGATTATGACTGCGCCGTACTCATCCGAGCGGCAAAGCTCCACGGGTTCGGTGCCGGCGATCTGGCGCTCGACTTCCTGCTCGTAAGAAGGCTCCTCGAGCCGTCTGGCGGCGACGTCACCCCCGGTGTGGCCGTAGCCGAACCAGGCCGAGTAGTCGGACCTAGCCGACTCGAATGTCTCGATGAGGGCGTCGAGGAGGTCCGGTCGCTTGCGGAAGTAGGGAAGGTACTCCGAGGCGTGGCCACTCGACTCGGTCACGAAGTAGCCGAACCTGCGCATCAGCTCGAAACGGACAGGCTCCAAAGCGAGCGCCTCGGAGCTATCGAGGAGTCGACGCAAGCGAGGATAGAGGTCAGAGCCTTGATGCTCCAAGGTGAGGAACCAGGCCTGATGGTTGATCCCTGCCACCCAGTAGTTGAGCTCGTGTTCAGGGACCCCGCAGTATTCAGCAAGAAGCCGCGCCGTCCCCTGGACGCTGTGGCAGAGGCCTACGACCCTGACCCCTGCCAGGGCCGCTCTCCAGGTGAGGATAGCCATGGGGTTGGAGTACTGCAGGACCAAGGCGCGAGGGCAGAGATCGGCCATGTCCTGGACGAGGCCGTCAAAGACAGCGAGGTGTCGCAGCCCGCGGAAGATGCCACCGGGACCGAGAGTGTCACCAACGCATTGGCTCACTCCGAAGCTTTCGGGAACCCGAATGTCTGTCTCCCACTGGTCCGTACCACCGACCTGGATCGTGACGATCACATAATCGGCCCCTTTTAGAGCTGCTCTTCGCTCGGTAGTGGCTGTCACCCACGTTGGGACCTCGGCCGTCTCGACCATGCGCCTCACAAGCCTTTCCGCACGGGCCAGTCTCTCGCCATCGATGTCCATGAGGACGATCTCGCTGTCAGATAGTTCGGGAAAGGTGAGGATGTCCCTGGTCAAGTTCCTTGTGAACACCACACTTCCCGCTCCGATGAAGACGATTCTCATCTGGGCCTCCGGTAACCACGGTGAAACATTGCTGTTAGTTTTGCGGATTCAGCCCGTAGATGCCTTGTTCTCGAGAAAGCGCTGGTTTACACGTACTCACTGCGCTGTCGGCGGCCACGACAAGGCCAGCAGGTGCAAAATCATGAATGAGTACGCATCACCCGCCATCGGCATCCACCGAGACAGCGCTGGACCTGTCGAGCGCTATTCAGCCTCTATCGATCTGCCAGCATGATTCGACTCCGCCAGCCAGCTGATCCTGGCGAACACGGACCGAGTGGCGCGGCACCTCGGGACAGAACAGAGGTTTCGCAACTGCTCGGTCATCTAGTTGAGGGCTGGCGTCGAAGGGGATGGGTCCATTCCGCCGCCCCGCGATGAGTTACCTGAGGGTACTGGTCTGACCGTTGTTCAGACCTTGTGAACTAAAGCGCCCTCGTCGTCACACGCTGAGCAAGGGAGGTGCTTTCTTCGCAGGAGGGAAACCGGTCAGCGCGGCGCGCCACATAGAGCGAGGCGGCGGCGGTGGCCAGGGACATACTCGAGAGGAGGTCGTCACCACGCAGGAATCCTGCGATCACGCCGGCGTCATATACATCGCCTGCGCCGACAGCGTTGTCAACCTTGGTAGGCAGTGATTCGACGACGACGATATGGTCGTCAACAGCCAGGTAACTGCCTGTTTCGCCCCCCTTTACCACCATCAGACCGGGGCATAGGTGAGAAAGGGCACTGAACACTGATCCGAGGTCTAACTGGCCAGTTAGCGCCCACGCTTCGTCGAGATTGGGCAGGAACAGGTCCGTCTCGCCAAGAACTGCCCAGATTCCCTCGACTGTGTCGCCCGACCAATTGCCGGGGTCCCATCCGGGATCGAATACCGTCAGCACGCCGGCGCGCCGGACCTGTCCGAGCAGCACGGCGGCGCTGTGAAGATCCAGATCAGGCAAATTGGACGTACCGACAAGCGCGACGACCGAAGACGTGAATTGCCGGGGCCACCGTTGCACAATCGATCCGGCGTCTATGGGTTGCAGGTGCCCCAAGTCGGAGAGAAATGCCCGCTCGCCGTCGGGACGTACAAGAGCCACCGTCGTGGGTGTCGTGCCACCAGGGACGGTGGTCACGGCCTCGACACCCACCGAGGCAGCCCCGAGTTCGCGGCGAATGCGCTCCCCGGCAGCGTCGTCGCCAACATCGGCGACGACTTCCGTCCTCACCCCCAATTTGGCACTGGCAAAGGCCAACGCACCTGCCTGCCCGGCGACTGCCTCGGTCCTGTAGTCACAGAGGACTTCCTGGCCCCACTGAGGCATCTCCGTAATGCCTCGAAAAATTACGTCGATCGTGAGATTGCCGACAATGCACAGATCAACCCCCCCTAAGCGACGGCGAGGAGCATTGACGAAGTCGGTGGCCATCTGGCTTAGTAGTTGATCTGGCGGTAATAACGACGCGTCGTGAGCGGGTGGTCTCGGATCACTTCTAGGTGAGCACTAACCCTCTCTAATACCGTCGCCAAGACGATGGGCGAGATCATGGAGCGCACCCGATCAGACATGTTCGAGGTGAACTCTGCTGTATCAAGGATGGTCGGCTTGTCACCGTGTGCCTCGATGAACTGCTCGACGCGATCGACGAGGGGTGCCGAGCCGTCCTCGCCCTTGAACAGCAGGCAAGAGACCCCCTTTTCGACAAGCTCGAGGGGCCCGTGGAAGAAGTGGGCGGCGTTCACCGGGCGTGTCCTTATCCACTGCATCTCCTCGAGGATGCACATGCCGTAGTAGAAGGCCTCCGCCCAGGTCGAGCCGGCGCCGACGATGAGGTGGTAAGGAGCGGCCGCGATCACAGCTGCCACCTCGGGGGCACGTTGCTCGAAGGATCTCTTGGCATCGAGGAGAAGCTGAGGAAGACCCTGCAGCTCTTCGAGCAGCTCGCGATAGCCCGTTTGCTCTTGGCGCACGTCCATGATGGAAAGGGCGATCAGGAGTGACTGCAAATAGAACGACTCCGAGGAGTTGTCGTCGGCGACCGGATTTGTGAAGTTGATGTCAGCCCGCTCGGCGAGCGGTGATCCAGGCGTTCCCGTTAAAGCGATCACCTTTGCCCCAAGGCCCTGGCAGTACTCGAGGATCTGCAGCGCCTCGGGCGTGTCACCTGATCGAGAGGGCACGACGACGAGCGAGCGTGCGCTTAGGTGGGCGGAGCCGAGGGCGATTAACTCCGCCGGTGCCTCGAGGAAGGTTGCAAAGCTCGACTTTTGAGACAAAAGAGAGGCTGCGGGCGACATAAGTAGCCCCGCTCCCCCAGCCCCTAGGAAGAACAAGCTGTCACCCCCACCAAAGAGATGCTCGGCCACAGCTTCATGAAGCCCCGGTGCGTGGGCCAGCGCACCGTTCTGGCTGGCCAAGAAACGTTCTTCGTCGAGGTTCAGCATTTTCAATCACCTTTCGCTAGCGTGAACAGCACTTAACCGCCAACCCGCTGTGATTCTGATCGGTCCCGTCGACCGCGATCTATCTGAAGTACCTCTGGCGCGACCATCAGGCATCCTCGTAGTGGCTTGCACCAGTCACCGATCCGGGGGCTGACCCCGCTGTCGGCCGGCCCATAATCTCGGGAACCGCATCCACCAACCGGCGGGTATAGGCGTGCTGGGGCCGAGACAGCACGTCGTCGACGCTACCCGCCTCCACCATCTCTCCTTTGCACATCACTATCACGTCGTCGGCCAGCTGCCTCACCAGGGCGAGGTCATGCGAGATCGTGAGCAGGCTGATGCCCAGTCGCGCCTTTAGGTCTGCCAACAGGTTGAGAATCTGCGCCTGGGTCGAGACGTCGAGCGCCGAGACCGGCTCGTCGAGCACCAAGAGCTCCGGTTCGGCCGCCAGCGCCCTAGCGATGGCGGCGCGTTGGCACTGACCGCCGGAGAGGTTCTGGGGTCGGCTCTGGGTGAGCCTGAGGTCCATGCCCACTGCATTGAGCAGTTCCCGCACCCTTGCGTCACATTCCGACGACGGGCGAAGTGAATGGAAGGAGACCACCTCACGGATGGCCGCCCCGATCGACTGGTGCGGGTCGAGCGACATGACGGGATTTTGGAAGACCATCTGCATCATCCGAGCCCGGCGTCGTCGCTCGTCGGGTCCGGGTTTCGGGCTCAGCACGACGCCGTCAGCCTCAACTGCCCCGCTTGTCGGTGCCTCTAGCCCCACGACGATGCGTGCGACAGTGGTCTTGCCCGAACCGGTCTCGCCGACGATGGCTAGGGAGCCCGATCCTGGGACCACGAAGCTAATGTCCTTCACCGCTTGAAGTCGCGACGATCGACCCAGCAAGCCCGAGCGAAGCCGGAAGTCCTTGTAGAGGCTTTCAACCTTCAAGAGCATTGCTGTCCTCACTTGACAACTCCACGTCGTTGGCCTCGGGGGACAAGGCTTTGAGGTCCTCGTGGGCCCGAAAGCACCGAGCGAGGCCTCCCCGTACCGGCACCAGCGCCGGCGTAGCTTTGCGGCACTCGTCCAAGGCGAAGCGGCATCGCGGGTTAAAGGGGCATCCGGAAGGCGCGTCCATGGCGCTGGTCGGGACACCCTTGATGACCGGGAGTCGTTCGACTCGGTGCAGGATCGTCGGTCGTGCGGCGAGCAGATCAATCGTGTAGGGGTGGATGGGGTCCTCGAAGATCTGGCGCCCTTCGCGTACCTCCACTATTCGTCCCGCGTACATCACGCACACCCGGGTACACACGATGTCGGCCAAGGCCAAGTCGTGGGTGATGAAGAGGACGGAAAGACCCCGTTTGGAGCTGAGGTCGCCGAGCAGCTTGACAATTTCCGCCTGGGTCGTGACGTCGAGAGCGGTCGTGGCCTCATCGGCGAGGAGGACCGAGGGTCCCATGGCGAGAGCCCCGGCGATCATCACTCTTTGGAGCATCCCGCCTGAGAGTTCGTCGGGGAACTGTCGCATCCGGCGCTCGGGCTGGTCGATGCCCACCGAATCGAGAAGCTCAATTGCTCGGCCCCGGGCCTCGGATCTCGAGAGGCCCAAGTGCACACGCATCGCCTCGGTCAGGTGGACTTCGACGCGCCAAAGCGGATCGATATAGGCCCGGGGATCTTGGAAGACGAATCCGATCTCTTTGGCCTGGACCTCACGGCGTTTGCGGCGCGGCATCTCCAAGAGGTTCTCGCCACCGAGGAGCAGTCGCCCCTCAGTGACCGCGCCCCGCGGCAGGACTCCCGCAATCGTGCGGGCGGTCATCGACTTGCCGCTACCTGACTCGCCCACCAGCCCGACGATCTCGGCGGGCTCGATCTGCAGGTCGACGTGCAAGATCACGGACTTGAGCTCACGTCCAAACTGCAGGTAAGTGGTCACGTCCTCGAGCACCAAGGACATGCCCCTCCGTTCGGCCGTGTCGCGTGAGCCGACTTCGGTCGCCTTCATCGCTGCTCAGCCTTTCGACTCCGAAAGTCGAGCGCCCAATCGGCGATGAAGTTCAGCGACACCACCAAAAGGACGATGGCGACGGCGGGGAAGACCACACCGGTCGAGGACTGGAAGACACCTTGGTTGGCGTTCTCCAGCATCCCGCCCCAATCGATCTGCGGAGGCTGAGCGCCGAGACCTAGGAAGGAAAGTGCGGAAAGGTCGAGAAGCCCATAGGCGAAATAGAGCGTGGTCTGACTGATGATTATCCGGCCAATATTGGGCATCATGTGGATGAAGAGCACCCGCCAGGCGCCGTAGCCCTGCAACCGACATTCCTCCACGTAGGGCTTCGACCGCTCCACGAGCGCGGCGGACCTCACCAACCGGCCCATAAGGGGGATGTAGGTGACGGCGACCGCAAAAACAGCCGTCATGAAGCTGGCCCCGAAAGTGGCCACGATAACGACGGCCAAGAGAAGGGGCGGGAAGGCGAAGATGACGTCGAAGAGCCTCGACACAATCCCGTCGGTGAAGCCGCCACGGTACACGGCCAAGAAGCCCAACGGCACGCCGGCGACAAAGGCGATCGCCACGACGATGGTCGGACCAAGCAGCGACAACCGCGAGCCGTAGATGAGCCGCGAGAGTATGTCCCGTCCGGCACTGTCCTGACCGAAGGGGAAGCTCCGGCTCGGGCCCGTATAAGGGTTGAAGAGGTGGATGGTGTTGGGATTGTGAGGAGCCAGCCAAGGGGCGAACAACGCGCAGCAAAGGATGCCGACGAGGATCACGCCACTTATGACAACGACGACGTTCTGGAAGAGGCCCTCCCATCGACCGCCGGCGGCGCGCGGCATGGTCTCATGCTCGAAGACGAGCATCTCGCTGGCGACGGCACTCACGCTGTCCTCCCGACGAGACGTACTCGCGGGTCGATGAGGCCGTACAGCAGGTCCACGACGAGGCTGATGATTAGGAACTCGGCGGTGATGAACAGGGCAATCGCCTGCACGACGGCGTAGTCCTTGCCCTCCACCGATGACACGAGAAGCGTACCGAGGCCATTGAGCCCGAACGCATACTCGATCACCACCGCTCCGCCTAGGAGATAGCCGACCTGAGCTCCCACGATCGTCACCACCGGGACCATGGCGCCGCGCACGGCGTGTTTGGCGACGACCCGGGGCTCGGAGAAACCTCGCGCCCACGCGCCAATGACGTGGGGACGCTCCAGCTCACCGATCACGGCGGACCTGGTGATCCGACTCGCGAGGGCCATTGACGACAGACCCAGGGCGATCGCGGGCAGGGTGAGGTGGTCGAGGCGAGTGAAGAACGACCCGGTGTCACCTCCACCAAGGGCGGGGAACCAGTTGAGTATGACGCCGAATATCACCGCCAGGACGACGCCGGTCACGTATGTGGGAATGGCCGTGAGGGTCAGTGAGAGCATGCTGGCGAAGAAATCGGTCGGCCCGCTCCGAAAGACCGCGCTGACAATCCCGAGAGGTACGCCGACTATGACCATGATCGCCACCGCATAGACCGTGAGAAAAAGCGTGAGGCCGATCCTGGGGATGATCACCGAGGACACCGATGTGCGCGTCGCGATGGAGACGCCCAGATTACCTTCCAGTACGTGATGCAGCCATATCAGGTATTGGATCGGCAGTGGTCGGTTGAACCCGTAGAGCTGGTTGAAGTACTTGATCGTCGCAGGTGAGGGCGGATGGCCACCATTGAGCAAGGTGGCCGGGTTGCCAGGCGCCAGATGCAGAAGAATGAAGATGATGATGGTTGAGGCGATGAGCACGGCGAATTGCATCCCGACGCGCCGGAGGACATACCTAACCATCGACTGAGTCCCGCGTTTTCTTCATCTCAATGCGGTCAGCTCGCATGAAGGTCGATGGCGATCTTGCCCGGATTGGAAAAGTTGTCGAGGTCCATGGCGAGGGCGATGTCGTCGAGCCGAAGCCGATCGCTGACCACCTCATCGGTCGCCAACCGGCCCGACGCGATGAGTTCGATGGCACGGGAGTGGGTGTTCGGATTATTCAGCGAGCCCACCACGCGTAACTCGTGTTCGTTGATCTGAAACGCGCTGATCGCAATCGTCTGACCCTGGGGATAGACACCGAAGAGCAGGACCGTACCGCCTCTACGCACGAGGCGGAAGCACCCCTCGGCTGCTTCCAGCCGGCCGGACGCCTCGATCACGACGTCGGCCCCGACTGGTCCTCGTAGGTCCCTCAGCACCTTCGTCGCTTCGAGCGGGGCACAAACCACGTCCGCGCCAGCCCGCGAAGCGAACTCATGGCGGGCGACAGCGGGCTCGACCGAGACGACGACTGCTGCCCCGTTCATGCGGGCCAACTGGATCAAAAAGCAGCCGATCGGACCCGCACCGAGAATGACCACGACGTCGCCTGTCGAGACGCGCGCCTGGTCAATCCCTCTTATGCAGCAGGCCAGCGGCTCGACCAACGCCGCCTCAAAGAGGGACAGGCCGTCGGGGAGCTTGTAGAGGTATCTCGCCGGTACCGCCGATAGCTCGGCGAAGCCACCGGGTCGTACGACACCGAGCGGCGACAGGCCCGAGCAGAGGTGGGACTGGCCCCTTCTACAGAAAAAGCAGGTGTCGTCAACGACATTGGGGTCGACGACTACGCGGTCGCCAATCTCAAAGCCGACCACCTCGTTGCCGATCTCGAGGACGGTTCCCGAGTATTCGTGGCCCAGCACCAAAGGAGCCTCCACGGCGTAGTCGCCGCGAAAGATAGAGCGGTCCGTTCCGCACACCCCGCACTCCGCGACGGCGATTACGACCTCACCCTCGCCGCAGCGCGGGTCATCTAGCTCCAGAACCTGAATTGTTCCAGGTCGCTGGAATACTCCTGCTCGCACCACTCGGCCGTTTCCGCTCAAGCCTGACTTGACTGGCCGGGATCTTCTTCGCGACGGCGAACCACGCTGAAACTGAACATGCTGCCGAGGTGGTAGTCCCGAGAGATCAGCACACAGCGCCCGACACGCGTGACGCACTGCTCGTTGACCACGAGCCAAGGACCCAGAAGAGGGCCGAGCTCGGGAAGAGCATCCTGTTCCGGGGGTTCAGTGACGACCGAGATGTGAGCCGACGACGCCACGATCTCGTGGCCCATGCTCCCGAGGAGCACCACCACCGAGCCGCTCCAGTCGATGCTGCCGACCGGTGTGTCCAATGTCCCCGGGTCGAGCACATTGATCGAGTAGACGCACGGACGACCTTCGTGCTCGCGTAGGCGCCTCGTCTCGACTACTTGGGAATGAGGCTTCAGTTCGAAGGCCAACTGCTCGCTCGGCGTCGCAGGGCGCTGGGTGACACCGACGACTTTCGTGGAGGCCTCATAACCCAGCTCGGCCATCATCTTGGTGATGCTCTCGAACTTGGTCATCGGCCGTTCGGGGCGCAGCCCGGACAACGCGGTGGCGAAGCGACCAGTGCCCCGGCGGGTCTCGACGAGGCCTTCTTGTTCCAAGAGTTTCATGGCCTCTCGAACAGTTGACCGACTCACCATCAGCCGCTCGGCGACGGCGATTTCGCTCGGCAACGGATCGCCGGGGCGCATGTCCTCGGCGACCAGTGCGGCGATGCTGTCGCGTACCTGGCGGGGAAGCGCTTTTCGTCGCGCGGCTGGGGCGCCTAGCTGGGCCAGGGCGGTGCTCCTGTCGCGGACTACGGCGTCAGAGTCCTCAGTAAGACGCTTGACGGCCATGAATCAGTCCATGTAGCTGCCGCCATTTACGGCGACGCTCTCCCCGGTGATAGAGGCGGCGGATTCACTGGCCAGGAACAGGGCCACCGACGCCACCTCCTCGGCAGTCTGTAACCGACGAAGCGGCGTGTCGGCGAAGTAGAAGTCGACCACCTCATCATTAGAGATGCCCTTGAGCTTTGCCTCCCAGGCGATCTCCCGGTCCTGCATTCCCGTGCGGACGTAACCGGGACAGACGCTGTTCACCCGGATGTTGAAGGGCGCCAGCTCGCAGGCCATCGCCTGGGTGAGTCCGACAACGGCGAACTTTGAGGCGACGTAATGCGCGAGGTAGGGGACACCGCCCCGCTTGCCAGCCATGGACGCCATGTTGATGATGCAGCCGCCCTGTCCCTGCTCGATGAGACGCCGGGCGGCGATCTGACCACAGATCAGGCTGCCCCGGAGGTTCACGTCCAGGTTCAGGTCGATTTCCTCGTCGGTGAGATCCACGAAGCGGCCCATGCTGGACACCCCGGCACACGACACCCAGGTCTCAAGTGGTCCCAACGAGTCGACCGCGTCACGACACGCCCTCTCGATTGACTTTCGGTCGCGTACGTCCAATTCGAAAGGTAGGGCTCCATCGATCGTGGCCGCTGTCTTCTGGGCGCCATCAACGTCCACGTCGGTCACCGCAACCCGGTGCCCGGCTCCGGCGAAGGCTCGGGCTGTGGCGGCACCGATACCTGTCGCCGCGCCAGTGATTACTACTGTCATCTGAAAATCCAGCTTTCACCTAGCCGCGCGCGGTCGGTCCATTGCCGACCCACGCGGGAGATCTACGTGGTGCCTATGAGCCGAACTGCACCTGATCTGGCATGTCCTGGTAGACGAACACCTGCGTCTGGGTGTAGCCGGTGAGGTTCGACGGCTCGACCATGACAAGTGGGTCCGAGTACAGCGGCATGTAGACATCGTCGTCGGTCAGAAGCTTCATCATGGCGATGGTGGCGTTGGCCTGCGCCACGCTTCCATTCGCCGTTGCCGCCCACTTGTCGCGAAGCGTGTTGAAGGTCTTCGAGAAGTAGCACGAGACGTCCGAGTAGTTGCTTGCGAGCGGGGGCACGATCTCCGCCGACGGTGCCGGGAAGTCCGGGTTCCACCAGTTGAGAAGAGCGTCGTAGGGACGTGGGCACGTTGCGCTGTAGCTGACATTGCCGAACGCCGCCGGCGTCAGCTTGACGATCTTGATGTTGAGGCCGATCGACTGACCGATCTGCTGCAGCGCCGCTGAAACGGTGTCCGACGTCAGTGTGGTCTCTACACCGATGGACACGGTCTCGCCCTTGGCGTGAGCTTGCGCAATTAGCTTCTTTGCCGCCGGAACGTTCGCATTGTCCGGGTTGGGCAGGGCGTCGTAAGCCGCCCAGTACGCCGACGAATCTTGTGTGAAGAGCGCTGGGGTCTCGATGCCCTTAAGAGGCCGGCCGTTGGCGCCGTCCACCGCGCTCGCCAGGGCACTCCGCGGCACAGCCAGGTTGAAAGCCCGCCGGACGAGGGCGTTCGCGAAGGGGCCCTTCATCACGTTGGGGCTCAGGTAGTTCGTGTCACCGCCGTAGGGGACCATGTTGACCTTGAGGCTGCTATCGGATGCCAGTGTGGAGGCGTCACGGGCCGGCAGGTCGTAGGTCCCGTTGATAGCGCCGCTGCGCAGACCGGCGATCAGTGCTTCAGCGTCGTTGACCTGTTCGAAAGTGATGCTCTTGATCTTGGGCTTAGCGGACGAGTCCCAGTAGTTCGGTACCGCGTCGAGGACGGTGTCTGTGCCCTGCAGGTACGTCACTGGGCGGAATGGGCCACTGCACATCACCTTGTTCGGCGTGGACCCAAACGCTGATCCCCACTTCGCCACGGCGCTTTCTTCAACCACCTGGCCGATCGGGGTGGCAGGAAGGTCCTGGGCTATCGGGTTGGGCGAAGTCAGTTCAATCGTGACTTGCCATTTGCCCGAGACGACAGCCTTTTTGATGTTTCCGGTCTGCAGGAGGGAAAGCAGCGGGCTCGCCAACTTCGGACTGGCGATCCGGTTCACCGAGAAAGCAACGTCAGCCGGTGTTACAGGGTTGCCGTCCCAGAATCGTGCGTTGTGCACCAAGTTGTACACGTAGGTGGTCGGGCTGGTCTGCTTCCACGACGAAGCCAGCTCGGGCTCCAATTGGCCCTTGGGGCCGAATTGAAGAAGTGAGTTACACATCGCCGCCGTAATGATGTTGGGGTCGATGGCGTAGACGAGCCCCGGATCGAGGGAAGGGTCGATCGACGTGATTCCCCAGGTGAGGGTGCCTGACGTCGACGCTGCAGCGGGATTTGAGGCCGTCGCCGCCACCAGTGCCGACGATGCGGCTACAAGGAAACTGCTGATAACCATGCCAAGGATGCGCCGATAACGGTGTGACACCGATGACCCCCTTCATCTGGAGCGGTGCGAGTGGCACCTGTCTGATGTCGGACAAGATAGGAGGGGCATCAGGCCGTGTCAATCACTTTCGAGCGTCCGTGGGCGTGTCTGGGTCATCTCGTGCCAGTGGCCGGTTTTGTGATCAGAGGGACAGACTTCTAGCCTGGGTGTGGGGCTGGCGGCAGAGGAGGCTCGCGTGACCGAGTTGGTGGCGGCCAGGACGATTGACGAACTCCGAGAGCTAGCCCCGACAGGTGATCTGCTCGCTGGCGGCACGGACCTGCTTCTTCGCATGCGAGAGGGACGCAAGGTAGGTCGGCTTATAGACGTGTCCAGGTTGCTCGACGGGCCGCCGGTCGTGCGCCGTGGCGATGACTGTGTGTATATCTCGGCGCTTGCTCCTTTGACGCGAGTCGTTGCGGAGTTGGACGGTGTCCTCCCGGGGCTGGATGAGTCGGCCTGCCTCTTCGCTTCGGTGCGGATCCGCAACCGGGCGACAGTCGGGGGAAATCTGGGAAACGCTTCTCCGGCCGGGGACATGATCCCACCGCTCGTTGCCGCCAGTGCCGTCGCCCTCTTAGAGGGCGGCAACGGTGGCCGCCGCGTGCCTGTTGCCGACATCGCGAGAGGGCCCGGAAGGACCGTTGTCGGTCCAGATGAGTGGATTGACAGAATTGAGATCCCGTTGCCTGCAGGCGAGGAAGGCTTCCGGAAGTTCGGCACGCGCCAAGCCGACGCGATATCGATCGTCAGCTTGGCGTGGCGTTGGGAGAAGGACGCGGACGGGACGCTCACGAACGTCTCCTTGGCCTTCGGGGCAGTCGCTCCGACGGTCGTTCGAGCCAGAAGAGCTGAAGCCGAGCTCGAGGGGAGACGTCCCGAGCCGCGGGTCGTCGAAGCGGCTGTCGCAGCTCTCGCCTCGGATATCTCGCCGATCGACGACCCTCGCGCCACTGCGAGCTTCCGAAGAGATGTCGCCGGGGTGCTGCTGAGGGAGGAACTTGGACTCAGAAGACGCGCGAGCTCAGGACGGGCGATGGCGAGGACACCTGCAAGGAGAACAGCCTGAGCGTGTGCAATAAGGAGCCCTTTGGTCAAACCACTGCAGGTTGGGTCGCCTTGTGGGACGGCGCAAGCCCGCTGGTACTGTTGATAGGGCAGCAGAAAGGCAGGAAGTGGGCCTGATGACGGCCATGTTCGAGTCCGCGGTCGACAAGGTGAGGCCTTTGCCTGGCGCGTCAGGCGCACTCGAAGACGCCCACGCCCGAGTGGTGCTGGACGACTGGGAGCGCCGTTGGTACGGGGAGCCCCGGTTCCACTACGAGTTCGTCCGTAGCTACGAGGAGGCCGTTTTCGCGCTGAGAGAGCACGGCGAGGGCGCCAAGGCTCTTGCCGGCGGCCAGAGTCTCGTGCCGCTCATGAACCTGCGCGTGTTGCGCCCGTCGGCACTCATAGATCTGAACGGCATTGCCGCCGTCGCACCGCAGCTAGAGGGCGCTTGGCTGTCGCTCTCGGCGATGACGCGTTACTCCCAGGTGCTCTTCTCGGACCTCGCCCGCTGCGAGGCCCCGTTGCTGACCACGGCGATCGCCCACGTCGGAAATGTGCGGGTCCGCAATCGGGGCACGATCGGCGGCGCTCTCGCTCATGGACAGGCGACATCCGAGCTAGCCGCGGTCTCATTGGCGCTCGGAGGCGAGATCCTGGCCCACGGGCCGACGGGAGACCGAGTGGTTGACGCCGAGGAGTTCTTTGTCGGCCACTTGAAGACAGAGCTTGGTCCCGAGGAGCTAGTTACCGGTCTTCGTTTGCGGGTGACACATTCTCGACAGGGCTGGAGCTTCAAAGAGCTGGCACGACGAAGCGGTGCCGAGGCGATCGCGGGAGTTGCCGCCAACCTCACGCTCTTGCCAGAGCGCGACGTCATCGGTGACGTCCGCCTCGGCCTCATCGGTGTCGACCAACGTCCTGTCGCCGGTGACAGGACCGTCCTCTCATCCCTGCTCGGCCGGATCCCCACGCCGGCGGAGATCGACGAGGTAGCTGTGCAGGTCGCCGCGCGTACGGCTCCGGTGACCGATTCGGTCGCGTCGGCCGCTTATCGCCGTCGCCTGGTTAGAGTGCTCGTCCGTCGCAGTGTGACCGAGGCGCTGCAGCGTGCCGAGGAGAGGGCGTCGGCCGAATGAGCCTGCGGCAGGTGACACTTCAGGTCAACGGCGTCGCACACGAGATCTCGGTGGCGCCCGATGCGCTCCTGCTCGATGTCCTGCATGATCAGCTCGGGATGGGGGACGTCCGCTACGGCTGCGGTGAGGGCGTCTGTGGGACCTGCACGGTACTGCTCGACGGGGAGGCCGTGAGCGGCTGTCTCGTCTATGCCGTCCAGGTCGAGTTTCGCGAGATCACGACTCTCGCCGGTCTCCTCGGGCAGGACGAGTCCTTGCACCCTCTGCAGGAAGCGTTCTTGCGTTTCGGGGGGACCCAATGTGGCTTCTGTACCCCGGGCGTGATCCTCACCGCGTACAGCCTTGCCCAGAGGATGCTGCGTCCCACGCGAGAGGAGATCCGCTACGAACTAGGTGGGAGCCTCTGTCGCTGCACTGGGTACTCCAAGATCATCGAGGCGGTCGAGTCCTATCTCGACGAGCGGGCCCTTGCGACTGAGGAGACACGAAGTTGAGCGATGCAACCGTGGCAGCGATGCCCGGTGAGCTGATCGCTGTGTCCGAGCCGGCATCCCCGTCTGCTCGAGAGCCGGGGGTAGGCGAACCCCATTCACGGAGATCCGAGACTTGCGAAATGCAGGACACAGGTACGCTCGCGAGCGTGGTCGCGCCGATGCGCGTGGTCGGCCAGCCGGTCGCACACCACGACTTCGTCGAAAAGGTGAAGGGCTCGATCCACTACGCGGCCGATTGGAAACTGCCCGGCATGCTGTACGGCCGTGTTGTCCGGTCGACGGTGTCGTCTGCCCGGATCGTCTCGATCGACACCGGCAAGGCGCGGGCGCTTCGCGGTGTCGCGGCCGTCCTAACGGGCGAGGACGTTCCCTCTAACCGTCTCTTCGAGAAGCCAAGCGGCGGTCCCGGTGAGCTGCCAGTCTCCATGCCCGTCCTTGCCCGCGATCGCGTGCGCTATGCCGGTGAACCGATCGCCCTCGTTGCTGCAGAGACCCCGCAGCTTGCCGACGACGCAGCCGAGCTCATCCAGGCCGAGTACGAGGAGCTGCCGGGCGTGTTCGATCCCGAAGCCGCGTTGCTGCCTGGCGCTCCGCTTGTGCACGATGAGGGCAACGTCTTGACCAGTTGGCACATCCAGCGCGGCGACGTCCAGACCGGCATGGCTGCCGCCGATGTCATCATCGAGGGCGAGTATCGAACTCAGCACGCCGAACACGCCGCCCTCGAGACAGAGTCCGGGGTGGGCTGGATCGACAACGACGTGGTCACATTGCGCGTCGCGACTCAGATCATCGAGCACGCAACAGACGTTGCGGAGATGCTTAAGCTCCCGGCGAACAAGGTTCGGCTGATAGCCGCGTACATGGGAGGCAGCTTCGGTAGCAAAGAGGGCATGACCGTCGAGCCCTACCTTGCCTTGTTGGTGTGGAAGACGAGGCGACCGGTGAGGATGGTCTGGAGCCGTCAGGAGTCCATTCTCGCCTCGACCAAGGGGCACCCGTTCATCATGCGGTACCGGACCGGTGCGACCAAAGACGGCCGGATCGTCGCCCAGGACGTCGACATCATCGCGGACGCCGGCGCCTATCCGAACAAGAGCGCACGGGTCCTTTTCTACGGAGCGGCCCTTGCGTGCGGTCCGTACTTCACGCCGAACGTCTCGGTGCGCTCACGTCCCGTTTTCACCAACAACGTCCCGACGAGCGCGTTCAGGGGCTTCGGCGCAAGGCAGGTAACCCTCGGCTACGAGTCGCAGATGGACCGGCTTGCTGAGGCCCTCGCCATGGACAAGGCCGAGGTTCGCCGGCGCAACTTCCTCCGCAAAGGTGACGTGATCCCGACCGGCGAGACACTCGACACCGCAGTGGCGGCCGCTGAGACCCTCGAGCGAGCTTTGGCCAGGCTCGGGGAACCGAGCGCGCCGCGCGGGCCGTCGAAGCGGGTTGGTCGGGGGTTCGCCTGCAACATGCATCCCTACGGGCGCACGGTCTGGCTCCGGGACAGCGCCTCGGCATGGCTCAGCATCCAAGGCGACGGCACCTTGCTCATCAGATGCGGGGTGAGCGATGTCGGCGGGGGGCAGGCGGCCAGCCTTTGTCAGATCGCGTCTGAGGTCCTCGGGGTGTCACTCGAGCGGATCAGCGTTCACATCGGCGACACCGCGCTCACGCCGCCGGCGGGTGGGACATTTGCCACCCGGCAGCTGCTCATGTCGGGGAACGCAGTCATGCAGGCCGCACTAAAGCTGCGTGAACTGGTCGCACCGGTCGCTGCCGAGGCCCTCGGTTGCCCGGTCGCCGAAGTCGCGTTCGTAGACGGTCGGGTAAAGCCAGCGGGCAAGTCGGCCACCGACGGCGCCCCCGAAGAGGGCATAAGCCTCGGCGAGCTCGTCCGACTCTGTGAGGCTCGTTCAGTAGACGTCACCACTTTGCACGTGTTCCACCCAGATGCGGAGCGTGGGAACGACCCGGAACCTGGTGAATTGGTGAGCTTTCCCGACTATGCCTACGGCACGCATGCAGCCGAGGTCGAGGTCGACACCGAGACAGGCGAGGTCGAGGTGCTCAAGTACGCCAGCTGCCACGACGTCGGTCGGGCGATCAACCCGCTCCGGGTCGAAGGACAGATGCAAGGAGGGGCGATGCAGGGCCTCGGCTACGCCCTCATGGAGGAGATCATCCTTGACGAGGGCAAGATCGCCTCGTCGTTGTTCGCCAACTATCTCGTTCCCACCTCAGACGACATGCCGGACGTGATGGTGGACATTGTCGAGAGCGGGGACGGGAAGGGTCCGATGAACGCTCGTGGCATCGGCGAGGCGGTGATCGGCCCTGTTGCACCGACCATTGCCAACGCTGTCGCCAATGCCATCGGATTTCGCCCGACGCAGCTGCCGATCACCCCCGAGCGTGTACTCGCCCTGCTCGACGCGGCTGAGGGCGCATCCCTGTCGGGTTCTGCATGACCCGTTTCGGGCAGGTCATGGCGATAGACCTAGAGAGAGACTGCAACTTAGCCATGCTCCTCATGGCGGAGCGTTCTTTCGCGCTGAGTCCTCGGCGGTGCTCCGCCGAGGTGATCAGGCGCCGCGGTGCATGAGGGGGTTGAGCTCATTCTGGGGCTCGAGGGTTCTGGCGGCGGGGCTGTGCACAACCGCCATAGTGAGCGGGCTCTCGGCTCTGGGGTCTGAGAACGCACAAACCCTTTCGCTTCATGGCGATCAGATAGCCGCGTTCAAAGGGGCGGGACCGTTCGGGCTGTCGGTGGCGATCACCAGCACGACGGTCTTTGCCGGATCTACCAACAAGGTGGACGTCTTTGCCGAGACGCGTTCTAGATGGCGACCGGACGGGACGCTCGAAGGCTCCGGCGCCTCAGCTCAAAGCGGCTTCGGAGCGGCGCTTTCCGCGTCCGGTTCGACATTGCTGGTGGGTGCTGCGAACCAGCCCGGCGGCGGGCGCGTCTATGTGTTCACCGACAAGGACGGCAGTTGGAGGCAGAGCTCGGTGTTTTTGGCTCCCCGAGGGAGTCGGGGATTCGGTTCGTCGGTCGCGATCAGCGGCGCCACAGCCGTTGTGAGCTCCGAGGCCGCAACCTCTGCGGCACGCCTGTTCATATTCCACCGAGCTCGGTCGGGCAGATGGGAGCGCCAAGGTGAGCTGACGGTGCCGGGACGGTTCTCCGGCCTTGATTTCGCTCTGACACTGGCGATGTCGAACACGGCCGTCGTCGTGGGTTCGGGGGACGCGTCGGGATACAACGTTTATTTCCTCCAAGAGGAAGAACACACCTGGCGGGAGGTTTCCACTCGGAGGTTTCCCGGAATCATCAGCGACGAGAGCTCTGTCGCGATTTCAGGTGAATACGCCCTTGTTGGCCTCGGGTCATATGGACAGGAGTTCGGGCGCGTCTTCGTGTTCTCGCATGTTCACACCACCTGGACCCAAGTCAGGCAGCTGACTGAACCCTACGCCCGCGGTCTCGAAGAGCTGGGCACCTCAGTTGCGATGTCAGGCAGCCGCGCCATCGTCGGAGCCGCCTGCTACCAGGAGTGCGCCGGGGTGGCTTACGAGTTGGCGAGAACGGACGGACGGTGGTCACAGGTCGGCATGCTGAGCGGGTCAGACCTCGTCGCGGGTGACTATCTCGGGGTCTCGGCTGCCATGTCAGGCAGCCTCGCTGTCGTGGGCGCGTTCCCCGGTCGGGAGCTGTACCTGTTTCGCATCTAAATACCCGCCACGGGCCGACCACCAGCTGGTCGGGGCGGAACCGCGAGCCACGGACAATTGCCCCTGCCGTCGGAGAATCCGTGAGTAGAGGAACGTGTCCGGCGGTTGCCTTATGGCCCTACGATCAACGACAACTGGCTCATAGTTGCCCGGACAAGAGGAGATATGCGGTGCCGACTCACTTCGCGAGCCCCTACGACTTGAAAGGCGCCGTCGGAGCCAAACTCGGCTACTCGGACTGGCTCGAGGTAACCCAGGAGCGGATCGACCACTTCGCGGACGCGACTGACGACCACCAGTGGATCCACGTCGACCCGGAGCGAGCGGCGAAAGGGCCCTTCGGGACCACCATTGCGCACGGTTATCTGACCCTGTCCCTCGTCAGTGCGCTACTGCCCCGCCTCTTCGAAGTGGACCAGGTGTCCATGTCAATCAACTACGGCACGAACAGGGTCCGCTTTCCTTCTCCTGTTGCCGTGGGATCGCGCGTCCGCGCCTCATCGGAGATCGTGGCCGTCGAGGACGTTCCCGGTGGCGTTCAAGCGACCTTTCTCACCACTATCGAACGCGAGGGTGGAGAAAAGCCCTGTTGTGTAGCTGAATCGATCATCCGCTACCTGGCCAGCGCCGACCGGCCATGACCGACGGACTCGAGACTGTCGCCCGTTACGGCTTTTCCGTCCCCCTCCACGGCATCGCCACCAACGCCACGGAGGCGGTCGAGCTTGCGCGAGGGATGGGCATCCCGGTCGCGCTCAAGATCGTGTCGCCCGACATCATCCACAAGAGCGATGTCGGCGGGGTAGAGCTCAACTTGTTCGGCGATGAGGCCGTGCGAAGCGGTTACGGGAGCGTCGTCGCCGCAGTGACAGAGCGAGCGCCGTCGGCTCTCATCGAGGGCGTCAGTGTGGAGCAGATGTTCGCGGGAGGGACCGAGGTGATCATCGGGCTCAACCAGGACAGCCAGTTCGGAGCCGTGGTCATGTTCGGGCTTGGTGGCATCTTCACCGAGGTCTTCGAGGACGTCGTCTTCCGCGTGGCGCCGATCTCGCGAGACGACGCTACGGCCATGATCCGCGGAGTCGGGGGGCACCGCGTACTTTCGGGATATCGCGGTCAACAGCCCGTGTCCGAGGAGATGCTCGTTGACCTACTGATGCGTGCCAGCGACATGGCGGAAGATCTCGCCGGGAGCTTCGAGTCCGTGGACCTGAACCCCGTGCTCGTCTGGGACGACCACCACGTCGTCCTGGACGCGAAGGTCCTGCCGCCGGGCGAGAACGCCGGCCGCGCCCGAGGTCTCGGAAGCAGTCCGAACGTCAGCCATCTAGCCAAGTTCTTCGAACCCGGATCAGTCGCCGTCGTCGGTGCCTCGGCCTCGTCTTCCAAGGTGGGCGGTGCCGTCCTCGAGAGCCTGGGGCGTCAGGGATACCCCGGCCGCGTTTACCCCATCAATCCCGGTCGGAGCGAGGTTATGGGAATTCGGTCGTATCCGTCCTTGCGCGAGGTGCCCGAGAAGCTCGATCTCGTCATCGTCACCGTCCCATTGGCAGCGACGCCCGAGCTGGTGCGCGACTGCGCAGCCACCGACGTGCACAACATGGTCGTCATATCGGCCGGAGGAAAGGAGCTGGGCGAGCGGGGCGAGGAGCTCGAGGCGACGATCCGTCGCCTCGCACGGGAAAATGACGTGCGGGTTGTGGGCTGCAACTGCATCGGCGTGTTGGACAGTGGCACTCACTTTGATTCGTTCTTCTACGCTGCCGAGCGCATGGTGAGGCCGCCAGCCGGGCCCATCGCTCTCATGACCCAGTCGGGGACGGTAGGTGCGGTGTTCCTCGAGCGCCTGAGCGGGACAGGTGTTTCCAAGTTCGTCAGCTACGGCAACCGCATCGATGTCGACGAGGGTGACCTGCTCGCCTTTTTCGCCGATGACCCCTCGACCAAAGTCATCGTGTGCTATCTCGAGGGCCTAGAGGACGGACGCAAGTTTCTCTCCGCCGCCACCGCGGCCAGCCGAAAGAAGCCTGTCGTCGCCTTCAAGGCGGCACGCTCGCGACTCGCCGCGACCGCATCGGTTTCCCACACCGGGTTCCTCGGAGGCAGCCACCAGGTCCTCGAGGGGGCCTTTAGACAGGCCGGCATCATCTCGGTGGACAGCGTCGACGAACTCGTCGCCGCCGCCAAGGCGCTGGCGATGCAGCCGCGAGCCGCCGGGCCACGCGTCGGCCTCATAAGCAACGGGGCCGGCGCCTTCGTCCAGGCGATCGACCTGCTCCCCGCCTACGGCCTTCAACTGCCGGAGCTGTCGGAGGCGACGATCGGGCAGCTTCGCGCCTCGTACCCGCCGTACTACATGGCCCAGAACCCGATAGACGTCACGGGCTCGGCAACGAGTGCGGACTATGAGATCGGCATCGAGGCGCTCATCGCGGACCCCGGCGTGGACATAGTGATGCCCTGGTTCGTGTTCCAGAACTCGCCCCTCGACGAGAAGATCGTAGAGGTCATGGCGAGGCTCAACGAGCACGGAAAGCCTGTGGTTTGTGCGGCCATGGGCGGCCCGTACACGGAGAAGATGTCGGCGGCCGTCGAAGCCGTTGGTGTGCCCGTGTTCCACTCGGTACGTGACTGGGTAGCCGCCGCAGGTGCACTGGCGCCGCTCGAGCGCTGAAACCGCTTGCAGTCTCCGGGTCGCGGTGTCCGACGGGCGCCGCGACCCGTGTGGAGACTAAGGCGCCTCGACCAACAGCGCCATGCCCTGGCCGCTGCCGACGCACATGGTGACGATGCCGCGCCTCAGCTGGCGCCGTGCCAGCTCGTTGAGCAGCTTGACGGTGAGAATGATCCCCGTGGCCCCGACTGGGTGGCCGAGGGCGATGGCCCCGCCGTTGACGTTCACCTTGGCCTCGTCCAACTTGAGCTCGCGGACGACCGCGACCGTCGAGGAGGCGAAGGCCTCGTTCAGCTCGACGAGGTCGATGTCGGCCACATCGAGCCCGGCGCGCCCGAGAAGCTTTTGGACCGCCGGCACAGGGCCGATGCCGAACAGGCCCGGCTCGACCCCAGCCGAAGCCCACCCGGTGAGATAGCCGTCGATCACATAACCGCGCTCGCGCGCTACCTCTTCGGTGCAGACCACGAAAGCCGCGGCGCCGTCGTTGATGCCAGAGGAGTTGCCCGCGGTCACGCTCCCTGCCGGATCGAAGGCGGGCTTCAGCTTGGCAAGCGATTCCAGGCTGAGGCCGCGGCGTGGGTGCTCGTCCACGCTGAACAAGCTGGGCTCGCCGCCCTTCTTGGCAATGTCGATGGGCACGATTGAATCCACGAAGCGTCCGGCGTCTATTGCATCGAGCGCCTTTTGCTGGCTGTCAAGGGCCCAGCGGTCCTGGTCCTCGCGTGAGATGTGGTAGGTGGCGGCCACCTTCTCGGCCATTGGCCCGGCGTCGCCGAGTATGTAGTCGGCGAGGAAGTCGACGAGCACGCCGTTACCGAGGCGGTAGCCGCGCCGTGCCTTCTCCAGCATGTAGGGCGTGTTGGACATCGACTCGGTGCCTGCGGCTACGCCGACTTTGACGTCGTCGCGCAAGAGATCCTGGGCAAGACAGGTGACCGCCCGCAGGCCCGATGAGCAGTTCATGTTGATCGAGTAGTCGTCGGCCTCGATCGGGATGCCCGACCTCAAGAGCACGTGACGGGCCGGGTTGCCCCCGCGGGTCACCTGGATGTTCTCCCCGAGCACGAGGCGCTCGATCTCCGAGGGCTCGGCTCCCGCCCGCTTGAGGCAGCCCTTTACCACCTCAGCTCCGAGGTCCAAAGCCCCGATCTCTGCCAGCGAGCCGCTGAACCTGCCGATGGCTGTCCGCGACCCTCCACAAAGTGCAATGCGCCGTTCTGTCATCTGATTCTCCTTGGGAATGTCTTGAAATCTCTCATCTGCAGACCAACCCGCCGCTCACGCCGAACACCCGGCCTGTGACATAGGCCGCGTCGTCCGAGAGCAGAAAGGCGATCATGGCCGCGACCTCCTCTGGGCGACCGTAGCGACCAAGGGGGATCTTGGCGATCGCCTTGGCCCGCGCCTCGGGCGTGTCCTTGGCCGTCATTGGCGTCTCCACGAGCCCCGGTGCCACGGCGTTCACCGTCACACCCGTGCCGGCCTGTTCGAGGGCGAGCGACATGGTGTAGCCGATCAGGGCGGACTTGGCCGCGCAGTAGTGGATGAAGCCGACGGACCCAGCTTCGGCGCAGTACGAGGAAACGTTGACGATGCGACCGAAGCCCGCTTCGTCCATCGTGCCCAGTGTCGCCAGCACGCAATGGACGGCGCCGATCACGTGCACCTCGAGCATCTCGCGCCAGTCCTCGACAGGGATCTCGCGGAACGGACGCGGCGGGCTTCCGATGCCGGCATTGTTGACCACTGCGAGAACGGGCCCGAGCCTGGAGGCGTCCTCGACGACCCGGGAGACATCGTCGAGAGAGGTCACGTCTGCGTTGTAGACGGCGATCTTCTCGCCATGCTCCTTCGTCGCCTCCTTGAAGCGCTCGAGGGCAGCCTCATCCCTGTCGCAAGCGGCGACCGACCATCCCGAGGCGACGAGGGCCAAGACGTGCGCCCTGCCCATCCCACCGGCCGCGCCGGTCACGAGGGCGACCTTGTTCGCTGGTGACTGAGTCATTTGGATTCTCCTTGGCAAATACTCGCCCCCCGATTGGTCTGCACGTACCGGTCCCAAGACCTCGTCAAGGCCACAGGCCTTTCCGCTGCCTTCCTGACCTCGACAGCGGCCCTGCGCGGTGTCACCAAACGAGGCCGCCGCCGACCTCGATCACTTGACCAGTGATGTACTTGGCGGCGTCGCTTGCGAGGAAGGCCACGAGCGCCGCCACATCGGCCGGCTCGCCCGCGTGCCCAAGCGGTATCCGGGCGACAACCGCGTCCCAGGTTTCGGGTTTGAGGCCCCTCGTCATATCGGTCTCGATGAAGCCGGGGCATATCGCGTTCGCCCTTACCGCGAAACGACCGCCTTCCCGGGCTGTGGTCGCCATGAGGCCGACGATGCCCGCTTTGGCGGCGGCGTAATTCGCCTGTCCCAGGCTGCCGCGCCACGAGAGTGACGAGATGCTGACGATGGAGCCCCCGCCTTCTTGTTGGCGCATGACCTGGAGTGCCTTGCGGGTTCCGTAGAAGACGCCCGTCAGGTCTACGGCGAGCACCTCGTCCCACTGCTCGTCGGTCATCTTGTGCAGCATCGTGTCGCGGTTGATGCCGGCTGAGTTGACCATGATGTCGAGCCGGCCATAGGAGGAAAGGGCATTGTCGACAAGGGTTTCGATCTCATCTTTGTTGGCGACGTTGCTCAGCGCGCCCTCGACCTCGAATCCCTTGTCCCGAAGTTCTGCGGCGACGTCGTGCACGTTCTCGGTCACGACGTCGCCGAAGAGCACCTTTGCCCCTGAGCTCGCCAATTCCTCGACGATGGCCTTACCGATTCCCCGGCCACCGCCGGTCACCACTGCGGCTTTGCCTTCTAGGTTCATCAGTTGCCTCTCCTGTTGATTTTGTTGACGATGTCTTGCGCTCTTCTGTCGCTGTTCTCAGAGGTCTGCGGTGAGCAGCATCCCGCCGTCGACGACGAGAAGCGATCCGGTCATGTAGTCGGCATCCTTACCAAGGAGGAAGGCGACCACGCCGGCGACGTCACTCGGTTGGCCTGCCCGCCCAAGAGGAATCGTGGGGACGATGTAATCGAGGTACTCCTTTGATGCCCCTCCGCCCAGGTTGGTCAAGATCAGCCCCGGTCCCACGGCGTTGACCGTGATGTTGTGGGGGGCCAGCTCGCGAGCAAGGCTCCGTGTCAGCATCAGCAGGCCGGCCTTGGAGGCGTCGTAGTCGGCGACGCTGGTGCCCGGCGCGAGGGAGTGCACTGAGGCGACGGTGACGATGCGTCCGCCCGTACCGGCCTTCACCATCTCTCGTGCCACGGCCCGGGCGCAGATAAAGGCACCCGTCAGGTTGATATCGAGCGTTCTTCGCCACTGCTCTATGGTCAGCTCGAGCACAGGGACGACGGTGAGGACTCCTGCATTGGACACGAGGCCAGAGATTGGGCCCCTTTTGCCTGCGATGTCGGCGACTACCTCCTCGACCCGTTCGGCATCGGTGACGTCCAGCGCGTACCGGGCTGGACCGTCTGCGCCCGGGATGTCGCCGATGAGTCCTGCCGTCTCGGTCAGGCCATCCTCGTCGAGGTCCAAAAGGGCAAGGTTCCAGCTGTCTGCCGCAAGACGGATCGCCAGGGCGCGGCCGATGCCCGAGGCGGCGCCCGTGACCACCACGAGGCCTCTTTGCCCGGCTGGCGTCGATGCAGCTTGCCCGGAGGTCATGGGGCCGTTTCTTTGTCGGGCGGGCCGGTCCCTACGGTCGCGTCATCTTGCGACGCCTCCGCCTTGTTCTCGGTGGACGGCGAACCGGCGACGACGACCTTGCAATCGACGACGGCGACCCCGTGCGGCAGGGCGATGAGCGGGTTGACATCTACGGCGAGCACGGCCGGGTCGCTCATCAACTTTGCGACAGCCATGACCGCGCCCACGACAGCGTCGCGATCGAGCAGTCCGCCCGCCTTGCGCTGTCCTAGGACATCCGCGCAAGGTGAGCTGTCCACGAGAAGCTCGGCGTCGGACCTGCTCATAGGGGCAAGCGCTACTGCCACTTGGCCCGCTTCTTCTACCCGGATGCCGCCAAGGCCGAAGAGGACGATCGGGCCGAACTGGCGGTCGCGTACACCGCCAACGAACAGCTCGATCCCCCCTTCGACCATGGCTTGGACGGCGAGGCCCTGGTAGTCGACGTGGAGCTCTGTTGCCTTCTCGGTGAGCGAGCGCCACGCCTCGCGGACCGCTCCCTCGTTCTTCAGCCCGAGGGCGACGCCCCCGATGCGGGCCCGGTGGGCGATGTTGCCGTCCCACTTCATCGCCACGGGATAGCCGACGCGCCCGGCTGTTGCGACCGCGGCCTCCTCGTCGGTGACCGTGACTGATTCGCACCCGGCAAGTCCGGCATCTTGCAGGCGTTCCAAGGCGGCGGGGAGGAGGAGTTGGACCCCACCGTGCTCGCCGAGCGCGACTGCACTCGCGCCTGCGACGCTTGCGACCGAGCTGATTCGCTCGGAATCTGGGCTCTGCGAGCTCGACAGCTCGCCCGGGTTGGGTTGACGACCTCTTGCAAGTAGCAGGCTCACGGTTCGCATCGCGGGCTGCAGCCCCATGAGGCAGGCGATGCTGTTGTCCTCGAGGTACTCGCGGGCATGGGCGTCAACGTTGCCGGTGGTGAGCGAGATGATCACCACGGCTTTGCCGGCTTGCGTGGCGGCCTTGTGGGCGGCGATGATCCCGTCGACGAAGGCGGGGGCGCTCTGTGCGGCTTCGACCCAGCCGTTCTTGGCGTCGTAAGAAGCGACCAGCACGTCCACGTCCGGGTCGAGCGCCATGACGCGGGCGGCCTCGTAGTGAGTCTTCGGGTCGCCTTCGAAGATGCCCGCCCCCGTTGTGTCGAGGGGGTTGGTGACCGAGGCGAAGGGCGGCAGGAGCGCTCGTAATTCGGCTCTGGAGGTCTCCGACAGCTCCGCAAGGTTGAGCGCGTTCTCCTCCACGGCGTCCGCGAGAAGAAGACGTTCGCCACCGGAGGTGGTGATGACGCCTATGCGCTCACCGGCAAGATGAGGGGTGCGACTTCCGAGCTCGATCAGCGCGAGGAGTTCTTCAAGATCTCTCGCGAGAACCACGCCCGAGCGTCGGAACAGGTCCTCTTGAACGAGGGCCGATCCCGCCAGCGCCCCCGTGTGCGTGAGCGCGGCGCGCCCGCCCAGGCGAGTGCGACCGGACTTGAGGAGCACGACGAGCTTTCCTTTTTCGACAGCGGACCCGATGGCGGAAAGAACGGCTCGGCCGTCGTCAAAACCCTCCACATAACAGGCGATCACTTCGACATGCGGCTCAAAGGAGAGGTAGTCGATGAAGTCCGCCAGTCCGAGGTCGGCCTGGTTTCCCATGGTCACCACGTGGCTGAAGCTGATGCGGCGTTCGGCGGCGGCGCCGGTGAGGGTGCACGCGAGGGCGCCGCTGTTGGAGACGAGAGCCACGTTGCCGAAATGCTTCTGCTCGACGAGCGGGCCGCTGTAGGCGGCGAGCTGGTTCGTGTAGTTGACAAAGCCCAGGCAGTTCGGGCCGATAAGCGACATGTCGCCTCGGGCCGAGCGAAGCTCCGCCTCGAGCCTGGCGCCTTCGTCGCCGACCTCCCGGAAGCCTGCAGCCAGCAGCACGGCCCCCGGGACTCCTGCCGCCGCGGCAGACCGGACCACCTCGACTGTGGCGCGCTGGTTGACGGCGACGACGATGAGCTCCGGAACCTCTGGCAGGTCCTCGATGTCCGGGTAGGCGGGCATGTCGTTCACGCGTGGGTGCGACTTGTTGATGAGGAACACACGGCCGGGGAACTTGGTTTCCGTGAGGTTCCTCACGACGTTTCGTCCCGGACCCGGTGAGTCAGAGGCCCCCACCACGGCGATCGAGCTCGCCTCCATCATCGCTGCGGCCCGCTGCGACCTGCGACGCCACTCCTCGGCCTTGTCCGTTTCGGTCGTGGTCATCTAAGCACCGTCCCCCCGTTGGCGCCGGCCGCACGACGGCGTGCCCATCCGGCTGCGTAGGAGAGCAACATGCATATCTCCTTTGTCCTAATAGCTCACCGGCCGACTTCGGTCGTCCGGTTCCAGGGAACGACCAGGCGCTCGATAAGCACGACGAGGCCGAAGGCGATCAGCACGAGCACCGAGGAAACGAAGATCGAAGCCCAGAGGAACGGCGTATCGAACTGGTAAGTCGAGTTGATGATCAAGTAGCCGAGGCCGGTGTCGCTACCCAGCCACTCGACGATGATGGCACCGAGGAGCGCCGCGCTGGCGGTTATCCGAAGCCCCGCGAACAGATAGGGCAGAGCGCTCGGCCACCGCAGCTTCCTGAGAACCTTCCAACGGCTCGCATGGACGCTCTGGAACAGCTGCAGCATGTTGACGTCCACCGCCGACAGGCCGCGCATCAAGTTGACGAGCGTCGGGAAGAAGGAGATCAGGCCGACCATGACGATCTTGGTCGTGAGGCCGTTGCCTAACGTGACGATGGCGATAGGGGTCAGGGCGATGAGGGGAATGCTCTGCAATATGATGGCGAGTGGGTAGAAGACCCGTCGCGCAGACGCGACGTGCACGAACCAGACCGACATCAATATCGCCGCTCCGTTGCCGATAGCGAAGCCCAAGCCCGCCTGCGCCAGCGTCGGCATGCAAATTGTCGACTATGTAGCGAAAGTTGTCCTTGAGCGTCTCGGCAATCTTGGTCGGCGACGGTATGAAATAGGAGGGCTCGTGCAAAACGACCACTAGCAGCTGCCAGAGGGCGAGGATCGCGACGACGACGAGGGCGGGTATCACCCACCTCATCGATCGTCGCAGGAGCTCGCCCTTGTCCCTCGATCGTGAACCGGCGACAGCGGCTATCTCCGCGGTGGAGTTCCCCGCGTCTGTGTCGGAGCTCGTGACTTCACCGTCAGTGGATAAGGACTTCACGCAGGTACCTTCTTAAGCGCAGAAATTCGGGGGCCACCCGCATGTCGTCGGTGCGGGGACGGGCCAGGTCGACGTCCACCTGTTCCACGAACCTTCCCGGGGCGGGGCTCATCACCATGACCCGGTCGGAAAGGAACACGGCCTCTTCAATGTGGTGGGTGACGAAGAGAACCGAGCTTTGCCGTTCTGACCAAATGCGCAACAACTCGTTGTTGAGCAGTTCGCGCTGGAACTCGTCGACTGCCGAGAAGGGCTCGTCCATGAGCAGGATCGCCGGTTCCAGGGCAAGGGCGCGGGCGATCGACACCCGCTGGCGCATGCCCCCCGACAGCTGGTCAGGACGCAGTTCCCCACAACCGCTGAGTCCGACGAGGCTCAACAGATCCGTGGCCCTTTGCCGGCGCTCTTTCGGCGCGATGCCGACGAGCTCGGTCAACAGCTCGACGTTCTCCTGCACGCTCAGCCACGGCAGCAGGACGGCATCTTGGAACACGAAACCGAAACGGTGGGCTCGCTGGGCCTCGAGCGGTGAGGCACCTTCTACGAGGATATCGCCGGCGGTTGGCTTGAGTATCCCGGCAATTATCCGAAGAAGAGTGGACTTCCCGCAGCCGGACGGGCCGATGAGGCTCACGAACTGACCTCGGCGAACCGAGAGAGAAACGCCTGCGAGGGCGCGAAGCGGCGAACGGCCCGGATAGGTCAGGCCGACGTCCCTCATCTCGAGGAGACTGCCGGGATCGGCGATGTTGACCGCATCGCCGATCCCGACTGGTTGATCAGACCGGGGTAACACTCTTGGCACGGTCCAAGATCTCCTGGGTCATCACGTCGCCAACGGTCAGCCTCTTCTTGAGCGAGCCAGAGTTGAACTGAGCGTTGAGGGCGGCCTGCATGACGATTGTCGAGACCCAGAGCAGTCCGTTCTTCTTTGTCTCCGCGTTCTCGAGCATGGGCAGCTGCGCCTGCATTTGCAGCTCCTGTTGCTGCTTCACCTGTCCCGACGGGTAGTCGTCGAGGGTGATGGCGACAGCCTCCTTCGGATTGGCGATGGCGTAGGCCCAGCCCTCCTGAGAGGCTCGTGTGAAGCGAGCGAGAAGGTCTCCCTGGGTCGCGATCGTGTGGTCCGTCGCAATGAGGCAGTCCCCGTAACCAGGGAGCCCAATGTTGGAGAACGAGTAGCACCGTGTCTTGATGCCCTGCATGGCGAGGGAGATCGGCTCGTTGAAGACGTACGCCGTGTAGGCATCGATCTTCCCCTCCACGAGCGGCTCGGGTGAGTCGTCAACGATGGTCAGTGTGACCTTGTCCAGCGGCACGTGGTTAAAAGCGAGGATGCCCTTTATCTGCTGGAGAGCGTTGGGCTGGATCCCGATGGTCTTTCCCTCGAGGTCCTTGACGCTGTAGATGCCGGAGTTCGCCAGCACGAGCAGGCAGCCGGGGTTCTGCTGGAAGGGAGCCCCGAAGCACTTGTAGGGCACGCCCTCGCCGATGCCGAGGATCATGTCGCTCGTCTCTGAGACGATCCCGAGCAGGGACGCGCCGTTAGCCACCGACTGACGAGGGTCTGTCGATGCCCCCGCCGCGATGATGTCGACGTCCATCCCGTACTTCTTGAAGTAGCCCTTCTTCGCGGCGCAGTAGTACCCCGCGAACTCGGCGTTGTTTATGTAGCTCTCCTGCAGCGACAGGCTGGTTATGTTCCCGACAGTCTTAGTGCTGTCCCGCCGCGTCGAGCTGTCGAGGACGCCACTGTTCAACGACAGCAGCCCCACGCCCAGAGCTACGCCGCCGGACTTAACCAGAAATGCACGACGATCCATACCGCCTCCTTGTTCGTTCCATATGCGATTTCCTTCCTGTGAAATATGAGATGTAGTGCTACTTCGTGCTACCTCCTTGATCGCAGAAGCTGTTTGTCAGTCACCCGTCGCGTCAGCGCTGTCGCGCTTTTTTAGGAACTCCTTGAGCGGCATGTTCTGGCGCTCAAGCTCCTGTTCCCGGTAAGCCGCCGTGGCGTTCATCACTGTCGAGATCGTGTAGTTCTCGTCCACGGCGCTTAGAAAGCCCAGGCGCTCATAGGTGCGGTTGATCGCCAACTTGGTGAACTTGAGAGCGGTGGCGGGGATGGACGCCAGTTCGACCGCCACCTCCAACGAACGCGAATCCAGTTCGTCGTCGTCGACGACCTCGGTGACGAGCCCCAGTTCAAGGGCGCGTTCGGCTCCGATGCGCTGACCGGTCAACATGAGCCACTTGGCGGCCTTCATGCCCACGACCCAGGGCAGCATCGTCGCGCCCGGTCCTCCGCCGTGGCGGATCTCGGGGAGGCCGAATTGGGCACTGCGAGCGGCCAGTGTCACATCGGCGAGCAAAGACAGCTCGAGCGCACCGCCAAGGTCGTAGCCGCGGACGACGGCCACGTATGGTTTGGCGCTCTTCCAGATCCGGAGGAAGACGTTCCAGTCCTCCTGGAAGCGGTCGGCCCACTCCTCGACAGAAATTGATCCCTCGGAAGCCTCGGCCTTCAAGTCGAAACCGGCCGAGAAGGCGCGACCCGCGCCTGTGAGGATGACCACCTTCACCGCAGTGTCGTGCTCGAGCGCGCCCGTCGCCTCCACGAAGTCGTCGAGCAGCTCGCGGTTGATGGCGTTGAGCACATGGGGACGGTTGAGCGTGATGCGCCCAAGGCCCGCAAGGGGGTAGTCGATCTCTACGGCAGGCATGGAAGTCCACTCCACTCGTCAGGTGTGGCCGATCTCACGTGCAGCTTGGCGTCGACCACTGCCGCACCCCAGGGACCGACCACCACAGGGTTCAAGTCCAAGGCGGCGAAGGACTCGGACATGTCGCGAGCGACCGTTACTGCCCTGAGGGCAATGTCAACGAGAAGCTCGGTGTTTACAAGGCGGCTCCCGAGCGATCCGAGCACCCAGCGACCGCATACGGTCTCGGCCAGGCACGCCTTGACCTGGTCGCGATCGGGGAACCCGATCGCCATGGAAACGTCGCGCTGTGCCTCGAGCGTCGGACCGCCGGCGCCGATCACGAAGACCGGCCCGCAGACACTGTCGCGGTTGATGCCGATGTAGAACTCGAGGCCGGGCTCGGCGAGCACCTGAGCCACCACTTCACCGCGACTTGTGAGCCGCTCGAATGTCTCGTGGGCCTCACGCCTCGAGGCGACGGGGACGACCTCCTCAGCGTTGCGGTGCTCCTCTCCAGCTAGTTTCAACACGAGCGGCAACTTCAATTGGGAGATGGCTTCGTCCAAGTCCTCTGCACGTCGGATCTCGACGAGAGGCAGGACGGGGATTCCCGCGGCGGAGAGCCTTTCTTGGACACCGACAGCCGAGACAAGACGGCCATCGGGCTCCCGGTCGAGCTCGCGCGATCCCAGCTCCCTCGTGGCGGCGAGGGCGTGGATCAACGAGGAGATCCCCTTTGAATACGCCCCGCCCCGTTCGGTCCAAACGCGCCAGACGTGCTCGTACTGGCCGCTGCACTCAGAGCACAGCTGCAGAGCGGACCTTTGTCTTTCATCGAGTCCGCTCAATGAGGAGACGAGGTATTCCAGACCCGGCTTGTCGTTGAGCACGACCACGACGCCGTCGCTTGTCTCCTCGGCGAGCAACTGCTCGATGGCCGTGAGGGTCTGCGCGTTTGTCATCGGCACAGCGTCGAGGTCAAGGGGGTTACCCAGTTCGTGAGGTTGAAGCCCGGGTGGGAAGACCTCGAGGCCTGGATCGAGGGCAGGGAGCTCGAGCCCTGCCTCGGCTGCCAGGTCCGCCGTGATGGCAGCCAAGCCGCCGGACACCGTCGCGAAATACCATCTCCTGCCGGAGACCGTGTAGGCCTGTAGGCAGTCGAGCAGTTGTGCGGGTTGCTCGACAACGAGAACTCCGAGTTCGGTGGCCAACGCCCGGAAGGCGCTGCCGCCGCCTATGAGTGCACCCGAGTGGCTTGCGGCCGCGATGCCGCCCGGTGTGGTGAGTCCGCCCTTCAAGACGACGAGCTTGCGCCCTGCTCGTGCGAAGGCCTCGCCAGCAGCTGTGAACAAGGTGATGTCGACGTCCTCTAAATGCGCTCCTACGGCCAAATAGTCGTCGTCGTCGCTGAGGGCGGCCAGGAAGTGCTCCACACGGACCTGCAGCTGGCTGCCCGTCGCCACGCAGAGCCCGAGGCCGAGGCCTTGCTCCATCGCTCTCGCGTGGAGAACTCCCATCAAGGCACCGCTCTGGGCCACGAGGGCCAACGGCCCGCGACGCGTCCCGAGCTCCAGGCTGACCGAGCTGGACAGCACGACGGAGTCATTCGCGTTGATCAGCCCGAGGCTGCCCGGGCCGAGCAAGGTCATGCCCGCCTCGGCGACGATCCCCGCGATCTCGGCCCTTGTCTCTGCTGGCACCTGTGACAGTACGACGAGGGCCTTGGCCCCGACATCGGCCGATGCGACTACGAGATCGCGTACTGTCCCGGCCGGGGTCGCCAGTACGACGACTTGGGGAACGAGGGGTAGCTCGCTCAGCTGGGAGGCGACCGGCGAGCCCTCGAGTGCGTCCGGCCGCGTGTTGACCGCCATTAGCTCTACCTGGGAGTACTTGCTCAAATAGCGCCAGATACGGCCTCCGAAGGTGTCGGCGTCGTCGTTTGCCCCTACGACGGCGACCGAGGTCGGCCGGAGAAGGCAGGCAAGATCCAACATTGCTCAGCTGCCCAGTTCACTGCGAAGCAGGCTGCGCATGCGCTCGATCCAACCTGTTTCGGGTACGTAGACGAGCTCGATGGTGCGCGCGGGAACCTGGCTCTGGGCCTCCAGGGTCTGTCGGGCGAGGGTTCCGTAGACGATGCAGTCGCTCGAGGACATGAGGTCGGGCAGCTGGTGCTTGTCCAGGCAGGAGAGCGCCCCAACGATGTTGACTCCTGGATTCGTCGTGGCGACACAGGAGATCATGCCGTCGACGAAGTCGGGCACACTTGCAAGGATGCCTACCCGGCAGCCCGGCTCCAGCTCGGCGAGGCGCTCCCTGACGTCCTCGCGGGGCATCGCCAGGATCGGAACGACTGGTACCCCGTGGCGGACAAGCAAGGGCTGGATTTGGCTGAGGTCGAAGACCAGCCCCATCACGTGACTCGCCTTGTGCAGGCGGGGCAGCCAGCCATCGAGGTCTTCGATGACGTCTTCCAGCACGACCGGCACGATCTCAACCCGCATGCCGCTGAGCGACTCGCGCAACCGCTCGGCGAGCTCGTCGATGCGGCCACCGCGCTTGCACACGAGTATCACTTCGAGGTGAGCGAGCTTGGCGCGCATCTCAGTGATCTCGGCCAGCAGGATCTGCAGGACCTGGTCGACCGAGACTCCCTCCGCCACGGCATCGGCGATCAGCCGGGAGGCTCGGTTGCGAATCTTCGCGTGTGGCCCGGTTTGACTTTCCCCGATCGTCAGCACGAAGAAGCCCACCCCCGGATGCGACACGGCGAGACTTGCGAGCTCGAGGTCGCGGTAGGCCCGGGTGACCGTCACGGGGCTCACGCCGAGGGCTGTAGCGACCTCCCTGACCGACGGCAGCTTTGAACCGGGCGCCAGGCGACCCGTGCAGATCTCATACTCGAACTGGCTCTTGATCTGCACGTAAGGCTTGACAGGGGAGTCCCGGCGCAGGTGGAAGCGTTCCAGCATGGGACCGGCCGTCACAGTTCGTACTATAACGACCTAGTACGGTTCTGTATAGGTCCAGATTTGAGCTGGGACGGCCGCTACGGTCCTCGAATGCCCCGCAGGGGAAGAGTCGCTGCCCGACTGCCCCATATCGGGGCACAGGCGGCGCGTCTGACAGCTCCGGCTCCAGTAGGCCTGCGCGAGGCCGTGCCCATCGGCGATGATGACCGAGGTGGCAGCGACGGGGTCACATCCATCGGTCTCGGGGGCAGGCGGAAGAGGGCATCGTTTGCCGGCCATGGTGTTTTCGTCTTTGCGCGGCTACAAGCCGTCGTTCGCGGGAGCCGACGCTCTCGCCGGCCTGACTCTGCTCGCCGTGGTCGTGCCTGAGCAACTAGCGACCTCAAGGCTCGCCGGCATGCCCCCGATCACAGCCTTCTACGCCTTCATCGCCGGCACTGTCATGTTTGCCCTACTCGGATCAAACCCACAGATGTCGGTGGGAGCGGACTCGACGATCGCGCCGCTTTTCGCGGTTGGGATCGCGCACCTCGCTCCGGTGGAATCGCTTCGCTACGTGGACCTCGTCGGGATCCTCGCGGTGATGGTCGGCGTGATAGTCGTCCTCGTCGGAGTCCTGCGACTTGGCTGGATTGCGGATTTTCTCTCCGTGCCGATCATCACGGGCTTTCTCGCCGGCGTGGCAGTCATCATCGTCGTGCACCAACTCCCGGACCTATTGGGACTGCCCTCGGTGAGCGGCTCTTCTATTCACAGGCTTTCTGTCATGGCGGGAGAGCTCAGTCGGACAAACGGCTGGGCTCTGGGCATCGGCCTTGTGACCTTCGTCTTCGTCGCCACAGCAGCCCGCGTTGACCACAAGTTTCCCGGCGCGCTTGTGGCGCTCATCGGGTCCACGATCCTTGTCGGCGCTCTCGGCCTGCACGCCCACGGTGTCAGCGTGCTCGGCGACTTTGCCCACGGAGCACCCCGCTTCGGGTTGGCGGGCTTGTCGTGGTCGGCATTGGGAAGCGTTGCCCCCATCGCCGCTGTCGTCGCTCTCGTGGTCCTCAGCCAGTCTGCGGCGACAACTCGAGCCTTTGCCGACCAGGGTGACTACGAGGTGGACGTCGGACGGGACTTTCTCGGGGTAGGCGTCGGGAACATCCTCGCGGGCGTCTGCGGCTCGTTCCCCGTGGACGCGAGCCCTCCGAGGACTGCGATCATCGCCTCGGCGGGCGGCCGCACCCAGGCCGCCGGTCTCGGAGCCGCAGTCGCCTTAGCGTTTCTCGTGCCGGCGGCGGGCCTGTTGAAAGATGTCCCCCTCGCGACATTGGCGGGAGTGCTGATCTTCGTGGCCACGCGCATCTTTCACGGCCGCGAGGTTGCCGCCATCGCTCGCTTTGACCGGTTCGAGCTCGGGCTGACCGTCATCACGCTCTTGGCTGTACCACTCATCGGCGTAGAACAGGGCATTGGCGTGGCGGTCGGGCTCGCCGTCTTCGACCGTGCGCGGCTCAGTGCTCGCCCTCAGCTTCACGTTCTCGGCTGCATCCGTGGCACGACGAGCTGGGTGCCTTTGAGCATCGTGCGGGACGCGGCCCAAGTGCCGGGCATCTTGGTGGTGCTTTTCGCCACACCGCTGTGGTACGCGAATGCGGTCCACTTCCGAGCTGAGTTGGAACGCGCGCTGACGCGCGGCGAGGGCAAGCCCAAGGTCGTCATTCTCGACGCGCTGGGCATGAGCGACATCGACTACACGGGCTCGCGCGCACTTCGCGAAGCGCTGGACAATCTCGACCATCAGAACATCAAATTCGCAATGGCCCGGGTCGGGTCGCGCGTGCATGAGGGCCTTGCTCGAAGCGGCCTTGTCGAACGCATCGGTGCCGCAAACTTCTTTGCCTCAGTGGGCGAGGCAGTCGAGGCGGTCGGCCCGAGCACCGGGGAAGGTTGAGAGTCACTTTGCGCCGCCATGTTTGGCGCCTTGACCTGGTCGGCGGGGCTTGCATAGGTGGTCTTTTCACATCCGGCCGAGAAGCCGACATGAAACAGGGCGCCCTGCCCGGTTTCTCAGTGACCTCGTAGGGACAGCCAGCTTCTCCCAAGTGGAGAATGTGAACTCGCATCGTCCCGCTCGGGTGACTGGTCGAAGACGATGCGCTTGGGCCCCGTGGCATGTCGGAGCTGGTGACATATCTGTGTCTCCTCAACTAGCGTCGTAAGCGCGCAAGGTTCGGGCAGGTGCCGTCCGGCGTGCTCCCCACAGGGGGAGACGCCCACGGCTGACGGCCCGATACAAAGGAGGCAAGACAGTGCCACGCCGCGTTCTGATCATGGGTGCCGCCGGCCGCGATTTCCACAACTTCAATGTGGTCTACCGCGAGGATGAGGGAACCGAGGTGGTGGCCTTCACCGCCACTCAGATCCCTTTCATAAGCGACCGTCGCTACCCCCCTGAGCTCGCCGGGCCCCGCTATCCGGACGGGATCCCGATCCATGACGAGTCCGAACTTGTCCGCCTCATCAAGGATCACCAGGTCCAAGAAGTTGTGTTCGCCTACTCCGATGTGTCGCACGAGTACGTCATGCACAAGGCCAGTGAGGTGCTCGCCGCCGGTGCTGACTTCACCCTGCTCGGCCCGGTAGCGACCATGTTGTCGGCGAAGGTTCCCGTGGTCTCGGTGTGCGCGGTGCGAACCGGCTCCGGCAAGAGCCAGACATCACGAGCCGTGGTGAGGGCACTGGCCGCCGCGGGAAAGCGCGCCGTGGCGGTTCGTCACCCGATGCCCTACGGCGACCTGAACGCACAACGCGTGCAACGCTTCGCGACTCTCGGCGATCTCGACAGCGCGGGTGTCACTGTCGAGGAGCGTGAAGAGTACGAGGAGCACATCAACTCCGGGACCATCGTGTACGCCGGCGTGGACTACGGAGACATTCTTCGCCAGGCTCAAGAAGAGTGCGACGTCTTGTTGTGGGACGGCGGCAACAACGACCTGCCCTTTTACCGCCCGACCGTCAACATCGTCGTGGTGGACCCGCTCCGGGCCGGGCACGAGACAAGCTATTACCCCGGAGAGGTGAACCTCCGGATGGCAGATGTCCTAGTGATCAACAAGATGGACTCCGCCACGCCTGACCAGGTGAGCGAGGTCGAAAACGCCATTCGTCGGGTGAACCCCACTGCGACGGTCATCAGAGCCAACAGCGCGTTGACGGTCGAGGACGGCGAGCAGATCGCCGGCAAGCGGGTGCTGGTGATCGAGGACGGCCCCACGCTCACCCATGGAGGGATGAAGTTCGGCGCCGGAGTTGTCGCCGCCCGACGGGCTGGCGCGGCGGAGATCGTCGACCCCCGCCCTTACGCGCTGGGAACGCTCGAGGACACCTACCGCAAGTACGCGATCGGCCCGGTTCTGCCGGCCATGGGTTACTCGGACCAGCAGCTTCGCGAAATGGAGCAGATGATCGACGCCGCCGACGTCGATGTCGTCATTGTCGCCTCGCCGATCGACCTGCGTCATGTGATCAAGGTGTCCAAGCCCATGGTGAGGGTCCGCTACGAGCTTGAGGAGCTGGCGGGCTCGCCGCGCATCGCCGACGTGCTCTCCGCCGTTACTGGGGGGTAGTCAAAGGCGAGGTGGTCCCGAGCTGCCAGCCCGGCAGCCGCGAAGGCACCGAACAAGAACGGTGAAAAGCCGACCACCTCGGCGTTGTTCGCCTTGACGGCCGAGAGTCGGGATCTGGCTGAGACCGCGCGGTCAACTCTGTCGGACGCGGCCGAGCGCGACCGGTCCTCACCGCCAAGTCGTGCAGATCAAACGGCCGAGCCCCAGCCGCTGAGGACAGCGCCCCAGAACCGTTGGCCGGGCCGTCCCACAGCCATGCCAACCCAATTTCACTGGTGTGAACCGGCATGCCGCAGATGAGCCACGGGCGCTCCGCCCTCGGCCTTCACGGACGTGCCGGCACATCGAGTCCGGGATTCGTCAGGCGGACACCAAGCTCGATTAGTCGAGAGGGCCGACGACAGCCTCGACAGCTTCCAGGATCTCTCCCGACTCGACGAGGGCCGCCATCGTGTTGTGGTCGGGATAGAGGGGCCGGTCCTCAGCCAGGTGGTCGACGTGCAGGCGCACGACCTCGTGGGCGACACGCACTCCCTTGCCCGGCGTGAACTCGCGAAAGTCAAGTGCCTGGGCGGCGGCCATGAACTCGATGCCGAGTACGGCCCAGGCGTTCTGCAGGATCTGGCGGTTCTTGATGGCGGTGTTCATGCCCATTGAGACGAAGTCCTCCTGGTCGGCCGCGGCCGGGATGGACATGGTGGAGGCTGGGGCAGCGAGGATCCGCTGTTCTGTGATGAGCGTGTCGGCCGTGTACTGACTGAGCATGAGGCCGCTGTAGAAGCCGGGCTCGGCGGTGAGAAAGGCGGGCAGTCCTTGGCTGAGCGCTGGGTTCTCCAACCGGTTCATGCGCCGTTCCGACAGGACGCTCACCATCGTCATTGCTTGGCCGACCATCTCCATTGGAAGCGAGACCGGTGTGCCCTGGAAGTTGGCGCCGGTGAGGGTGAGCTTGTCCTCCGGAATGAAGATCGGGTTGTCTCCGACACCGTTCAATTCGATCTCGACTTGGCGGGCCGCCCAGGCGACAGCGTCGTGGGCAGCACCGATCACCTGCGGAGACGAGCGCATGGAGTAGGCGTCCTGGACCTTGGTCTTGATCCTGCCAGTCGCGAGATCGCCACCCTCGACGCAGTGCCTGATGGCGGCAGCGCTGCGCACCGCTCCGGGGAAGCCGCGCAGCTCGTGGAGACGGGCGTCGTAGGGCTTCAAGTTGGCCATGAGCGCTTCGAGTGACATTGCACAGGCAATCTCGGCCTGGCGCAGCATCTGGTCGGCGTCGTACAAACACAGAGCGCTCATGGCGGTAAGCATGTTGGCGCCGTTGATGGTGCCGAGCCCGTCGCGAGCCTGCAGACCTGGGACCGGGATGCCGGCGCGCGCCATCGCCACGCCCGTAGGCAGACGTTCGCCCTTGTAGAAGGACTCGCCCTTTCCCACCAGAGAGAGCGCGAGCTGAGCCATCGGGGCGAGGTCACCGCAGGCACCCACAGAGCCTTTTTGGCAGACGACCGGGGTCACACCCCGGTTGAGCATAGAGACGAGGGTCAAGGTGATCTCGGGCCGGATCCCTGAGTTGCCGTGGGCGTGAACGTTGATGCGCGACGCCATGGCTGCGCGCACGGCCTCCACAGGCGCAGGATCGCCGATGCCAGCAGCGTGGTTGTAGACGAGCGCCATTTGGAACTGCTCGACTTGCTCGTCGGTCAGCACCACTTCCGAGAACTCGCCGATCCCCGTGTTCGTGCCGTACATGATCTCGTGGGCTGCGAGCTTGTCTTCAAGCATGGCGCGGCACGCGCGGATGCGTTCAAGGGACTTCGCGTCGAGCTCAACCTTTGCGCCGTCGCGGGCAATACGCACGAGGCCCTCGATGGTCAGCGAGTTGCCATCCATGATGATGGTCACAATGCCTCCTCATCTCCTGCTACCTGGTTACGCTGCTCGACGAGCTCCGGGGATGTCAATCCTTCTCTTGCTGGAGAGCCGACCAATTGTCGCTCGGCCTCGAGATCGTTCAGGTTTGCTTCGAGAGTATCGCTCCTGCGGCTGACGGGACCTGCTCGGGACTCCGATGCCTTCGCCTGCGGTCGGGTAAAGGGTCCACGACAGGTATTGCTGTCTGGTTAGACGCTTGTTGAGGTTCCGGTTGGACGGCCCTTACTTCATGCCAGGATGTCCCGAGTGTCAGAGTCTCCACGTCTCTCCCTGTGGGCGCTTCTCTCAGCCCACGACAGCAACATCTACCGTGCCTACACCAAACAGCTGGTAGGCGGAGGTTGGGTAGGCACGTTCGAGCCTCATGTGACTCTCCTCGAATCTCTCACCGGCGAGGTCGTCGAGCGGGAGGCCTTCGAAGCGACCGCCGCCGCCACCCTCCCGTTCAGCATCGAGCTGACCGGGCTGGCAACTACGGCTGCCTACTTTCGTTGTGTCGTCGCTGTCGTCAGCCCGAGAGACGGTATTGTCAGCCTTCGCTCGGAATTGGTGCGACGCCTCGGGCGCGACAGCAGTGATTACTGGCCGCATTTGAGTCTCGTCTACGGAGAGCTGGGCGACGTTGCGCGTGAGCAGTTGGCCTCGGGGGTCGCGGCCAAATTCCCAGCAGTGGCCACGATCGACAAGATCTGCCTGGTCGACACTGGTGGCGAGCTGGCACCCGAGTGGCCGGTGCTCGCCACCTGGCACCTCGGCCGCCGTAGTGAGTACTCCTAGGCTCCAGCCTCGGCTCTCGTCAGGCAGTTCGACGCCACTTTGTTGTGATTCCCGGCCGACGGATTGACCTCTCGGCAGGCCACGTTGAGTCTCGCCTTGATCGACGAAGTCATGATGATGGCGGTAAGCGGCCGAATGAAGCGGAAAGTCGCACCTTTAAAATAGTGACTGTGACAGAAGAGCACAGCAGACCTGTCGGCCCGCTCGACGGCACCAAGGTGCCGCGCTTTGCAGGACTGCTCACCTTCGCACGCCTGCCTAGGCGCGAAGAAGTCACAAGTTGTGACATAGCCGTTGTTGGGATGCCGTTCGATTCAGGGACGAGCTTCCGGCCGGGAGCTCGTTTCGGTCCCGAGGCGATCCGAGCCGGATCACGGTTGTTACGCACCTACAACCCCGCTCTTGACGTGTCCCCGTTTGACGCCTGCCAGGTGGCCGACGCTGGCGACCTCGCCATCAGCCCGTTCGACGTTGAGGCGGCCATGGCGGCGATCGAGTCCGGGCTCGAACAGGTTCTGGCGACTTCCACCCGAGCCGTCGCTCTCGGCGGCGACCACACGATCGCCCTCCCGATTCTGCGGGTTCTGCACCGGCGTTACGGGCCGATCGCCGTCGTACATTTCGACGCCCACCTTGATACTTGGGACACCTATTTCGGAGCGCCTTTCACGCACGGAACGCCATTTCGCCGAGCGTCGGAGGAGGGGCTCCTCTCGAAGGGCAACTGCATCCATCTCGGTATCCGTGGCCCCATCTACGAACGGCTTGATCTTTCCAACGACTCAGATCTGGGCTTCGTCGTGCGGTCGGCAGATTCCATGGGCGAGGCACACCACGAGGAGATCCTCGAGCAGGTGCATGCCCGCGTCGGTGACCGGCCGGTATATGTGTCAGTCGACATCGATGTGCTCGACCCCGGCTTTGCCCCGGGGACGGGGACTCCAGAGCCCGGCGGCTTGTCGAGCCGGGAGTTGCTCTCGTTGTTGCGCGGCCTTGTCGACCTGCCCATCGTCGGCGCGGATGTCGTCGAGGTAGCGCCGGCTTATGACCACGCCCAGATAACCGCGCTCGCGGCGGCGCACGTCGCCTACGAGCTCGTCTCAGCGATGGCGATCCAGGCAGCCTCCGGCGATGGGACGTACCGGCCCTAAGAGACGGAATCTCGCGCCCGACGCGCCGAGGCCCGGCGCCTTCGGTCGCGCGCCGGGCCTCGTAATGGCAAGTCCTTAGGTTCTTGATGCCACCAGATTCTCCACGAACTGACGCGCTTCGGTCATGTCCGGGATCGGATTGGCAGCCGCGTCCAACTCGAGGATCGTCCAGCCCACATAGCCAGCCCTGTCCAGGCCGTCGACCCACCCCGCCCAGTCCACGTCACCCTTACCGACCGCCTTGAAGTACTCGGCCTCGAGCTCGAAGCGCTTCTCGTTCACGTCATCGTCGTTCGGCCAACGCCCTACGGCGTCCTTCCAGTGGGCGATCGTGACGCGCTCGTAGTGGTCCGCCAGCACCTCGACCGGCGAGACCCCACCGAGGAAGATGTGAGCCGTGTCGGGGCAGAAGTCGACATAGGCCGGGTCGGTAAGCGAGAGGAACAAGTCGATGTCACGCCGAACGCAGAACACCGAGCCGACCTCAGGGTGAAGCGCGAGGCGCACGCCGTGGCGCTGTGTCGTTGCCCCGATCTGGTTGATGAGGTCCGAGACCGCCTTCACGTAGTCGAAGTCGACGAAGTTCGGCTCTTCCCGTGTGCCTTTCTTGCGCATCGGCATGCCGGCCACGAGCACGCCTTTGCTCTCGCCCAGGAACTCGGCATAGCGCTGGGCCTCCTCGAGGATCTGGCGCTGGGTGTCCGGGTCGAGCGTGTCCTCGTGCTCCTCGAGGCCGCTGAAGAACCCGCTGATCAGCGAGATGCCGGCACCTTTCAGGTAGTCCGAGAAGGCGCCCGCCGATCCGAAGGTCTGCACCGCCGTCTCCCAGTTGCCGGGGGGGAAGGTCACCTCGACCCCGGTGATCCCGGCCGCGAGCACCGACTCGGCGATGCGGTCCCAAAAACGGTGCGGATCCCCGAGAGCGACCTTCTCGAACGACTGACGGTCGTCCGCCCCCCAGAAAGACGGGTGATAGAAGGTGATCAGGTCGACACCAAAGCGGAACTCCATGAAAAACTTCCTCCTTGCTTTCTCAGTGACTGTCCACGAGGACGGCCATGCCGTTGAAGTCACCGGCGGCCACGGGCTCTGGACGTGCGGGGGCGGTCTTTAGGTGCACTACCGACTCGGTGGTGCTGGCGACAGTGACCGAGTCGAGGATCTCGAGGACGTGGTAGGCGAGCTCGGCGCTCGTGCGTTGTGGCCGGCCATGGAGCGAGTCGACGAGATCGGCGACGCCGAGCCCGCGGATGCGGCCTCCCTCGACCAACCAGCCCGCCAGCTGTATCACGGGTGGGACCACTTCCCAGGCGTCGCTTTCGTTGAGCTTGAGCAAGACATCGCCGTCGAAGCGGTCCGGGTCGGGCAGGCGCAAGATGCCTTTTGTCCCGTAGATCTCGATGTGAGGCAGGTGGTCGGACCAAAGGTCGAAGCTCGCCGTCAGCGTCCCGACCGTGCCCGAGGCGAACTTCAGCACGGCGACGGCGTGCGTCGGGACCTCCACCACGATCGAGTCCACGAGCCGTCCCGGTGTGGTGACAAGGCGCGGATTGGCCCCAATCCGGGCCGAGCCCGTCACCGTGAGCACTGGCCCCAAGCAGTTGACGAGGTTCGAGATGTAGTACGGCCCCATGTCGAGCAGCGGGCCGCCCCCCTTTTTGAAAAGGAAGGTCGGTTCGGGGTGCCACTCCTCGGCGCGACTGTGGGGTATGGCGGCCGAGAACCCGACGGGCTCGCCGATGAGGCCTGAGTCGATGGCGGCGCGCTGCCGTCTGGCCTGGGCCCGCGAGGAAGGTGTCGGTGGCACAGCCGAGCTGACCCGGGCCGGCCGCGGCCTCGAGCACGCGGCCGGCTTCCTCCAAAGATGCCGAGAGGGGTTTCTCCGAGTACACGTGCTTCGACCGGGCCAGGGCGACCAGGCTCACCGAGCCGTGGGCGATGGGCGGGGTGATATTGACGACGAGGTCGACCTCGCCGTCGTCCAACAGCGCCTCGACCGAGTCGTAGGCGCGCAGGCCGTGGAACTTGCCCGCAGCCTCCGCCCGGGCCTGGTCGATGTCGGCACAGCCGAGGACCCGGACCGAGCGGAGTTTGCGAAGCCCTGTTATGTACGACTCGAAGATGTTCCCGCAGCCGACGATTCCTACGCCTATCGGCGGGGCGTTTTCCTGATCAGCCATAACTTCTCCCTTTGCCGTTGCCGGTGTCAGCTGGGCCGCCGGATGCGGGGGACAACTCGAGTCGCTTGCTCACTTCGTCGGGCTCAGGTGCAAGACGACGACCTCGTCCCAGGGGGACTCGAGGTCGTTCATCTCGTACGGGTTGCTCACCGACGGCCAGCCGGTGGCGTGTGTCGTCGTGTAGCCCGCCCATGCCCCGCCGTTGAAGAGCGGGATCGCCGGGACGTCGTTGACCATGATGCCCTCGAGGGTGGTGTAGGCCTTCAACAAGGCGGCGTGGTTGTCCGTGGCGGCCGCTGCGGCGAGAGCCGTGTCGGCTGCGGCGTTCGTGTAGCGCTCCACGTCGGCTGTCGTGGGCTTTCCGACCGGGGCGCTCAGAGCGCTGTTGAGCATGTAGTTGTACATCGAGTACGGGTCCGAGGTCGTGAACTGGCCACAGAAGGTCAGCTGGTAGGTGCCGACGACGTAGTCATTGGTCCAGGCGCTGACCGACACGCCCGAGACGCTGGCGTCGATGCCGGCCTGCTGCATCTCGTTCACGATGAGCTGAGCATCGGTCATCCAGTCCGTGTACGGCGTCGGGCCGACGAGGGTCACGCTGAACGGCTTGCCGTTCGGCTCTTTCAACATGCCGTTGCTGCCGAGCTTGAAGCCGTTCTTCTCGAGCAGCTTCTTGGCGGCGCTCGGGTTGAAGCTGAGCGTGTTGCCGGAGAACTTCGAGGCCAGCCAGGGGCTCCAGCGGGGAAGGGTCAGCCCGGTCGCACTTGTGTCGGCGAAGTAGAAGCCATGCTCACCTTCGCTCACGATCTGCTGACGGTTGATCGCCTCGCTCATGGCCTGGCGCACGACAGGCTTGTTGAACGGGTACTCGGCGGTGTTCGGGCAGAGGAAGAAGTTGCCGATCGGGTAGACGGCCTCGAAGTGCTGCTTCGGGTCCTTTTGCACAAAGCCCGACTCGTAGTTGGGCATGAAGACGGTGTTCCAGTCGATGTCGCCCGAGCTGATGGCAAGCCCGGCGCTCGGGTTGGAGGCGTAGGACAAAAAGTGCAGAGTCGCGATCTTCGGCTCGCCCATCTGCCAGTAGTTGGGGTTGCGCACGAGGGTGAACTCCTGGGCCGAGAAGGACGAGAGCGTGTACGGCCCTGTCCCGACGGGGCTGTCGTCGACGTACTCGACCGGGTTCGGGACGCTCTTCCAGATGTGCTCGGGCACCATCAGCACCTGGCTGATGTCGAAGAGCTGCGTGTAGGCCGGCGAGGCGAACTTCAAGATCGCCTCGGTCGACGACGGGGCACTCGCGCTGACAAATGTGACGCCGTTGCCGTTGAGAGCCGGGTACTTCTTCATCAAGTTGAAGGTGAAAGCCACATCAGCGGCGCTGAAGGGCTTGCCGTCGGTCCACTTGACCCCGCTGCGGGTGTGCAGGACGAGCTCGGTGCCGTTGTCGGCCCACGCCCACGATGTCGCCAGCCATGGGTAGATCTGGCCCACCTTCAACAAGTTGAACTGCATCAAGGGCTCATAGACCATGCCGGTCGCGCCCTGTACGTAGGCGGAATTGGACAGCGAGTAGGGGTTGAACCCGTTCGCGAACGGCCCCGCCGGGTCGGCGATGATGTTCAGATAGCTGGTGTTAGCAGCCGGTCTTTTCGCGCTAGCCGTGCTCGCGGCCGCGGAGGAGGACAAGAGGGCGGTCATCACTAGCGCGAGCGCCGCGAGTGACCAGCCGACCCTGGCCCCGATCTTCTTGTTGAGAGATAGCTTCATTTGTTGCTCCCCTTCCTGGGCTTGTCTTTACTGTCTGTTGTCGTCGTGGGACCCTGGCCTTGTTTCAGATATGGAGACGGGCTGCGCCGGCGCCTTGTCGGCGAAGAGCCAGCAGGCTGCCCAGTGGTCCCCGTCGACGTCGAAACGGGGCGGGCGCTCCTCGGCGCATATCGCCATCGCCTGCGGGCAGCGGGGGTGAAAGCGGCAGCCGGTGGGGGGATCGATCAAACTCGGTGCTTCGCCCGGGGCGCCCATCTTCTGCCGGCCGCCGCGGACGGTGCTGTCCGGGTCGGGCGCGGCCGAGACGAGCAACTGGGCGTAGGGGTGAGCCGGGAACTGGGTGATCTTCTCGGCCGGCCCGGCCTCGAGCACCTGACCGGCATACATGACGAGCAGGCGCTCGGCGAAGTAGCGGGCCGAGGCGATGTCGTGGGTGATGTAGAGCAGGGCGAGGTCGTTGTTCGTGACGAGCTCGGAGAGCAGGTTCAAGATGCTGAGGCGGACCGAGACGTCCAGCATCGAGACGGGCTCGTCGGCGATGAGGATGCTCGGTTGCACCGCCAGGGTCCGGGCGATGGCGACCCGCTGGCGCTGGCCGCCGGAGAGCTCGTGGGGGAGCTTGTCGATCACCTGGGTGGCAGGGGTGAGGTGAACCTGTTCGAGCAGCGCCAGCTGCCGGGCGCGCAGCTCCTCAGCCGAGTGGACGAGCTTGTGGATGCGAAGCGGTCTCGCGAGGTGGTAGGCGATGGTGTGCACCGGGTTCAAGGAAGCGTAAGGGTCCTGGAAGATCAGCTGCACCTGGCTGCGGTAGCGCTGCAGGACCGAGCGCCGTCTCAAGTTGAGCTGCTTGCCCTTGAAAAGGACGCGCCCGGCCGTCGGCGGCTCGAGATGGGCGAGGACGCGTCCGACGGTCGACTTGCCCGACCCGCTCTCGCCGACGAGGGCGACGGCGCTTCCGGCGTAGAGCTCGAACGAGACGTCGTCCACGGCGTGCACGACGTGGCGCCGCGCCGCCAGCGAGCGCACCGTGTTGTCCCGCACCGGGTAGTGCTTGGAGAGGGACTCGACGCGCAGCACGGCTTCGCCTGAACGCTCCGGCCGGCTCACCTCGGTCACCTCAGTCATCTGCGGCCTTCTTGGTGCCTGTCGGCTCTACTGGGTTCCCGGTGCTCGGATAGAGCCAGCACGCCACGAGATGGCTGCGCTCTGCTGGGGCGCTCATGTCCGCGAAAGGCGGGTAGGTCTCCCGGCATATGTCCATCGTGTGCTTGCAGCGCGGAGCGAAGGGACACCCGGGCGGGAGCGAGCGCAGGTCGGGCGGGAACCCCGGGATGCCCGTCAGCTCGCGTTTCGGGCCGGTGAGGGGCGGGAAGGACTGCAATAGACCGCGACTGTAGGGATGGGCCGCATCGGAGTAGAGCCGCCGCGCCGGGCCTACTTCGACCATGCGCCCGGCGTACATGATGGCGATCGAGTCTGCGATGTCTAAGAGCAAGGACAAGTCGTGGGTGATGAAGACGGTCGCGAAGCCGAACTGGCGGCGCAGGTCCTCGATCTTCTCGAGGATCTGGCGCTGAGTGACGACATCGAGCGCCGTCGTCGGTTCGTCCATGATGATGAGGTCGGGGCCGAGGGCGAGTGCCATGGCGATCATCACCCGCTGGCGCATGCCGCCCGAGAGCTGGTGGGGGAAGCTGCGCAATCGGTCCTTGCTCACTCCGACGAGCTCGAGCAGCTCGGCTGCCCGCTCGCTCTGGGCCTTGCGCTTCATGCGGGGACGGTGTGCCTCGAGGGAATCTGTCAGCTGGGTGCGGATGTCTATCACCGGGTTGAGGGCGTTCATCGCCGACTGGAAGACGATGGCGATCTCCTCCCAGCGGAAGCGCCGCAGCTGCGACTTGGAAAGCTTGAGCACGTCGACCGGCGAGCTCTGGCCACTGCCGTCTGAGGCTCGTCCGTGGTATATCACCTGGCCCTTGGTAACGAGGGCGGGCGGTCGCAACAGCCGCGTGATGGCATGGGCGAGGGTGGACTTGCCCGACCCGCTCTCACCGGCGAGGCCGAGGGCCTCTCCCCGGTGTACGACCAGGTCGACCTCGTCCACGGCGTGAACCGACCCCGGGCCGAATCCGTAGTCGACCGAGAGGCCGCGTATCTCGAGCAGCGGCTCAGTAAAAGAGGCAGGCTCGACGAGGTCTGCCCCGCTGTCGGCCGTCTTCGTCGGCTCACGTGTCGAGTCCACCGAGGCCGCCGTCATGCGCCGCTGCTCGTGGTCACAGCCGACGGACCGAGGCCGAGCGCTGCTGCCCGGCGGCGGGGGACGCGCTTTACCTTGGCCGAGCTGAGGCGGGGATTGGCGATCTCGTCTACCCCGAAGTTCATGAGAGCGAGCCCGGTCCCCAAAAAGGCCAGGCACAACCCCGGGGGCACGAACCAGTACCACGCCCCCGAGGCGAAGGCGGAGGCGTTCTGGGCCCAGTAGAGCATCGTCCCCCAGCTCCAGGCTGTGACCGATCCCACACCTAAAAAGGCGAGGCCGGCCTGGATCAAGATGGCATAGAGGACAGTGATGAGGAACTGGGCGGCGATGAGCGGGATCTCGTTCGGCACGATCTCGAACCAGATGATCGCGCGTGGTCGACTCGCCGGCGATTCTTGCCGCCTGGACGTAGTCGCGTCGGCGGATGGAGAGGGTCTGGGCTCGAAGGATCCTCGCTGTCCACGGCCAAGCGGTGACGGCGATGACGACCGAGACCGCCACCTGACCAGCGCCGTGGAGGTAGCCGGCGAGCACGATCACGAGCGGGAGAGCGGGCAGCACGAGGAAGACGTTTGTGATCGTCGAGAGGATCTCGTCCCAGATCCCGCCGAGGAAGGCGCTCAAAAGCCCTATGGCGACGGCAATGAGGGTTGCGATCAAGGCTGCTACGAAGCCGACGATGAGCGAGGCGGTCGTCCCGTTCACGAGCTGAGAGAGGACGTCTTGTCCCGTGTCGGTCGTGCCGAGCCAGTGGGCCCACGACGGCGAGGCATAGGCGTCGGCACTGGTCGCTGACGGGTTGCCGACAAAGTGGGGGCCGATCACGCCGAGGAGCACGAAGAACATGAGGATGCTGAAGCCCACGATGACCTTCGGCGAGCGGCTGGCGTTGCGCAGCCACCCTCGGGAACGCAGCTGGACGTCGGCGGAGGCCATCTTCAGCCTGCCTCTCTGGTGCGGGGGTCCAAGGCGGCGTACATGATGTCGGCGAGGAGGTTGGCGAGCAGGACGAGGATCGTGATCATAAGGAAAATGCCCTGCATGAGCGGGTAGTCCTCGTTGGTCACGGCCTGGAACAGGACGTAGCCGACGCCCGGGTAGGAGAAGACGACCTCGGTGAGGATCGCGCCGCTCACGATAAAGCCGAGGGAAAGGGCGAAGCCCGCCATGTTCGGCAGGATGGCGTTGCGGGCCGCGTAGGTGAAGCTGACCCGGCTCCGGCGCAGGCCCTTTGCTTCTGCCAAGAGGACGTAGTCCTCCCCAAGGGTGGCCATCATGACGTTGCGCATCCCGAGCAGCCAGCCCGCTATCGAGCTGACGATGATCGTGACCGCCGGCAGGACGGCGTGGTCGATCGCGTTAGAGATGAAGCTCCAGTCAAAGCCGATGGTGACCGTCGGGTCGTAGCCTCCGCTCAAGGGGAACCAGCCGAGGTCGACGGCGAAGATGGTGAGGAACACGAGCCCGAGCCAGAAGTAGGGCACCGCCGAGAGGAATGAGGTGATCGGCAAGAGGGCGTCCAACCAGGTGCCGCGGCGGGTGGCCGCCAGCATGCCGAGGAGGGTCCCGAACACGAAGCTGAGCACCGTTGCCACGCCGACGAGGGAGAGGGTCCATGGCAGCGCCGTGCGGATGACCGAAGAGACCGGCGTCGGGAAGTAGGTGATCGAGATCCCGAGGTTGCCGTGCAGGATCTGGTTGAGGTAGCCGAAGTACTGGGAGATGAGCCCTTCCTTGGTGTTGACGCCGAAGGCGATCTCGAAAGCGTGCAGCGCCGCGGGCGAGATCGAGTGGTGGATCCGGTTGAAGACGAGGTCGACCGGGTTGCCCGGCATGAGCCGGGGGATGAAGAAGTTGATCGTGATGGCGACCCAGGCCGTGACCACGTAGAAACCCAGGCGGCGGGCGAGGAAGGCCACCGGCTACTTGCTCTCGAGGGGGGCCGCGTCGAGGGCGGGACGGCGGATCAAGGGCCGCAGGGTCTCATAGGAGATGGCGAGCCCGCTGAGCACCTTCTCGGTGTCGCCGGACCAGACCGGGTCCTCGTGCTCGACCGAGAGCACGCCGTCAAAGCCGACCTGGTACAAGGTGTCGACGATGGCCCGCCAGTCGACCTGTCCGAGACCCGGGACGCGATAGCGGTAACCGCGGTTGTCCCAGGGGTTGGCTCTGTTGAGGGCCTTGCCGAACACGCCCACCTCGTTGAGGCCGTCCTGGTCGATCTCCACGTCTTTCGCCTGAGCGTGCACGACGCGCTCGTGGGAGCCACGAAGCGCCACCACGGGGTCGATGCCGAGCCAGGTCAGGTGCGAGGGGTCGTAGTTGAGGTAGAAGCCGAGCGAGAACATCCACTCCCAAAGCTCGGGGGAGTAGGCGAGGTTGCACGGGTAGCCGTCGGGGTGCCAGCCCTCCATCGGGCAGTTCTCGACGATGAGGCGGATGCCGCGCTCGCCGGCGTAGTCGACGAGGGGAGGGAGGATCTCTTCGGCGAGCTTGACGTTCTCGGCCACCGAGCGGTTCCAGTCCCGGCCGACGAAGGTCCCCACATATGGGCAGCCGAGGTGGACGGCGGCATCCACGCACTTGCGCAGATGGGAGCGGATCTCCTCTCGGATGCCGGCGTCGGGGTGGAGGTTGTTCTCGTAGTAGGCAAGAGCGGAGATCTCGAGGCCTCTGTCTGCCAGGTAGGAGAGCGTGTCCTCAGCCTTGGCTGAGTCGAGCGTCTCGACGTCGATGTGGCTCGCCTCGAAAGGCCGCGACTCGACTTCGGGCCAGGTGGCGACCTCGAGGGCCTGGAAGTCATCGCGGCTGCCCAGTCGGCGATGGCGGTGAGCTCGAGCGACGGCAGACAAGCCGTGAGGAATCCGAGCTTCATCGCACCTGCACCCAGCGCTGCTCTCCCGCCGAGGCGAGCACGGCTTCTGTCAACAAGGTGCTGCGCAGCCCGTCCTCGAAGGTCGGGAACTCGCCGTGTGGCGCGTCGCGCACGGCTGCGTAGACATTCGAGAACATCTCAGTGAAGCACTCGACCAAACCTCTTGCGTGCCCGGGCGGAAGCGAACTCGAGAAGGGGAAGTGCCCGAAGGCGCCGGCGCCGTCCCGGGCGACGAGCTGGTTCGCCGGCCGCGAGCCGACCCAGAGCCACTCGGCGTTCTCCTGGTCGAACACGACGCTGGATCGCGTTCCGTCGACCTCGATCCAGAGGCGGTTCTTGCGTCCCGGCGAGACCTGGCTCACAGTCAGCGAGCCGACGACGCCGTCGCTCGCCCTGAAAGCCACGCATGCGGCGTCCTCGGTGTCGATGCCGACGAGCTCACCGCCGGCCGAGCCGTTGGCAGGTCGGGGGCGCTTGTCGTGCACGATCGAGGTCAGAGCCGCCAGCTCGGTGATCCTGTGCCCGGTGATCCACTCGGCGAGGTCGCACCAGTGTGAGCCGATGTCGGCGAAGGCGCGGGAAGGTCCGTTGATGCCTGAGACGGTGCGCCAATTCGCGTCGGTCTCATAGAGGAGCCAATCTTGTAGGTAGCTGCCGTGCACGAGGCGGACCGGGCCGAGCTCGCCACTACGGACACGTTCGCGAGCTTCTTGGGCCATGGACTGGAACCGGTAGGTGAAACAGACCGCCGCCGCAAGACCGCTTTGTCGGGCCAGATCGGTGAGCCGTGCCGCTTCTGAGGCCGAGGTGGCGAGGGGCTTCTCGCAGATGACGTGCTTTCCTGCGCTGAGGGCCAGCTCTGCGAGATCGACGTGGGAAGAGTTCGGCGTGCAGATGTGCACCACCTCGACGGCCGGATGTCCGATCAGGTCCACTGCCTTGTCAAACCCGAGTTCGGCGCCGAGCTCGGCGGCGGCGGCATTCGCACGGGCGGGATCTGGGCCGAGCACCCCGACCAGACGCGCTCCTAAGGCCTTCGCCGCCAGGGCGTGGATCCGCCCCGCTAAGCCCGACCCCAAGATGGCAACGCCGACCGTATCCGCCACGGGCATTCCCCCTGAAAATCTCCGAGGTGAACATAATCTCGGGATTTAGGAGTGTCAACTGAGTAAGTTTGTTGTCGCAGGTGCATAAGAAAGGTATCTTGCGTTAGTGGGCAACGAAGACCGACCCTGGCTCGAGTTCGGGCATCTTGTCTCTCTGGTCGTCCAGCAGCAGATCTCGACGCGCGCCGAACTGGCTCGCATCACGGGACTGGCCCGCTCAACGATCTCGCAGCGCGTCGATGAGCTGCTCAGCCTGGGTGTTCTGGTCGAGGTAGGTGACGGGCCCTCCTCGGGCGGCCGTCGGCCTACCCTTCTCGCGCTGAACCCCGCCGCCGGAGTCGTGCTCGCCGCCGACCTCGGTGCTACGCACGCCCGCTTGGCAATGACGACTCTGAGCGGTCAGCTTGAGGCTGAGAGCGGGGTCGAGATCGACATCGCCGATGGCCCGGACATCGTGCTGGGCGCGCTGATCGACCGTTTCCACGAGACGCTCAGGGCTAACGGTCGCTCGCCCGCTGACGTGCGGGCGATCGGCATCGGCGTTCCCGGCCCGGTCGAGTTCGCGACGGGAACTGTCGTGCAGCCCCCGATCATGCCGGGCTGGGACGGGGTGGTCGTGCCAGATGTGATCTCCGAGCACTTCCGCGTGCCGATATTCGTCGACAACGACGTCAACATCATGGGCCTCGGGGAGTACTGGTCTCGCGGGCTCGTCAACGAGCAGGTGCTGTTCGTCAAGGTGGCCACAGGTATCGGTTGCGGCATCATCACCAACGGCGAGGTGCACCGGGGCGCGGACGGCGCCGCCGGAGACATCGGTCACGTCCGGGTGGCGGTCGACGCTGATGTGTTGTGCTCGTGCGGGAACCTCAATTGTCTTGAGGCGGTTGCCTCCGGCTCCGCCCTCGCCCGTCAGCTTGCCGCCGAGGGGCTCGGGGTAGAGCACGCCATCGACGTCGTGCGCTTGACCCAGGCAGGCGATGCCAGAGCACTGCGACTGGTCCGCATCGCCGGTCAGCGCATCGGGGAGGTGCTCGCCACCCTCGTGAACTTCTACAACCCGAGCCGGATCATCTTGGGCGGGGCGCTCGCCGGTTTGCAGGACAACCTCCTCGCCGGCATCCGCTCAGTCGTCTACGAGCGGGCCCTGCCGCTTGCCACCCGCCGCCTCACGCTCGAGACGACAACCCTCGGCCACCGCTCGGCGGTGCTCGGTGCCTCGATCCTCGCCTCGCACGGGGCCCTGTCCCCTGAAAGCATCTCGGAGTGGGTGAGAACCGAGGCGCTCTCCGCCTAGGGAATCTCGGGGCGGGGCGGGCGAGCCGCGTTAGCCTGCCCCCCGGGTCGTTTGAGTGGAGCCCGACGAGGAGGATGCCGTGCAGTGGCTTAACGAACCGGCGAGCTGGTCGGAGGGTTCGGGCGTGCTCCGCGTCAAGGCGGACGCCGGGACAGACTTCTGGCGCACGACCGGCTACGGCTATGTGCGCGACAACGGCCACCTCTACGGAGAGCTCACAGCTGGTGAGTTCGACCTGTCGATGCGTCTCGTCGGTGCCTATAGCGACCAGTACGACCAGGCCGGGGTGATGGTGCGACTCGACGAGCGCAACTGGGTCAAGACCGGGGTTGAGTTCTTCGAGGGCCGCTTACGGCTGAGCACCGTCGTCACCTTCAAGAACTCAAGCTGGGTCGTGGGCGAGCTAGCGCCCTCGACCCACGAAGTCGCCCTCTTTTTGAAGCGGCGCGGCGACAGCCTCGAGGTCCATCACCGCGCGGATGGCGGTCCCCTGGAGCTGTCCGCGCTCGTATATCTGCCCCCGGGCATTCCGGCCCTGGCCGGGCCGATGTGCGCAGCCCCGGAGGGCGACGGCTTCGAGGTCAGCTTTCTCGACCTCGCATTCGCGGCCATCTAGCGCCCCGTCGGTCACCGTCATCTGCCATCTGGACGGCCGTGGCTGTATGGCACTCGCCAGATCGTCTTGAATAGCCTGTCGTAATACACCGCCAGCCAACATATATAGGTCAGCAAGCAAGTGGAGATGTAATGACCCCAACACACTGGATTGGCATCGACATAGGGGCAACAAAGATATTGGGGTGCGTATTGGATCCGACCGGCACGATCGTTTATCAAAAAACTGTGCTGACTCCCCAGGCCGATCCAAGGTCGATCGAGGACGCGTTGTTTGATATGGCACGGTCGCTTCTCGTTGAAAGCAACGATGCTAAAACAGTAGGGATTGCGGTGGCAGGTTGGATTGACCGCTCCCGTCGCACCGTGTTGTTCTCGCCGCTGTTGCCTTGGAGTATGGAACCACTTGCCCATAACCTCTCCGCGCGACTGGGGTTGACCGTAATACTCGAGAATGACGCCAACGCCGCTGCCTGGGGCGAGCATGAGTTTGGGGCCGGCCAGAGTTTTGACGACTTCTTTTTGGTAACAATCGGTAGCGGTATTGGCGCCGGCATTGTCACTGATGGCCTCCTGCTGCGAGGCGCCCACGGTCTTGCTGGCGAGCTAGGCCATACTGTCGTCGATCCCAACGGACCTCCGTGCCCGTGCGGGCGCAGGGGGTGTGTCAATATTCTCGCAAGTGGGCGAGCATTGCAGCAACATTTCGAGGAACTACGCGGCGTGGGATTGAGTGTCTCGCAAGCCACCGAGGCGGGCGAGGAGGATGCCGTGACCGGTGATTCGATAACCGCTGCAGCGCGCGCTGGTGATCCGATCGCCTTGCAAGCTTTCGCTGAGGTCGGCGAGAGTTTGGGCAGGGGGATCGCGGACCTGGTCATGTGTCTCGACCCTGCCGCAGTGATCCTCGGCGGGGGCGTTGCGGCAGCCGGTGAGCTGTTGCGGGGACCCACGGAGGCATCCCTGCGGCGCTGTCTCGTTGCCCACGAAAGCGTGGTCCAAACCGAGGTCTTGGTTGCCCTGCTGGGTCCTAGCGCCGGCGCCTTAGGGGTGGCCCATCTCGCTTCGTTACAGGGCGGGCCCCATAGCAAGTGAGCTCGCCCCGGTGCTCTCGGCGCGGGCTCGAGGTCTCCTAGCTCTTTTCGTTGAACTGGGGAGGGCGGCCGTTCGATTGTCCCGAACAATCAATTGGCGGCACTAGCCTCAGCTCATGGACGCGGTGCGTCAGGTGATCGTGTTCGACGCGGCCGACCTGCACGCCGAGAGCGCCTTCTGGGCTGGAATCCTCGGTGGGCACGTCTTCGAAGACGACCGTTTCCACTGCGTGATCGATGCTGCTGGCGAGTGGCGCATCGGCGTGCAGCTCGCACCTAACCACGTTCCGCCTGAATGGCCGGATGGAACACCTCAGCAAGTGCATCTCGACCTGCACGTCGAAGACGGCAGAGCTGCGCACGAAGAGGCAATCAGGCTCGGTGCCCGACTGCTCCAGCCAGCTCCTGACTTCGACGCCGAAGAGGGCCACCAGGTGTACGCCGACCCGGCCGGTCACCCGTTCTGCATCGGCTGGGGCCACCCGTCTCGAGAAGCCCTCGCCGCATTCGTTGCTGATGGCTTTGGGACGGGAAGACGCGAGTCGGGTTAAGGGCTGTTCGCGTTGAATTCCGGCGATGACACCGACCACCTGTCAGGAGACGGACAAGTGCGACACGGGTGGGAGGACTGGAGTTGGGACGAGACCGTGTTCGAGGGCACGGCTCCTTACTACCGCCAGGGGCGCAATCCCTATGCCCCCGGAATAGTCGAAGCGCTAGCTCGTGCTGTTGGTCTTGACGGCCAGGGTCGGCTGCTCGACGTCGGCTGCGGACCAGGCACGTTGACGCTCCTATTTGCAGACCTCTTTGAAAATGCGGTCGGCCTGGACTCGGACCCAGGAATGATCGCCGAAGCCCGCAGTGCCGCTGTGGAAGCCCATATCGACAATGCCACCTGGATCTGCATGCGGGCCGAGGAGCTTCCGGGCGAGCTTGGACTCTTTCGTGTCGTCACCTTCGGTCAGTCCTTTCATTGGATGGACCGACCGAAGGTCGCTTCGGCTGTGCACGACATGCTCCAGCCTGACGGCGCAGCCGTTCAAGTCGACTTGTGGCACGATCCCCCTCCTGAACTGCACCGAGAGGACCCGGCGGTACCCCGGTCGGCCATCGACGAGCTGCGCGTCGAATGGCTCGGGCCCGATCGGCGGGCGGGCAAGGGGTATCGCAACACGTCGCCAACCGGCGAAGACGAGGTCTTTCAAGTGGCGGGTTTCGCACCGGAGCTCGTCGTGACAGTCCCGGACGACCGCATCCTCGAACGGTCGGTCGACGACGTGGTCGCTTGGGTGTTGTCCACCTCGTCGACCGCCCCGCACCTCTTCGGCGACCGCTTGGCCGACTTCGAGCGGGAGCTAAGGGCTCTGCTCCTCGAGACGTCCCCGGACGGACGCTTCAGCGTCCCGCTGTCGGAGAATCGGCTGCGCCTTCACCGACCCTGCTGAGCATTCCTAGCCTCCTTACTTCGAAGACTCTCGCCGTGCCGCTACTCCTGTTGCCACTGCGCAGTGAACGTGTGAGGCTGCGGAGTGTCGTCAACTATGAGGGGGGTCATCGTGGCAACCAACAAAGAGATCCTCGAAGCCGCCTACGCCAGCTTCGCTCAGGGTGACATACCGGCCGTATTGGCCGTGATGGATCCCAAGATGGAATGGACCGAGGCCGAGGGATTTCCGCTCTACAGCGGCACCTTGGTGGGCCACCAGGCCATCGTTGACGGAGTCTTCATGCGAGTCGGCGAGCTTGGCGACAATTTCGCCGTAGTTCCAAGCCAGTTCGTCGCCGAGGACGACACCGTGGTGGTCCTCGGCACCTACTCGTGGAAACACAAGGTCACCGGCGAGCCTGCCGAAGTGAAGATGATCCACGTGTGGACCTTCGCCGACGGGAAGATCAGTCGGTACCAGCAATATGTCGACACCGCCAGGGTGCGAGAGCTCATCGCCTAGACCTCGTTAGGCGAGAAGGGGCCAGATCCGGAGTGCTGTCTCCGCCTGGCCCATTTCGAACGACGGTCGCACGAGGTGCCATATCCAATCAGGCTTGCGACCATGAAGCCCGACGTCGGTCAGGGAGCTACGACGCCGTTGGCGGCGATCACCTCGCGGTAGAAGTGCGCGCTTTTCTTCAAAATGCGCTCCTTGGTCCTGTAGTCGGTGAAGACCAGGCCGAATCTCTTCGAGTAACCGTCTGCCCATTCGAAGTTGTCGAGCAGCGACCAGACGAAGTACCCGCGCAGGTCCACCCCCTGTCTGATCGCCGCATGAGCGGCGGCGAAGTGTGCCCTCAGGAACTCGATGCGCTCGAGGTCGTTGACACGGCCTTCCGGGTCCACGTAGTCGTAGAAGGCAGCACCGTTCTCGGTCACATACAAAGGGATGTCGCCATAGTCGTCCTTCAGCCGAAGGAGGGTCTGAGTCAGGCCCTCCGGTTCGATGGTCCAGCCCATGGCCGTCCTTGCGGCGTCGGGTCGTGGCTGTTCCTCGAGGCCGAACCAGTCCCAGAACAATGACTGGCTCGTCGCCTGCGCGACCGGCGCCGACGCGGCCACGCGCGCTGGCGAGTAGTAGTTGAGAGCCAGTAAGCCGAGCCCGGGGTTCATCGCCTCGCAGTCGCCGTCGTGAAGGAAGTCGTCACCGATGAGTCGTACGTACTCCTCGAGGAGCCGCTCGGGGTAACGGCCGTGAAACACCGGCTCCAAGAACCATTGGCACCGCTGCTCGTCGTAGCGTTCGGCGGCCTTGAGATCGGCTTCACTGTCGCTCGCCGCTGTGACCGGGACCGGCTCGAGGGCAAGGCCGACCTGGGCGGGCGTGCTCGCCGCGGCCATGACCGCCCGCGTGGCCAAGCCGTGACCCAAGAGCAGATGGTGAGAGGCTTTCACGGCCTTACCGATCTCGCCGTATGCGGGAGCAAAGACCGTGTCCCCGTAGCCGAAGAAGGCCTCGACCCATGGCTGGTTGATCGTGAGCCACAGCCGGACCCCGTCGCCGAGAGCGTCTGCAACGATCCCGGCGTAGTCAGCAAATCGCAGCGCGGTCTCCCTGTTTGTCCAACCTCCCTCGGCCTGCAGGTACTGGGGCAGGTCGAAGTGGTAAAGCGTCACCATCGGCTCGATACCTTTGGCCAGCAGGAGGTCCAGCAGTCGCCGGTAGTGGTCCAGGCCAGCCTGGTTGACGCGGCCGCCCGCTTCTGGTTGCACTCTGGGCCAGGCGACTGAGAAGCGGTACCCGCGCAGTGACAAGTCCGACATGAGATCAACGTCGGACTCAAGCCGGTGGTAGTGGTCGCAGGCAATGTCGCCGGTGTCGCCCCTGTGGGTGGTGCCGGCCTGGTGGCTCCATATGTCCCACAGGCACGGCCCACGCCCGTCCTCTGTGACAGCGCCCTCGATCTGGTAAGCGGAGGTCGCGGCGCCCCAAAGGAATCCGTCGGGAAAAGCGAGCCTGTCGCCCATCAAAGCGTCTCCTTCGCTAGACCAGGTTGCGCTCGACGAGCCAGACCCTCCGTCAGCCAACACCCTCGGGACCGCCGCATCCTAACCAGCCGATCTGCGTCTGCACAGCGACACTGCTGTTGGCCGCGTGTCAAGAGGCCGAACTGCGACAGAGCAAGGAGACCGAAGTGGCAATTGCTCTTTCGCTACCCATAGAGCGGAGACCCTGTAGGCGCGTTCGAAGCCGCCGATCAGCCGACTGAGTTCGGTTGGCGATTGTCTGACCTTTGGGCACCCCGGTGGCTGCGGCCTAACTCGCTCAGTTGCCGGAGCGTTTCGCGGTGTAGCCGGGCCCGTGTGTCTAGCTTCAGTCGCCGGCCGGGCTACCGAGCGGCATCCCGGTCGCGGCCGGGATTGCCGCGGTCTCGGCCCTTACCGATCGGCGCGCCAGCAGCCAGTACACAAGGCCGCCGACCAACAGCCCGGTAAAGAAGCTGAAGTCCGATCCCGAGGTACGACTGGAGAGCGGGCCTACGAAGGCTGACGAGTCGATCCAAAGACACGAGGCCACCATGCCTGCAAGCTGGGCGACGACACCGGGAACATTGAACCCGTTGTTGCGCCAGTACCGTCCGCCGCGGCTGCGGAGAAGGTCCGCTGGCTCGTATCTTCCTCGCCGCAGAGCCCAGTCGACCACATAGATCGCGAGCCAAGGTGAGAGCCAGACGATGAGCAGGCTTAAGAATTTCAGAGTACAGACGATTGAAGTCGGAGTTGAAGATCGTTATCCCACCGACGATTGTGGCGATGATCATGTCGACGATTACGCACTGCCACCTCTTCAACTTGAGGCCGACGGCTTGCAACGTGAGCCCCGAGGAGTACAAGTCGATGGTGTTGACCGCGAACAGAGTGATGATGGCAACAAAGAGATAGGGCGTGACGACCCAACCGGGAAGGGCTTTCGGCAAGCCCGAGATCGGATCGCTGGCGGTTGAGACGATCGAAGCGATCGCTGCGCCCAGGACCTCTAGGAGAACGGCGGGGATCATTCCCCCGAGCGACGACCACCAGAACACCCCACGGGGGTCAGCGTCGGCTGGAAGGTACCTCGAGTAGTCGCTTCCGGTGTTCGCCCAGGAAAGGCCACCGGCCGAGATGACCAGCGCAAGTGTGACCATCACCGTTGCCCAGCTGCCGCCATGATTCAGCGAGGAGATGTGAACGCGTCCCGCGACGGCGATTGCCATGACCACGAACAGAGGGATCAGGAGGTAGGCGAGATAGCGCTGCACTGTCACGATCGTCTGATGACCGAGCACGGGGAGAAACGCCTGCAGGACCATCGCCACCAGCAAGAGGACGATCTTCAACCCAGTTGTTGCATGCACGCCGGCCTCTGCGAACAGTGCCAAGCCCGCGAGAACTATCAAAGCCAGTCCGGAGGCCTCGAAGCCCACACATGTCGCCCAGTTGAATAGAGAAAGGCCTCTGCCGCCGTTCTGGCCATAAGCCGCTCGGCTGATGGCAAAGGTGGACGTGCCCGTCTTCGGTCCCTGCAGGCTGGTCAGGCCTACACCGAAGAAGATGAGATTTCCGAGAACAATTACGAGAATCGATTGGGAGAACGAAAGGCCGAAGTAGATAACCAGAGCACCGTTCACGGGGTAGAAGATGTTGAGGTTTGATCCCATCCACATCCAGAACAGATCGATGGGCTTGCCGTGGCGTGCCTCGGCGCCTACAAGATCGATACCTCTCTGTTCGATGGAAAAGAGCGCGTCATCGGGCTCTGAGCCGGTTTTGGACTGCAGTTCTTGATCCATCAGGTCCCCCTGTTATCTGTTTGATTCGCTCGCGGTCGGATATCTGGTCACGTCTATTCCCTTGCGGGCCGCCAGGTCGATGACGGGGGGAATGAGCTCGAACTCCGTCCCGCCGATCAGCTCCCAACGAACTCGGCCCGGCGTACGAGCCGGGCCCTCCACATGAATCGTTCGCGTCGGGGTCACGATCCAGTCGACGCGCACGTCGTGCTCCAACGCAGCAAGATCGAGGTCGACAACCTGGCAGTCGTGCACGATGTCAACGATCTCGGTTGACTCATCGGTCGAGCCGACTTCGGAAAGCAACGCCCACTCGAGGTCGAAATAGCCGTGACCCTTGCCGATTCGTAGCCCTTGGTGGTTGACCGCAGAACCACCCGTGACGAGCAGGCCAATGTGGCCGAGCTTGGCAATCTCGTCCAGGTCGACTGGCCGACCGTAGTGGTCCATGCCGTCCAAGGTGGCGGCATAAGCCAGTTCGTTCGCTGGCACGTCGTTCGGGTCGAGGACCAGGAAGCCGCGGCGAATTCCATAGGTCGTCATCAAGCACGTCTTGTTGTCAGAGACGGCTGCTCTTCGGACTGCCTCTGTGCTGTTGTCGGGCGTGATGAAGACGACGTCCGAACCCGTCCACGAGTCGAAGCCCCGCAGCCGTTGGCTGCAAATGTCACTTCCCTCGAAGTCGGCGATGAACGAGCCGAAGTCCCAGTGAAAGCGCGAGTCGGGGCGAGCGACACCACGGAGCATGGTCCAGACCTTCTCGCGGACAAAGTGCTGTGCGTCGGAAGTGGACGAGGTTGGTGCTACCGGCCGGCTCTCTTCTGGGCTCGTTGGCTCTTTGACCGCGCCAGCGTCGATGGTCCTTTGCCTGCTTAGCTGACGCAACGGTGCGATCTCGGTGAGCTGGGCTTGGTCCACGATCTCCCAGCGGATTCCCGAGGGGTTGGGGTGGCGCTCGTGAACGCGGATGGAGCGGGTTGGCGTGAGTATCCAGTCACCAGCCGTGTCGTGGCTCGAAGGCGTAAGCCCAGTTTCGACTACCTGGCAATCATGGACACAGATGACGACCGGCGTTTGCTCGTCGACCACTCCGAGTTCGGAGAGGATGCCCCACTCGAGGTCGAAGAACCCGTGCCCCTTACCGAAGCGGACGCCCGTACGTGGATCGACGGCGCAGGCACCGGTCACGACGAAGTCAAGACGGCCAAGACCGCGAACGAAATCCAGATCGACCTGTTTTGCGAGGACTTGGGCGCCGTCGAGGGTCCCTGCGAAACGCGCCTCGGACTCGGGCACGCTTCCCGGTGCGAGGAAGTGGAATCCCATGGCGACAGCGATCGTGTGAAGAAGCGGTCGGCGGGCGCTGATCAGGGCGCGCTTTATGTCCGGCAGGCAGTTGTCCGGCGTGACGAAAACCGGACCGTCGCCCGGGTAACAGGGGAGCTCCCGAAGACGGGGGTACAGCTGCTCACTTCCGGCGAAGTCGGGTATGAACCAGCTCAGGTCGTAGACAAAGCGCGTGTCAGGACGGGCTACAGGAAGGAGTCGCTCCCAGACGGCTTCGCGAATAGCCGTCCTCTCTCTCAGTACCTGGGATCCCTCACCTTCTATTTGTCCCACGATTCTCCCCCTTCACGCGAATCCCAGATCGGACCCAGTTGGTAAGTCGCTGCGGACCAGCTCACGCCACCTCCCGGCGCGCCTTGCCCAGTTTTCGCACCTCGCTGATGTATGGACGGGTGGCGGCGAACTCTCGGGGCATCCGGTCCCAGACGAAGCCAGCCGGCTTTGGCAGCGGGCGGCAACGCACGACTTCGCTCGGCGTGACGATCACGTCCACGGTGACGTCGTGCGCGGCATAAGGCACCTGTTCGTCTACGACCTGACACTCGTGAACTGACACGATCACGGGGGTCTCCTGGTTCACAAGACCCAACTCCGAGAGCAGGCCCCACTCGAGGTCGAGGTAGCCATGCCCCTTACCGAAGTGCACTCCATCCCGGCTGACAGCCGCGGCGCCCGTCACGAGCAGGTCGATCGCCCCGGTCGAGCGAAGCTGCGAGAAGGACAGTTTGGCGCCGAAGCGCTCCATGCCGTCGAGCGTCGCCGCAAGACTGCGGTCCTCAGGGCGAATCCGGCCCGCGTCCAGCGCGACAATGCCGCGGAGCATCGCGTAGGTGAACACGAGAAGCGTCTTGCCATCGGCCAACGCCCGGCAACGGAACCCTTCAAGGTTGTTGTCGGGCATCGCCACCACCGTGCTGGCGCGGCGGTACGCAGGCAGCTGGCAGATCGCCTTTACGCACTTGGAACTTCCCTCGAAGTCAGGGATGAAGCTCGAGAAATCAGTGTGAAACCGCGAATCGGGTCTTGCCACCCGGGCCAATTTGCTCCAGACGACGCGACGTAAGCGCGCTGCGGGGTTGACGAACGTGCCCCTACCCGCCTCGCGCCGGAGCAGGCCGCTTTGCTCAAGATCGCCGATCGCTCTTCGCAGGGTGCCTCTGCTCACTCCGAGCAGCTCGACCAGCTCCCACTCGGACGGCAACATCGTTTCCTCACCGAGCGGCCCTGTCAACGCGAGGGCCTCTACTTGCTCGGCGACCCGACTGTACAAAGTGCGCCCCTCGCTGGAACGAGTTCCAACGGCGCCCGCGGACATGTACAGATGTTTAAACCTTTGGCGCGACGGCGTCAACCAGCAAGTCCTGGTTCTCCCAAAGCAATCAGCTGTGCCACCCTAACGCCCCCCACTGTGCGGGTACCCACTTCCTCACCCGGTCTTTCTCGCGACCCGGCCTCGACCCAGCGCTTCTTTGGGCCCGCCTGCACATTCCAACCGTGGAAAAGGCGCTCTCCGACTCTTCAAATGACAGCGCCCCCGATGGAGGACCTCCTGCGCCGTAGTGAGCGAGAGCGCTAAGACCGCCGACGCCTCGCCTCACCTCTCGGACCAGTTGACTCCCTCTTTGGCACGAGGGTCGAGCGGGACAAGGTCGATGAGGCTTCGCGATCCGGCCGACCTCACACTCCTACCTCGCCGAGGACGTCGCCCCGGGGGCTTGGCCCCCTAAGGCGTTGCTGCGTACCGGTCAAGCTCGGCGAGCAGCTCCTCCTTGGCTTCGGTGGGCAGCCAAGAGATCTCGAACGCGTTCCTTTCGAGTTGGACGAGCTGCGCCCTGGTGAGCGCCGCTGAGGAAGCCACAGCCTCAAGGTTCTCAGTCAGATACGCGGCGAAGTAAGCCGGATCGTCCGAGTTAATCGTCACTTTCAGGCCGAGGTCGAGCATTCTCTTAAGTTCTACGTCCTTCAAGTCGCCTGTGACATAACGATTCGACACCGGGCACACGGTGAAGCCGATACCGCGCTGGAGGGCTGTGGCAACGAGATCGTCGGATTCGAGGACGTTCACTCCGTGATCGATTCGCTCGACCCCTATGGTGTCGAGGCACTGGCTTATGTGACCGGTGATGTCCAATTGATCAACGTCGCAGTGCATTGTCAGTCGGTATCCTTCCGATCTGGCCCGAGCGAAAACCGCGGCGAACTTCTCCGGCGGATTGTCGCGCTCGTCGGAGTCAAGTCCGATACCGATTATCGAGTCCTTGTAAGGAAGTGACTCGAGCAGGGTCGCCATGGCGTACTCCGCGGAGTGATCGCGGCAGGATGCACATGATCAGCTGCCCCCGGACCCCGAGGAGCCTTCGCGCATCGAGGATGGCCCCGCGCAACCCGGTGATCACGGCATGGAACTCGACGCCCCGTGAAGTGTGTGCCTGGGGATCGAAGAATATCTCGGCGTATCGAATGTTCGCAGCTGCCGCTTTCTCGAAATAAGCCCAAGCAAGATCATAGAAATCCTGGGGCTTACGGAGTACCGACATGGCGTCGTAGTAGACGGGAAGAAATGATGAGAGGTCGTGAAATATGTAGGCCGCCCTCATTTCGTCGACATCGCGGTAGGGCAGCGGCAGCGAGTTCCGCTCTGCCAGTTTGAAGCGTAGCTGAGGCTCGAGCGATCCCTCAATGTGCAGGTGCAGTTCAGCCTTCGGTAGGCCCTGTATGAAGCTTGTTAGGTCAGACATCAGGGGGGTCCCTTCTCGAGCGCTTGGATAGCAAGGTAGTGACCTGCGCGCCCCAGTGTCAAAGAAGCGTGGGTCATCCCAAACGGTCCGCTCCTTTACCCACAGGTGGCCTCGTCGCCGCGGTCGTTGGCGATCGGCTGACCACCTTCGACCCGATAGAGCTGTTCGAGCCCGACCTGCGGCGCCGGGCGTCGCTCGGAAGGCCCCAGGTAGAAGTGGCGGCAGCCCTCGGTCATTCTGAGACCCTCGCCGTGACTGCGGACGTGGAGGAGTCGCTCACCGGCGCCGGCTAGTCTTCTCGCCGATATGGGTGGAGGGTGGCGCCGATCGCATTATCGACAAGGAGGTCGCCCTTGCCCGCGGCGTCGTCGCCCAGGGTACGACGGGCGCGGGAGGTAGCGCGATGGCGCTTCGCACTACCCGATGCATCTACTGCTGTGGGGGAGGGTTCGCGACCACATGTCTCGGACGGTACGTGACCGTGTAACGATTCTGGCCACTGGCTTTGAGCATCGCCTCATCGACCTGGTACAGCTTCGCGAACTTGGACACTGTTGCCTTGTCTGGGTCAGCCGTCAGCTGGGCCTCGGCTCTGATCTCCAAGGTCCTCCACGGGTTGGTCGGGTCGATTATGAACAGGGCGCAGTTGGGGTTTCTACTCAGGTTCTTATACTTCTGGCGATCGTCCGTGATCGATCCCTTGAGGGATCCGTCATCATCGAGGAGGTACCAGACAGCCGTCGACTGTGGTCGTCCTTTACCGTCGAGAGTGGTGAGCGTCGCGGTGAGTGGCGAGGCAAGAAGGTCGCGATGGCTCTCAGGTATGTCATCGATGATGCTTGGCACGACTGCCTCCTCCTGTTCATTAGGTCGTTCTGCTAGCGCCGGACCGATAGTAGCGAGTGGCAGCTGTCCGCCGGGTAGGGGCATGGGCCGTTCGCGCAAGGCTTCACACGGTAAGCGTCAGTACAACCTTGACTCGGGGCCATGGTTGGTTGGTCCCGACCGTGACTGAGACGTTCCTGTGCGGCGTCCGGCGCACTCGGGACCTAGGTCAGGCGGTGTGCGCCCTGATCTTGATAAATTAAGCCTTGACTGGAGGCAGTCGTGACTCGATGGCGTCGAGGCGGTCGAGGAGGAGCTTGAGGCCTCCGTCCGTGTGCTCGTTGACCTGGTTCATGATGAACTCGGTGTCCGAGTACTCCTTTTCGGCACGGGCGTCGGATGTCGCGCTCTGCACGGACTGGCCAACCATGATCACGCTCAGCAGGACGAGCTGCAGGAAGGTCTGCGCCACCCAGGCGACGATCAGGATCAGACCGGGCCTGGTGAAAAAGTGCGGCACCGCGGTCGCCTTGAGGGCACCCGCCTGGATCAAGATCGCCGGCAAGCTCACGAGGGCTATCAGGCAGAACAGATAGGCGCACGCCATCGACCCGACGCCTCGCGTGAGGATCACAGCCAGCTTGGCATTGAATCCCTCGACAGCCTTCACCTCGCCAGCGAGACCCTTGAGGCTGACAATCTGGGCTATGTGGTGACATGCCTGAATGGGACCAGTGTGCTTTTTCACTTTTCAAGCCTAAGCCCGTCTGGATCGACCCGGATGCTCAGTTCCACGGCGCCTGTTCTCGGCCGACGCGGCCGAGGATTCAGTTCAGGCCCCATGGTTCGTCTTAGGGCGTCATGGTTCGTCGTTGCGCCGCCCTGTTCTCGACCGTCTCTTTATCTCCTTGGCGTGTTCAGGGTTCAGTATCTGCCAGAACGTCTGCCGGCTGACTCCGAGCTTTCTTGCTGCTTCGGTCGGACCAATTGCTTCACCGAGGCGTCCAGCGAGCTCGCGTCGTTTCACGGCGATGCGGGAGATGGCCTCTCGGTGCTTGGTTGTCTCGCCAGGAAGGCGCAACAGCTCCTTGACTACTCGGTCCATCTCTTTGTCGTCCATTTGCTCATGGTATGCGTAAGGGGACTGTTGACGCATGCTTTACAGTTGTCCTCGCCCAAATTCAGACCGTCTCGGGCTGGACGCATAACTTTCCCGCCGGCCGGGACGAGCGATGAGTTTGGGCCCGGCACGAAGTCGATAATCGTATGACCGCGCTGAAAGAAGGGATTCGGTCTTAGAGTGCCGGGCTATGAGGCAGTGCTGGACGACAAGGTGAGGCTCATACCAACGCTGCCGGCTTTGACCGCGTTGTTTGCCTCGACACGACTAGAGAGGGCTGAAAGGGGGGCGCATGTCGGTTGTCTCCGTCGAGCAACTCGGAAAGTCCTACCAAGGGACCGAGGCAGTAAAGGACGTCACCTTCGAGGTGAACGAGGGTGAGGTCTTCGCGCTGCTCGGACCCAACGGCGCAGGCAAGACCACGATCATCGAGATCCTCGAGGGCTTCCGCAAGCGTGATCATGGTCGCGTCGTCGTGCTCGGCTACGACCCGGCGGAACCGGCGACGAGCCGCCAGTTGCGTGAACGAATGGGGGTCGTGCTCCAAGAGCTCGCCGTCGAGCCTTTCCTGTCGGTGCGCCAAGCGCTCACGCGCAACGCAGGTTATTACCCAAATCCGCGGTCAGTTGACGAGGTGCTCGGCCTCGTCGGGTTGGCCGAGAAGGCAGACGACCGGGTGAAGTCGCTCTCCGGTGGTCAGCAGCGCCGGCTGGACCTCGGGCTCGGGATTGTCGGGAACCCGGACCTGATCTTCCTCGACGAGCCCACTACGGGCTTCGATCCCTCGGCACGACGCGGGGCTTGGGAAGTTGTCCGGGCCCTAACTGGCGGTGGAGCGACGGTGGTCTTAACGACCCACTACATGGATGAGGCAGAAGCGCTCGCCGATCGTGTCGCTGTGATCAAGGCCGGTCGGATCGTCGCCGAGGGCGCCCCCGAATCTCTAGGGGGTCGCGACGTGGGCGAGTCGACCATTCGCTTCCGGCTGCCGGCTGGCGCTACCCCGCCTGTCCCGGCGACGGTCTCGAACAACGGTGTCTACGAAATCAAGACCGACAGGGAGATAGAGGTGCTGGCGACCCTCACGAACTGGGCACTGCGAGAGAACGTGGAGGTGGTGGGCTTGACCGTGGAGAGGCTGACCCTGGAGGACGTCTACCTGCGGCTGACCGGCTTCGAGCCCGGCCTCGAGGAGTCTTCGTTGACGATGGGGAACGGCTGATGGAGCGCCAAGCTCATTCGCGCCGCTTTCGCGGGATCAGTGACCTGAGGCTCGCCGGCCGCCAGGTCTATTACGAGCAGCTCAACTTCTGGTTGAACCCGATCGGCGCCGTTTTCACTGTCGGCTTCTCCGTCGTCTTCCTCGTCCTCGTCGGCTCGACTGCCGGGCATCAGCGCAGCAGCGCCATCGGAGGAGGCCTCCTGATCAGGTATTACGTCCCAGGGTTCATCGCTTACGGCGTGATGGCCGCTTGTTTCAACATGTTGACCATCAATCTCGTCGTGAGGCGAGAGATGGGGCTCTTGAAACGCGTGCGCCTTTCGCCTCTTCCCACCTGGGCCATGATGGCGGCCGTCTCGGCCAATGCCCTGATCATCTCAGCGGTTCAAGTGATCCTTGTGTTGCTGATAGGGCGGTTCGGGTACAGTGTCCCATTCCCGCACGACGTTCCTGCTCTCATCGTCGTCCTGCTCATAGGCGCGGCCTCGTTCACTGCTCTTGGGCTCGGGGTGAGCACCTTGATCCCAAACCAGGAAGCAGGGGCGCCTGTTACGAGCATCGTCTTTTTCGTCCTGCTCTTCCTGTCTGGACTGTGGTTCCCTCTGGCGGCGAACTCCGGGTTGGCGAAGTTCTCGTCTTATCTCCCCGTGCGACACATGATCGTCGCTGTCTATGACGCGTCGATCGCTCAGAAGGCGGTGTCGAGCTGGCCTTGGCACGACCTTCTCGTCTTGGCGATTTGGGGTGCTGGAGGAGTTCTTGTGGCTGCCCGGCGCTGGAGCTGGGCTCCCCACCCAGCCAGGCGTGGCCGCGCACGGGGCTTTTCTGGCTTGATGGGCCGCCGCCAACTCGGCTGAAAAGGGATTCCTCGCACTACGCGTAGAGACTCACCGTTGGAACTGCGTCTTTCAACGTCACCTCCAGCCTTGCCTTGAGGTCGGTCCTGGGCCTCGCTGGACGAAGAAGGCGAAGGACGTAGAAACCTCTGCACCGGACAACTCCGGGAAACGGCCGAGGCCTGCCCGTCACACCTGCGTCCCGTCACGACTGTGAATCGGGACCGGTATCGGGGCAACTCGGCGTGAGGAGTCGAATATCCTTACGCTTCGTCGATTCACTTGTGGCGGGCCGACGTCTCGTTGAGCGCCGCCGCCTCTCGAATGAGTGCTTTGAAGGCTGTCTCATTGATGCTCTCGCCCTCATGGACATCGATCGCACGGCGTTGCTTGCCTTCGAGGCTTGAGTTGAACAGGCCTGAAGGGTCTTTCAGGGAGGCACCCTTGGCGAAGGTGAGCTTCACGTGGTCCTTGTAGATCTCACCAGTGCAGATGATGCCGCCATGTGACCACACGGGGACCCCGTCGGGATTACTTTGCTTTATCCACTTGTTCTCCTCGACAACTTCGGGATCGGCTTGTTTGATCCATTTGCGAAGCTGGGCGAGGGTGGCGCCGCGCCAATCCACAAGGCTCATCGGATGCAGACTCCCTTCAGGCAACGCTCTGATTCTTGGCGTTGATAGATACACCCCTCCCTAAGCTCTGGCAAGCCCGACAATCTGGCCGGAGCGTGTCGTCAGAGCGCAACGCTGCCACAATTGGGGGCCATAGGGCGAAAAGCTTTGTCGCTCCGACGCTCCCCACGATCTAACGGTCTGCTGGGATGGCTCCGAACGCGTCCCGTGAGTGCCAATTGATGTGCACCTGGCCACCTCTTGGTTCGGCCTGACCTCGTTCCCGATCCGGAGCGATGCGGGCGGGCGAGCCCGGCCAGGGAACCGGTCCTATGGATGGCGGGAGTCTTCCCCTCAGCTGAGTTCCTCGCGCCAGGATCAGGTGATCAAGAACTTTGAGACCCGGGATTGGCTCAGATGTCACCGCCGTCTTTGGTGACATCGTCGATCCACGCAAGGTAGCCAGCAAGGCCCCCGGATATAGGGTGCATCACGATCTCGGGCGTCTCGTATTTGTGGACAGACAGGATCTCCCGTTCAAGCGCCGGGTAAAGCTCGGCCCTGGTCTTCAACAACAAGAGCACTTCCTTCTCGTCGGCGATGACGCCCTTCCATGTGTAGAGACTGCTGATCGCGAGCATCTGCACGCAGGCAACCAGTCGTGCCCCGAGCACTTTGAGGGCGATCTCACGGGCATCCTCGTCCGAGGCGACAGTGGTCGAAACGACCACACACGGTGTTGTCATGAGGACCTCATCGCATTCATGCCTCCTCCGAGCGACCTCGATCACCGAGCTCAGCGATACGCGGATGCTTGTAGTTTGTACAACTCAGCGTAGGTGCCGCCCCGTGAAATGAGTTCCGCGTGGGTGCCCTGCTCCGCAGGGCGGCCGTTGTCCAGCACGACTATCAAGTCAGCCAAGACGACCGTCGAGAACCTGTGCGACACCAGCAGCGTGATTGTCCCGTTCTCACGGCCGCTCTGGCGAGCCACCCGCATGTACTGGTCAAATAGGGCGCTCTCGGTCGGTGCGTCGAGGCTGGCCGTCGGCTCGTCCAACACGAGCAGCAACGGGACGTCGCGCATCATTGCGCGCCCGAGGGCAAGCTTTTGCCATTGGCCGCCCGAGAGCTCCTCGCCGTCTGGGAACGAGCGTCCCAAAGTGGCGTCGAGGCCGCCGTTCATCTCCTCCACGATGGTGCCGGCTCCTGCACGGTCGAGGGCATTGCCTATCGCGCCATGGTCATGCAGTCGGTTGAGGTCGCCGATCCCGACGACCTCCGCCGCGACCAGCTCGGGTCGTAGGTAATCCTGAAAGGCCCCGGCAGTTCGGTCTCGCCAGGAGTCGAGGTCGAGCTCAGCGAGATCGATTCCGTCGACGAGGATCCGTCCCGCCGTCGGGTCGTACATCCGGGTGAGCAGCTTGACAAGTGTCGTCTTTCCGGCACCGTTGAGGCCGACAAGGGCCACCGCCGAGCCGGCGGGCAGGTGTAGGGAGATGTCGGTCAAGACCTCGCCCGTCGTGCCCGGATAGGAGAAGCTGACGTGCTCGAAGCGAATGCCTTCTGCGAGACTTCCCGGCACCGGCCGGCCCAAGCTGTCGGAGGTGGAACGCGCCGCGAAGTCCTCGATCCAGAACAGACGTGACGCGGTACGGGCCATGGTGAGCAGCTGGCCCACGGCATTTGCCGCTTGAGCGACTTGGAATTGGGCCCTTTGCACCAATGTGACGGCGAGCACGACTTGGCCGGGTGAGCTCTGGCCGTGAGCCGCACGGAGGGCCACTGCGACGACGGCAAACCCGAAGCCTGCTGCGAACAGCAGCCAACCCACGGCTGCGACGGCGCCTCCAGTGACCGCTGCCCGGGTAGTGGCCGACACGACACGCAGGCCCGCCTCGTGATGGCGGCGCATGAGCTCAGGTCCGAGCCCGAAGACCCGCAGCTCTTTTGCCGGAGCAGCCGAGGCGGCGATATCGAATAGGTCGTTGGCGAGCCGCCGCTCCTCGGCGACCTTCTCGTCGCTTCGTTGGCGGATCCGCGCAGAAAGGCGTTCGGAGGCGACCGGGAGCCCCGTCACCACAGGCAAGAGCGCCAACGGCCACCAGATGATGCCGAGCAGGATCACCACACCGGCGATCCGGATCACAACTGAGAGCACAATGATCGTCTGGCGCGGGCCCTGCGCGAGGAGAACACGGTTCTCGTCCAACAGATCGAGCTCTGTGAGGTATTCGGGGTGCTCGAGATGGTTGATCCCCGCCACGCGGTTGACGAGGGCGGCGATGCGCGTCGAGAGGTACAAGTTGACGTGGTCGGCGAGCGTGGTGCCCGCTGTGGCGCCGTTGTTGGACAGGATCCATTGAAGTGCGTAGAGGCCGGCAACGAGCCCGGCTCCGAGGGCGACGCCTCCTCGGTCATGGGCGAGAAAGGCGTCGACCATGACCTTGATGCCAACCGGATAGAACACCGAGGCCAGCGCCGTGCCCAAGGAAAGTGCAAGGGTGGCGATCATCCAGAACGGGGCGGCCCTGAAGCCGTAGGTGACAAAGACGCGCACAAGTCCCGCGATCCCGCCGCTACCAGGCGAGGAAGCCTTCGAGTTCGACGGCGTTGACCTGCTCATCGTTCGGGCTCGGATTCGAAGCGCGAAGCCTGGGCGGCGAACATCTTGGCGTAGCGGCCACCTGCCCTCACGAGCTCGTCGTGACTGCCGACTTCGTGGGCCTCGCCGTGCTCGAGCACGCAGATCCGGTCTGCTCGGCGCACAGTGGCGAAGCGGTGGGAGATGATTATCGTCGTCAGACCGGCGGTGAGTTCCAAGAAGTTGGCGAAGAACTCGGCCTCGCCGCGAACATCCAGCCAAGCCGTCGGCTCGTCGAGGGCCAACACACGCGCTCCGTGGGCCACTGCCATCAGCGCCCGGGCAAGAGCAACTCGTTGCCACTGACCCCCGGACAGATCGACCCCTCCTTCGTACTGGCGAGAGAGCACGGTGTCCCAGCCTTTAGGCAGCGACTCGATCATCTCGAGGGCACCGGCACGCGCTGCAGCTGCACGCGTCGCCTCTCGGTTGTCACGAAACTCGACGGCACCGAAGCCGATGTTGTCGGCAGCCGTCGTCGGATAACGGACGAAGTCCTGGAACACAACGGCCACCCGTCGCTGCCACTCGGAGGGCTCGAGCGTCGCGAGGTCGGTCCCGTCCACAGTGATTCGGCCGCCCGTCGGTTCATGCAGCCCGGTCAACAACTTGACCAGGGTCGTCTTGCCCGCTCCGTTGAGCCCGACAATGGCCGTCGAGCGCCCGGCGGGGATGACGAGATCGAGCCTCGAGAAGACCTCTGTCGGCGCACCGGGATAGGCGAAGGCGATCGATTCAAAGCGCAACTCACGCTCGGGCACGGCCGGGGGAAGCTTCTGGGGGCGGGCGCTTCCCGGCTCGGGCCTGGCGAGCCTCAGCTCCAAGGACTCGAGATTCGGCAACGCCGTCAATTGCCACTCAAGAGCCACGTCGTTCCAGCTGATATCGCCTACCTCCGCCGAGGCGACGAGCATGGGCAGGAGGATCGCGAGCGTCGTCAGGCTCATCGAATGGTGGTAGGCACCGTAGGCGATGACCGAAACGGCGCCGATGTAGGCGGCAAGGACGACGGCACCGAGGCGGGTGACGCCGATGTTGTAGCGCCGCAGCATCTGCCAGGCGGTCGCCATCCCGAGCGTCCACTGCTGCTTGTATCGGTCGATCAGCCAGTCGGCGAGACCGAATACCCGCGTCTCTTTGGCGCCGGCGGGTTTGACTGCCAGCTGCTGGAGATAGCGTGCACGGCGCATGAGGCCTGCCTTGGCGTTGAAGGCGGCAGCCTGTTCCGCGACGACCTTGCGGAGCGGACGGCGAACGAGCAACCACAAGACCAGTAGCCCGAGACCGAGCCACCAACGGTAGGCGCCGAGCACGCCGCAAGCGATCAAGCCACTCAGCCGGTTGCCGACGACTACGGCGAGCGTGACAGGCGCGTCGGCTGGGTAGTAGGCGCTGAGCTGGCCGTGGGCGAGTTCCAGCTCGTCGAGTGCGCCCGGGTCTTCGAGGTGGGCGATTCCGGTCGGCAGCGAGACGGCCGAGATGAGGCGGTCCTGCATGGCATAGGTCAAACGAACCTTGACAGTGGAGCTGATCGCGCCCTGCACAGGCCCGAGCACAAGGGTCAACGCGTAGACGATCACCGAGACAACGAGCCAGTCCATGAGCTGGTGGCCCGCCGTTGATCCGAGTCCCTCGCGTGCCGCGGCGGGGACCCGGCCGACAACTTGTCCCATGGCCGCCAGAACCGCCACCGGCATCACCGCCGAGGCGACAACGAATGCCGCCAGTGCAACGGCCGAGAACGGACTCGTCTTGATGAGCAGCCGCACCGCTCGCAGGCGCGGGGAGCTCCTGAGCCGGCGCGCGAGCGCCGGCAGCAAGCGACGGACCCCTCCCCCCACGTCGTCGAAATTAGCGACTGGGCAGCGGGGTCGAGCGAGTCACCGTCTCGTCGACGCCGCCGAAGGGGGCGACGACTGGGTCATCACCCACCCGCTACCCCCCGACAAGTCGATGGCACGACACGACGCGTCACGACAAAGCTGGTCTATGCACATCGTTGAGCTCGCGCCTTACGACTGAGGACCTCGAGTCTGGACCGCCGGCGCTCCGAAGGGGAGGCAACCAGCTCCGGCGCAGCTGCGTGGCTCTGTCATAGCTGCCTTAGACACCGCGTGAGCTGCCCGTTGTGCCTAGGAAACAGAGTGCATCGTGCCGTTTCGCTGGAGTCGGGCGTGCCAAGAGAGCGCCTCGTCGAGGATGTGCGGCGTTTGTTGTCCGGCAGCGGTCGCTTGCGCACGGTCGAAGTAGTCCTCGAGCTCGTCGCGGTAGTCGGGATGGACGCAGTGGTCGATGATCTGACGAGCACGCCTGCGAGGCGGAAGGCCACGCAGGTCGGCGAGGCCTTGTTCAGTGACGATGACATGTACGTCGTGCTCGGTGTGGTCGACGTGGCTGACCATGGGCACAATGCGCGAGATCGCCCCTCCTTTTGCTGTCGAAGGGGCGAGGAAGAAGGAAATCGCCGCGTTTCTCGCGAAGTCGCCGGACCCGCCGATCCCGTTCTCGATGCGCGAGCCCATGATGTGGGTCGAGTTCACGTTCCCGTAGAGGTCGGCTTCGATCATGCCGTTCATAGCAAGACAGCCGAGCCTGCGGATGACCTCGGGGTGGTTGCTGATCTCTTGTGTCCGAAGGACGATTCGTTCTCGATAGAAGTCGAGGTTGGCGTGCAGCTCGGCCGTTCCTTCGTCGCTCAGGGAGAAGGCGGTGGCCGAGGCGAAGGCAAGCGTTCCGGAGCGGATCAGTCGCAGCATTCCGTCCTGGATCACTTCGGTATAGGCAGTGAGCGGTCGGAACGGGCCATCTTCAAGTCCGGCGAGAACGGCATTGGCGATGTTGCCGACGCCTGACTGCAGGGGAAGCAAGGTGCGTGGCAGGCGTGACCGTTCGACCTCATGGCTCAAGAACTCGAGGACGTGGCCGGCGATTGCCCGGGAGGCGTCGTCTGGAGCTGTGAAAGTGGAGTTGCGGTCGGGGGCGTTGGTGAGGACGATGCCGGCGATCTTGTCCGGGTCGCAGTGCAGGTAGGCCGACCCGATGCGATCGCGGGCGCTCACGATCGGTACCGGTCGACGGTTGGGGGGCAGGGCCGTGCCGTAGTAGATGTCGTGCATTCCCTCGAGGCCGCGCGGCTGCCAGTCGTTCACTTCGAGGATCACTTGGTCTGCAAGATCAAGCCACGTCTTGTTGTTGCCGACCGAGGAGGAGGGGATGAGCTGTCCGTCGGCAGTGATCCCAGCAACTTCGATGACCGCGACGTCGAGATGCCCGAAGAAGCCTTCCCACACCATCTGTGCGACGTGGGAGAGGTGGATGTCGATGTACTCCATCTGGCCGGCGTTGATCTTCGCCCTGGTGGTCGGGTCGGCCTGATATGGCATGCGGAGCTCGATACCGTCGACTGCCGCGAGCACGCCATCGAGGTCCGGACCTGTCGACGCGCCGGTCCAGACGCTCACGGCGAAGTGTTCGCCACTGTCGCCGCGCAGCTGAGATTCGCTTCGCGAGTGCGTCAGGGACGCTCTTCGGGTAGCCAGATCCGGTAAAGCCGCTCATCCCGATCGTTGCACCGTTCGGTATCAGCTTTGCCGCCTCATCGGCCGACATCACCCGATTCGAAAGACTTTCCTGCCACCCGCGTGACTGACTGCTCACCAGCCGATCCTCGCACAGGAGGATCAACGGCGTCGACTTCGAGGGCACGCCACACTGGATGTGCCTTCTTCATCTCGCTCTGTCGATGCCGGAAGGCGGTCACCGTGAACTGACGACGCGGCGGCGCCCTGGCTGGGGCCCCTTCTCTCGGAGTCTGCTTGGATGTCGTGATGAGTGACGCAGTTTTTTGGGGCGAGGTGCAAGAGACAGACGACGGGTTTGTCGAGCGTGAGCTCCGGTTGACCAGGGCGGGGAACCAGGTTCCAGGTGTGGTGTGGCTGCCCTCGCGCCCGGGGTCCTCCTGTCCGGTAGTGCTCTTGGGCCATGGGGGTAGCGGCCATAAGTGGAGCGAGCGGATCACCAGGTTGGGCCGTTGGTTCGCCTCGCAGGGTGGACTGGCGGCAGTGGCCATCGACGGGCCCTATCACGGCGACCGCGTCGCCGGGCCGCTCACACCGGCCGAATACCAGCACCGAATATTGGAAGCGGGGCTCGACGCCGTCGTCGAGGCGATGGTGAGTGACTGGCGCGCAGCCGTCGAGGCCGTGAGCACGCTTGCAATAGTCGACGCGACAAACCTTGGTTACCTCGGCCTGTCCATGGGCACCCGCTTCGGCCTGCCCTTTGGCGCCGCGGCCGGAGGCGAGCTCCGCTGTGCAGTTCTCGGTAAGTTCGGGCTCCAGTCAGCCACCGGCTTTTACGAGAACGCGGACACGACGAGCCAAGTGAGAAGGGATGCGGAACAGTTATCGGTCGCGACGCTCTTCCACGTCCAATGGGACGACGAGCTGTTCGCCCGTGAGGGACAGCTAGCTCTCTTCGACTCACTGGGCGCACATGAGAAGCTCTTGATTGCCTTCCCGGGGAGGCACGGGGAGACCCACCCGACGGCACCCGCGCTGTGGTGCGACTTCATCCTGAGGCACCTCCGACCCGACTTGTCCTCACCGCCCAGGTTTGGCTAGGAGCGCGCCTGGGCTGATCACCGCATCCGCCTCGAAGCGATGGTCGGTATCCCCCGATCCGAGTAAGGCAAGATCACAAGGTGCCCCATCCGACGGCTCTCGGCCGGTCTGTCGTCGTTAGGCCCGGAGGCTCTTCGCCCGGCGACTGGTCTTCGTGTGAACGCATTCGCGTCGGGAGCGTAAGCCGGGAGATCGCAGACGAGCTCTCGGCGGCTTGGCGGGAGCGGCGCTCGGTCACAATCGAGCTCACGCCCGGCCTCGGCCTCGATGATCCCGAAGAGCCGCCCGATGAGGTCGTAACCGGTCGACAGCCCTGGGAGTGGTCGGTAGACCTGGACCTCGTAGCCCAGCGGCTCCACCACGCCGTGTGGGCCAACTCAGTCGATGGTCGCACCGGTGCCTCGCGGAAACGGTGGCGCTGGGGCGACCTCGCCTGCAGTCTCGGTGCTACCCGCACAGAGGGCGGTGGTGACGTCGCGCTCGGCGATGGCACTGTCGTCGTGTGTGACGGGGGGCCCTTGGACATCGCTCTTTCGAATCGCATCGGCCTGCCGGTTCTTCACCGGATCTCACTCGAGCACGGGATGCTTCAGCCGCTCGGCGCGGGTGACCCGTTCGATGTTGAGCTTGCGCCCGACCAGTTTGCGGCCGTTGTCGAGAACGGGGCCACAGCGCGGGTCATTGCCCCTGCCGGCTCCGGCAAGACGAGGGTCCTCACCGAGCGGGCCAGGCTCCTGCTAGGAGGCTGGGGGCTCCCGCCGTCGGCAGTCGTACTAGTCGCGTACAACACAAGGGCTGCCAACGAGATGAGGGGGCGCCTCGATTATGTCGCCGCCGTACGGGTACGGACGCTTAACGCCCTCGGACTGCGGTTGTGCGGGCGCCGGTCGACTATCGAAGAGGTGGAGGTCCGCCGACTTCTCGGCGACCTCGTCAGCTTCCCCAAACGTTCAGAGACCGACCCGTTGGCTCCTTGGCTGAAGGCGCTCGGGCGGGTCCGCCTCGGGCTCGCCGACCCGGAGGTGGTAGAGGACGAGCTGCCCGATGTCTCCGACCTCGAGCGTGTCGCCCGCGTGTACAGGGCCGAGCTGGTCGAACAAGATGCCGTCGACTTCGACGAGCAGGTGACTGGCGCAATCGAGCGCCTGCTGAGTGACTCCACCTTTCGCCTGCGGGCTCAGCGCTTTGCGCGCGTGCTCCTCGTGGACGAGTTCCAGGACCTCACACCTGCGCACCTGCTCCTCATCCGACTCCTCAGTGGCCCGGCTGGCGCAGTTTTCGCGGTCGGCGACGACGACCAGACAATCTATGGATATGCCGGCGCCACGCCCCGCTGGCTGGTTGACTTCGGGCACTGGTTCCCCGGTGCCGCCCTCCACTCGCTCGAGGTCAATTACCGCTGCCCCGCCCCGGTTGTGACCGCGGCATCGAACCTGTTGACCCGAAACGCCGTCCGCGTCGCGAAGGTCATCCGCGCCGACCCGGCGCAGATCGAACACGGCACCGACCGCGAGTCGCTGTCGATTCTCACAGGTGACGACGGCCCAGCCGCCCGGGCCGCCCATCGCGTGCGTGAGCTTCTTGACGGGGGTGCCGAACCGAGCGATATGGCCGTCTTGGCGCGCGTGAACGCTTCGCTGGCTCCAGTGCAGATCCTCCTCCGCAACGACGGCGTAGCGGTGAACGGAGGCGTGAGCAGGCAGTTCCTCCAACGCGGGGGCGTCCGGGCTGCGCTCGCATGGCTTAGCGTCGCGACGGCTCCCGACCGGGCGCTACCTGGTGCAGTGTTGCGAGACGTGGTGCGGCGCCCAAAGCGCGCTATGAGCAGACCGCTCGTCGACCTTGTCGGCAAGCAGGCCTCCATGGACGCGCTGGCCAGCTTGGCGCGCTGGCTCGAGGCCAAGGACTCTCACCGAGACGCAGAGAAGGTGCAAGCCTTCGCAGACGACCTGAAGCAAGTTCGCAAGATTGCCGAGAAGGGGACGACTGCGGACGTTCTGGCCGTGCTTCGATCGCACATCGGTGCAGGCGGTCTCGACGCGAGCGCCACCGCACTCGATCAATGGAGCTACGGCGCCATCTCCGCTCATAGCGACGATCTCGATGCGCTGAGCGAGCTGGCAGACCTAGAAAGCGACCCGAGCCGGTTCCCTGCGTGGCTTTCCGAGCAGCTGAACGCGCCGGATGACGTGGACGGGGTCACCTTGGCCTCGATTCATGCGGTCAAGGGGCGGGAGTGGCCCCACGTCGTGGTACACCACGCCACTGCTGGCTTGATGCCACATCGCCTCGTCGAGGACATCGAGGAGGAGCGGCGCGTGTTCCATGTCGCCTTGACCCGCTGCCGCTCGAGTGCCTCCATCATCCCCGGTTCGCCCCCGTCCCCGTTCCTCCTCGAGTTGGCACAACCAGGCGAGCCGATTGGTCTTGCGGGCACGCCGGAGGTTACGCCGAGGAGAGTCCGTGAAGACGCCTCGGGCGCGGTGTCGGTGCCCCGTCAAAGCGCAGCTAAGGCCGAGATGCTGGCGGCGACGGTGGGAGCACGCTTTAGCCTCGGCGGGCACGATCACGAGGTGGTCGAGCTGGGCACCGATGGAGCCAAGGCACTCCTCGGGGGCGGCCCGGCGACCACGACCGTCAGGTTCGGCACCTCGGTGACACTGGACGGTCGCTCCGTCGTCTTGGCCCATCCCTTCTTTGCCGAGGCATGGGAAAGCCTGCGGTCCTGGCGAGCAGAGCGGGCCAGAGCAGCCGGAAAGCCCGCCTTTGTTGTTCTCGACGACAAGACCCTGCGCCTCGTCGCTGCGCTGCTGCCGACAAACGAAGCGGGCCTGCTCGCGATCAGCGGGATCGGCCCTGCGAAGCTCGAGAACTATGGCGACGAGCTTCTCGAGATAACAGACCGGTTTCGTGTGAAGTAGTGCCGGCCGTACTCGGGATTTGGGCTCCTGCTGCAACCAGTTCAGCCATCGCGGCGCGGGCATCGGAGCCGTGCGCGCCCCGGACAGACTGCGAGCCCGGCGGCTGCTTCACGGGTCGTGCACTCGCCCGAACTTCGGCTCCGGTCATGAGCGACGGCCAGTCCGAGTTTGTGACCGCAACCGTTGCGATCGAGCGCGCAGCAGTACGTGCCTACTCCCTCTGCCAGGACTCGTCTGGTGCTACCGCCTGGTCGCCGGGCAGTATGTTCCTGATCCCGACACCGGGCCAAGGCCTGTTAGCAAACCTGGACGTTCCTAATGACCAACCACTCACCAGTGTTTGACGGAGGCCGATTGAGCCGCCGTTTAGAACAACCCCGACGCACCGGCGGGGCGCCCGCCTCGCAGCGGCCTTCCGCACAATGGCCCGGGGGCCACAGCCGATGACGGTGGTCGAGGGACCGGGGGGATTCCGCCGCCTCGACCATGTGCCCATCCCCCTTTCGGACGGGACGCGCCTGGGTGCTCGGATCTGGCTGCCCGATGGCGCCGAGGAGCATCCTGTGCCGGCGATCCTCGAGTACATCCCTTATCGGAAGAACGATCTGTTCGCTGTCAACGACCAAGGGCGCTTCGGGTACTTCGCTGCTCACGGCTATGCCGGCGTACGCCTCGACATCCGCGGGAGCGGAGACTCCGAGGGCTTGCTGACCGACGAGTACGTCGTCCAAGAACAAGACGATGCGATAGAGGCGATCGCCTGGATCGCAAGCCAGCCATGGTGCAGCGGCGCCGTGGGGATGATCGGGAAATCATGGGGCGGCTTCAACGGCCTTCAGGTCGCCGCCCGGCGCCCTCCGGCCCTGAAGGCGATCGTCACGGCTTATTCGACCGACGACCGTTATGCCGACGATGCGCACTACATGGGGGGTGTCTTCTCACCGGTGAGATGCTCGAGTGGGGCACCACCATGCACACCGTGGCGACCCTCCCGCCGGACCCGAATTCGGTCGGCGGGGCCTGGAAGGAGATGTGGCAGGAGCGCCTGGAGGGCTTCCATCCCCAGATCCACACATGGCTCGAGCACCAGCGTCGCGACGAGTACTGGAAGCACGGTTCTGTGAACGAGGACTACGGGGCGATCACCTGTGCCGTCTACGCCATCGGGGGCTGGTGCGACGGCTACCGGGACCCCGTGCTCCGGCTCATGGAAGGCCTCTCCGCCCCGAAAAAGGCCCTGATCGGGCCATGGTCGCACCAGTTCCCCATGGAGCCGTTCGAACCGGGCCCTTACATCGGCTTTCTTCAAGAGTGCATACGCTTCTTCGCGCACTGGCTGAAGGGCGAGGCGACGGGGATCATGGACGAGCCGATGCTGCGCGCCTGGATGCAAGAGGCTGTGCCGCCCGCCACGCACCACCCCGTTCGCCCGGGCAGGTGGGTCGCCGAAGCCTCATGGCCCTCTCCGAACATCTTGCAACGGCGCAAGTACCTGAACGACGGATCGCTCTCCGATCATGCCGGTGGGGTCCGGACCCTCTCATGGCGCGGGTCCGAGCTGGCCGGCCAGGACGCGGGCGCCTGGTGTGCTTTCGGGGGTCCGCTCGAGTCTCCTCCCGACCAGCGCTCTGAGGACGGGCTGTCGCTGTGCTTCACCTCGGACCCGCTCGCCGAAAGCCTCGAGATACTCGGCCAGCCAGTGGCCCACCTCGTCATCTCCTCCGACCGCCCACAAGCTCTCGTCGTCGTGCGCCTGTGCGACGTTTTCGAGAACGGCGAGTCCTCGCTCATCACGAGAGGCCTTTTGAACCTCTCCCACCGCGAGAGCCATGAGCACCCCGCCCCCCTTGTCCCCGGTGAGGTGACGACCGTCTCGGTGGTGCTCCAGTCCATCGGCCAGGTAGTCCCAGCCGGTCACCGCTTGCGGGTGGCGATCTCGCCCACCTATTTTCCGTGGGCGTGGCCCTCCCCTGAGGCGGTCACCCTCAGTGTCGCCTCCGGTTTGAGCTTCATCGACCTGCCGCTGCATGAACCGGCCCCGCTTGATGAGACTCTCCAGCCCTTCGAGCGGGCGGAGACTGCACCGAAGATCGCCAAAGAGCTCCTCGCGGACCCGTCTTTTGAGCTGGTGCAGACCAAGGACCCAGCCACAGGGGTGGTCGAGGTCCGGCGCCGCAGCAGTGATGGACGGGTCCGGCTCCCTGACGGTCTCGAGATGGTCGAGGCAGGGTCCTTCTCCTACTCGGTGGCCGAAGCCAACCCACTTTCCGCCCGCTTTAGGACACAAAGGAGCGTGGAGTTCAAACGCGGCGGATGGGAGACGCGCCTCGTCGCCGAGAACGAGCTCACCTCGGACCTGACCCATCTGCACCTGAACTCGAAGTTGCAAGCCTTCGAGGCAAGCACCTGTGTGTTCGACCGCTCGTGGTCATTCGAGATTCCGAGAGACTTCCTATAGCTGGCCAGCTACTCAGTAGTAGCCAAGGTGCGCCACCACGGTCGGCGGCCGCCCGAGTTCGCGAGCTGACCGCCTGATCACTGGTTGACAGGAGCGTCGAGTGAGGCGACTTCTCGCCAGCGGTGGCAGGCCACCCATTGATTGGGGCGTGCCTCTTCGAGCAGCGGCTCCTCGGTCCGGCAGGTCTCGGCCGCGAAAGGACAACGGGGATGAAAGTGGCACCCGGGCGGTGGGTCGCGGGGGCTCGGGATCTCCCCGGATACAAATGAGGCCTTCTTCCCGCCACGGGCGTCCATCTCCGGGATGGCAGCGATCAGTGCCCGCGTGTAGGGATGGAGGGGGGCGTCGTAGATCTGCTCGGCCGGTCCGGACTCGACGACTCTGCCGAGGTACATGACCGCGATACGGTCCGCCAGGTATCCGACGACGTTGAGGGCGTGGGTGATGATGAGGTACGCCGTCCCGTAGCTCGCGCGAAGCGACTGCAGCAGGTTGAGGATCGCGCTGGCGGCCGACACGTCGAGGCCCGTGGTCGGCTCGTCCGCGACGATGAGCCTGGGCCGCAAGGAGAGGGCACGGGCGATGCCGACACGGCGTGCCTGGCCGCCGGAAAGCTCGTGCGGGTACAGGCTCGCCAGCCGGCTCGGAAGCTCCACCATCTCCAGGAGCTCGGCGACCGCGTAGCGTTCGGGCTCGGGGACCTTGTGGATGAAATAAGGCTCCATGAGAAGCGACGAGACACGCATGCGTGGGCTCAAGCTCGAGTGCGGGTCTTGAAAGATCATCACGGCGTTACGCCGCACCTGGCGGATACTCGCTCCGCCGAGCCGCGTGATGTCCTGGCCCTCGTGGAGCACGCGGCCCCCGCTCAGGTGCGTCAGCCCCAAGGCGGCAAGGGCGAGCGTGGTCTTGCCCGAGCCCGACTCACCGACGATCCCGACGATCTCCGAAGGCGCGATCTCGAGGCTCACGCCGTCGACGGCCCGAACGCCCTTGTCCTTGCTGAACAGCTTGGAAAAAGCGCCGCCGCCCGAGAAGACGACCCGGAGGTCCGAGATCGACAGGAGAGAGCCCGTCTCGACTCGAGGGACCGGGGCGCTCATGGTCGCACCTTTTCCTCTTGGCTCTCCCACACAGTCGCCGGGCTTCGCATGTGACAGCGCACTGCCTGGCTGGCTCCCGAGTCGACGACCGGAGGCGCCTCGGTCTTGCAGCAGGCCCTGGCGTAGGCACATCTGTCGGTGAAGCGACAGCCCCGCAGCTCGCCGAGGAGCGAGGGTACCTGTCCGGGGATCGTGGCGAGGGTCCGGCCGCGATTGCGCCTGGTGGGAACCGCCTCCAGCAGCGCCTCGGTATAGGGGTGCTGAGGACTCTCGAACACATCGAGCACCCTTCCCTGCTCGACGATCTCCCCCGCGTACATGACCACGACGCGATCGCAGATCTGGGCCACGACGTTCAAGTCGTGGGTGACGAACAGGATCGTCAGGTTCCTGCTCTCCTGGATCGACCGTAACAAGGCGAGGATCTGGGCCTCGAGAGTCACATCGAGCGCTGAGGTCGGCTCGTCGGCGATCAGCAGCTCAGGTTCGAGGGAAAGTGCCATGGCGATCATGACCCGCTGGCGCATCCCGCCAGAGAGCTGGTGGGGATAGGAGCGGACGATCTGGTCGGGGTCGGGAAGCCCGACCTTTCCCAAGAGCGAGACCGCCTTTTCCAAGAACGCTTTACGGTCAGCGCGACGCGCTCGTCGCTGGGCGTGGGCCGCTTGGACGTCGACCATCTGCCCGCCGATCTTGAACACCGGGTTGAGCGAGGTGAGCGGGTCCTGGAAGACCATGGCGACCTTCGGCCCGCGCATTTCTCTGAGCGCCTCCTCGCCCAGCCCGGCGAGGTCGATCGAGCCGTTCAGGAGGACCTGGCCCGCGACTATGCGGCCATTGGCAGGAAGAAGGCGCAGTACGGCGAGGGCAAGGGTGCTCTTGCCGGAACCGGACTCGCCTACTAGACCGACGACCTCTCCCCGGTGCAGCTCCAAGGTGACCCCGGGAAGCACCCGCATCGTCGCGCCGCGGCTTTCGTACTCCACGCCGAGATCATGAATCGCCAGCACAGCCTCATCGCCGAGGGTCATGCGCGCCATCCCGTGACACCGCGAAGACGAGGATCAAGGACATCTCGAAGGGCCTCGCCGAAAAGAAGGAAACCGACGGTTGCGATGCCGAGCGCCAAGGATGCAAAGAGCACGGCCCAGGGGGCCTGGAAGATCGAGTTGAAGCCGTCGGAGAGGATCGATCCCCAGGAGGGGTCGGGCGGGGGGACACCGAGGCCGAGGAAGGAGAGCCCCGCCTCGGCCGTGATGGCGCTCGGTGTGTCCATGGCGAGGAGGATGAAGAGCGGGGCGACGATGTTGGGAAGCACGTGGCGGACCATGATCCGCAGCCGTCCCGCGCCAAGGGCCCGCTCGGCGACGATGTACTGGTTCTGTTTGACGCTCAGCACGAGGGCTCGGCTCGTACGGGCGTAGTTGGGGCTGAACGTGACGGCGATGACGATGATCAGGTTGGGTAGTGAAGGCCCGAGCACGGTCAAAAGGGCCAAGGCGAGCACGATGGCCGGGAACGACTGGCAGGTGTCGGTGAAGAGCACGACGACGTTGTCGACGATCCCGCCCAGATACCCGCCCAGCAGGCCGAGCACCAGGCCCACACAAAGGGCGGTCGCCACGGCGGGAACGGCGACCTCGAGCTCGATCCTCGTCCCGTAGATGAGCCGTGAGAGCAGGTCACGCCCGAGCTGGTCGGTCCCGAGGAGGTGGTGAAGGGTCGGCCCTTGGAGCGGGTTGTTCACGTCTATCTGGCTGAAGGAGTAGGGCGCCAGGTCTGGGCCGAAGATGGCGAGCACTATGAGCCCGACCACGATGACGGAACCGATGAGCCCGCCAGGGGTCTTGAGGAGAAGTGCGATGCTGCTGCGCGCTCTGGCGCGGCGGGTCTTCTTGGAGGCGCGAGCAGGAGTTGACGGGTCGCTCAACCCCGCCCCCACCGGCGGCACCGTCGCCCCGACCAGTGACACCTCGAACGACCCTTCAGCCCCCGGCCGACTGGCCGAGATGGATGCGGCTGTCCAAGAGGCGGTAGGAGAAGTCGGCGAGCAGGTTGGCACATATCACCATGACGGCGATGACAAGGGCCGTGCCCTGGATGATGGGAAAGTTACGCGAGCTGATGGCGTTGTAGGCGAGCGTGCCGAGTCCCGGGCGGTCGAAGATCACTTCGATGAAGATGGCGCCGCCCAAGAGGCTGCCGAGCCCGACTCCGAGGACCGCTACGACAGGAGCAGCGGCGTTCTTCAGGGCGTACTTGTAGAAGACCTTGCTCCGGCGCACGCCGAAGGCATGGGCAGTCCGCACGTAATTGGCCGTTAGCACCTCGAGCATGTTCGAGCGCACGAGGCGCGCCAAGTAGCCGATCCAGCCGATAGCGAGGGCACTTGCCGGCAGCACGAGATGCTTGACGTCATCGACAGGGTTGCCCGGTGCGCCCGCCCCGATAACCGGGAGCACATGCAGGTGGACGGCGAACACGAGGATCAACAACAGGCCGAGCACGAACGACGGCATGGTTATGGCCGACACGGAGATGAGGCCGATCACTCTGTCGATGAAGCCGCCGGGCCTCGTAGAGGCGAGAATGCCGAGGGGCACCCCGATCACCACGGCGAGGGCCAGGCCGGTGAAGGCGAGTACCACCGTGTAGGGCAGGTTCTCCATCACGAGGGTCGATACCGGCTGGTTGGTCACGAAATCGACGCCGAGATTGCCGTGCACGGCACCGAATATGTACTGGTAGATCTGCACCGGGACTGACACATCGAGCCCCATCTGTCTGCGGACCTGGGCGATCAGGGCTGGACTCGCCCGTGGACCGAAGATGTAGGTGACCGGATTGCCCGGGATGAGGCGGTCCATCACCGCCAAGAAGGCCATCACGATCACGATGACGAGCACCGCAGCCACGAGCCGCCGGACGAAGTACCCGATCACCGGGCACCCCGGCCTGAGCGGCGGCCCGCGGCCGTTGCTGTCACCGAAGCCCGCAAGTCTGCGGCCGACATGTATGCCCTAAGGCCCAGTTAAGGGTCCTCATAGTGAGGTTCAGACCGCGGTTGTGTTCCAGATGATCGGCCCTCCATAGGCCAGGAACGAAGGCTTCACGTACGGCTGGACGCCAATGAAATTCAGCGAATCGCAGATCCAGACCATGCCCGCGGCTGAATCCCACAGCTTCTGGGCCTCGATGTAGAGCTTGGTGCGCTCCGCGGTGTCGTAGGTACCAAGCGCCTCGTTGGTGAGCTTGGTGAACTCTGGGTTGCACCAGTGGTCCCAGTTCCACAGCCCGACCTGGTTGCAGGTCCACCACTCGAAGAACTCGTTCGGGTCCGTCGCCTGGGCCCCGTAGTAGTAGTAGAGGAGCTGAGGGTGCGCCCCACCGCCGCCCGGACCGGGAAGGTCGGAGAACACCGCCGGGTCGACCGGATCGATGTTGACCTTGATGCCGATCTCGGCAAGGTTGGCGGCGATTATCTCTGAAGCGGCCACGTCGTCCTGGGAGTTGTCGACGTTGAGTTTCAGTGTGATGTCCTTGAGGCCGCCCTTTCGCAGGTAGGACTTGGCAAGGGCGATGTTCTGCTTGTACTGGGGGGCGTCGGCCCAGTATCCGATCGACATCTCCTTGGAGACGATGGCGTTGGCCCGCGTGTAGAGCCCGTTGTAGGCGTCCTTGATGATGCCCGGCACGTCGATCGCCTGGCGGATGGCGCGCCGTAGCCAGATGTTGTCGAGAGGCGGCTCGGTCACGTTCATCGCCAGCCAGTAGTAAAGGCCCGACGGGGTGTCGTAGACCTTTATCGAGGAGTTCTGTCGCGCCTGGTTGACTGTGGAAGTGCCCATCTCGCAGTAGTTGATCTCGCCGCTCTCCAAGGCCGCGTAGGCGCTGTCGTCGCTCCCGATCGGTAGCGCGTCGATCTCTTCGAAGAGGAACTTGTTGGCGTAGGCCTTGTTGGCACCGCCGTAGTCGGCGAACTTGGTCATGACGAGCTTCTGGCCGGGAATCCATGACGTCCACTCGTACGGGCCGGTGCCGACCGGGTTGGTGCCGAAGTTCTTGCCCAGCTTCTCGACTGCCTTCTGCGACACCACGCTGCCGCTACCCCCGCCGACACAGAGAGTGTTGGTCGTGGTGGGGGCGAATATCTCCTTCATGACGATCGTCCCGGAGTACTTGCCTTCGACGCGTACGGTGTCGAGAGCCGCCCAGTCGCCCTGGTAGGGAGAGTTCAGGTTGGGCTTGGTCAGGCCGGCGATCCTCTCGAAGGAGTACGCGACGTCGCTCGCCTGCACCTCCCCGTAGCCCCTGTGGAACGGGATGCCTTGTTTCAAGGTGAAGTGGAACTGCAGACCGTCGGCTGACTGCTCGAAGGTCTCCGCCAGGCAGTGGACAACCTCGCTCGTGCCCGGTCGGTAGGCGATGAGGCCTTCGAAGAAGCACGGTGAATAGGTGGGGTCCTCGAGCCCGGGCAGCACCGCCGGGTCGACGTTCTGCACGTCGGCACTCGGCCGCCAGCTGAGGGTCGTCGTAGGGGGCTTGACCTTCTTGCCCGAGCCGGAGGCGGTCGCAGCCATTGCCGCTGAGGACGACCCCATGGCCGCCCAAAGGGCGCCCGCGCTCGAGGCCGACAGACCCAAGGCCGCTGCCCGGGCGAGGAACTGACGGCGATCGACCTTGCGGCCGAGAAAGTCCTCGACCTGTCCTGCGCCTGGCCGCCCAGCGGTTGGGAATGCCTGCGAACGGCCCGAAGGATCAGATTGCGGTGACATTTGGCGACCTCCATTGCGAAGATGCCGAGGTCGGCTGCGTCGCGCATGCGCCCACAAGCCGGCCGCGTCGTCTAATCCGAGTGTATTTACTAACGCGATGGATCTTAAAGACATCGTGAACTTTTGAGCAAAACGGCCGAAAGTCCTGCTTATCTCGGGCCGAGTCGCGCCAAGTTGTGGTGAGTAGCCCGGTGATCCCGAAGAGCGAATCACCTGCCGATGAACTCTGGACGCCGAAGTCATACCAGGACCAGGGCCGGCCGCGTAAGTGCAGACAAATGGAGAACCGCTGACCGACCATGGAGCTGTTGCCGTCAACCAGACTATTATCGATCTAAGACATTGTCAATTTCAAAATTGATGTTGTTAGTAATATATCAACGGGTTAGAGAAGCGTTCGGGGAGGTTGCCTGCCTATTGACGTGCTCCCGCTTCAGGGGCATGAGGTGAAGTTACGGCTCTGTCGCTAGCCGTGACCCTCGTGAGATGAGCTGCGTGCCGACTGAGAGCGCTCAAGGGTCCTGGAGCAGTCCGAGGACATTGCCGTCGGGGTCGGTGACGGTAGCGACGAGGCGGCCACCACCGACGTCGCGCGCCGGCTCCTTTAAGGTGGCACCCGCAGCAGTCACCTCGGCGAGCTTCGCCTCGATGTCAGATACTTGCCAGTAGGCCACCGGTGAGGTCATGGACTGCGGTCCACCGCTCGGCACCAGCCCTATGTGCTGTCCTGCCACATCGAAGCCGACGTAGTAGGGGGCGTCGTGTTGAGGTTGCACGCCGAGCAGGGCGGCGTAGACAGCTTTGGCCCTCGTAAGGTCCGACACGGGATGGAGAACCGTCTTGATGCCTTGGGTGGAAGAGTCGGCCATTGTTACTCCTTGGTCGTGGGTCATGTCGACCCGGTGGGATTGTTGAGGTTAGAGCGAACGAGAAGCTCGCCGTGGACACGCCGAGATGATCACGAGTGGGGCACCGGCCGAAGGCCATCTCGAGGTAACCGCGTCGCCGCCGACCTCGAAACGACAATGTCCACCCTTCCTCCTTGCTTCAGTGTCGCCTTGGTTCCCCAGATACCATGACGGATGATCAGCGAGGAATGTGACAGATGGCAGGGGACGACCGGCTGACAGAACGCTTCGAGGCCGAGCGAAGCCGCCTTCTAGCCGTCGCCTACCGGATGCTCGGTTCCAGCACAGATGCAGAAGACGCAGTTCAAGAGGCGTGGCTAAGGCTAAACCGGGCGAACGCCTCCGAGATCGTAAATCTGGGTGGCTGGCTCACCACGGTCGTATCGCGCCTCGCTCTCGACAGCTTGCGCTCCCGAGGTTCCCGGGTGGAACAGGCTTCGGACTTGGAGCTCTCCAACGAGGAGCCGGCTTCACAAAACCAGGTTGGACCGGAGGAGGAGGCAATCCTGGTTGAGTCCGTCGGCCTCGCCATGCTTGTCGTACTGGACCGGCTCGATCCTGCAGAACGTGTCGCATTCGTCTTGCACGACATGTTCGCCGTTTCGTTCGACGAGGTCGCGTCCATCCTGGAACGCTCCCCGGCGGCCGCAAGGCAACTGGCCAGCAGGGCCCGTCGGCGGGTGCAGGGCGCCGATGTTCCTGAAGGACGTCCTTCCCGCCACGGCGAGATCGTCGACGCCTTCTTTGCGGCTTCACGGAGAGGTGAGTTCGAGGCTTTGCTTTCTCTCCTCGATCCGCAGGTTGTGCTCAGAGCAGATCCAGTCGCGGTCGCAATGGCGGCATCGAGGAGGGCGCAGGGCGCGCCGATGCTGGCTGCGGAGGTTCATGGGGCTCGAGCTGTAGCCGAGACGTTCCTCGGCAAGGCCGGCGCCGCCAGGCTCGCTCTCATTGGCGGCAGATTGGGGGCGACCTGGGCCCCCAGCGGCAAGCCCAGGGTCGTCTTCTGCTTCACCACCCAACTCGACAGGATCACCGAGATCAAGTTGGTCGCCGACCCAGAATCGATCTCCGATCTCCAGGTGGCCGTGTTGGGGCGCCATCTCCCGGGAGGGGAGCCGGGGGAATCTTGACGCCCACGGCAGAGGGTGCCACGCCCTGATAAGAGTGCTGCGGCACCTGCCTATAGCGGGCTGACTTGCCTACTGGGGGCTGGCCTGCCTACTGGGGGCTGGCCTGCCTACTGGGGGCTGGCCTGGCTGCCGCCGGCGACCAGGACCGGCCGCGACGTGGAAGATGCTTCTGACGAAGCGCAGACTTGCGAGGCCCCGAGAGGGCCTGCCGCTAGTCAATGTCCGGCTGTCTGGCCACCGTCAATGTGCAGGATCTCACCTGTCACGAATGATGCGTGCTCGAGATAGAGGACTCCGTCGACGACGTCTCCTATTTCGCCGACCCGGCCAAGGGGATGGAGTTTAGCCAGAGCGTCGTAGGAGGCAGGGTTCTCCATCTGAGTCCTGATGACTCCGAGCGCCACTGCGTTCACTCTCACGCCGCGGGACGCGTACTCGATGGCCAGTGAGCGCGTTACTGCATTCAGGCCTCCCTTGGTGAGAGAGGTCAAAGCCGACGGTTGCGTGCTGCTCGCATGATCCACCAGGCTTGTCGTGACATTGACGACGTGCCCCCCGCCTTGGGTGACCATTTGGCCAATGACCAGTTGGGTGATATGGAAGAAGCCCTCTAGGTTCACCTTAGTCATTGCCTCGAAGTCATCAAAGGTGTAGTCCGTGAAGGGCTTTCCCAGATAGATTCCCCGTTGTTGACCAAGGTATCGATTTGCCCGAAACGGTCGATAGCCTGCCGAACGACGTTGTGGGCGGTATCGACCTGGGCTATGTCACCTTTCACGGTGAGCAGGTCGTGGTCGTCCGAAGCAGCGATCGAGCGTGACGTGGCGACTACCGAGTACCCGATGTGGCGGTACGCCTCCACAAGACCCGCACCAATTCCCCGCGATCCGCCTGTGATCACAGCGACCTTCTTGCCGGCTCGTCGCTCGGTCGACGTCAGCGGGGGGAGGCTCACCGGACTCAGCCGACCAGGTAGGTCTCATAGATGACGCTTCCCGCCTGGCGACCGGCGGTGCTCACAAAGATGCCTTTGTTCAGCCAGTCGAGATCTGCGGCCGCCGCCTCGATCTGGGTCGAGGTGCGGAAGGTGTATTCGCTCGGGTCCACATGCTCGCCGCGACCGAGTCGTGCGAGGACTTCTGCACTGCCGTGGCGCACGCTTCGTGCCTTGACGTAGAGGAGGTCACCCTGGTCGGTCTGCAATGTGTAGCGGATGTCTCCGAGCGCCGTCCCGTCGACGAGGACTATCTGCCAATCTGCACTGGCTCCTGGAAGCAGCTTCCCGTTGAGCTGCGGTCCGCTGAAGGTGCCACCTGTCAGTGGGACGATGCGCCGATGACGGTCCCCGATCGTCCCGAGGTCCAATGCTTGGCCGAGGGTGGCCTCCAAGCGGTAGATCATGGTCAGGGAAGGCTCAGGCAGGTGGTTGCTCCCGACCGGCCCCCGGCCAGGGCCGGCCGTCTGGCGGCGGAGGGGGTCGTTGGAATGACCTGCGAGTGGGGTGACCGTGACTTGCATCCACTCAAAGAGCGGCAGGGCCTGGAGAAGATTGTCCAGTTGCGCCTCAGTGTCAGCCCGATATAGGCCAACGGCCTTAGTCTGACCGGGTGCTACCGGCGGCTCCCACAGCCGGACGAGGTGGCCTCCGTCCTCGAGTGCTGCCGCGGCGGAAGCTTCGGCCTTCTCCCGAGCCTCTACCTCAGATTGCGGTATTCCGTCCGGGATCTTCACATCGAACTCAACCAGGAACTCCATTATTTCCTCCCTTGCAGTCGCGGCGTGTGCACTGTCGCCCTAGTTGGCTGGTCATCCTCCTTGCCAGCCCCTGAGCCGAACAGCGCGAGCACCAGAACCTCTTGGGCGCGAGCGTTCGCCGCCAGCGAGCCGACACAACGGCATTGGAGGGCAATAACTCCCCAGCCCACGAAGGTCCGGCATACCGGGCTGGCTCAGGGGAGCTTTCCCCCATCAACCCATCGCTGGAAATGGTCTGTCTGATCAGGCGGCCACGCACCGTCGCAAGGCATTGAGCCGGCACGCAGTTGGCCGAGTATCGCGTCCGCTCGCTCGGCGACGTCGTCGTAGGACCAAAGGTCGAAAACGGCGGCCATCGCCTCCCTGTCCTTGGACCTGAACAGCTGCCTGATGTCCTTCTCGAAACTCAAAGGCTCGTCTGTTTGTGGTGGCATGATCCCCCCTTCATGTGGCCTCCCCGGTTCGATGCAATCTTCGTGCCATTTCACTCGGCTCGTTGCGCTTTTCAGACACCTCGGTCGTCGTACCGTGGGTCTAGCAGGCACGCCTCGACCGCCAGCACAATGCCGTCGCCGGTATTCTCAGCGTCGTCTTAGGCAGATGGAGTTCAGTCTCAGAGAAAACCGCGTTCTTCGGACAGACGCCCCTCTGCAAACAGTCACCGATCAGTCGGTCCCAGCTTGGTAATGGCAAAGCGAACGTCAATCAGAAGACGTGTGGCTTGGCACACGAGGTCTGTCCGGCTCACACCGGCAGCTCTTTGCCTGCTTGCTCTCGCACGATGTAGTCGGCGTACCAGTCAGGCCAATTCGGATCTGCCTCTCCGATCCGCTTCTCGTGCTCACCGTGAGCGACCGACGCCCGCCTTAGCGCGCCAGCGAGCTCAGGTGCTGACGCGAATGACGTCACGGCCGGGTCGACTCGGCCGGGCAGCCGCGTCGTGACCTCCTGAAGCAGCCAGCCGTTTCCGTCGGGATCGTTGAAGGCCGCGAAGGAGCGGTAGCTACTGGGATCCGGTGCCGCACCGGCGACGCGACCGGCGGCATGGAATCGGGCGCCTCCCGTACCCTCGTGGAACACCGCGGTCACCTCCACACCGCGTGCCACAAGTTCTTCGCGCGCCGTCTTTACGTCAGAGACAATGAGGTACAGGCCCTGGACTGAACCGGGCGTCGCAGACGTGAGGTTCAGGCCGAATTGAATCGAGCACCCAGAACCTGGCGGTGTGAACTGGACCAGACGGAAGTCGTCACCGGCGACATCGGCGTCGAGTCTCCAGCCGAGACCTCCGTAGAACTGCTTCGAGCGGTCGCTATCTGAGACTGGTAGGAGGACCACTTCGAGGTTCGTCGCCACAGCAGTGGCACTGGTGGTCCTGCTCGCGCTCTCGTTGCTCACGTCGGTGCTTGTCATGATGATTGCCCTCCCCGAACTGTCGTCTACTTCATCGTCGCGTCGGACGGGCTTGGTCGCGCCCGTGGGAGTCCCTGGTCCGTGTCCCGGCGTTGTCCGACCGGGAGCACCCCTCCCTTCCTGGACCGGCTGGACCTTTGTTTCCAAGGCGCGGGGGGACGTGGAGACCGACGAGCTGATGCGCGACTATCGGAGGCGGCGAAGGGAGTCGGACGCAGAACAGCGTGCGGGAGCACTGTTCTATCGACCCCGCTTGGAGCGGATCCGCGCGGCGCTCCGGCCAATCTGTTGATTGACACGAGGGCTGACGACCGCCAGGGCAAGGACCAGTGTCCCTCACGGGCTCGACGGGGTTGTTCCGAGCGCGACCGTTAGGTCGTTGCCATTTCTCGACGCCCAATCCTGCAAATGGAGAAAACGCTTCCAGTCGACAGGAAGGAGCTTTCGCAGTGATCAAGCAACACAACCCGGAACCTCGCAGCACGGCGCAGGTCCCCAGGTGGCTCCTCTCGCAGCTCGAGACGGACCTGTACCAAGGCGGTGTACCGACCAGCCGGGCGGCCGTCGTGGAGGCGTTGGAGGCGCTGCCTGGCGGCGTTGTTGGCCCCTTTGCTGCTCTTTGTCGCCCTGTTCGCCTGGCTCGGGACTGTTCTCGTCGTAGATCTCCTGCCTGTGCGGGCCCTACGCGATGACACTCGGAACCGGCTTTTCACAAACGCCAAGCTCGACAACCGTGCGCCGCTCGATCTTCGGCGGCAGGTCGTTGGTGCCACGCGCGTCGAATGTGAGCTGGGTCACGGGCCGCCGGCTTCGTTGGGTTGCAGGGCTCCTTGGGATCGCCAGGGTCAACCCGCGCGCCGAAGCCGTGGGCGACTATGAGGACCTTTGTTGCCGCGCCCGGCGTGATCTACGCGCTTTGGCTGAGGGGCCTGACGCGGAAATGGGTCTCGAGCGCGGAGCTGGTTGGTGCGACCGACGAGGTCGGGAGCCTGCCCGCGGTGACGGCAGAACTGAGGCGATCAGCTGGCGCGCTCGCCGAGCTTTGCAACGGCTCGAGCTCGCCGATGGAGCTTTTTGAGGTGAGTCATGCCGTCCACTACGCCCTCGTCCGATTGGACGACCTGGTCCAATTGGACGAGTGGCACAAGGCCTGTCTCGCGCGCCAGGACGCGTCGAAGGCGAAGAGCGTGAGCCTTCCCGGGAGCTCGTCGTGAACAAGGTGCGTCGGTCAGCGAGTCCAATGCGGTGGTGGTGTGCCGCCATCGCGAGCTCCGCTGAGCGGAGTCTGGGGAGCACGCTGTCGCAGGGGGGCCGAGGCGGGGATATGAGGACTCCGCTTGCATGGCAAAGGGAGCCGCCCGGCGGCGAACACTAGCGGCGTAGCTTCCGAAACTGGGGATGTGAGTCCGAGGTCAACGGCGTTGTCGACGGGGGGAAGGTAAATGTCACCGCATGCAGTGGTATTGATGGATGTCGGGGTATTCGGTCGGATACCGGCAAATGACGTGCTCGACAGGCTTGAAGAACCGAGTTCGAGTTGGTCAGCGGGAGTCCGGGAGAAGGATCATCAGGTCGCGGACTCCACGATAGAGAGCCGGCTAGCGGTGCTGCTCGAGGATCCACTCATCGCTGCCTGGGCGTACTCGGCGGCCGTTCGTTATGGCGTGTCTGAACTTCGAGCGCTTCACATACTGGCGGTCGGCCTGGGCCACGGTGGTTTCGCCAAGGCGCTGCCCACGACAGGGCACGACTTGATCGCAGGCGGTCGCTCGCCCTCAGGGCTGCTAGCCGGCAGGTTGAGTGCGCCGGGCACCCGTGGAATGGAGTCGTGAGCCGCCTCGTAGCCGCACCTCGATCCGTGAGCAATCGGCAGGTCCCGATCATGCAGAATCGCCATCTCACGAGCCCCGCCAACCCCGGGCCGCCCCGGGACCCCCAACCGAAACCTGCCCCGCCTCCACCGCCCAAAGTGCGCTGGTGGCTGCTCTTAGTCGGCCTGCTCGTCACGCTGTTTTTGTTCTCCTTGCCCGAGATGAAGTCGACGACGACGGTGAAGCTCGACTACAGCACCTTTATCTCCAAGGTGGAATCGAACAAGGTCAAGACGGCTTCCATCGACCCGAGTGGGGCGGTCAGCGGAAAGCTCAAGAACGGGGACGACTACACCTCCCAGATCCCCGTCGTACTGAACGATCCCGCCTTGGCGGGGATATTGAGGAGCCACAACGTCTCAGTGACAGGCACCGGGGCGAGCTCGAGCCTTCTCGTCGACCTGCTCTCGTTCTTGCCGTTTTTGTTCTTCATCGCCATCTTCGTCTGGCTGAGCCGCAGCACAAGGCGCCAGCTCGCCGGGGGGATCATGGGCATCGGAGCTTCCAAGGCCAAGGTCTATGACGAACAGCGCCCCTCCACCCGGTTCTCAGACGTGGCCGGTTACGAAGGGGCAAAGCGTGAGGTGAGCGAGGTCGTCGACTTCTTAAAGCACCCCGAGCGTTACAAGAGCGCCGGGGCGATCGGGCCCCGCGGGGTCTTGATGGTGGGACCTCCGGGAAGCGGCAAGACCCTCATGGCCCGTGCCGTCGCCGGAGAGGCCGAGGTCCCCTTTTTCGCCCTGACGGGCTCGAGCTTTGTGGAGATGTTCGTCGGTGTCGGGGCCTCCAGGGTCCGTGACCTGTTCTCAGATGCCCGCAAGCGGGCCCCCTCGATCATCTTCATCGACGAGATCGACGCCATCGGGCAGAAAAGGGGGGGCTCGATCGTCTCTAATGACGAGCGGGAGCAGACCTTGAACCAGCTCCTAGCCGAGATGGACGGCTTTGACTCCTCGACGGGCATCGTCGTCATGGCGGCCACGAACCGTCCCGAGGTCTTGGACCCGGCCTTATTGCGCCCCGGGCGCTTTGACCGCGAGGTCGAGATCCCTCTTCCCAACCAGGTGGAACGTGCCGCCATCTTGAAAGTGCACGTAAAGGGCAAGCACTTGGGCCCCGATGTCGACCTGGAGGCCATCTCGCGGGCGACGCCGGGCTTTTCTGGAGCCGACCTCGCCAACCTCATCAACGAGGCGGCGATCGTGGCCGTGCGCCACGACCGCAACGTCATCGAGGCCAAAGACGTCGACGAAGCCCGTGACCGGATAATCCTCGGTCGCCGGGACGCCTCCAATGCTCTTCTCCCCGAGGAGAAGCACTCCGTGGCGGTCCATGAGACAGGCCACGCCCTCGTCGCCGTGCTCTCTGAGCACGCCGATCCTGTCTCTAAGATCACCATCCTCCCCGCCGGCCGGGCGCTCGGGGTCACCGAGCAGCTCCCCTTGGACGAGCGCCACCTTTATCCAGAGAGCTACTTGAAAGACTCCCTCGCCATCCGCCTTGGGGGAAGGGCCTCTGAGCTCCTTGTCCTCAAAGAGGCCTCGACGGGGGCCTCGAGCGACCTCGGCGGGGCCACCGAGCTCGCCGTCCACATGGTGCGCGACTGGGGGCTTTCCCCCCGCCTTGGACCTATCGGCTACGGCGAGCAGGGCCCGGGGTATCTAGGAGCTGGCCAGCTCCAGTCCCGCCCTTATTCAGAAGGCACCCAGCTCGCCATCGACCAGGAGGTGAGCCGCCTCCTCGCTGAGGCCGAGGCCCGTGCCACCGCCCTTCTCACAGACAACCGCGACGTCGTCGATGCCGTGGTGGCCAAGTTGTTGGAGAAAGAGACCATCAGCGGTGACGAGCTGATGGAGATCGTGCGTAAGACGACGGCAGCCCGGGCTGGCGACTCTCAGGTGGTGGGAGCTTCGTGACCCACTACCGTTCCCTGTTCATTGGGGCCAAAGCGACCAGCTCGCACTTTCGAGAGAGGTCTTCGGGCTGGAGAGCGCCATAGACCAACCAACCGTCGCTCGCGTTTTTGCCGTGGTGTTCCCAGGTTCGAGGTCATCGTGAACGACGCCCAGTTTGACCCTTCCCCCAAGCGGCTCGATGTCGAAGAGAGCTGGGCCGGATCTCGGTCGTAGCGATTTAGTCGGACCTTCGCCGATCTCGTGCGGCGTCGAGCCCGCTGAATTCTCCGGCCAGGCCCGATCGTTGTCATGAGGTCGCTACCTCCAGGATCGCCAAGGTGCCTGATTAGCGACTTACGGCCATGTCCACACCGCTCTGAGAGTTCCTGGAGGCTCTGTCGGTTGCGGGCGTCGGGCGGTCCAGCAGTTGGCTCTGGTTCGGGTCTGCGAGCGCCTTGGAGACGTCTACCATCGTCGGCCCACGCCGAGTCGGCAAACCATGAGGTCCTCAGGAAGGGCGTGCCCTTGCCTGAAGAGAAGGCCGCCTTCGAGGTTGAGGAGAAGGTGGATACGCAGAACACGCGAGGGCCGACGCCTTTAGGAATGGGCGAACAACGCCACTCGGCCGCGAGCTTCCTCGAGGCCACTCGAAATGTGCGTTTCGTTCCGGGCCGACCTCGGGAACCCGAAAAGCCACTTTGTGTCACGCGTGGACCACCTCGTGGCGAGTCGTCCTTGTTCGCTTCGAAGAGCTTCGGCATTCCGCGGTCCCATGGCGAGAGCTCGTACCGGGACGAATCCTGCGCCTTTCCACGGCCGACAGCAAGCAGGGCCTGGCCGTCTGTTTCCCTGCGGTTACGGCCTTCCCTGCAAACCTTGGGCCGCCGGCCGGAAAGACGGGCTTTGCGCCTCAGTCAGGGGAGAGTCGTCCGAAAAGGAGCGACTTCGATCCCTCGACGACGTTGGCGACGTGACGGTGGCGTCGCCAGCCTTCGCATCTCGTCACCACAAGAACGCGCCAATCCAACAGGGGACTGTCGACGAACGGCGGCACGAGGCGCAGCCGACGGCCAAGGGAGGCGCCGCACTTGACGCAGGTTGACTCGGCGGCGATGACCTCGTAAATGAGATGGATCAGCCACAGGTCCACTGCGCCGGGCCGCCCCTCGTCTCCGGCTACCGGTGCACAGACTTCGACGTCGTGAGCTCTGTCACGTGGCTGCTCAGGTGAGCCGCTCCAAGTCCAGAGTTCCCAGATTGGGTATAGCCATTCCACTTTGTCCCCGATTCTGTGAGCGGTGCCGTGGCCGAGCTGTGATCTCACCGATCGCGCCGACGCGGGATTCCTGACGCCCGTGAAAGACACTGGTCTGTTCCCTCGGGCTGCGAGTTTGACGCCCGTGCCGGCGACGACGAGCCCGTCTGTAGAGGCACTTGAGAACCGCTTTCCACCTCGCCAACCGGTCCGAACGACAACCGCAGTTGGCACGGCGGAGCTGTTCCCTCGGGTCACCGAGATGGGCTTGGCGGGTGACACGGTTGGTGCCCTCGTCCGCGGAGTGTTTCGGAGTCCGCACCCGGTCGGACGAACTCAGCCGACCCCCGTGCACCGAAGCGAACCGGGGATTGGACCGTTTCCACCTCTCAGGGGTCGGTCTTCTCGAGCCTCTGACGGAGCTGGCTGACGAGGGCCGTCTGCTCGAGCTCCGGCACGTCGTCCAAGAGCAGCTGCTGCATCCAGACCTTCGGCATGGGCGGGCCAGCGCTCCAACGAGTGCCCTTGTCGTAGATCAGGTATAAATCCCACGCGACGCTGCGGCCGCGCTCTTTTAGGCCGAGCAGGTCACAGTAGCGACTCGACAACGCGCGGTCGTCGTCCCAGTAGTGAACTGCCCGGACAGTGCTTCCAAAAAGTCGTGCTGAGTCCTGCGCGGCCTCGGGGGTGTCCCCTTTGAGTACGGGGACCCAGAGGACATAGACGGACACATGCGCCGAATCCAGCTCCGCGAGGCTGTCTCGAACGACACCTACTCCGTCGAGGCAGATCGGGCAGGTCGGAGACACGAGGACGACCAACTTCAAGCAGCTCGCGGCAGCGTCGAACGCCTCTGGAAGTGTGGCGGGATCATGGAGAGGCATTCGCTCGTTGTCGACCGTAAACTGCGAGGTCGTGGCTGGTTCGAGTCGTGAGGCAGTCACGGCTTCACCATTCCGAGCCCAGATCGTGCCTCGTGCGTGATTCCGGGCCCGTCCGGTGACGGGCGGTGTACGGCAGGTAGCCATCCTTGTTGACCATTGGCGGTCCCTCTCGGGCTAGATCTGGATCGCTCAAGTCCTACAGGATCATCTTCGGGTGCTTCAAGCCCTCGAGCAGAGGTGATCCAGGGACGCGACGACGAGTGCGCGCTGTCGGCTCAACTTGGAGACACGCACAATGTCAACAGACGACCTTGACGGGCAGTCACCGGGGCCTGGTTCAGTCGACGAGGACTCTGGCACATTGTCGGACGTCTGGTGAGCCGTAGCTCCCTAGCCAGTTACGCTCCGGAGTCTCATCGTGGAGCGCTTTGTCCCGCGTTCGGCGCTCTTGGCAGGCCTTCACCAGGTCTAACGCGTTCACAGCCGAGACCCTGGAGGCGCTTGCCAGCTCAGGCTCCGGGTCCTCTGACTCTATTCGTGCAATCTTTCACAATGATATATGATCAGTAAGAGCTGCGGCCGGCTTCCTCTGACGAGCCAACGAAAGGATTCTCACGATGGAGTTTGTCCGTGAGAGAGCTTTCGACGGCCGGAGCCCGGTGACGACCGTCCCCTCGCGGCTAAGCGTCGCCCTGTCTCGCGTGCCCGGGCGCTTTGAGCAAAGCACGCAAGCCGACATCTCTGTCCCCATTCTTGACAACGGAGTTAGGAATCTAAATGGACTTCGCCCTTACCGAAGAGCAGCAGCTGATAAAGGCCATGGCGCATGAATTCGCCCAGACCAAGGTCGCGCCGATAGCAGCAGAGATAGACCAGAACCGCCGATTCCCCGGTGAGCTGATCCCGCAATTGCGGGAGCTGAACCTCTTCGGCGTGCCGTTCCCCGAGGAGTACGGAGGAGCCGGAGCGGACTTCTTGAGCTATGTGCTTGTGATCGAGGAGCTTGCCAAGGCGTGCGCCTCCACTGCGATCATCGTGAGTACCCACACGTGCCTTTGCGTCTGGCCGATCTACAAGTTCGGCAACGAGACGCAGAAGAAGGAATACCTGCCGAAGCTGACATCTGGCGAATGGCTGGGCGCCTTCGGCCTGACAGAACCAGCCGCTGGTACCGACGCAGCCTCCATGAAGACGACTGCGGTTCTGGAGGGCGATCAGTGGGTGCTGAACGGCTCCAAGATCTTCATCACAAACGGGGCCCACTCGGACGTCTTCGTCATTTTCGCGCTCACCGACCCTGCTCAAGGGACACGTGGCATCTCCGCTTTCATCGTCGAAAAGGACGCGCCCGGCTTCTCGTTCGGAGGCGAGGAGAAGACAATGGGGATCAGGGGGTCAAGTACGACCCCTCTCTACTTCTCCAACTGCCGGATTCCCCGGGAGGCTCTTCTCGGTCAGGAGAACAAAGGCTTCAAAATTGCAATGGCTGCTTTGGACGGCGGGCGGGTCGGCGTCGCTGCCCAGGCGGTGGGCATAGCCCAGGGGGCGCTCGATGCCGCGGTCGCCTACGCGAAGGAGCGGGCACAGTTCGGAAAGCCGATCGCCGAGCAAGAGGCGATCCAGTGGATGATCGCCGACAGCGCGACGGAGATCGAAGCGGCACGAATGCTGGTTCACCGGGCCGCCTGGAACGAGGACAACGGGTTGCCTTACAGCGCACAAGCCGCGATGGCCAAGCTGTTCGCAAGTGAGACCGCCTCTCGAGTGGCGGGCAAGGCGATCCAGATACATGGCGGATATGGATTCACGGAGAGCTACCCGGTTGAGCGGGCATACCGGGACGCAAAGATAACCGAGATCTACGAGGGGACCTCTGAAGTTCAGCGCATGGTCATATCGCGAAACGCCCTCAACTAGATAGTCCCAATCCAGGAAATAGGTAGTGCGACGATGAAGATAGTGGCGTGTTACAAGAGCGTGCTCGACGAGGCGGACATCAGGACCGATCCCGTTTCGCGCAAACCCTTGACGGACAGAGCCCGGCGCAAGATCAGCGACTACGACCGCAACGCCATCGAGTGCGCAGTGTCGCTCGCCGAGGAGCTCGGTGCCAGCAGCCACCTCCTGACGGCTGGAACGGGCGAAGCGAGAAGCACGCTTAAAGATGCTCTGTCGAGAGGTCCGGACTCGGCCTACTTCTTTGCAGACGACGCAATGGCCGTTGCCGACTCCTCTGTGGCAGCGCGCGTACTGGCGAGCGCGTTGAAAGTGATCGGAGATGTCGACCTGGTCGTCTGCGGTGAGGGATCGAGTGACAATTATGCCCAGCAGGTAGGCCCGAGGTTGGGCCAGCTGTTGGGGCTGCCGGTCGTCACCTGCGTGATGCAGATGAGCGTCAAAGACGGCGTGGCGCGTTGCGAGCGCAACCTCGACGACGGCGTGGAGGTCGTCGAGGTGTCCCTGCCGGCCGTCGTTACGGTGCTGCCGAGCCTGAACGCGCCTCGGCTTGCAGGACTCAAGCAGATAGTTGCGGCGTCGAAGAAGCCGGTTCAGGACCTGAACATGACCGACCTCGGACTTGGCGTCGACGACTTGGCTCCGAGGCTGAAGCGCCTCGACATGTCGGGCACGACTAGCACGCGCAGGAACATAACCCTGACCGGGAATGCGGCTGAGATCGTCGCAGAGATAGTCAAGGTCTTCGAGCAGGAAGAGCTGATCTAGGTCATGGCAGTTTGGCCCAGATGGTCGGGAAGCACTGTCGGCAGAGCGGTGATCCGCGGAGCCGGTGAGCAGCACGGAGCGGTCAACAGCTTCTGCTGGGAAGCCCATTTGAGACAGGGGTCACGGTGATGGCTGAGATTTGGACGATTTCGGAGGAGAGCAAACAGCTTCCGGGGTTAATCGCGCATGCGAAGGGCATCTGCCGAGGTGACGACAAGGTCGTGGCATGGACATGCCAGGACGAGGCGACACAGATGGCCGCGACGCGGGGAGCTGACCTGGTGCACCGCCTGGTGGGCTCGGTCCGTCCCGAGGACTGGACGGACGTCATCGTGCAGCAGGCGAGACAAGTGACTCCGGTCGCCCTTCTCTTCGGCCCCAGCAGGAGGTCCAAGGAGCTGGCGGCGCGCGTGGCTGCGGAGCTAGATGCCGGCCTGTCGACCGAGTGCATCCATGTCGAGCGCGAGGACGCCATGACGGCGCAACGTTATGTGTACGGCGGCCTTTTCGTCGCGACCGAGGTTGCGACAAAGGCACCCTTCATGGCCACGATGGCCAAAGGATCTGCCAACGCGCTCTCCGAGTCGCCTGCCGCGGCGGTTGATGACATAACGGTGGTCCCATCGGCCTCGCCTCGCGTGGTTGAGTTCCGCGAGCGCCAAGGCGAGACGAACCTGGCCGACGCCCGCACCATCGTCTGTGTCGGAAGAGGGGTGGACACGCGAGAGGGCCTCGAGCTGGCCGAGACACTGGCGTCGGCAATGAACGCAGCTCTCGGCTGCAGCCGTCCGGTCGCCGAGGAGCTGCACTGGCTGCCCGAGGAGCAGTACATTGGCATGTCGGGCCAGAGCGTGAAGCCCGACCTGTATCTCGGCCTCGGCGTGTCCGGGCAGGTGCAGCACATGTCGGGAGTCCGGGACGCGAAGTTCATCGTGGGCATTGACCAGAACGAGAACGCTCCGATCGTGGCCGCGGCGGACTACGCACTGATCGGGGACCTTTACGAGATCGTGCCCCTCCTGCTCGAGTCACTTTCTCGTAGGTGAACGGGAGGGCGAGGAGTGGAAGACGTTTTTGACGCCGTCGTCGTTGGGGCAGGGCTGGCGGGCAGCACAGCTGCCTACTGCATGGCCGCTGCGGGATTGAACGTTCTTGTGATCGAGCGCGGATCGTTCCCCGGCGCGAAGAACGTCACTGGAGGAAGGCTCTACGCCCACTCGCTCGAGAAGGTCATTCCCGGATTCGCCACCGAAGCCCCAGTGCAACGGTCGATAACACGCGAGACGTTGACATTTCTGACCGAACACAGCGCTATCTCGGTGGACATCGCCAGTGACAAGCTCCTCGAGTTCCCGTCCTACACGGTGCTGCGGCCAGAGTTCGACGCCTGGCTAGCCGCCAAGGCGGAGGCAGCCGGGGCGATGATCGTCTCCGGGATCCGAGTTGACGAGCCGGTCCTGCGTGAGGGCAAGGTCGTGGGTGTCCGATGTGGTGAGGACACCATGGAGGCCAACGTCGTCGTAGCCGCGGACGGCGTCAACTCCTTGACTGCCCAGCGGGCCGGCCTGAGGCAGGATCTTGAGCCTGGCGAAGTGGCGACCGGCGTGAAGTGTGTCATCGAGCTGTCGAGAAAAGTGATCGAAGAGCGGTTCAACATCAACGAGCGCTCAGGCGTCGCTCGCATGTTCGTCGGCGAGTGCACCAAGGGGCTTCCTGGTGGCGGCTTTCTCTACACCAATCTCGACACCGTCTCGCTAGGTCTCGTCGTGAGCTCAGCAGCACTGGCGGCCTCGGCCCACAGCCTGGTCGAGCTTCTCGAGGACTTCAGGCAGCACCCACAGTTGAAGGAACTGCTCGAGGGTGGCAGTGTCATCGAGTATTCGGCACACCTCGTGCCGGAGGGCGGCCTCAAGATGGTCGGCACACCGGTGGCCGATGGCCTGCTTGTCGTGGGCGACGCTGCAGGTCTGGTACTGAACACGGGTTACTCGGTCCGAGGGATGGACTTCGCCGTAGCTTCTGGAGAGGCTGCGGCCAAGGCTGTAATCACGGCCTCGAAAACCGGCGACTTCAGCTCGGTGGGCCTGAGCAGCTACGTGGACGACTTGAAGCAGAGCTTCGTCATGAAGGACTTGGAGACGTTCCGCAAGGCGCCAGGATTCTTGGGGAATCGACGGATCTACGAGGAGTACCCCGGGCTGATCGAAGAGATGCTACTGGGCGTGTTCGGCGTCGACGGTTCTCCCCGAACCCCGATGCGGAAGATCGTCACGGGGGCGGTCAAGGACCACGGTGGAGCAGTCCGCCTGGGCAGAGACCTATTGCAGGGAGTCAAGTCGATATGAGGCGCGCCAGCATCGAGGAACTGCTCGGCACCAACAAGTACGAAGTCGACGGTGGCGAGCCTCACATTGTGATCGACAAAGCTGCGTGCGCCCGTTGCTCTCCGGAGAGCTGCGCGTGCGTCAAGGCATGTCCGGCAGGACTGTTCAAGATAGTCGGTGGGACGATCGCGTTCGACTACGCAGGCTGCCTTGAGTGTGGGACGTGCCGCCTTGTGTGTCGGCAGAAGGGAATCCGTTGGGACTATCCACGGGGCGGCTTCGGTGTCGAGTACCGCTACAGCTGAGGTGCATGAGTGGCACCGCAAAAGAGTTCGCGCAGGCAGCTGCGACCCGTCGGATCATCCTGTTCGAGGGGTCGGGACGATGAGGGCGGTGAGATCGGGCAAGACCGGTGCTCGTGTGCTGGTGTCCCGTTGCATGTGGGTGAGACCCAGGTTGAACAAGAGCAGCAGTCGTGCGGGAGTGGGCCACGAGGCGCAGAAACACTCGTGTCCTCGCGGCAAGGCGATGGAGGAAGAGGCATATGGACTGGAAAGTTGAATACCAAAAGAAGCTGATGACAGCCGAGGCTGCCGTCGACCGGATCAAGTCCGGAGACCGGGTGGTTATCGGCCACGCAGTGGGACAGCCGACGGCGCTCATCGACGCAATGGTCAAGAACGCAGAGAACTACAAGAACGTCGAAATCGTGCACATGGTGCCGATGGGCGATTCGCTCTATTGCCAACCGGGCATGGAGGAGCACTTCAGGCACAACTCTCTGTTCGTCGGAGGGGCGACGCGCCAAGCAGTCGTCGACGGTCGCGCTCGATTTCACCCCCGTCTTCTTCTCCGATATCCCCGGCCTTTTCCGCAGCACCTTGCCTGTGGACGTCGCGCTCGTCAATCTGTCCGTCCCTGACGATCACGGGTTCTGCAGCTTCGGTGTCTCGGTTGACTACACCAAACCAGCGGCCGAGACGGCCAAGCGGGTCATCGCACAGGTGAACACCGAGATGCCAAGAACCCTCGGGGACAGTTTCATCCACATAAGCAATCTCGATGCCATTGTGGAGGTGACCGAGCCAATCATTGAGCTGCCGATGCCGCGGATCGGAGAAGTCGAGCGTGCCATCGGGCACAACTGTGCGACGCTCATCCAAGATGGAGACACCCTGCAACTAGGCATAGGCGCCATCCCGAATGCTGTCATGTCCTTCCTCGAGGAGAAGAAGGATCTCGGCGTTCACTCGGAGATGTTCTCGGACGGCGCGGTTGCGCTGATGGAGGCCGGTGTGATCACGAACCGGCGCAAGAACTTCCACCCAGGCAAGAGCGTCGTGACGTTTGTGATGGGGACAAAGCGTCTCTACGACTTCGTGGACAACAATCCGGCGATAGAGATGGTGAGCGTCGATTTCGTCAACAATCCCGGCATCATCGCCAGGAACGACAACCTGATCTCGATCAACTCGTGCGTCCAGGTCGACCTCATGGGCCAGGTGGTTTCCAGCTCGGTCGGGCTTACACAGATCAGCGGAGTCGGCGGGCAGCTGGACTTCGTCCGCGGTGCGAAGATGAGCCGCGGTGGCAAGGCGATCATTGCCATGCCCTCAACTGCGGCCCAAGGCAAGATCTCGCGAATCGTGTCCGTGGTTGACCACGGGGCCGCCGTGACGACGGACCGGTGTGATGTCGACTATGTGGTGACCGAGTGGGGGGTTGCCCCGCTTCATGGCCGGACGCTTCGAGACCGGGCGAAGGCACTGATCAAGATCGCTCGCCCAGATTTTCAAGACGGCCTTATCGAAGAGTACGAGAAGCGCTTCCACGAGAAGTACGTACGGCTCTAGCCGTCCCAAGAATCGGGCCTGAGGTACTGCTTACAGAGTTCGGCGCGACCCGCGCCTCGGCGGGGTCGAAGCGAGAATTGGCTCCTTCTGCGCTGCCAATTCTGCCCAACAGCACGGACCAAGCTCCGGCCGTACAGATGAGGTTGAGGGCCTGCTTCGCCACGACTCCGCCTGGTCGCAGAGGGGATATGTCGGACCGGATTTATTCGAGGCGATCGGCTTCGGTGATCTGATTGACGATGGCTTCGTCATGCTTCAGAAGAAGTCCAACTCCACCGAGTTTCCCGCTCGGTGCCCGAAAGCTGCGGCACTGGGAACCTCAGGGGTAGGCGAAGGCTATCGGGTGATAGGGAGTTAACCTCCGTCCAAGTCACAGGCATCGTTGAGCGGGTCGACGAGGTGGCACCAGGAAAGGAGCTCATGAAACTTCTCCTCACTTCCGCTGGTATCAAGAACCCAAAAATCCGCGACGCGCTGGTCGATCTGTTGGGCAAACCCATCGCCGAGTCGAGTGCCCTCTGCATCCCCACCGCCAGCTACGCCAAGCCAGGTGGTGGCGCCCAGGCATGGCGCTTCATCTGCGGACAAGCGTCCACTCCCATGTGCGAACTGGGTTGGCGGTCTTTAGGAGTGCTGGAGCTCAGCGCGCTGCCCAGCATCGATGAAGAAAGTTGGGTCGCCGCAGTCCAAGAGACCGACGCGTTGTTGGTGGGAGGCGGCGATCCCTTGTATCTGAGCTACTGGATGCGCAAGTCCGGACTAGCGGACCTCCTGCCATCGCTGCGAGAGACGGTCTACGTGGGACTGAGCGCCGGGAGCATGGTAACGGCGCCCAACATTGGGGAGGACTTCGTCCAGTGGCGGCCACCCACGGGCGGCGATGCAACCCTGAGCATGGTTGGGTTTTCGATGTTCCCACACCTGGACCACCCGGATCTGCCGGACAATTCCATGGCTGATGCGGAGAAATGGGCCGCCGGGATGTCGGTGCCGGCGTACGCGATCGACGATCAGACCGCCATCAAAGTGACCGATAGTGCCGTTGAAGTCATCTCCGAGGGGCACTGGAGGTTGTTCACCCCCTAGTACAAGAGGCTCAGAATCCCACTCCGCGATTTCGGGTCATTGCGGTTGAAAACTGGCGGGTCGGAAGAGTTGATCGAAGCTCGGACTTGAGTGTCACGACGGCGCATGACCATCAGATGCCGGTATGTTCTGCGCGGACCGGGTTGGGATCGGGCACGTGCGGCATTAGTGCGTTCGGAGGGACGGTACCGAGTCGTCCGGCCTCAAAGTCCTCCAGCGCCTGCACGATCTCGTCTCGGGTGTTCATGACGAAAGGTCCGTAGTGTACGACGGGCTCTCCGATCGGCTGGCCGCCGAGCAAGAGCACCTCGAGGTTGACGGTGCGAGAGTCCTGGCGGTCGTCTGCCCGCATAACGACCCAGTCTCCGGACCCGAACGACACCAACTGGCCGACCTGAATAGGTCGGCCCTCGTCGCCGGCTCGCCCCGATCCGGCTAGCACGTACGCGAGGGCGTTGAATCCGGGGTCCCACGGCAGTTCGAGCAGAGCCCCTGGCGACACCGTTGCGTGAATGAGTGCCATTGGCGTGTGGGTCGACCCGGGACCGCGGTGGTCGCCGACCTGGCCGGCGATGAGGCGCACGAGGCATCCTCCGTCGGTGGAGGACAACAGGGCCACGTCGTCTGCCTCTAGCCCCTGATAGGCGGGTGGGATCATCTTGTCCTTCGCGGGCAGATTGACCCAAAGCTGGATGCCGTGGAAGAGCCCACCTGACATAACCAAATCCTCGGGTGGCGTCTCGATGTGCAAGATGCCTCCACCCGCGGTCATCCACTGTGTGGCACCGTTCGTGATGAGGCCGCCGCCTCCTTGAGAGTCCTGGTGGGCGAATGTCCCATCGATCATGTACGTCACGGTCTCGAAGCCTCGGTGAGGATGCCAAGGAGTACCTTTTGGCTCTCCCGGCGCGTAGTCGACCTCGCCCATCTGATCCATGTGCACAAACGGGTCCAGGTCTCTCATCGCCATGCCTGCAAACGCCCGGCGCACCGGGAACCCTTCTCCTTCGAGCCCGCTCGGTGCGGTGGTCACCGACCGCACTGAGCGCTCTTTTCCGACCGACGGGTCGCGAGCTGGGAGCCTCGGAACCTTCGAGAAGTCGCTGATCGTGACAGCAGGCATCGGTCCCCCCCCGGTGTGTCGACACTCGAACGTCACCACCAGTTTTGCACCGTCGGCCAGCTCCGTGTGGCGGTCCAGGCGTGCGCCTCCTCGGCGCCTTATCGAGCAGCTGAGGCGGTGGACCGCTCGCCGTCGGATAGCGACGGGCGCCTCTAGGTCGAACCTCGACCTCAGGCCACGTACCTTGTCTAGCTGTTGACTTCTGAGGCTCGCTCGAGGACGTCTGGGTCTCTTCTGATCGAGCAAGCCGTCTGATCGTCGGCCCGGAGGGGACGGTCCCGCTCGGACAAGAGCCGAGGGCCCCATCGACTAACTCCTTGACAAGATCTTCAGATCAGTGTAAACGTTTGCACTAACCAAAGCGGGAGAGGGGCGGGTATCAGATGGTCCTCAGGAGAAGTTAGTTGTCCGCGCCCGTAAACAAGCGGGTGACAATCAGGGAGGTGGCCGCCGCCGCAGGCGTATCGACGGCGACTGTCAGTCGGGTCCTGACCGGTGAGCCTGGGATCGGTGCGGCCACGACGGCGTCAGTTCTCGAGACTGCCAGAAGGTTGCAGTACAGGCCTTCAGCCGCCGCCCGGCGGCTTCGGACCAGGTCGAGCTCTCTCCTCGGGGTAGTCGTGCAGAGCTTGGGAGACGGCTACGTCGGCGAGGTCGTCCTGGGAATCCAGAGCCGGGCCCGTGACCATGGCTTCAGGCCACTCTTCTTCGTTTCGGAGGGACAGACGCGACTCGAAGCCGAGGCAGTCGACGTCTTCCTATCTGAACAAGTCCAGGAGTTCATTTGTGTCTCGCCGACGCAGAAGCCCCACATTCTCCGCAAGGCCGTAGACAACGGATTCCACGTCAGCGTCGTCAACTGGGATCCGAATGTCTCGGCCGGCCTCTTCGACGACATCGAGCGCGGGTCTGCCAAGAACACCGCCCGGTTCGGGTCCCACTCCGTCGAGAAGTCGATCTGGGAAGTCAAGTTCGACGATCTCGGTGCCGGAATGCTCGCGACCAACCACCTTCTCGCGCTCGGGCACCGCAAGCTGGCCCATGTGCGCGGGCCAAACGTGCGCTCGAGCCTTCTGCGACTTCTCGGTTTTCGCCGGGCGCTCGAAGCCGCTTCTTTGTGGCCGCAGCCGGTCGTAGTCGCTGAGGATCCCGTGCTGGAGGCGAGGGAGCTCGCCATCGCCGATTTCCTGCGCCGTCAGCATCCACCGCTCGGCATCGTCGCCTACGACGACCTATCCGCGGTAGCGGCACTGAGGGCGGCAAACTTGGAGGGCTGGAGGGTACCCGAGGACCTTTCCGTGGTCGGGATCGACGACATCCCATTTGCCGCCTACACGAATCCGGGTCTGACCTCGGTCGCGCAACCCAAGCCCGAGCTCGGCGCTCTTGCCGTGGACCTTGTTTTGGCCGGCAGTGACGAGCCTCCCCTCCCGAGGGTGCTCGACGGGCACCTTGTCGTTCGTCAGTCAACAGCCAGCGTCAGTCGAAAGCCCGACGGAGGTGCCATCCGCCGTCCATCACGCAAGGCCGTCCCGGCAACAACCGGAGCGGCTGGCCGCACACGTTCACGCCGGGGAAACGGCGTCACGTGACTCTCGGATTAGAGGACATGGACGAGAGGGTCCTGGCCGAGTCGGGTTCTGACAAGCCGCTCGGCCTACGCGCCCAGGCGTTCCGGCGCCTGCGCCGCGATCCGGTTTCGGTGTCAGCCTTCGTCGTCCTCGTTTTCCTGGTGTTTGCCGCCTGCTTCGGTGGCCCGCTGGCCGCTCACCTGACCGGCCATCCTCCGGACCAGCAGTACCCGGACGCCCTCTCCGCTGGCGGAGAGCCGATTGGCATTATGCAGCGCACGTATCTCGCCAACGGTTTGGCACATAATCCTCACGGCAGCCTGTTCATATTTGGTGCTGACTCTCTCGGACGCGACCTGCTCGTGCGCGTCCTCTACGGCGCCCGGATCTCCCTGCTCGTCGCGACAGGTGCGACGGCCCTCGCCCTCGTCATAGGTGTCTCGCTGGGTCTTCTCGCCGGGTATCTCGGAGGATGGGTCGACGCTGCCGTCAACCGCATGACCGAGACGGCCATGGCCTTCCCGAACCTGCTGCTGGCAGTTGGCATCGCGGTCGTCGTCGGGCCCGGGCTCCTCAACGTCGTGATCATCATCGCTTGTTTCACCTGGTACTACCCGGCCCGCATTGTGCGAAGCTCCACGATTGCGGCCAAGGAGATGACCTTTGTCGCGGCTGCGCACACAATGGGGGCAAAGCCGCGGCGCATCCTCCTGGTCCACCTGCTGCCGCAGGTGTGGGGGCCATTGCTCGTCTACGCGACTTCGATCATCGCCAACAACATCATCTTCGAGGCAAGCCTGTCCTACCTCGGCGTCGGCGTCCCGCCTCCAACACCGAGCTGGGGACAGATGCTCTCGGACGCGGTTACCTCTGGCATGTACCAGGTCGACTTGTCGCTGGCTCTTGTCCCCGGCCTCGCCCTCGTTCTCACAATGCTCTCGTTCAACCTTCTCGGTGACGGCCTCCACGACGCCCTCGACCCGGGAGCGACGCGGAGGTGAGACGGCGGATCCTGAACAGGCTGGGAGGGGCCGTCATCCAGGTGCTCATCGTCACGCTGTTTGCCTGGCTGCTCTTCTACGTCATCGCCCGCTTCACGGGAGCTTCCCCAGCGCAGCGTATTGCAGGAAAGACGGCGACAACTGCGCAGATCGCCCAGGTGGCAAAGCTCTTGGGCCTGAACAAGCCCTATTGGCAGCAGTACTTCATCTTTCTCGGCCACCTGGCACACGGGAATTTCGGGTTCTCCTACGTGCAGATGCGACCTGTCTCGGACATCTTGTGGCCGGCCTTGAGGGTGACGGCTTCACTAGTGTTCGGAGCCGCCCTCTTGTGGCTGATAGTCGCCGCTCCCATCGGCGCGCTCGGCGCGATGAGGCCACGGTCGTTCGGCGATGTGGCCGGGCGCGCCCTTTCGGTACTGGGGATGTCTATCCCGGTCTTCTGGCTCGCCCCGATGGTCTCGTACTTCTTGGCTTTCCAGCCGACTCAGGGAAGGCTGCTCGGTATCCCACTGCCGGGCAGGGTGACTCTCTTTCCGATCGACGGCTATGTCGACTTCGGTACGAGCCCAGGGCAATGGGCCTATCACCTTGTGCTCCCCTGGGTCACCCTCGCCATCGGTTTCGCCGCGGTCTACATCCGCTACATCCGGACGATGACCTCCGAGCAACTGAGCGAGGACTACACGCGCACCGCCAAGGCGAAGGGAGCCTCCACAGCCAGGGTCTTGCTGCGCCATGTCGGGCGGAACCTGCTGCCCACGATCACAGTCCTGCTTGGGGCCGACGTCGCCTACGCGCTGACGGGCGTCTTCTTTGTGGAAACGGTGTTCAACCTGCCCGGAATCGGCTTTACGGGAGTGAGCGCGATAGAGAACCTCGACTACCCGGTGATAACTGCTGTCGTGATCGTGTCAGCGCTCATCGCGGTGCTGTCGAACACGATCGTCGATCTGCTCCATGTCGTACTTGACCCGCGGCTTCGCCGTCTCGCGGCCAAGTGAGTCTTCCAAGTGGTGCCGAAAGTGAAGTGCATATGAGAAAGGGAGGGAGTTCCACCTTGAACCGACCCATGCAGCACGAAGGGAGTGACCAATGAGGAAACTGAATGGCCGAAAGGCCGGAATCGTCGGTGTCGGTCTTTTGACGGCCGCCTTCATGCTCTTCTCCTCCTCGGGGATCAGCTCGGGCTCGACGATGAAAGCGGCGAGGCAGGCATCGGTGAGCGGGACGCTCAACGGAGCCATGTCTTCGGGTGCGATCGACAGCATGGACCCGAACCGCTGGTACTTCGCAGTCACCTGGGGGCTTGCCAACGCCATGTGCACGACGCTTGTCCGTTATGCGGACGTGGCCGGAACGGCGGGGACGGCGATCGTCCCCGGTACGGCGAACTTGCCCACGGTGAGCTCGAACGGCCTCACCTACACCTACACGCTTCGTCCCGGCGCCCGCTTCTCCGATGGACAGCCCATCACGACAAAGGACATCAAGTACTCGTTCATGAGGCTGATGAACCCTGCCATCGACACGGGCACGGGCGGTTACTTCACGAACCTGATCGGCGGAGCCGCCTACCTGGCGGGGAAGTCTTCGACCCTGCCCGGTATCACGACGACGTCGAACACGATCACGTTCCACCTGACCATTCCTGACGGCGCATTCATCTACAAGACCGCCCTCCCGACGACGTGTCCGGTCCCCTACGGCACACCGATGAAGGCGATCGAGACCGGCTCGCTCGAGCAGAAGTACGCGTCCGGCCCGTACATGCTGCAGTCGTACTCGCCGGGACGCCAGATCGTCCTCGTCTACAACAAGAACTACGACCAGGCACTCGGTCGACGTGGGCACGTCGCAAAGATCGTCTTCACGATCGGGGTGGAGTCCTCCCAGGCGGTCCTCCAGATCGAGGCCGGCCAGCTCGACTTCCAGACCTCCAACCTCGCGACGGCGGACATCTTGAAGATCTCGAACGACGCCGCGCTGAAGAGCCAGGTCCACACCTCGGCCCGTCCGGACATCACCTACCTGTTCCTCAACAACACCGTTGCTCCTCTGAACAAAGTCGACGTCCGTAAGGCGATCAACTACGCGATAAACAGGACCGCCGTGCTCGAACAGTGGGGAGGCCCGCTCGCGGGGACGGTGACCGACCAGGTTCTTCCGCCCTCGTTCATCGACTACAAGTCCTACAACATCTACCCGAGCACGCCGAACCTCGCCGAGGCCCGCAAGCTCATGAAGGAATCAGGCGTGAAGACGCCTGTGAAGCTGGTCATTAGGGCCCAGAACGACGCACCAGGGTTCATGAACATGGCCGACGTCATCCAGGGAGACCTGTCTGCGATCGGGATCGACCTCACGGTCGTGGGCTCGCCCAACTCCATCAACAGCTCGTACATCACCAACTACAAGACGAAGACGCCGATGGGAGTCGAGCCGTGGTCGGCTGACTTCCCCGACGGGGAGGCGATCCTCAACACCCAGCTGGATCCGAGCACCCCGGACGCCCCTTCGGCGCTGTCGCGGTTCAGTGACCCCGCCTTCGTCCCGTTGTTCAACAACGCAGCCGAGCAGCGCGGAGCGGCCCGCATCACGGCCTACCAGCAGCTCGACGAGAAGGTGATGGCCGATCAGGCTCCGATAGCCCCGTTGTTCAACCCCCGCTGGTATGACTTCGTGTCGTCACGTGTCGGTGGTTACGTCTACAGCGAGGCCATGGACGCCATCAACTACAACACGCTTTTCATCAAGGGTTAGGAACCGTCCGATGAGCGCGTCTGCCTGCGAGCTTGGGGAACAAGTGAGCCCGTCGCGGGCAGACGCGCTGTTGGAGGTCACAGATCTCACGATCTCGATCCCGACAGAGGGTGGCTTGATCGAGGCCGTTCGGGGCATCTCGTTCTCGCTTCGAGCGGGCGAGACGCTCGGCGTCGTCGGCGAGTCAGGATCTGGCAAGACGATGACATCTCTCGCCCTCATCGGCCTGCTCCCACGGGCCGCCAGGGTGAGCGGCTCGGTCCTGCTCGAGGGCCGCGAGCTATTAAAGGCCAGCTCACGACAGTGGAACGCCATCCGTGGCGCCCGGGTGGCGATGGTCTTCCAGGACCCGATGACGGCGCTCAACCCGATGCACAGCGTCGGGTGGCAAGTCGCCGAGGGCCTCCGGCTCCACGCGAGAATGAGCCGGGCTGCGGCGCGTCGCCGAGCCGTCGAGTTGCTTGAGATGGTCGGCCTGCCCCAGCCGGGCCAGCTGGCGCGAAGATTCCCACACGAGCTCTCCGGAGGGATGCGCCAGCGAGTCGTCATCGCCATAGCCATCGCGAACGAGCCCGATGTGTTAATCGCAGATGAGCCGACGACGGGCCTCGACGTAACTGTTCAGGCGCAGATCCTCGAGACACTGCGGTCCATCCGCAGCGAGACGAAGTCGGCGATGATCCTCATCACCCACGACCTCGGTGTCGTGGCGGGCGTGGCGGACCGGGTGCTCGTGATGTACGCCGGCAAAGCGGTCGAGGTCGGCGAGGTCGAGGAGATGTTCCGCTCGCCGATGATGCCCTACACCGTGGGCCTGCTCGCCTCCCTGCCCTCCATGGACGCACGTCGGGGCACACTTACCTCGATCCCTGGCTCGCCCCCGTCGGGCACGAACTACGGTCCGGGTTGCGCCTTCGCCCCTCGCTGCCCGGTCGCGGAGCCACAATGCGAAACGAGCGCGCCGACGCTTGTGTCTCTCAGCGAGACCCACTCGGCTTCCTGCCTTCTTGTGGCCGACGCGGCCGCTACGGAGAAGACGCGAACAAAGCTGCTTGAACGCCTCGTCTGGGATGCAGGCGCGCTGGCATCGAGCGAGGCACCCGGCTCCGGCCGCGCCGGAGAGGCCGACGAGCAGGGAAGTGAGGTGGTGATGAGCGTCCGCAACCTCACCAAGCACTTCCTCATTCGAGGCGCCAAGTTCCGCTCCGTCGAGGTGTTGCAAGCGGTGAACGGGGTCAACTTCGACCTCCGCGCCGGGCGCTGCCTCGCCCTCGTCGGCGAGTCGGGCTGCGGGAAGACAACCCTCGCCCGGCTCCTGTTGCGTCTCGAGGACGCGACTGAGGGCAGCATCACCATGAACGGCCAGGACATCACCCAGTTTGACGAGAAGCAGATGCGCCCGCTTCGTCCTCAGGTGCAGATGGTCTTCCAGGACCCGTACTCGTCGCTCAACCCGCACCTGTCGGTCGGCGAGATCATCGCCGAGCCGCTCATCGTGCAGAAGGTCCCCGACCGGAAGAACCGCGTCCAAGCCCTGCTCGCGAGCGTCAATCTCGACCCGCGATCAGGCGTGCGCTTCCCGACCGAGTTCTCGGGCGGCCAGCGCCAGCGGATAGGCATTGCCAGGGCCGTAGCGCTCGAGCCGAGCACGATCGTGCTCGACGAGCCCGTCTCCGCACTCGATGTGAGCATCCAGGCCAGTGTGCTGAACCTTCTCCGTGACCTGCAGCGCAAGAGGAACATTTCCTACCTGCTGATCGCCCATGACCTCGCCGTAGTGCGCCAGATCGCCGACGACGTCGTCGTGATGTACCTGGGCACGATCGTCGAGCAGGGGCCGGTCGGGCTCATCTACGGTCATCCCGCACACCCATACTCGACGGCGCTCCTGTCCGCCGTCCCGATACCGGACCCCTCCCGGGAGCGACAGAGAAAGCGCATCCTGCTGAAAGGAGAGGTACCGAGCCCGGTCAACCCACCTTCGGGCTGCAGATTTCGCACCCGGTGCTGGAAGGCAGACTCGCGCTGTGCGGAGGAAGTGCCCCCGCTACATTCGATAGAGAACGGCCATGAGGTTGCGTGTCATCACCCTGAAAGCGGTCCATGGTCGGATCAGACCGTGGCAACACTATGAGGCAAATCCTGGTCGAGCAGGCCACATTGCAACAAGACTACAACGCACCCAGGCATTGGACCACGATCAACGCAAACGTTATAGTCCCTGTCAGGGGACACCTATGAGCTGTGCTGGCATGGTCGTGTTATCCGACAACGCACAAAGGGTCGGTCCCGCGCCGCAAACTGTGTCCGTTGCGCAATGAGCGGCGATCTCATCGTGAAAGAGGAAAGCCATGGAGAACCCGATGAGTCAATCTGAGCTGGAGAATGACCACCGTTTCCGTCTAGGGCTCGTCGGCGCTGGCCGCATGGGCAGGACGCACCTCGAGGCGATCAAGGGCTCCTCAGCCATCGTCGTCGAAGGTGTTGCCGAACCCAGAGGCGACACACGAGAGGCGCTTCGACGTGACGGCCTTCCCGCCTTCGAGGGCATCGAGGAAATGCTCGAGCAGTGCACGCTCGACGGCGTGCTGGTGGCGGTCCCTACCGGTCTTCATCTCGAGGTGGTCCGGCGTCTCATGGCCAAGGGCCTCCCGGTGCTGTGCGAGAAGCCCTGCGGGTTGACCTCAGCGGAGGCCGAACAGTGCGCAAAGGCGGCCGAGGAAACCGGAGGAACGCTGCAGGTGGCGTACTGGCGACGTTTTGTCCCCGAGCTCCAGCGTCTTCACGAGCGGATAAAGCAGGGCGAGCTTGGCGACATCTTGGCGATCGAGTGCCATCAGTGGGACGCGTCACCACCACCACTGGAGTTCCGGTCGGGTAGCGGCGGCATTCTCGTCGACATGGGCGTTCACGAGTTCGACCAGGTGCGCTGGCTGACGGGACAGGAGTTCGGCCCAGTGAAAGTCGCCGTCTCGCGTGTCGGAGCAGGCGCCCGCGACCCCGATTGCGCGCAGGTGGTAGCAGAGCTGGACGGCGGGGCTACCGCCTCGGTGAGCCTGGGACGCTGGCACCCGGCCGGGGACAGCTGCAAGGTGGACCTGTTCGGGACGAAGGCGACCGAGAGCATCTGGTTTCTCGAGCCGTCAGCCGGGGACGCCGCGTTCTTAGAGGCTCTGAGGCTGCAGCTTGAAGACTTCGTCCGATCGGTCTCGCAAAAGGAGAGCTCCGGGGCGAGCGTGCGGGACGCGGTTATGGCGTTGAAAGTGGCCGAACAGGCGTCCGAGTCGGTCTAGAAGGCAGCAAGCAAGCCCGTACCTGGTGGCAGCGAAGGCGTCGCATTCGATCTACGGAAGAGGAGTGAAGATGACAGGAAGAACTGCAATCGGCAATGCGCCCGTGAGCTACGGCGCTTTCGAGGTCACAGTCGGCATCGACCCTGACGTCCCTGACGCAGTTCAGGTGCTCGACGCCGTGCAGGCGGCTGGCTATGAGGGGATCGACCTCGGTCCGCTCGGGTACCTGGGGCTCGGCGACGAGCTGGTGAGAGCGCTCAGGTCGCGGGACCTGCTTCTCGCCGGTGGTTATGTCGAGATCGACATCACGAGCGACGAAGCCTCCCGTAAGGGCATGGCGGAGCTGACTGAGGTTTGCAACCAGTTTGACTTCGTCAGTGAGGGTGTCGAAAAGCACCTGTTGCCGCGACCGACGATCGCCCTCATCGCGCCGCCGGGCTCGCCAACAGAGGACAGGGCGAGTCGACTCGGACGAACCGAGCGGATCATCGGCGAGTTCGTGGACCAGTGTGCTCGACGCGGGTATGAGGCGTGCCTGCACAACGAGCTCGGAACTGAGATCTCCACCCAGGAGCAGATCATCTGGGCATTCGAGTCGACCCCGGTCTCGCTCTGCCTCGACTCGGGCCACCTGGTGGCCGCTTCCGGCGACCCGGTCGAGATCTTGAAGAACTGGCAGCACCGCGTGAGTCACGTCCACCTGAAAGACGTTCACGCCCCGGCTCCCGGCCAGCCCTACGAGAGCGCCATGGTGCTCTGGGAAAACAGCGTGTTCTGCAGGTACGGCGACGGCGACGGCCGCATCGACGAGCTGTTGGGGCTGCTGCGCGAGAACAACTACGCGGGCTGGATCCTCGTCGAGCACGATGTCCTGCCCCATGGCGCAGAGGCGTACGCCATGGCGCGCAGTGACCAGGTCCACAACCGCCAGTTCCTGCGCGACCGGGGTTGGTAGACAAATTGCCGGAGGCGAAGCCGACCTGGCACCTGCCGAAGGGAAGCCTGGGCTCAGGGCCGTGGCTGGCCGAGCTGAGCCAGGAGCGGGCAGGCTGGTCCTGGTCGTCGTTGCGTGTCCTCGCCCTGGAGGCGGGCGGGTCCCTCACGCTCGAAAGCAAGGACGAGGAGCTGCTGACCCTTCCCCTTAACGGGTCGTGGAAGGTGGAGTGCGACGGAGAGGCGTTCTTGCTCTCAGGCCGTGCAGGAGTGTTCTCCGGCCCGACGGACTTCTCCTATGTCGGGCGTCATCGTGGGGCGACGCTCACGAGCCTCGACGGCGGGCGCATCGCCGTCGCCGGCGCTCGGGCGCGCCGCGACCTCCCATTCCGTTATGTCTCTGCCACAGAGACGGCCGTCGAGCTGCGCGGATCGGGGGCCTGTTCGCGCCAGGTGAACAACCTCTGCATGCCTGCAAACTTCGAGGCCGACCGGCTGATGGTCTGCGAGGTAATAACCCCCTCCGGCAACTGGTCGTCGTATCCGCCCCACAAGCACGACGAGAACCGACCGGGCGAGTGCGAACTCGAGGAGATCTACTACTTCGAGATCGAAGACGGCCCGGAAGGTCCCGGCATGGCATACCAGCGTGTCTACGGGACAGCCGAGCGGCCCTTCGACCTGCTGGCCGAGGTCCGCAGCGGTGACATGGTGCTCGTCCCCCATGGCTGGCATGGCCCCTCGATGGCCACGCCCGGCTACAACCTGTACTACCTGAACGTGATGGCGGGACCAACCGAACGTGCCTGGCTCATCTGCGACGACCCGGCGCATGCGTGGGTCCGCGGCACGTGGCAGTCCCAGGACATCGATCCCCGCTTGCCCTTCTACGAGAGCAAATAGGAGGCAATGTGAGCAAGACCCGCCTCACCGTCGGCCAGGCCCTCGTCCGTTTCCTGGCAGTGCAGTACAGCGAGCGCGACGGCGTTGAGCACAGGCTCATCGAAGGATGCTTCGGAATATTCGGCCACGGCAACCTTGCCGGTGTTGCCGAGGCCCTGCTCGAGTCCGAGCTGTCGCGCCCGGGCGAGCTCCGCTACTACCAAGCGCGCAACGAGCAGGCGATGGTGCACACGGCCTGTGGCTTCGCCCGCATGCGCAACCGCCTGTCGACTCTTGCCTGTCTCTCGTCTGTAGGACCTGGGGCGACCAATATGGTGACCGGAGCGGCGACCGCAACGGTCAACCGGATCCCGGTCCTGCTCCTACCCTCTGACGTCTTCGCAACACGGGCCAGTGACCCGGTGCTCCAACAGCTCGAGCAGTTCGACGGACGCGACCTGTCTGTGAACGACGCCTTTCGTCCCGTGTCGCGCTTTTTCGACCGGGTGCAGCGACCTGAGCAGCTCCAGGACGCGCTCCTCGGCGCCATGCGGGTCCTCACCGATCCCGCCGCTACGGGAGCGGTGACGATCTGCCTGCCCGAGGACGTACAGACCGAGGCGTACGACTGGCCGGAGGAGCTCTTCAGGCGACGGACGTGGCACGTGCCTCGTCCTGCGGCCGATCCGGCCGCGCTGACCCGCGCTGGCGGAATCTTGCGGAGCGCAAAGAGGCCACTTTTGGTCGCCGGAGGAGGGCTCATCTACTCCGAGGCGACCGAGGCCTTGAGGCATCTCGTCGAGGCGACCGGCATCCCCGTCGCCGAGACCCAGGCCGGCAAGGGCTCGCTTACTTACGACCACCCCCAGTCGGTCGGTGCCATCGGGGCGACAGGTACCACCGCGGCCAACGCTCTCGCCCGCACGGCCGACGTGGTTATCGGTGTCGGCACGCGGTGGTCCGATTTCACGACCGCGTCCCGGACGGCATTTGCTGTTGACGGCGTGCGGTTCATCAACTGCAACATCGCCTCCTACGACGCCGCCAAGCACGCCGGGGCCTCTGTCGTCGGTGACGCCCGGGCCGTGCTCGAGCAGCTCGACGAGGCACTTGGAGGTTGGTCGGTCGATCCCTCCTACCGGGCCGAAGCCACAGCCAGGGCCGAGGAGTGGGACCGAACCGTGGAGCGTGCGTACTCGCTCGGGCACTTGCCACTGCCCGCCCAGTCCGAGGTCATCGGCGCCGTCAATTCGATGAGCGCGCCGAGAGACGTCGTCGTCTGCGCCGCTGGGTCGATGCCAGGAGACCTCCACAAGCTGTGGCGGACCCGCGACCCGAAGGGCTACCACGTTGAGTACGGCTACTCGTGTATGGGTTACGAGATCGCCGGAGGACTCGGGGTGAAGATGGCAGCACCCGACAGGAACGTGTTCGTCCTCGTCGGGGACGGCTCTTACCTGATGATGGCGACAGAGCTCGTCACAGCGGTCCAAGAGCAGGTGAGCTTCACGGTGGTCCTGGTGCAGAACCATGGCTTCGCCTCGATCGGCGCGCTCTCGGAGTCCATCGGCTCGGAGCGCTTCGGGACTGCCTTTAGATACCGGGGCCAGGAGACAGGGCGACTCGACGGCGACTTTCTTCCCCTCGACTTCGTCGAGAACGCCAAGGGACTCGGTGTTATGGCGCTTCGGGTGAAGTCAGTCGCCGAGCTCACCGATGCCCTCATCTCGGCCCGCGAAGCCAAGGGACCGGTGCTCATCGAGGTCGAGACCGACCCGCTCGTGCCGGCCCCCGACAGCGAGTCCTGGTGGGACGTGCCAGTCGCGGAGGTGGCGCACCACGAGGCGACCACGAAGGCGCGGGAGGGCTACGAAAAGGCCAGGACCCAACAGAGGCGGTACTTGTGAGCCCGGCCCGGACGAGGCTTGCTAGCCCGGTCTCCCCCGCCACGCCCAGTCCTGGACAGCATTCGTGAAAAAGCGCCTCAGGGTCGGGGTCATCGGGACGGGCATGGTGGCCCAGATCATGCACCTTCCTTACCTTTGCGAGCTTGAAGAGCTCTACGAGCTGCGGGCCCTGTGCGACAGCTCGCGCACGGCCCTCGAGCATTGCGGGAGGCGCTTTGGCGTGAGCAGGCTTTTCACCGAGTGGGACGAGCTCTTGAACGAGGACCTCGACGCCGTGTTCGTGCTCACCTCAGGAAGCCACGCCGCACCTGCGGTTGCTGCTGCCGAGGCGGGGCGGCACGTCTTTGTCGAAAAGCCGCTCTGCTACTCGACCTGCGAGGGGACGGGGATGTTGGCCGCCGCCGAGAAGTCGAACGTCGTTCTCATGGTCGGCTACCCCAAGCGTTACGACCCCGCCTACCTAAGGGCGGCAGAGATCGTGCGGGGGCTCGAGGACCTCAGGTTTGCCCACGTCACTACCCTCGAGGCGCCCTATGAGCCCTACGTCGCCCATCATCGCTTCCTCCAGGGCCGGGACATCACCAAGGCCCAGGTGGAGCAATGGCGGGACGGGCTCTCGCGCCTGGTGGACGAGGCGATCGGGTCCGCCGAGGACCAGGCGAGGGTTGTTTACGAAGCTGTGCTCATCGACACGATGGTGCACGAGTTCAACCTCCTCCGCGGGATGCTCGGAGAGCCGAGCTCGGTGCGTTTCGCCAGCCTCGACAAGACTTCGGTGACGGTCGTTCTGGACTTCGGCGGGGTCGGCTGTACTGTCACCTGGCTCGACCTGCCCGGCATCGCCGACTACGTCATGGAGGCCTGCTTTTACGACGCCGGTACCCGTGTGCGCCTGGCGTTCTTGTCGCCGTACTTGAAGAACGTGCCCACCCCGCTCGAGGTAACGACTGGGCTCGCGGGCGGCCCTGCGCTTTTGAGGTCGGACGAGGTCGTGTCCTACGAGAACCCCTTCAAGCTCGAGCTCATCGCCTTTTATGAAGCTGTGACAGGGGTTTGCGAGCCCCTCACCCCGGGCCTCGACGCCTTGCGCGACATAGCGCTGTGCCAGAGCGTGGTCGAAAGTGCCCGGTCCGGACTGTCCAAGCCACGGCCGACCGAGATCGCGTCGTATGACGGAGGAACCCGATGATCGCTTCCAATCCTGCAGACCTGCCCGGCAACGAGGTACGGATAGGCGTTGTCGGCTACGGGGCGATGGGAAAGGCCCATGCTTATGCCTATACGGCCTCACCCGTGGTTCGGGCGGGCCGGTGGCGGCCTCGTCTCGCGGTCCTCTCGGGCCGGCATGAGGACGCAGTCTCCGCGGCCGCGACAGCCCTCGGCTTCCAGGACTGGACGACGGACTGGCACGCCGTCGTGGAGCGTCCCGACGTCGATATCGTCGACATCTGCGTGCCGCCGGGGATGCACGCGCAGGTCGTGGAATATGCGGCACGCCACCACAAGGCGGTCCTGTGCGAGAAACCCCTTGCCGTCACGCTCGCACAGGCGGAGTCGGCGGCCGCCTGTGTGGCTGAGAGCGGCGTGCTGAACGCCGTCTGCTTCAACTACCGATACCTACCGGCGGTCGCATTGATGAAGCAGCTCGTATCACAAGGCGAGATCGGCGACGTCCTCCTCTGGCGGGGGACCTGGCTGTCCGACGAGTTCCTCGATCCTGCTATTGCCTTTGACTGGCGGTTCGACCCCGAGATGGGGGGCACGACAATCGGTGACCTCGGTTGTCACCTCGTCGACTTGGCGCAGTGGATCGTCGGGCCGGTCGCCGGCGTCTGCGCCCAGTCGTCCACCTTCACCAAGGAGCGGCCGGACCCGAGCGGGGGAGCCAGCACCCCGGTCCATGTCGACGAGGCGTCGAGCGCCCTGTTCCGCTTCTCCAACGGGGCGGCGGGAGTGCTCGAGGTCGCGCGCACCTGCGCCCGGCGACCGTGCGACTTCACCGTCGAGGTGAACGGGACCCTGGGCACGATCGTGTTCGACTACTCAAGACTTAACGAGCTGAGGATCGGACGAATCGGTGATGAGGAGCGCCTCTACGGCATGCGAACGATCCGGGCCGAGCACCCGACCCACCCCTACTCGGCGAACTGGTGGGCCATCGGCCAGGGCGTCGGCTACGAGGCGAGCTTCGTCAACCTGTTCGGAGAGCTGCTCGCGGCGTGGCCCGACGGACCTTGGGAGCCAAGCGTCGCGGTCGGCCTCTCCGTGCAGCGGGTGTGCGACGCCATGGAGCGCTCCGTTCTCCAGCACGGCTGGGTGAGCCTCCCATGAGCTTGGTTGCCTGCGTGTTGGCCCCGCTGCTCGGCTCCGGGAGCGCGCCGTGCGCCTCGTCGCTGAGTTCTTGCGCCCTCTGGGAGGTGTTCTCGTGACACCATCGACGACCGTGCTTGGCACTGCGGCCGAGGGGCCGCCGCCAAGCGAGTGCCCCCTGCACAAGATGGTGCGTGAGACCCCGACCGACTACTGGAACGACTCCTGCGCGGTTGACGAGCTCACCTATGCGATCGAGCGAGGGGGCTCGGGAGCCACGTCGAACCCGAGCATCGTCTTCGAGGTTCTGAAGAAAGAGTCCGCTCACTGGGTGCCGCGCATCGTCGAGCTGGCCGGAGCGAACCCCACCTGGAACGAAACCGACCTCTCCTGGGCCCTGATCGAGGAGATGGCAGTGCGGGGCGCGCGAGTGCTGGCTCCGGTCTTCGAGCGTGAGCACGGCTCGAAGGGCCGCCTTTCTCTGCAGACCAATCCGGCGAACTACCAGAGCTCGCATGCCATGGTCGACCAGGCGCTCGCCTTCGACGCACTGGCTCCGAACATGCAGGTCAAGTTCCCGGCGACGGCGGCGGGGATCGCGGGAATGGAACAGGCCACCGCTCAGGGGGTAAACGTCAACGCCACCGTCTGCTTCACGGTCCCCCAGGCGATCGCCGTCGCTGAGGCGATCGAACGCGGGCTCGAACAAAGAGAGCACAGCGGCAACGACCCGGCTTCGATGACGCCGGTCTGCACGATCATGGTCGGCCGGCTGGACGACTGGATGAAGGTGCTCGTCGAGCGTGACGAAATCGCCGTCGACCCGACGGTGCTCGACTGGGCTGGCATCGCCGCGTTCAAGCGCGCCTATGAGATCTTCCACGAACGCGGCTATCGGGCCCGGCTGCTCGCCGCCGCCTACCGCCACCGGCTGCACTGGACAGAGCTCGTCGGCGGCGATGTCATCTTGACCATGACCCACCGGTGGCAGGTCCGCTTCAACAGCAGCGGGATCGACCCGGTTCCGAGGATCCAGGTTCCTGTCGACGCGGAAGTCATCAACGAGCTGTCGCGTCGTCTTCCCGACTTCCGCCGGGCCTTCGAGCCAGATGGTCTGAGCGCCGAGCAATTCGCAAGCTACGGCGCCACTGTGCGTACCTTGCGCAGCTTCATCAAGTCGTATCACGACCTGATCGGCGCGGTCCGTGACGTCGTGCTGCCCGACCCGGACTTCAGTGGCTGAACGGCCTCGCCCTGTGGCGATTTCCTGGGGGCTCGGCGAGGAGTCGCGTCGAGCGGGCGGAAACCTCGGCGCAAGTTACCGATCGATCTGTCACCTACAAAAGGAGCAAGATGTCTAGCTCGGTAGAGGGGTTTTTGGACTGGGACGGGTACCGGACCTGGTACCGCGTCGTGGGCGGTGCCGAGACAGTGCCAGGCAAGCTCCCGGTGGTCATCTGCCACGGCGGGCCCGGAGGAGGAAGCGACGCCTGCGAGCCGATGGCAGAGCTCAGTGAGGACGGCCGTCTATGCGTCCTGTACGACCAGCTCGGCTGTGGGAGAAGCCAGCACCTGCCCGATGCCCCGACGTCGTTTTGGACTATGGAAGTGTTCAAGCGTGAGCTCGTCGCCCTTGTCGAGCACCTCGGCATCGCTGAGCGCTATGTGGTGCTCGGCCAGTCCTGTGGCGGCATGCTCGCCATGGAGCACGCACTTGAGCACCCTGTTGGCCTGCAGGGTCTCGTCATCGCCGACTCGATGCCGTCGTTCCCCTTGTGGGTGGAAGAGGCAGACAAGCTGAGGTCGCAGCTCCCGCCCGAGGTCGAACAGACCCTGCGCTCACACGAAGCAGCGGGAACAACAGACCACCCCGACTACGCCGCCGCGTGCCAGGTGTACTACGAGCGCCACCTATGCCGGGTCTCTTGGCCCGACTGCCTGATCCGCGGTTTTACCCAGATGGAAAAGGACCCCACCGTGTACCTGGCCATGAACGGGCCGAGCGAGTTCTACGTGGTCGGGAATCTGAAGGACTGGGACATCCAGGCCCGTCTTAAGGAGATAGACGTCCCGACGTTGCTGGTGTCTGGCCGCTACGACGAGGCCACGCCGCGCATCCAAGAGGTGATGATGGCCGGCATCCCCGATGTCGAGTGGGCGTTCTTCGAGGAGTCGAGTCACCTGCCTCACATCGAGGAGCACGAGGGCTGGCTCGAGGCAGTTGGCGCGTTCCTCGGCAAGCTCGACGCAAAGGAGAGTGCAAGACGATGACAAGCGACGCCGCTTTCGAGCTTCCCCTCGTGACCCACTTCATCGCCGGCAAGGCCGATGAGGGAAGTGGGGAGCGCTTCGGCGAGGTCTATGACCCGGCCACGGGCAAGGTTACGAAAAAGGTCGCCTTCGCCTCGGAAAAAGACGTCGAGGCGGCGGTCAGCTCTGCGGTCGAGGCCTTCTCGTCTTGGCGCCACAGCTCTTTGTCACAACGGGCCAAGCTCCTTTTCGCCTTCAGGGAGCTCACGACCAAAAGAGCAGGCGAACTGGCGAAGATAGTCACCTCCGAGCACGGCAAGGTCCTAGACGACGCCCTCGGCGAGGTGATGAGGGGCCTCGAGGTGATCGAGTTCGCCTGCGGCATCCCGCAGCTTCTAAAAGGCTCCTACTCAGAGAACGTCTCGACCAATGTCGACGTCTACTCGATGCGCCAGGCACTCGGGCCCGTGGCGATCATCAGCCCGTTCAACTTCCCCGCCATGGTGCCGGCCTGGTTCTTGCCCATCGCCATCGCCTGTGGCAACACAGTGGTGCTAAAGCCGAGCGAGAAGGACCCCTCTGCTGCAATCTGGCTGGCGGAGCGCTTCAGCGAGGTGGGCCTTCCCGACGGGGTCTTCAACGTCGTCCAGGGCGACAAGGCCGCCGTCGATGCACTCTTGGCCCACCCAGGCATTAAGGCCGTCTCTTTTGTCGGCTCGACCCCGATCGCCTCTTATGTCTATGAGCAGGGCACCCGCAACGCGAAGAGGGTGCAGGCCCTCGCCGGAGCGAAGAACCACATGGTCGTGCTCCCAGATGCCGACTTGGACCTGGCGGCCGACTCGGCGGTAAACGCCGGCTTCGGCTCGGCCGGAGAAAGGTGCATGGCCGTGTCCGTGCTCGTCTGTGTCGAGCCGGTCGCCGACGAGCTCATCGACAAGATCTCCAAGCGCATGGCAAAGCTCAAGGTGGGCGACGGCCACCGTGGCTGTGACATGGGCCCGCTTGTCACCAAAGCCCACCGCGACAAGGTGGCCTCCTATCTCGTCCAAGGCGTCGAAGAAGGAGCCGAGCTCATAGTCGACGGGCGCGAGGTGACCCCCGAGGGCGACCCGGGGGGCTTTTGGCTCGGGCCGAGCCTTTTCGACAAGGTCACCCCACAGATGAGCCTCTACAAAGACGAGATCTTCGGCCCGGTGCTCTCAGTCGTGCGCGTCCAAAGCTACGAGGCGGCCATCGAGCTCATAAACGCCAACACCTGGGGCAACGGCACGGCCATCTTCACCAACGACGGCGGGGCCGCCCGCAGGTTCCAGCACGAGGTCGAAGTCGGCATGGTCGGCATCAACGTCCCCATCCCCGTGCCCGTCTCCTACTACTCCTTTGGAGGATGGAAGTCCTCCCTGTTCGGAGACAGCCACGCCCACGGCACAGAGGGCGTCCACTTCTTCACCCGGGGCAAGGTCGTGACGAGCCGCTGGCTTGACCCGAGCCACGGCGGCATCAACCTCGGCTTCCCGCAGAACACCTGAGGTTGAGGGAAGACCGAAGGCCGGGCCGGAGCCCCGGAAACTGCCCCGGCCCTGGAGGCCTCAAGAAGCCACTGACTGGGCCTGTTCCTCGTGCTCCCAGGTTCCCGAGGACGGGTCATCGCCGTGCAGTGCCTTCATGAGGTCCTCTTCAGCCTTGCGGGAAAGTGACGTCTGAAGAACAGTTCCACCGTAGGGCTTGAGAGCCTCCAGGAACTTGTCGACGGTTACCTTGCGCAGTAGAACAAAGACCGCCGAGGTTCCGGGCTTCACCAGTTCTTGCACACGGGACTTGAAGTCGTCCCTGATCTCCAGGTCTTCGGCCTTTCCCATTGCCGCTCCCACCAGCCCACCGGCGATGCCCACCAAGGGGGCGAGCGGGAAGAAGAAGATCAGCCCAATGACTACTCCCCAGAAGACGCCGCTCAGGGCTCCCCATCTGGCGGTGTGGTGCGCCGGCGTCGTGATGTGCAGCCTGCCGTTGGCGTCTCGCCGGATGACAGCTGCGTCTTCGAGGTCGACCAAGTAATCGTGCTGCAGGGCGACGAGCTCGCGCCAGACACTTTCGGCGGTGTCCTCGTCCGGGTAGCCAATCAGGATCAGGTCGCTCACTGCGTTCTCTCCTTCTCGATCACTCTTTGCACTTCCGTCGTCCGGCAATACGAGTCCACGAGAGCCTGGGTCCATGAACACCTGCCGGAGGCGACGTCCTGCATGGTCGGCAGCTCGAACGCGAACCCAGGGGTCCGCCTGCGTTGTTCACTTTGCGCCTGCTTTGCCGGACCGCTCATCCCACGATCGCGTAGTTGTTTGCACGGAAGGGGCGAGGAGCAAGCATGAAGGCCTGCCCACCTGCTCAAGGTCCAACGAGCTTTGTCGGCAAGCATGCAGCCTGAGGCGAAAGGACGACCGTCGCTCCCGAGCTGGATGAGAGGCAGAGCGCCCGCAGAACAAGGAGTTGGGCTACGAAGCTCAGGTGTCAATGCCGCTCATCGACGAACCTACTCACCGGCCGCGGCGGCCGGTGGCGAGCCGACCGCCGCAGGTCGGGGGATGACCCTTGAACGGCCCCGGCAGAACGCGAGGCCTGGGGGCTTGGTAGGTCCCTCGTGATCGCGGTCCTTATCGAGCTTGGGCGGCGGGCGTTTCTGAAACCGCGGGAGAGGCCACACCTGCACAACCTGTTCAAGCGGGCTCTGGAGCTCTCAAGCTCAGCCGTGAGTCCGTTGAGCGGGCTCGCCCACCTCTTCGCGTCCGGTTGTGTTTCCCGTCCTCCCAGCATCGCACCAGGTTCGGCGGGTCTTATCCCGTGATCGCGTAGCGGCACTGTACGGGGGACAGCAACCCCTCATTAACCTCACGAGGAGGCCCTACCAGGGGGGGTCATGACCACCGCAGCTCTCGGCCAAGTCATGTCTTCTTTGCCACTCAGAGGTCGCGACGACGAGTGGCGTCAGCTAAGTGACCGCCTGCAGGCCGTCGCGGCCGGGCGGGGCGGATTGGTCATCTTGAAGGGAGCCGAGGGCAGCGGCAAGAGCCGTCTGGTCGATAGTGCCGTCTCAGCTGCGCTGGCAGGCGGCATGACCGCAGCGAGCGCCGCGGGTGAGGCTACGGGCAGGCTGGCCCCGCTCGGTCTGGTCCTCGGTTCTCTCGGCGCCTTCGGGCGTTCCCGCTCGCTCCAGGTGCTCGAGGCACGCCTGTTGTTCATAGACCAGATCTGCCTTCTCATAGAAGAGCAGCTCGCCCGCTCCCCCTTGCTTCTCGTCCTGGACGACGTTGAGCAAGTCGAGCCAGGGAGCCTCCTGCTCATCCAGCGCCTCGCCGCTCGCCTCGCCGCCTACCCGCTCTTGTGGCTGCTCACCGTGCGCCAAGAGGCGGTCGACGGGCTACGTTGGCGGGTGCTTCAAGATCTCGAGCAGATGGACGGCGCCTCGAGCATCGTCCTTGGTCCCCTGTCTCCCGGGGCTGTCGCCGAGCTGGTCAGCGACCTGACCGGGGCCATGCCGGATCAGGACTTGCTCTCGTTGATCGAGGGCGCGCACGGCAGTCCGCTGGCTGTTGTCGAGCTGGTGGAGGGGCTGCGGGACGAGGGCGCCCTCGTCACCTTCGATGGGCATGCGCGTCTCAAGGACGCGCCCCACCAGCAGAGCCTCGAGCAGTTGATCGCCCGCCGCCTGAATCGGCTCTCATCGCAGGCCCGCCAGCTCCTCGATGTGGCCGCCGTGCTCGGGAGGTCCTTCTCCGTGCACGACATCGCCGCGGTGATCGGTCTCTCCCCAAGCCAGCTCCTGCCGGCGCTGCAGGAGGTGAGAAGGGCAGAGCTCGTTGTCGCGACGGCCACTGAGGCGTTGGTCTTCCGCAGCCGCCTCATACGCGAGACCCTCTACCAAGGCATCGAACTCCCCATCCGCGTCGCGCTGCACCGACAGATCGGTGAGGTCCTTCTCGAGCGTGGCGGTGCTGCTAGAGACGCTGCCGCGCATCTCATCGAGGGCGCCCGCGCCGGAGATCACCGTGTGCTTGCGGCTTTGGACGAGGCGGTGACAGAGGCGACACGGACCTCGCCCGCGTCAGCTGCAACCCTGGCACTGCACGCCCTAGAGCTCACCGAGGCATCGGACCCGGGCCGGCCCGGCCGAGCCCTGGTGGCCGTCGAGGCGCTGGTGACCGCCGAGCGTCTCGGCGAAGCCGAGCGGTTGGCGCGTGCCAACCTGGGAGTCGGCGTGTCTTCTGGCACGCCTTCTGCTCAGTTGCGCCTAACTTTGTCGTCGCTGCATCTGGGCGCTGCACGCCCGCGTGACGCCGTCAATGACGCCGAGACCGTGCTTGAGCAATCCGATCTTCCTGATGACATTCATGGGAGCGCTGAGGCGGCGCTCCTCATGGGGCTTTTGGCAGACGAAGACCTGGCGCGGGCGCGCAGGCTCGCCGAAGCAGTCCTGGCGGGCAGCGACCGGCCCGACAGCCAGCTCGCTCTCGCCACAGCGACGATGGTCCTCGCCCGCGTCGGCTGGTGCGAGGGCCGGGTCGCCTCTGCCCTCGGTCTGGCACGGGCCGCCGTCAGACGCGCCGACAGGTTCGCCCGCGGAGGGTTCCGGCTTCATCCGCGTCTCGACCTTGCCGGCATGCTCATCGTTCTCGGCGAATTCGACGAGGCAGAAGTGCTCTTAGCCGAGTGCCGGGAGGAGATCGAGCTGAGCGGGGACACCGTCTACCGGCCAGGCCCTGTCATCGCACGGGCGAGCCTGAGGCTGGCCGCCGGACGGCTCAAAGAGGCCCAGTCCGACGCCGAGGCCGGTTGCAGCATTGCCGAGCACCTGGGCGCTCGTCGATTCGTGCCAGGCGCGAGACAAGTGCTGGCGTCGATCGCGCTGTTCAGGGGCAACGTGGCCGCGGCGAGCGCCCACATCGAGGGGGCTGACGAAGCGCGGCAAGACGGCGGGGAAGAGATGAGCAGCTACGGGACCTACGTCGCGGCGCAGCTCCTAGAGCTTCGCGACGGTCCGGTTGGATCCGTCGAGGCACTGGCCAGCATCTACGACGATGTCTCATCGCACAAGCAGCTGTTGTTGGAGGCTCCTTCATCAGCAGCCTGGCTGGTGCGCACATCGCTTGCTGCAGGAGACAGGTCCCGAGCAGAGGCCGTCGTGGCCGGCGCCGAGCTGCTGGCCGCCGACAACAGGGCCTTTCCCTCAGTGGTCGCCCGGGCCGCGCAGGCCCGTGGTGTGCTCGATCGTGACGTGGCTGCCCTGGAGAGGGCCGAGGTGGCACACCGTCACCCTTGGTCGAGGGCTTCGGCGGTAGAAGACGCGGGCACGGTGCTCGCCGAGCAGGGAGAAAGCGTCCCGGCAGGCGAATGCCTGCAGCGGGCACTCGTCGCCTACGGGCAGATCGGCTCGGAGCGCGACACTGTCCGAGTAAGGGCCAAGCTGAGGCGGCTCGGCATCCGCCGCCGGCACTGGAGCCAAGTCGAGCGTCCGGCGTGGGGGTGGGCGAGCCTTACAGACACCGAGAAGACGGTCGCCGACCTCGTTGCCGAGGGGCTTACCAACCCCCAGGTGGCTGCCCGCATGTACCTGTCTCGTCACACAGTCGATTTCCACCTTCGCCAGATCTTCCGCAAGCTGAGTGTCAGCTCGCGAGTCGAGCTCACCCGCCTGGCACTTGAAGGCGACAATGCGCCACCGTCCCCGGCCTGAGCCGACTAACCGGGAAACAGTCCCCCGCTAAGACGCCCAATCCCACGCGGTCAAGGGATGCCCGAGCGTTCCGCTCGGCGCAGACTCCAAGAATTCGTCTTGTCACGCGGCACGTGGGCTCTTTCGGCTCACCGCGCAAAAGGGGGGCAACATGGCCAAGGCGGTCGGCATCGACCTCGGCACGACCAACTCGGTGATAGCCGCCATGGAGGGCGGCCAACCCACGGTGATCCCCAACGCGGAGGGCTCGCGTACAACACCCTCCGTCGTCGCATTCACCGACCAGGGTGAACGCCTCGTCGGCCAATTGGCGCGGCGCCAGGCGGTGTTGAACCCGAAGGGCACCATCTACTCCGCCAAGCGTTTCATCGGCCGCCGCTACGACGAGGTGGCGAGCGAGCTCGAGGCCGTCAGCTTCAACGTCGTGCCCGGACCGGACGGCACCGTCCGCTTCGACGTGCGGGGCAAGCAGTATGCACCGGAGGAGATCTCGGCCCAGGTGCTGCGAAAGCTCGTCGACGACGCCGGCAAGTTCCTTGGTGAGAAGGTGACCGAGGCCGTCATCACCGTCCCCGCCTACTTCAACGACGCCCAGCGTCAGGCGACACGCGACGCCGGGCGCATCGCAGGTCTCGAGGTGCTGCGGATCATCAACGAGCCGACGGCGGCTGCTCTCGCCTACGGCCTGGACAAGAGGTCGAACGAGACGGTGCTCGTTTTCGACCTTGGCGGCGGCACCTTCGACGTCAGCATCCTCGATGTCGGCGACGGGATCGTCGAGGTCCGCGCGACCTCGGGCGACACCCATCTTGGGGGGGACGACTTCGACCGGCGCCTTGTTGACCTGCTTGCCGACGAGTTCCAGCGCGACAACGGGATCGACCTGCGCAAGGACTCCCAGGCCCTGCAGCGACTCTTCGAGGCGGCCGAGAAGGCCAAGGTCGAGCTCTCCTCTGTCAGCCAGACCCAGGTGAACCTTCCTTTCGTGACCGCCGACGCCAGCGGCCCCAAGCACCTCGTGACGACGGTCATGCGCTCAAGCTTCGAGCAAGCGACTGCTGACCTGGTGGAACGCTGTCTCAAGCCCGTCGAACAGGCGATGGCCGACGCCAAGGTCACCGCAGCCGACATCGACGAGGTCATCCTCGTCGGCGGCTCGACGCGGATGCCAGCCGTACAGAACCTCGTCCGGCGTCTCACTGGCGGCAAGGACCCGAACATGACCGTGAACCCGGACGAAGTGGTCGCCGTCGGCGCGGCTGTGCAGGCGGCCGTGATCAAAGGTGAGGTAAAAGACGTTCTCCTGCTCGACGTCACTCCCCTGTCGCTCGGGGTCGAGACCCTTGGCGGTGTGATGACAAGGGTTATCGAGCGCAACACGACCATCCCTCCGCGCAGGAACCAGGTCTTTTCGACCGCCGAGGACAACCAGTCGGCGGTGGACATAGTCGTTCTCCAGGGCGAGCGTGAGCGCGCAGCCGACAACAGGGTGATCGGCCGCTTCCGCCTGGAGGGGATCCGGCCGGCTCCGAGAGGGGAACCCCAGGTAGATGTCACCTTCGAGATCGACGCCAATGGCATCTTGCACGTCTCGGCCAAGGACAAGGACACCGGTGTCGAGCAGTCGATAACGATCACCCAGAGCTCGAACCTCGACAGGGCCGAGGTGGACAGGATGATCGCCGATGCGGAGCGGAACCAGGCTGACGACGCCCGCCTTCGTCAAGAGATTGACGCCCGCAACGAGCTCGACGCCATCGCCCATCAAGTCGAGCGCCAGCTTGCCGCCCTTGGTGACAAGCTGGCCGTGCACGAGCGGACAAGAGCTGCCGGGCTTGTAGCGGACGCGGCGAGCGCTGTGAAGGAGTCCACCTCCCTCGAGCGGCTCCGGAGCCTCACCTCTGACCTGCAGCAGGTTTACCACTCCCTCTCCTCCGGCCGGCCGGGCGGCGAGAGCGCGCCGCCCGGCGGTGCCGGCAGCGACGACGACGTGATCGACGCAGAGTTCACGGTGAGCTGACCGGGCGGTGGGCGAGGAAGGGCATTCATCCGCGGCGGCATCGGTGTCGCAGGACTACGACGGTGTCAGCGATGGCGAGCAGATGGTCGCCCTTGTTCAGGCCGAGTCCGACATCGCCGAGCTCGAAGGCCGCCTGCGCTGGGCTCTGGCGGACCTCGAGAATCTGAAGAAGCGCTTCGAGCGTGAGGTAGAGCGCCAGCGACGAGAAGAGCGCGCATTTGTCGTGGCCGAGTGGCTGCCTGTCGTGGACAACCTCGAACTCGCCCTAGAGCACGCCGGGGCGAACGCGTCGGCTCTCGTCGAGGGTGTTCGGGCGGTGCGGGACCAGGCAGTGTCCGCGCTGGGCCGCCTCGGTTACTCCCGCTATGAGGACACGGGGGCCCGCTTCGACCCAACCCGACATGAGGCCCTGGGCACGGTCGTCGATGAGGGCCGCCCGGGCACGGTCTTTGCCACGATCCGGCCAGGCTACGCGAGCGCCGACGCAGTGCTTCGCCCGGCGGGGGTGATCGTCTCGAGGGGCCAAGACTGATGGCGCAGGTGCTCGACTTCTACGAGATCCTCGGCGTAGCGCGCGACGCCAGCCCGGAGAAGATTCAACGTGCCTACCGCAAGCTCGCCCGCACCTATCACCCTGACATCAACAAGGACCCTGCCGCCGAGGACAGGTTCAAGCAGATCTCCGAGGCCTACGACGTCCTGTCCGATCCCGAGACGCGGCGCCGCTACGACGCCTTCGGGCCGGAGTTCCGCCAGGTGCCAGAAGGTGTCGACCCCGAGGCGTGGGCTCGGGCGCGCGCCGGGGCAGGGCAGGGGACCTCCCGGTCAGGCGAGGACGAGGGGGGCATCTGGTTCTCCTCAGGCGGGGACGCATTCGACTTCGACGACATCTTCGGCGACCTTCTCGGCCGCTCGAGGCGCCGGGAGCGAGGACCGGTGAAAGGCGCCGACCAGGAGGCCGAGATCGAACTGACCGTCGAGGACGCCTACAGGGGCACCCGTCGTACGGTCACCTTGCCGAGCGCGAAGGGTTCCCGCAGCCTGGAAGTGAACATTCCAGCCGGGGTGACCGAGGGCCAACGAATCCGACTTGCCGGGCAGGGTGCCCAGGGAATGGGGGGAGCACCACCTGGCGACCTCTACCTTCTCGTCCACCTGGTCCCACACTCCCTCTACCGGGTCTCGGGCCGGGACATCTCCGTCGACCTGCTTCTCTCCCCTGGGAAGCGGCCTTGGGTGCTTCGGTGGCGGTCGAGACTCCTGGCGGCGAGGCCAAGGTCCGGGTCTCACCAGGCACCTCCACAGGCAAACGTCTGCGCTTGAAAGGTCGCGGACTGCCCGGGCCCCGTGGGCGGGCCGGCGACCTTTTTGCCGAGGTGCGTATCATCGTTCCCTCCTCGCTCAGCAAAGACGAGCGGCGGCTTTTCGAGGAGCTCGCCACGACCTCCACCTTCGACCCGCGGAGGGAGAGATGAACGTGGCCCTTGAGCGTGTACAACGGCTAGACCTCGACTGCTACGCCGATGCCGTCGGTCTTCATCCGGAAGTTGTGGAACGTCTCGTCACCCTCGGCCTCCTCGAGGCGGTGTCCGAGAACGCGGGCGGGCTGTGGTTCGCTCCGAGCGAGGTGGCGAGATGCTTCAGGTTGCAGCGCCTACGGGCCAATCTGGCACTCAACTACGCCGCTCTCGGGGTGGTTGTCGACCTGCTCGACCGCATCGCCGGTCTCGAAGCCGAGCTGCGCAAACGCCCCCGCCCTGTCGAGGCCAGCCACATGACCGGAGCCCTCTGAGCGGGACAGCCAAAACCTGGTGAGCCTTCGGCCTGTCCTTTGGGAGTGACTAGGAGTCCGAGGCGATGAGCGAGAGCACCCGCAAAAGCGAGGCGTAGTCCCATTGCCCGTCGTAGCGGAAGCCACCTATGAAGAAGGTCGGCGTCCCGTTCACACCGCTCTTGGCTCCGCCGACGAGATCTCGGCGGACCTTTTCCTGCCAGGTTCGAGCGTCAAGCTCCTGAGCGACCACCCGCGGATCAGCTCCGACAGCAGCGGCGTATGTCAAAAGGGCGGGGATCGAAAGGTCGGACTGGTTCTCGAACACCATGTCGTGCATGGCCCAAAAATGGCCCTGGTGGCCGACGGACTCGACTGCTTCACTGGCGATCTCGGCGTGAGGATGAACGTTGGCGAGGGGGAAGTGGCGGAAGACGAGGACCATCTCGTCGCCGAGGGCGGCTTGTATCCGCTTGAGAACGCGGTACGCCTCCCCGCAGTAGGGGCACTCGAAGTCCCCATACTCGACAACCGAGACAGGAGCATCCAGTCGTCCGAAGTGGTGGTCGTCCGGTCCGACGGCGACGGTGAGCCGGACAGGCTCCGGGATGGGGGTCAAAGCACCTCCAAGGTCGTAAGCACGCCAGCGACAACAGGATTGGCACCGATTGCTGCTGCCCTTGACCCGTAGGTGCCTGGGCCGGACGGCCTTGTCTTAGTCGCGGAGCAGATCTGGGTCATGGCAGCAGTCTGTCGTGCAGGTTTGCACTCGATACCCCGCGAGCGCGTAGTTGCGCCGGGCCTGATTGGATCCGCAGAGCTGAGTGCACAGCCGGCTAAGCCGATAACACAACTCGCTGTCGCGATGCGCGTCGTACGGGCCGGCAACGCTCAGCTTGCCGGCGCTGTCTCCCCTACGCGGGTGGGCTCGACCCAACCGCCGCCGGGCTCGTGTTCAACTAACGGTAGATGGCTTTGCCACGCGGCGGCATGACATGAGGGGACGAGCTTTCGGCCAAGATCCATGCAACACCGTGGCCCGGCTGTCCATGATCATGGGCCTTTGGCGTGTGCTTCGGGGATGATGGGTGGCAGAGGTCAGGGGCAGGGCATCGTTGTTTGACGCAGCCCCGGCAAGCTTGAGCCGGGCACGAGAAGCTATAGCTCGCGAGTCAGAGAGAGTAGGGGCGTCATGACAGAACCGTCCAACAGAGCAGCCGTCTTGCACGGTGTGGGGGACCTGCGCATAGAGGACCGGCCGACACCGGTACCGGGTGCGAACCAAGTCCTGGTCGCGATCCGGTCGGTCGGCATCTGCGGCTCTGATGTCCACTACTACGAGCACGGTCGGATCGGGGACTACGTCGTCTCATCACCCATGGTGCTCGGTCACGAGGCTTCGGGGGTGGTAGTCGGCCGCGGGGAATCGGCTCACCGGCACGCACTCGGCCAGCGTGTGACCCTCGAGCCGGGTGTGCCCTGCGGGACCTGCCGGGAGTGTCGCACCGGTCATTACAACCTCTGCAAGAAGGTCGTCTTCTTCGCGACGCCTCCGGTCGACGGTGCCCTTGCCCGCTACGTCACCATCCACGAAGACTTCGCCTTCGCGCTCCCTGACGAGGTCAGCGACGACGCCGGAGCCCTCTGCGAGCCTCTGTCAGTTGGCCTGTGGGCGTGCCACAAAGCCGACATCGGTGTCGGGGCACGCGTTGTGGTCGCAGGAGCGGGTCCCATCGGTGCCGCTGTCACTCTTGTGGCGCTCGCGGCCGGTGCGACCGAGGTGATAGTCGCGGACCCGGTCGCGGCGCGGCGCGAGAGGTTGAGGAGCCTCGGCGCCACGGCCGCGATCGACACGACGGTTTCCAGCATGGAGGAGGAGGCGCCGGACGCTGATGTCTTCATCGACTGCTCCGGCGCTCCGTCCGCGGTCCTTGACGGCATCCGCGCCGTACGGCCCGCAGGATCGGCCGTGCTCGTCGGCATGTGCCCGGCTTCCGAGATCGCCTTTCCGATCGCTGTTGTCCAGAACCGGGAGATACGGGTGACGGGTACCTTTCGCTACGCGAACACCTATACCGATGCGATCGCTCTCCTGGCTTCGGGCAAGCTCGACCTCGAGGGGCTCGTGGATGCGCGCTTTTCGCTCGAGTCCAGCGAGGATGCATTGACCGCGGCGCGCCGGGACCCGTCAATCCTGAAACCTGTCGTTCGAGTCGCCGGAACCTGACCGGGCTCGCTGGCTCCGCCCCTCGGTGTTGGACCCGTCCGGGTCGGCACGCGAACAGACTGTCACGGGCTCGTGAGCGCTAGACAAAAGGCATGAAGAACAGTTCCGAGGCTCCCCGCTACCGGTCCAACCTCCAAGGCGAGATTGATTCTGCATACGTCTATCGGGCGATGGCCGCGTCGGAGAAGAGCGCTCAGCTGGCCTCGGTGTACATCAGGCTTGCCGAGGTCGAGGAACGTCACCTGTCGTTCTGGGAGGACCACCTCGGCTCCATAGGCATTGAGCCAGGACCGCGGCGTCCGTCGTGGCGGGCGCGCACAATGGCTTTCCTTGCCCGTCGGTTCGGGGCCAAGATTGTGCTGCCCACCGTGGCCACTCTCGAGCAGGTGGACCAGGCCGGCTACGACGACCAGCCGGAAACAGCCGCCACGAACATGTCGGACCAGGAGCGATCCCATGCCAGGGTGCTCCGCTACATCGCCGGCGGGTCACCCCAGGGCATCGCCGGCGAGACACTGGCGACCATCGAGGGTAGGCACCGTGCCCCGGGAGGCAACTCGCTTCGCGTGGCCGTGCTTGGCGCGAACGACGGCCTCACATCCAACCTGGCCTTGGTGATGGGCGTGGCGGGTGCCAAGCTCAAGACCGCGGCGATCTTGATCACCGGGCTCTCGGGTCTTCTGGCGGGCGCCTTCTCGATGGCGATCGGGGAATGGATCTCTGTCCAAAGCGCCCGCGAGCTCTACGAGCGTCAGGTGAAGACCGAGGCGGCAGAGATACGCTCGGTGCCCGACGAGGAGCAAGAGGAACTGGCGCTCATATACGAGGCAAAGGGCCTTCCTCCTGACGAAGCAAACCAGGTCGCCGAGCGCCTCATGGCCGACGAGCAGGCCGCCCTCGACGCTATGGTCCGCGAGGAGCTCGGGCTCGACCCGAGCCAGCTCGGTGGCTCTCCATATGCTGCGGGTGCCTCCTCGCTTGTCTTGTTCTCGATCGGCGCCATAATCCCGCTGATCCCGTACTTCATCACCGGCGGCACGGTTGCCCTCGTCGCCGCTGTCTGTTGTGCGGCGCTCGGGCTCTTTGCCATCGGGACGCTCATCACCCTTTTGACCGGGCGGAGTGCGATCTTCTCCGGAACACGCCAGCTGTGCTTCGGGCTGCTTGCTGCGGCCCTCACCTTTGGGATCGGGCGGCTTATCGGCACCGCCATCGGGTAGACCCACAGTATTGCCCGTGCACTGTCGAAAGTTTCAAAGCTCGTACGGCCTAGCCGGAAGAGCGAGTGGACCCGCGCGGACGATGCCGCTCAGAAGAGTTATAGACAGGCAAATACCTTTTCGAAGCCCAACTTGCATTCTGGCCTTCCCCGGTGGAAAGAGCAAGCGATACTGCGGGCGGAGCGTTAAGCGGAGAACCTTGTCAAATACGGGCCGTACGGCCCGAAATAGACCTTCGCTAATTCAACAGACCGGTACTTGTGGGCATACAAGGACCAGGGGTTGTAGATGATCCACCAGCCCTGCCGATTGTGGAACAACGACTCCTCGCCAGGTCCGGCGCCCTGTGAGTTCGACGTCAGCCATGGATGTTGCGCGATCGGTCGGCAGGGTCCGACCGGGCCGGCGCATCGCGCCACTCCGATCGAGTAGCCGGGCGTGTTGAACCACGAGCCCGAGTAGAAGAGCCAGTACGCGTGTTCCGCATAAACCATGTCGGGCGCCTCGACCAGGCCACCGTTCCAGATGTTTCTGCTCCCGCTCATGAGGAGGTGCCGGGCACCCACAAAGCCGAGGCCGTTTCTCGAAAGCTCCTGAGCCCATAGGTACGTTGGGGGATGACTCGGGTCGGCGTTGTCGTCCGACTTCCAGTCGAGATAGAGCTGGCCGTCGGGTGCCACGAAGCTACGAGGGTCGATTGCCCCATGGTGGTTGAACTGGCAGACGAGCGGACCACGCGCGACCGGGACAAAAGGGCCGGCGGGAGTCTTCGCCGCGGCCACGCCGATGCACTGTGCACGCTGGGAGAACCCGGTCTCATCCGGTCGGAAGTACATGGACTGTTCAGCCCAGGCGTCGAAGTACATGACGTACCGCCCATCGATGAAGCGGACGTCAGGTGCCCAAGTGAAACCGGTTTCCGCCCAGGAGGGAACATTTGCGAGGGCTGTGCCTGTCTTGTTCCAACGGAAAAGCGTGGTCCCGTTGCTGATTGTCAGCGAAGCTGGAGGAGTGTTGAAACCGGTCTGGCTCGAGTACAGGTAGTAGCGCCCGCTTACCTCCAGCACGGCCGGGTCCGGCAGGTTGCGGTCGAGTATGAGCGTTCCGGGGGCCGCAGGAGCGGCATGCGCAGGCAGAGCGGCTGATGTTCGACGAGCGTGCTCCCGGCGAAGCGACCCGGTCGGCCGGCGGGCCCTAGCGCTCTGACCGCCCGCGGAATGATCCGCTGACGGGCGGTTATAGACAAAGAAGAGACTTACTGCGACGGTACCGCTAAGGGCGATCACCGCCGTGGTCAGCACCCTTCGTCGCCAGGCGCTCGGCCCTTCTCGTCGAGCCGAGGACGCCGAAATCACGCTCATGGCGTCGTCGATGTTAGTCAGCGCCGTGTTCGGCGGGCACCCGCGTGGTCCTTTGTGCGACAGAACAACTGCGACCCCGAGACCGGCTGCACGAGCGCGCCATGATGTGTCCCGTGGGCAGAGCGCGAATCGGTGATGGGCACAGGCGTGACGATCTTGTGGAGCGTGTGCGGTCCACCGTCGCCGGCTTCGCCGCCATCTCGTCTAGAGAGATCGAGTCTCGCGAACGCATACTCGAGGAGCTGGACCGGCTGGCTCACCCCTTCGACAGGGAGGCCGATCCTGTCCACGTCACCGGCTCGGCCATCGTGGTCGGGCGCCGAGGAACTGTTCTCCACCTGCACAAGCGGATCGGAGCCTGGTTGCAGCCTGGTGGGCACGTCGAGCCGGGAGAAGGGCCTTGGCAAGCGGCACTACGAGAGACGCGAGAAGAGACGGGTCTACCCGTGCGACATCCCGACGGGGGCCAGAGGCTCGTCCACCTCGACACCCACCCTGCCGAAGCACACACTCATCTGGATCTTCGCTATCTGCTCGTGTGCGACGACGTTGAACCCGCACCGGCACCGGGCGAGAGCCAGCAGGTTCGCTGGTTCACGTTCGCCGAAGCGCTCGGACTTGCCGACGAGTCACTGGTGGACGGACTCAAGCGCGTAAACGTGTCCTATCGTGACCTCGCCTCCGAGCTCTGACAACCCAAGCCGAAGCCCCAGACTTCACGAGACATCGCATTAGCCAAGTGGTTAATCCAGGAGGCTCCATGGCTGTGCACCGACAGATGTGCAGTTGGCCTCAGGTGAACACGATTGTTGCGGTCATCTGCGACGAGATCGTGTCACCGGGCCCAACAAAGCGGGCCTGTCCGGCGGACACCGCAGCCTCGAGACCTAGGGAATGCGGCAGCGAAGCGGGCTCGATCATGAGCTGCTGACCACAACCTCGCCAGCGTCCTCCGGTGCGGCGCATCTCGTGCCATAACCACGCGTGCGGCAGTGTTGCAATGTCCCACTCGAGCTGGACCCCCAGCCCCGCCTTCGGGTTTCGCACCTCCGCCCACCCAACCGGCAGGTCGGCGGCCACGAGGAACCGGCTCCGGTCGAGGTCGTAGGACCACGAGTCGGCTCGCTCCAAAGAGCCGTCGGCAAGTAGGGCGAACGGCCAGTCCGGGGCATTGTCGGGCGGCGTGAAGGGGCCGGCAGTCTCGGACAGCTCGTATGTGCGGCCGGCTGGGATCTGGAGCTGGAAGTCGGGGTCGAGAAGCTCGGGGCCGAGAGCAAGGTGCTCGACAGCGAGGAAGGGGACGATTCCATCTTCCGCGTCCCAGGTCGTCCTCACCATCGTGCTCGCACCGAGCACTCGGACCTCACGCCGCACCTTTAGGCCATGGCCGCGCCATTCAATGAGCGCGGAGTCATCCCCAGAGCTGACAAGTGCCCAGGGCTCGTTCGATGCGGCCCCGTGGTAGCCGTGACAGCGACCCTCGACGAAGCAGAGATTGCCGGCGTTCGGGGTGAGGAGCTGCCAGCCTCCGCGGTACTGGCTGAGCCAGACGTCTTCGGCCACATCTCCTTCGATCTGGCTCGAGGTCGAAAACGGGCTGTGAGCTAGGAGCTGCCTTCCGCTCCGTACCTCTACGAGGTCGGTGATCTCGCCCCCGTGAGCGATGTCCATGCGAAGGAAAAGGACATCTGACTGGAGGGTAAGGACGTGTTTTGCGTCTCGCATCGGTCACCGCCTCAAAGCCGTTGACAACAAACCTCGGATGGTTCAGACTATCTGTTGAACGCCGTGCAGTATTCTGTACACAGCTACTGCTCGGCTGCACATTTCCAAATACCCTTCGTGGTCCGGATGGTGAGAGACGACGGGCCGGAGTGGGCGCCGTGCGAGCGCGCAATCCGGCTGTGTTGGGCGAGCCTTCTGGCTGGCCCGGGCGACAAGGTCAAACTGCGAATGGACCGGGTATTGCCATGCCGTTTCTCAAAAGAGGCAAGGACAAGCAGGCGGGCGCAGACTCACTGACGACCCTCTTCTTCGCCTCAGACCTCCATGGATCTGAACAGTGCTGGCGCAAGTTCCTGAGGGCCGGGCGCTTTTACGGGGTGGGCTCGCTGGTAATGGGCGGCGACCTGACAGGCAAGGCAGTCGTGCCGATAACGAGGAAGCCGGACGGTTCATGCAGCGCCCGGCTCTTAGGAGAGATCCGTGAGGCGGCTTCGGAGGAAGCGATCGCCCAATTGATGGAGGCGGTCAGGTACAACGGCATGTATCCGTGGATCGCCTCTGAGGAGGAGATCGACCGCCACCGCGATGACGACATCTCGAGGACAGCGCTCTTTGAGGCTTTGATGCTCGACGAGCTGCGTCGCTGGGTCGCCCTTGGTGACGAGACCGCCCGTAAGGACGGGATCGAAGTCTTTGCCATAGCAGGCAACGACGACCTTTGGTCGTGCGACTCAGTGTTGGCCGAAGGTGAGCTGCTCCAACACTGCGAGGACCGCGTGGTACGCGTCGGCAGCCACGAGATGGTCAGTTGCTCGTATGCCAACCCGACGCCTTGGGACAGTCCCCGGGAGATGACCGAAGAGGCTCTCTACGAGCACCTGAAGCAGCTAGTCGAACAGGTGGAGGAGCCCCGCAAGGCGATCTTCTTGTTCCATGTTCCGCCTTATGACTCCAAGCTCGACATGGCCCGCGAGCTGAACCCCGACCTGACCGTAGCCATTCGCAGGGGCCAGCCGAATGAGATCCCTGTCGGCAGCCACGCTGTTCGCCAGATAATCGAGGAGTACCAGCCACTGCTGTCGTTGCACGGACACATCCACGAGTCACGTGGCGTGGTCACAATAGGAAAAACGGTGAGCATCAATCCCGGCTCTGAGTACTACGGGGGCCGTCTGCAGGGAGCGCTCATCAAACTGGCCGAAGAAGAAGTCAAGATCAAGCAGTTGGTCGTCGGCTGACAAGCCGGGCCAGCTCGTTCATGCTCTGTCCCAACGTGGCGGCCTGAACAGGTCCGCCAGCGAATCCCAGTCGAATCTCAGCACGGAGGGAACTGATGGCGGAAACCGGTCAACAAGGTCACTTGACGACGTCATCTACGTCGTCGGGTTTATTCGTGCGCAACGCCACTGGCCTCGTGCGTGGCGTCTCGCAAAAGTCTGCCTTTGTCATCAACTTCATTCCAGGCCACCCCGTCGAGCTGCTCGCCGCGGGCTTCTTCTTCGTCTTCGCCCTGTGGCCCGGAGGCAACTACCTGATCGGGTTCGTGCTAGTGATCCCGCTGGTACTGGCAATGTCCTACAGCTTCGGTCTTTTGACCTCCATGATCCCGAGATCCGGCGGGGACTACATGATCGTCGGCAGGGTGATCCATCCACTCGCCGGGCTCATCTCATCGTTCTGTATGACCCTGGCAGAGCTGCTCTCAATCGCCTACTTCGCTGTGGCCTTCATCACCATCGGAGTAGGACCGGGTCTTGTGACCCTCGGCCTGGTCCATCACAGCGCCACCTTGATCCATTGGGGCCTCGTCGTACAGGCGAGCAAGTACTGGGAGTTCGGGCTCGGAGCCGGCATGCTCGTGCTGTCCGCGGCGTTCCTTGCGGGTAGCTGGAAGCTGACCCTCAGGCTGCAGAACATCTTCTTCTGGATCGTCACCGGTGGCCTTCTTGCTGCCGTGGTGGTCGCTCTGTTCACTAGCAACGCGAATTTCATCGCTAACTTCAACCACTTCGTCGCGCCGTACACGCACATGAAGGACACCTACCAGTCGATCATCGCCAAGGCTGCGAAGTCCGGCGTGAATGTCCATCCCGCCTTCTCAATCATCAAGTCGATCCCCATCGCAGGCTTCTTCGCCACTTTCACGATCTACTCGTTCTGGTCGACCTTCGTCGGTGGTGAGCTGCGAGAGGGAAGCTCGGTAAAGACGGCGCACAACATGGCGATAGCCGGCCTTACCTGTGTGGCCTTCGCCGCCCTGTTCGGTGCCATCTTTCTGCGCACTTTCGGAACGGCCTTCACGATCGCGGTCAACGCACCGACCGGAGGCCTCCCGTCACAGATCGTGACGGCGCCGACGTTCTTCTTCTTGATGGCGGGGTCCGTGGGTAACTACATCTTCGCGATCCTTCTTGTCGTCACGTATCTGTTCTTCTGGCCGCTCAGCTGTTACGTGGGCTTCCTCCAGCCGACCAGGACCCTGTTCGCCTATGCCTTCGACGGCATCTTGCCTCAGAAGGTGACCGATGTGAGCCGGGTGGGTTCGCCTTGGGTGGCGGTGATCGTGAGTTGGGTACTGTCGGCCCTCACCTTGCTATGGGCTGTCAACAACGCGTCGTTCTTCCAGATCCTGACCTACGCGACCCTTATCGAGCTGATCGCCATGGGCCTCGTGAGCCTGAGCGGCATAGTCGTCCCTTACCTGCGACCCGAGATCTTCCGTGGCGCGACTACCCAGCGGAGAGTCTTCAACGTCCCGCTCGTCGTCTACGCGGGCGTCGGAGGCATCATCACCGTTGTCGTGGTGTGGATCATCTTCTTCCACTACGCGGCTCAATTTGGCTTCACCGACTCCGGGAAGTTCTTCACCTTCCTGTTCAGCACAATCGGCGCGGCCATCTTGTTCTACTTCGGTGTGCGGTTTTACAAGTCTCGGCAGGGGATCGACATCGACCTCGTCTACAAGGAGATCCCGCCCGAATAGTGGCATCTGTGTGGTTGGCAAGATCTGGAACGGAGAGTCATGGGTATTGCAGAAGGCACTGTCGTGGTGACAGGAGCCGCCATGGGCATCGGCCTTGCTATCACCGAGCGCTTGGTATCCGAAGGCTTTCGTGTCATCGGTGTCGACATGAACGGACCGGCGCTCGGAGAAGTGGCGGCGAGGCTCGGGGACGTGTTCGTGCCGGTTACCGGCAATGTGGGCGAACCAGGCACCCACACAGCTGCGGCTGATGCCGCCGAGGCGTTGGACGTGTTGAGCGGATGGGTCAACAACGCCGGAATCGACACGCTTGCCTATGCCCACCAGGCCACGCCTGAGCACATCGAGGGGGGTCTGCGGGTCCTGCTTATGGGTCCGATGCTTGGCTGCTGCGAAGCGGTGAGAAGGATGCTGCGTACCGGAGGGGGGTCCATCGTGAACGTGGCGTCGATAGAGGGCATCGCTTCGTTCCCGCGCCACTACGTCTATGGGGCCGCCAAGGCGGGTTTGTTGTCGGCGACCAAGAGCGTGGCAGTTGACTACGCCTCTTTCGGCATTCGAGCCAACGCCGTCCTCCCCGGCTGCATCGAGACGCCAATGACCTATTCCTCGCTCCCCCCTGATCTAAGTCGGCAAGAGGGTCTCGCGAGGGAAGCCAAGCTGGCCCCGATGGGACGCGTGGGCCAGCCGGACGAGATTGCCAGCGCTGTCGCCTTCCTCCTCTCCGACGAGTCGTCCTATATGACCGGTGCCGAGATCGTCATCGACGGCGGGGCCACGGCCCGCTGCTACCCGTACCCAGCACCCAAGCTGGCACACCGGGAAGAAGAAGACCATGGATGACCCCTGCGGCGTCCGTGAGGTGCCGCCAAAGCTGTTGGAGGATGTCGGAGATGGGCATGACGCCTAGAAACAGACGGGGAGCATGATGGACGACAAGATCCTTGACGACCTTTACGAAGAGGGGCTTCGCCTCGTCGACGGTGCGGCGGAGGAGAACGTCCTCTGCCGTCTGGTCGGCGGCATGGCGATCCGAGTCCGGTGCGAGCCCGGCCTGCACCCGGCGTTCCGGCGCGAGTACCACGACATCGACCTTGTGACTTCCGGCAAGCGCAAGCGCGACCTCACGGCGTATTTGACAAAGGCCGGCTACGAGCCGAACACGAGGTTTAATGCGGTGAACGGGTCCACTCGACTGGTCTTCTACGACCTTCCCCATGAGCGGCAGCTGGACGTTTTCGTAGGCGGCTTCGAGATGTGCCACCTGTTGCCGATAGCAGCGCGGATTGATCTCGAGCCGCGAACGATCCCGCTCGCGGAGCTTTTGTTGATGAAGCTGCAGATCTTCAAGCTCAACTTGAAGGACCTGACCGACATCTGGGCCGTCGTCTACCACCACGAGGTCGGTGGGAGCGACGGAGATCTGGTCAACGGCTCTTATGTCGCAGAGGTGCTGGCGGGTGACTGGGGGCTTTGGCGGACGAGCTTGCAGACCGTCGAGGCCGCCAAGGACCGCCTCGGCGAAGCCGCGCTGAGCGACGAGGAGCGGGACCTGATCAGGCAGCGGCTGTCCAGGCTCTGGGAGATGGTCGAGGCCGCTCCGAAGGGCCTGCGCTGGCGGAGCCGCGCCAAGATCGGTGAGAAGCTCCGCTGGTACCAGTTGCCCGAGGAAATCGCTCACGCCGTTGGGAATGCGCCGTGAGTCACGGTCCGGGCGCCGCCTTTGTAGGCGGAGCCATTACGAGGGAGGTCCGTTGAAGATCACAGAAGTGCGCTGTCACGTCTTGCTCGACCCAGGCTTCGAAGCCGGCGCGACCAGCTCGGCCCAGGACGACATTGTTGTGGAGATCATCACCGACGAAGGGTTGTCGGGCATAGGGGAGTCGGACGTGAACGCCTGGATGGCCAGGGCCTGCATCGAGGCGCTCGGGACGCACACGATGGACATGGGGCTCGCCGCCTCCCTCATCGGGGTAGACCCGACCGAGGATGCGGAGGCACTCTGGGACAGGCTGTATGTGGCCACTGCCATGAACGGCCGGCGCGGAGCTCTGATCCATGCCCTCGGCGCGGTCGATATCGCGCTTTGGGATCTTCGGGGGAAGATCGCGGGCGTACCGACCTGGCAGCTGCTCGGGGAGCGAGTCGACGAGATGGCACTGCCTTACGCCTCCCTGCTCCCCCACGAGAGGACTTTCGACGAGCTGCTCGCCTCCTACGTCGACCAGACGCGAAAGGCCAGGTCCCTTGGATTCCGGGCCGCAAAGCTCGAGCTTTTGATCTGTGGGCCGTACGCGAGCATGGGCCTCGACGAGCCGGATGAGCGCATGCTCGAGATCATCGAGGCCGTCCGCCACGAGGTCGGTCGCGATTTTTTCCTCATGGTCGACGTCGGCTACATGTGGGACTCGGCGGCACGGGCCCGAAAGGTGCTCGAGACATGGGTAGAGCAGGACATCTACTTCGTCGAGACGCCGCTGCGGTCCGACGATGTCGACGGTTACGCCGAGCTTGCCCGCACCTCGCCGATCCCTATCGCCGCTGGGGAGTGGTTGGCCACGCGCTTTGAATTCCGCGAGCTCGTAGAGAAGGGCTGCCTGCAGATACTGCAGCCGGACGTGGGCCGTGTCGGTGGCCTCACAGAGGCGAGACGTGTGTGCGAGCTCGGCCTTCGCAGCGGACTGAAGATCGTGCCGCACGCTTGGAAGACGGGGATCACAGTTGCTGCTACTGCTCACCTCGCCATGGTCACCCCGAATATGCCCTTCATCGAGTGCGTGCCTAAGGAGATGGCCGAATCTGCGCTGAGGCGGCAGTTGCTCAGCCTGGAGCCGTCGATAGTGAACGGCAAGGTGATGCTCTCGGACGCACCGGGACTGGGAGTGAAACTTGACGATGAGGCACGCGACCGATTCGAGTCAGCGGCAGAGCACGCCGTCGCCGAGCGAGGGAACTGAGAGCTGACTTGAACGAGGCACAGCACGGCGCAGGACGCGTCATGACCGAGACGAGGGAGACCCGAAAAGTCCTCGTGCCCGCGATCAGCCGGGCTGCAGCCGTGCTCGACGCGATCATGGAGAACGGTGGCGAATCGCTCAGCCTTGCCGAGCTTGCCCGCGAGTTGCGAGTACCGAAGTCGTCGCTCGGCAATGTCTGCCGAGAGCTCGTCGCCGAGCGGCTTCTCCTGCGCATCGGGAACGATTACCGCCTCGGCCCGAAGCTGGCGGCTCTCGGTGCCGTCTTCCTGGCCAGCGTCGATTTCGTACGCGAGTTCCAGAACGCCTGCATGACTCACGAGCCAGCAATCGTCTACACAACCAAGCTGGCTGTGCTGGGTGACCATGGGGACACCATCTACTTGTCTCGCTACGACCCAACCCGTCCCGCCAGCCTTGTCATCGACGTCAGCGTCCAGCAGCCCGCCCACTGCACCGCCTCGGGAAAGGCACTCCTCGCCTGCCTGCCCGGGCCGGAGTTCTCCGCCTGGGTCGGTGACCGGGAGGCCCTGGTCCACGCGACGCGTAACAGCATCGGCAGCATTGCCCAGCTCCGCCGTGAGATAGGCAAGATCCGAGCGAGCGGGATCGCGCTAGACGAGGAGGAGTGCCACGAGGGCGTGTACTGCGTGGCTACGGCCCTCGCCAACTTCGCTGACCCGTCGGGCGGCCTCGGGATCAGCTTTGCCCTCCTCAGCCAACAGGCGACAGAAGAAGCGGTAGGGGTGCTCAGGGCCGAGGTCACAGCGCTCGCGACCGAGCTGGCTTCGAGGCTGGGCGGTGGGTACGTGCCCTTGGCGCAACTCGCAGGGGCGCCTGAGCGCCTGAAGGGCGACAGTGCCACCCGGTTGGTGCGCCCGCCCGTGCCCCGCGTCGGCATTGTCCGTGGCAAGAGCAAGCCCCGGCCCTGGCCGGGCTCGTCAGATTAGGTGGTGGACTAAATGAGCAGTCGGGACTTCATTGTTGTTCCTGGTCTGGGTAACCCCCAGTGGTATTCGGGAGCGGCTCGATACGGGAGTCTGATCTGGAGCGCCGGCCAGGTGCCGACGAGAGAGGACGGTTCCACCCCGGAGGATTTCTCCGACCAGGTGGCGACGACCCTCGACAACCTCGAGCGGACCCTCGAAGCCGCCGGCGGCGGTCTGGACACGCTTTTGAAGGTCAACGCCTACCTCGCCTCGATGGACGACTTCGACGCCTACAACGCCGTGTACACAGCTCGCATCGGTGTTCACGGGCTCCCACCGCGCACGACGGTGGAGATCGCCAGGTTCAGGCCCCCCATGCGCATCGAGATCGATGCCGTCGCCCACGCGCGGGCTGCCGAGTAGGCACCCGAGCTAAAGGCGAGACGAATCGTGACCGAAAACGTCAGCTCAGGGCCGTCCGAGATCGCAGCCGCCCTCGAACTCGTTGTCGACGCGCGGGCAGAGGTGGGCGAGGGTCCGCTCTGGGACGCTGAACACGAAAGGCTCCTTTGGGTCGACATGACCCGCCATCTCCTGCACTCATACTGGCCTGAGACTGGAACGGACTCGGCAGTCGACCTCGGGCGGACGCTCGGTTCGGTGGTACCCGACGGCCGCGGGGGCATGGTCGTTGTTGCTGAAGGAGGCCTCTACGCCCTCGACGCCAACGGTGAGCTCGACAAGCTCGTGGCAGTCGGCGAGCAGCTGCCTGGGTACTTCTTGAATGACTCCCGCTGCGATCCGACGGGCCGACTTTGGGTCGGGGTGACGACCGAGGCGGAGGTCCCAGGCGCCGGGTCCTTCTACACAGTGAGCCCGGACCTCACTGCGAAATTGATGCTCGACGACATGACAATCCCGAACGGCATCGACTGGAGCCTCGATGGCCAGACTTTCTACGCCGTGGATTCTCCGTCACTTCGTGTCGAGGCCTTCAGCTTCCAGCTCTCAACGGGCGAGATCAGCCAACGCCGCACCTTTGCCGCCTTCGAGGCGTCTTGCGGGGTCCCCGACGGTCTCACCGTGGACGCGCAGGGAGGGATCTGGGTCGCCTTTTGGGGCGGCTGGGGCGTGCGCCGATTCACGCCTGACGGGCGCGAGGACCTCGTTATTGAGCTGCCCGTGGAAAAAGTGTCGAGCTGCGGTTTCGGGGGGCCGGAAAACCGTGATCTCTACATAACGACGGCATCGACTGGTCTCGACGACCGGGAGCTGCAGGGACAACCGACCGCCGGCGGCCTCTTCCGCGTCCCTGTCCCATTTACCGGGCGACCGGTGCGACCTTTCCGGTGGGCACCTAAGAAGAGGAACCAATGAACCTTCTCCATCATCTTCGCGAGACCCGGATCGTCCCTGTCATCGACATCGCCTCTGTGCCTGACGCCGTGCCGGTGGCTCAGGCCCTCTTCGCGGCCGGCCTTCCCTCTGCAGAGATCACCTTTCGCACGGCTGCGGCTGCCGATGCCATCAAGGCCATCGCCACCGAGGTGCCCGGCCTCGTGGTCGGGGCCGGGACCGTGCGCACCGTGGACCAAGTGGACCAGGCAGTCGACGCGGGAGCAAAGTTCCTCGTCGCTCCCGGCTTGAACCCGGCAGTCATCTCGCGAGCCGAGCTTCTCGGTGTCCCCATGCTGCCTGGGGTTTGCACACCCACCGAGATCGAGCAGGCGCTCGGCATGGGGTTGAGCTTGCTTAAGTTCTTCCCAGCCGAGGCTGCTGGTGGAGCCGCCTACCTGGGTGCCCTCGCCGGCCCGTACCGCGACGTCCTCTTTGTTCCCACAGGTGGCATTGGCCCTGACAACATCGCCGCCTATCTCGCCAAACCGAACGTGGTCGCCTGCGGCGGCAGTTGGATGGTCAACCGGGATCTGATTGCCGCCAGGGACTTCGCGGCTATTACCCGCCTGACAGCTGAGGCGTTGAGGATCGTCGACGATGCCAAGCAGGTGTCGGCCAGATGAGCCTTCGCCTCCGCCCGGCTGGCGAGTGCCAGTGGGATCTCGTCGCCCTCGGCGAGGTCATGTTGAGGCTGGACCCCGGTGACGGCCGGATCGCGACCGCGCGGAACTTTCGCGTCTGGGAAGGCGGCGGTGAATACAACGTCGCCCGGGGCCTTTGCCGTTGCTTCGGCTTGCGGACGAGCATCGTCACGGCGCTCGCCGACAACCCGGTGGGGCGTCTCGTAGAAGACCTAATGCTGCAAGGCGGTGTCGACCAGAGCCATGTCCGGTGGGTGCCTTATGACGGCGTCGGCCGCGCGGTGCGCAACGGTCTGAACTTCACCGAGCGCGGCTTTGGTGTCCGAGGTGCTCTCGGTTGCTCGGACAGAGGCCAGACCGCCGTCTCGCAGCTGCGCCCAGGCCAGGTTGACTGGGACGGTGTCTTCGGTGCCGAAGGGGCACGTTGGTTCCACTGCGGAGGCATTTTCGTCGCCCTTTCCTCCACGACAGCTGCAGTGGCGGCCGAGGCGATGTCGGCAGCGCGCCGCTATGGCGTCGTCGTCTCGTACGACTTGAACTACCGCGCCTCGCTCTGGAGCGACGCGGGAGGAAAGGCGCGGGCCCAAGAGGTAAACCGGGAGCTGGCGCCGCTCGTCGACGTCATGCTCGGCAACGAGGAGGACTTCACAGCCGCCCTCGGCTTCGAAGTGGAAGGCCTTGAGCCGAGCCTGTCCAAGCTCGACCCGTCGCGGTTCGCCTCGATGATCGCCGAAGTCCATCACACCTACCCGAACATCTCCGTGGTCGCCACGACGTTGCGAGCCGTGCTCAGCGCCACGCGAAACGATTGGGGGGCGGTTTGCTGGGCCGACGGCGAGCTCTACCAGGCGACACCACGCCCCGACCTCGAGGTCTATGACCGGGTCGGCGGGGGGGATTCTTTTGCCTCAGGGCTCATCTACGGACTGCTCACCGGTGCCGACGTGGCGACAGCCACCGAGTACGGCGCAGCTCACGGCGCCCTTGCCATGACCACTCCCGGGGACACCTCGATGGTCACCCTTGACGAGGTGGTCTCCTTGGCGCGGGGCGGTTCGGCACGCGTGAAGAGATGAGCTAAACGGCCGGAAGCTGGCAGGCAGCTATCTTTGTTCCGTTGCCCAGGGTGCAAAGACCTAGGGCTGCATGGCACCGCGGGCGCCTCGTCGTTCGCAACCGACCGGTGCTGCACCGTGGCCGTGCAAATGGCAGCACCTTGCTGGCTGCCTCGGCGGCTGCCTCGGTACGCTCACTCAGCCTCCTTGGCCAGTCGCGCGCGTCATGCGACCGGTACGCTACGCGCTGTGATGTCGGCGGTTCGCAGACAGGAGATTCATCGTCGCCTCACCGCCTCGGGTGAGGTGACGATCGCCGCGCTCGCCGCGGACCTGGACGTCTCGGAGATGACCATCCGCCGCGATCTGGAGATCCTCGAGAACGAAGGGCAGTTGCGCAGGGTCCGCGGAGGGGCCGTCACGGTTGTGAGCCGTTCCTACGAGCCTCCCTTCGCCGCCCGTCAGATCGTCCAGCAGGCAGCTAAGCAGGCTATAGGCGCGGCCGCTGCCAGGTTGGTCGACGACGGAGAGACGGTCATAATCGACGTCGGCACGACTCCGCTTGAGTTCGCACGGCATCTCAAGGGCAGGCGAGGGATCACTGTCGTGACGCACAGCCTGCCCGTGGCGATGGAGCTGGGCAATGAATCGGACGTTCGCGTGCTTGTCACAGGAGGGATGGTCCGCCCAGGCGAGTTCAGCCTCACCGGTGGGGTCACAGAGGCGACCTTCGCCGATGTCAACTGTGACGTCGTGGTCCTCGGCGTCGCCGGCATCGAGGTGCAAAGGGGCCTCACCGAGTACAACCCGGCTGACGCCCTCGTGAAACGAGCCGCACTCCGAGCCGCCAGAAGGAACGTGGTCCTGGCGGACCGGACAAAGCTCGAGCAGGTGACCTTCTACACCATCGCGCCGCTGGCCTCGGTCGACATTCTCGTCACCGACGCTCTTCCCGGCGATCCTGCGCTCGAGGCCATCCGCCATGCGGGAGTGGAAATCATCTCGACGGGAACTTTCAAGCAAGTCGGCCAAACAGCCGCTCTTTAGGCGCGCCTCACGGCCGCCAGTCATGAGATGAAGGCCTTACCTGTTAGGGCACCTGCTCACAGCCCGGCGCCGGAGCCGTGATCGAATCTGTGAGAAATGCTGTTTGCAATTGAGATTCGTGATGGTAGATTGCCGCCCAACCAGGAGAGACGGCGTGCTGGGCGGGGGGCTCTCGCACCAGGGCTCTACGCCGTCAAGGGGGGAGGGCGCATGTTGGGGCGACGACTGGCGGGGATCTTTCCCAAGACGACCAAACCGCTCATCGCGATGGCACACGTCCCTGCGCTGCCGGGCACACCGTTCTACGACAGCGAGGGCGGCCTCGAGGCAGCCATCCGGAGCGTTCGCCGCGACGTGGAGATACTGCTCGGCGCTGGGTTCGATTCAGTGATGTTCTGCAACGAGAACGACCGCCCCTATCAGCTGAACGCCGGACTGGAGGCGGCGGCATTCATGACTCGTGTTGTGACCGAGTGCCGCCCCGAAGGGCAGCCCTTCGGTGTTGACTACCTCTGGGATGCCCGCTGCGCCCTGGCCGTCGGTGCCGCCACGGGTGCCTCCTTCGTGCGCTGTGTCGCCGCTGGAGCCTGGGAGTCCGACATGGGTCTGTGGCAGACCGACGCCGCCTCGCTCCTTCGCGAACGACGCCGCCTCGAAGTGGACGCCATGGCGATCCTTGTGAACGTGACCCCGGAATTCGCCTCGCCTATCGGCGCCCGCAGCCCGGGTCAGATAGCTCGCTCGGTCGTGGTCTCGACCGTCCCGGACGCAGTGTTGATCTCTGGTCCGATGGCGGGCGCAGAGCCGGAGCTGTCCGTACTCGAGGACGTCTACCAGGCCGTTTCGAAAGACGTCCCCGTTCTGCTCAACACCGGCGCCAAGGCAGCAACCATCGCCCGCTACCTCGAGACCGCCGATGGCTGCATCGTCGGCAGCGACCTGAAAGAGGACGGGTACACCTGGAATCGCGTCGTCCCTGAACGGGCCGAGCGTTTCGTCAGAGCGGCTCGAGGCAGTTGAGCTGTGCCCAGCTTGATGCTGGGTGTTGATCTTGGCACGACGGCGACGAAAGCCGTCCTCGTCGAGCCCGGGGGAGGCCTCGTCGCTGAGTCTTCTCTGCCCGTTGCGCTCCACTCCGACCATCCGGGCTGGGCCGAGGCGGACCCGTCCGACTGGTGGTCGAACCTCTGTGCCCTCGTCCCGATGCTCTTGGATCAGGCGCACGCCTCGGCAGGTGACATTGCGGTCGTGGCGACATCGGGAATGGTGCCAGCGGTGCTGCTCGTCGACTCGGGCGGACAGCCACTCGTGCCCGCTGCCTTGCAGAACGACACCCGGGCAACAGCCGAGATCGACCTGCTGGCCGAGCGGCTCTCAGGCATCGACCTTGTTGCTCGAACGGGCTCTGCCCTGTCTCAGCAGTCCGTTGCGCCCACGCTCGTTTGGGCACAGAAACACGCACCTGAGCAGTGGGAGCAGACTCGTTGGGTCGTGGGCTCCTACGACTGGCTGGCGATGGCGCTCGGCGCCGCCCCGCACGTGGACCGGAACTGGGCGCTCGAGAGCGGCCTTTACGAGTTATCCGGGCTGACTGACGCCGACACTCTGACCGGCCAGTTGGTCGAGGAGGTGGTCGCGGCCGCCGGCATTTCGCCGGAACGTTTGGCGCCCGTGCGTGCCTCGGGCCAGGTGATCGGCGAGGTCTCAGCCGATGCGAGTCGGGCGACCGGACTGGTGGCCGGCACCGCGATCGCCGTGGGGGGAGCCGACCACGTCTTGTCGGCCTTTACCGCAGGGCTGCACGAACCGGGCGACTGGCTCGTCAAGCTGGGCGGAGCAGGTGACATCCTCGTCGTGAGCGACCACGTCTTTGTGGACTCCCGGCTCTACCTGGACGCCCATCCCGAGAACGGCCTTTGGCTGCCGAACGGTTGCATGGCGACAAGCGGCAGCCTGCTGCGGTGGATGCAAGGTGTGCTCGGCGAGCCGGACGGCGCAGTCCTCGAGCAGGAGGCAGCGGCCTGCTCACCTGGTCAGCTGATCTGCCTGCCCTATTTCCTGGGCGAGAAGTCGCCCATCAACGATCCGATGCTCCGCGGCGCTTTCGTCGGCCTCCACCTCGGCCACACCCGCGGCGATCTCTACCGAGCGGCGCTCGAGGCGGTTGCCTTCGGCTTTCGCCACCATGTCGAGGTCTTCGCCGAACGCGGAGTCTCCCTCGGTCGCGCCCGGGTGAGCAACGGCGGCAGCCGCTCGCGTGTGGAAGCAGATTCTCGCCGATGTTCTCGGAGTAGCCCTCGAGCCGGTGCTCGATCATCCCGGGGCATCACTCGGCGCCGCTCTCGCGGGCGGGGTCGCCAAGGGACTTGTGTCTGGCTGGAGGTCTTGCGAGGTGATGGTTCGCTACGACATTCCCGTGGAGCCGGATCTCAAGGTGCGAGACCTGTATGACGAGGCCTACAGCTGTTACAGGGAGGCTGGCGAGGCGCTGGCTCCGGTATCGCACCGCTTGGCGGCCCGGGGGGAGCTGGAGCAATGACTGGGAACATGACGGGCAACCGAGTCAGTCGGCGCCTCGCAGGGATCACGGGGGCGGAGCAAGCACTCGAGCTGTCCTGCAAAGCACAGTCCGGGAATGTCCCGGTCTGCCGAGGTGGGCGAGCTCTTCCTTGCCGACCCGCCACTGCGGCGCCTCGAGGCATCCAAAGTCGTGGTCGCCACCGCCGCCTCGTTCGAGTTGACGCAACATTGATGACAAGGGAAGCGGTAGCCGTCAACGGCGACGCCTACATGAACTGAGTGGAGCGCTCATGGGACATCCAGTAGATCTCGGGGGACGGGTCGCCATCATCACCGGAGCCGGCCGCGGCATCGGCCGCGGCACGGCACACCTGCTCGCTGAATGCGGCGCTTCGGTCGTGATCAACGACCGCGACGAATCGACGGCGAAACGCACCTCGGCCGAGATCGTGGAGGCCGGCGGCGAGGCGATCGCGGTTGCGGCCAACGTCGCGGATCCGGATCAGGTGCGCTCACTCGTCGAGCAGGCGGTGTACGAGTTCTCACGTGTCGACATACTTGTGAACAACGCGGGCATCTCGCTTTATCGGCCGATCCTCGACTGCAGCGAGGACGACTGGGACGACCACGTCGACATCATGGCCAAAGGAACGTTTCTCATGATGAGAGCGGTGGCGCCCGTCATGATCGCCAACGGCTACGGACGCATTGTCAATCTCGGCTCTTATGTCGCACAGTTCAACTGCACGACGAAGTACTTCGGTCCCTACTGTGCCGCCAAGTTCGCCGTCGTGGGCCTCACCCAGGTGGCCGCGCAGGAGTTCGCCCCGCACGTCACCGTCAATGCGGTGGGCCCAGGAGATGTCGCTACCGAGATGATGGAACGCGAGTGGGAACAAGAAGGTGAGCGCCGCGGCGTGTCCCCGGCGGAGGTCAAGGAGGAGTATCGTGCCCGCCTCATGCTCGGCCAGTTCGAGGCACCTAGAGACATCGCCCAGGCGATCCTCTTTCTCTGCTCCCCACTGGCGAATCACGTCACAGGCTCGCACCTCATAGTCAGCGGTGGGCTGCCCTACAAGGCCGAAGTCGCCAGTGCCGGGGCACCCGCCTCGTCGGCGACTTCGATCACCTCGTGATTCGGGGTCGTCCGGTTCTGTCGCAGTGTTCGTTCAGAGCGGTTGGTTGGCAGGTTAACAAGACAGTGCACATGAGTTGAATCGGAATGTGGCAAAGGGAGGGCAACATGTTGAGAAGAAGATGGTTGGCGCTCGGGTCGTTGCTAGTCGTGTTGGCGGTCGTGTCCACCGCCTTCTCCAGCGCGACCTCGGGTGCCACAAGCGCGTCCCGCGCGATCAGCAAGGTGACGTCGTCGGCGCCGAAGGTGGGAGGCACCTTGACGATCTCCGACGCACAGTTCCTCTGGACCTGTGGGTTCAGTCCCTACAACCCGTCTTCTGACTTTCTTTCCGTCGGGGTGATCTACGAGCCGCTCATGTTCGTTGACACCCTGGAGAACGCCAAGGTCACGCCCTGGCTGGCGACCTCGTACGCGTGGAGCGACGGCAACAAGGTGATCACCTTCGACATCCGCCGAGGAGTCAAGTGGACCGACGGCAAGCCGTTCACCGCCGCCGACGTCGCCTTCACGTTCAACATGTTGAAGAAGTACCCTGCGCTGGACCTGAACTCGGTCTGGTCGGTTCTTTCCAGCGTCGTGCAAAAGGGCGCCTACCAGGTGGTCATGACCTTCAAGACCGCCGCGGTGCCGTACTTCTACTACATCGCGGACCAGGTCGGCATCGTGCCCCAGCACATCTGGGCGGGAGTGAAGAACCCGGTCACGTTCCCGGACTCCAACCCGGTCGGCACGGGCCCGTACACCGTGCAGAACTGCACTCCGCAGAACGTCTCCTATGTCCGCAACTCCCATTACTGGCAGCCCGGCAAGCCCTACATCGAGAAGGTCGAGTACCCGGCTTTCGCCACCAACGGCCCCGCCAACACCTTCTTGTCGACTGGACAGGCCCAATGGGGCGGACAGTTCATCCCCAACCTGAAGTCTTTCTACCTCGACAAGGCGAAGGGCAACTCCTACTGGTTCCCACCTGTCACGAGCGTGTCGGTCTTCATAAACCAGACCGTCCCGCTGCTGGACAACCTGGCGGTGCGTCGCGCCATGGCCTTCGCCATCGACCGCAGCCGCGTCGCTCAGATCGGCGAGTACGGCTATGAGCCGCCGGGTAACCAGGCCGGCGTCGTGACTCCCACGTTCAGCTCGTGGCTGGACAACTCGGAGGTGTCGGCGGCGGGCTACAGCTACGACCCGTCCAAGGCGATCTCGATCCTCGAAAAGGCAGGCTTCAAGAAGGGCTCGAACGGGATCTTCGTTTCGCCCAAGGGCAAGCAGCTCTCCTTCTCCATCATCAACCAAGGTGCTTACACTGACTGGGTGGCGGCCTTGCAGGTCGTCTCCCAGGAGCTGTCGGCCGTCGGAATCCAGCTCACCGTCGACAACCTCTCCGGTACCGACTACAGCGCCCGGCTCTATGACGGCAACTTCCAGCTCGCCTATGCCGACGAGACAGGCGGCCCGAGCCCTTACTACGAGTTCCGTCAGGTGCTCTACGGGCCGAGCTCGGCTCCGATCGGAAAGCCGGCACCTACCAACTGGGAGCGCTACCAGAGCGCCTCGACCGACGCCCTCATCGACTCGTACGCCACCTCGACCAGCTCGGCGACCCAGCACGCCATCGTCGACAAGCTCGAGAACGTCATGTTGCAGGACGTTCCCACCATTCCGGTCACCGAGCAGGTCGACTGGGACGAGTACTCGACGACGGCGTTCGGGGGATGGCCGTCGGCCTCGGACCCCTACGCCCAGCCGTACATGTACGTGGTGCCGGACTGGGAAGTGATCCTGCTCCGTCTCTACCAGAAGTAGGTGAAGCCGCAGAGGCGCGCAGTGGCACGAGAATGACAACCGCATGAGGTTCATTCTTCGGAGACTCGGTTTCTTCGCGCTCACTTTGTGGGCGGCGATGACGATCAATTTCTTCCTGCCCCGCCTCATGCCCGGGAACCCCGCCATCGCCATGATGGCGAGGTTCCGGGGCCGGCTGACCGGTCAGACGCTGTCGGCGATGGAGGTGGCCTTCGGCGTCAACACCAAGAAGGGGCTTTTCGCGCAATACCTCGATTACTTCGGCAACTCGTTCACCGGGCATTTCGGCACCTCGTTGACGTTCTTCCCCCAGTCGGTCAGCCACGTCGTGTTCACCGCACTGCCCTGGACGATCGGCCTCGTCGGTGTCACCACAGTGCTGGCCTTCATCCTCGGGACCTTCATCGGGATAGTGAGCGCCTGGCGTCGCGGTGGCCTGCTCGACTCGATCCTGCCGCCCGTGTTCGTGATCACCTCGGCCTTCCCGTACTTCTGGATCGCCATGGTGGGGATCTTGACCTTCTCCCTGACCTTGCACTGGTTGCCCCAGGGCTTCGGTTACACCAACGGTGACACGATCACCTGGACTTGGGCCTTCGTCGCCGACGTGCTCGAGCACGCGATCCTGCCTGGTCTGTCGATCCTCATCACCTCGATCGGCGGCTGGATCCTCACGATGCGCAACAACATGATCACCACGCTCGCCGAGGACTACATCCGCATGGCCCGGGCCAAGGGCCTCTCGCCGACGAGGATCATGTTCGATTACGCCGGGCGTAACGCCGTGCTCCCGAACCTGACCGGCTTTGGCATGTCGCTTGGGTTCGTCATCAGCGGGGCGATCCTCGTCGAGTACGTCTTTGCCTACCCCGGGGTGGGCTACATGCTCCTGCAGGCAGTCCTCAACGAGGACTACCCGCTCATGCAGACGCTGTTCTTGCTCATCACAGCCGCTGTGCTGCTGGCCATCCTCGCTGTCGACGTCGTGACGGCAATAATGGACCCCCGCACCCGGACGGGGTCCTAAGAGCTCCGTGGCGATACCGGCACTTGCCCAATCGGGTCCGTCCTCGTTCGCGGACCGCTCAGAGCGCCTCCGCTCGGGGGCGCTCGGGAACCTCTTTCGCGCCATACGGTCCAACCCCAAGGCGATGGCCGGACTGTTCGTGCTCGCCGTGTTCTCCTTCATGGCGTGCTTCCCCGCCGTGATCGCCCCGGACAACCCGAGCGCGGACATTTACATGGTCGGACAGGGGCCCTCAGCCCAGCACCTGCTCGGTACGACCTCGTATGGCCAGGACATCTTCTCCCAGCTCATCTGGGGGGCGCGGGCCTCGCTTCTCATCGCCGTCATCGCCGGCCTCTTCGCGACCGTGCTCTCGGTGCTGATAGGGGTCTCGGCCGCCTACCTGGGCGGGTTCGCCGACGATTTCCTTTCCTTGTTCACCGACGTGTTCCTGGTCATACCGACCTTCCCCCTCATCATCGTCATCGTCGCCTATGCCCATAACGGCGGCAACATCGTGCTCGTCTCGGTGCTGGTGGCAACAGGTTGGTCTTACGGCGCGCGCCAGTTGCGGTCACAGACGCTCTCGCTTCGCAACCGGGACTTCCTCGTCGCGGCGCGCCTTCGCGGAGAGAGAAGGTTCCACATAATCATCCATGAGGTGCTTCCGACGATGACCTCGCTCATCGTCGCCAACTTCCTCGGTGCCGCTCTCTATGCGGTGCTGGCAGCCGCAGGCCTCCAGTTCATCGGCCTCGGCAACGTCGACAGCCAAAGCTGGGGGACGATGCTCTACTGGGCACAGAACAACGAGGCGCTGCAGTCGGGCTCGCCGTTGTGGGCGACGATGCCGGGCGTGTGCATCGCCATGCTGGGCGGGGCGTTCGCCCTCCTCAACTACGCCTTTGACGAAATTGGCAATCCAGCGCTTCGACAGGGACGGGGATCTCGTGGGCGACGCCACAGTTCTTGAAGTCCACGACCTCTCCGTCGAGTACGGAACGGGGAAAGGCTCGGCGCGTGCCGTAGACAGGGTGAGCTTCGAGCTTTCCTCCGGAGAGTTCCTCGCCATTGTCGGCGAGTCCGGTTGTGGCAAGTCGACGCTCCTTTTCGCCATAACGCAGCTACTCAGTCCGCCTGCGGAGACAACCGGCGGGAGCGTGCTCTTTAAGGGCAAGGACATGGTGCAGCTCAGCGAGAAGCAGTTGCGCCACGTTCGCTGGCGCGACTACTCGGTCGTGATGCAAAGCGCCATGAACGCCCTCAACCCCGTGAAGACGATTGCCGCCCAGTTCAAAGACGCCCTCGACGCTCACGCCAAGATGAGCAAGGCGGAGATCCGTGACCGCTCGGCCGAAGTGCTGCGCATGGTCGGCATCGACCCCCTCCACCTGAAGAGCTTCCCCCACCAGCTGAGCGGTGGCATGCGCCAACGGGCAATGATCGCCATGGCCCTTTTGTTCACCCCCGAGCTGATAGTCATGGACGAGCCGACGTCAGCCCTCGACGTCGTAGCGCAGCGGTCGTTGATGATCCAGATAAAGCAGCTGCAAGACCAGCTTGGCTTTGCCATCATCTTTGTCACCCACGACATGTCGCTCGTCGCCCGCTACTCCGACCGCCTGGCCGTGATGTACGCAGGCCAGATCAGCGAGATAAGAAGGACCGCGGCTCTGTTCGACAAGCCCTACCACCCCTACAGCCGCGGCCTGCTCGACGCTTTCCCCTCGGTGTGGGGTCCCCGAGTCGTGCTCGAGGGCATCCCGGGAAGCCCACCCGACCTGACGGCCCTCCCGCCGGGATGCCATTTCGCTCCTCGTTGTCCGCAGGTCATGGCGCGCTGCACGGAAGTCAACCCGGATCTCTACCCCGTCGAGGACGCCCTTGTGCGCTGCCTGCTCTATGAGCCGGACTCCGAGACGCGAGAGGACGAAGCTCATGGCTGAGAGCGCTAAGAGCGACTCCACGGCGGAGGGAGCCGGCGGGCCTTTGACCCATGCCCCGCTGCTGCGGACCGAGAACCTCACCAAGCACTTCCACATCGGCGGTTTCCGGGGTGGTCACCTGCTTCACGCGGTCGACGCGGTCAACATCTCCATCGAAGAAGGTGAGATCGTCGGCCTCGTGGGCGAGAGCGGTAGCGGGAAGAGCACCATCGCCAGGCTGTTGGCGATGGTATACAAGCCGACGGAGGGGCGGATCGAGTTCCGGGGCAAGCCGCTCGACGAGCTGCGCTCGAGAAAACAGGTCCTGGCCTACCGGGCCCAGGTTCCCATGGTCTTTCAAGATCCGTACAGCTCTCTCAACCCAGCCCATCGCGTGGACAACGCCATCATGCGGGGCCTCAAGCTTCACCGCCCCGAGCTCGGGCACGCCGCCCGGCAGGCCGAAGCCGAGCGCGTGCTCGACGCTGTCGGCCTGTCGCCACCCAAATTGTTCCTGAAGAAGTACCCGCACGAGATGAGCGGCGGCCAGCGTCAGCGGATCGGCTTCGCGCAAGCGCTCTCGTACCGGCCGAAGCTCATCTTGGCTGACGAACCGGTTTCGATGCTGGACGTCTCGATCCGCGTCGGAGTCCTCAACCTCATGGCCAAGCTCCGGGAGGAGGAGGGCGTCTCGTTTCTTTACATCACCCACGACGTGGCGAGTGCCCGCTATGTCGCCGACCGAATCCTTGTCATGTACGGGGGCCACGTGGTGGAGAACGGCCCGACAGACGACGTTCTCCACCGGCCCCTGCATCCCTATACCGAGCTCCTCCTCTCGGCCGCGCCCGATCCGCGGATGGCCGTGACGGTCTCTGCCTCCGACATCGGCGAGCCGCCCCATGTGGTGGACCCAGGCGAAGGGTGCCGGTTCCGTTGGCGCTGTCCCTATGCCGCCGACATCTGTGAGCAGGCCACCCCGCTGTTGCGGACAATCAGCCCAGGACGCAGCGCGGCCTGCCATCTGGCGACCGCCGAGCTGGGCCTGCCCACGAAGAAGACCAGAGTGCCCACGGCGCTTGTCTCGGCAGACCCACCGGCCACCGTATTCGGTGTCAGGCCGGAGAGTTGAGGCCGGTGCTCCCCGCCCGGCTGATCGGCGGGGCACCGACGGTGCCTGCCCCTTCTCGCTCACGCCGCGACGCCCGACTGATCGCGTCGACAAGTACCGTGACGTCCTTGATTCGCCGCAAGAGGGCCGATAATATTCGGCAACTTGTTCAGTTGATGTACAAATGTGCCGAGACCGAAGAGCAACTGCTTCGAGGTTTCTGCTTGTAGCACCAGCAGTAGCAGCGCTCGAACCTTGGGGGGGATAGGCGTGAACGGACCTGGCGCGAACAACGTCGGAGGGATCGGTTTCCGCGCAAGGGTGAAAGAGCCCGGCCCCGATGCCGACCGCATCCCCAGGTCCGCATTGCCAACGCCGGCGGGAATCCGCCGACACAGTCCGGTGCCATGCCTGAACAGCACCGCTGCGTGGCGGGTGAGTGAGAGCGACGCCGAGGAACGCAAGATCCGGACGGTTGGCGCGTGAGTGTCAAGATCGCCGTGATAGGCGGTGGAAGCAGCATGTTCGTGCCCGGCCTCGTCCGACGCCTGATCGAGATCCCCTGCTTTGAGGGAGCCGAGCTCCGGTTGATGGACGTCGATGCTGCCCGTGTCGGCGTCATGGAGCAGCTCGCCATCGAGCTCGCCCTGGCTGAGGACCGCAAGCTCACCGTAAGTTCGACGACCCACCAGCGCGAGGCCCTGCGAGACGTCGACTTCGTCATTGTGGCCATCTCAGTCGGCGGAATGGCTGCATGGGAGAGTGACATCGAGGTGCCCGCTCGCCACGGCGTGTTCATGCACATCGCCGACACGATCGGGCCCGGTGGCATCTTCCGTGCCCTGCGCAACACCCCTGTGGTCGCTTCTGTCGCAAGAGACCTTACCGAGCTGTCTCCAAAGGCGGTCGTACTCAACTACACGAACCCAGCCAGCGCCAATGCCATGGCCATGGCGAAGGTTTCGGCCGTCCGTTCGTTGTCGCTTTGCTCGTGCTCCCCGTGGCCATACCAGAGGGCTTGGCTGTCCGATCTGGTCGGCGTCGCCGAGGAAGAACTCGTCCTTCCCTTGAAAGTCGGAGGGATCAACCACTGCACGGGCATCATGTCGCTCAGGTTGCGTGACGGGCGAGACGCCATTCCCCTCGTACGGGAGCGCACCAGCGACGAGGTCGTCCGTTGGGCGATCGACACATTCGGAGTGGTTCCTTACTGCTGGGCTCACTGGGTCGAGTTCTTTCCCCAGCTGCAGAGACTCGAGGAGCCTTACGCCGAGCGCGGGCAAGGCCTCGCCATGCGCTATGGCAGGCACATCTACGACATGGAGGCCCAGAGCGCCCGTGTCCGCTCCTGGGAGCAGGTCGCAACGGCCTGGCGCGAGGACGGTGGCCGTCACCGACTTGCAGATCTCCCTCACGGACCGGAGGACAACGGGATAGTCGTTGCCGAGGTGATGGAGTCGATGATCGATGACCGTGGGGAGCTGTTCATCGTGAACGTCGTGAACGACGGGCTCATCTCGAACCTGCCCGCGTCGGCGGCCGTCGAGGTCCCCTCCGTCGTCAACGCCGAGGGCGTGCACCCGATCGGCATCGGGCCGCTCCCCCCGGGGTTGGCGGCCGTGCTTAGTCGGCACGCGGAGGTCGAGGAGCTGACAGCCGACGCGGCACTGACAGGCGACCGTCAGCTGTTGAGTCAAGCCATGACGGCCGACCCGTTGCTCGACGCGCTTCTCGAGCCCTCACAAATACAAGCTCTGACCGACGAGATGCTCGCCACCAATGCCAGATTCCTGCCGCAATTCGCGAGCACCTCGTGAAGGAGAAAGGCCAATGACTGACCCGGAGGCGCACGTCGATATCGCTCGGCTCGAGACGAGCTGTCCGGCCTCGAGGGGATCAGGGAAGTGACCGCGGCCACAGAGACGGTGCTCGCGAGGCCGACCATGAAGCCTCGTCGCTTTTGGTCCAAGGCGGCCGACCGCGAGAGGTTCAGGGCGAGCACCCTCGTGTGGATACTGCCCGCCTCCGCTCTGTTGATCGGACTCTTTCTGGTTCCGACCGCCTACGCGATCTACATCGGCTTCACGAACATGCAGCTGCTCGGCCCCTTCGCGCAGCACTTCAACTTCACGGGCTGGTCCAACTTTTCCCGCATGATCCATGACCCTGTGTTCTGGTACTCGGTGAAGCTGACCCTTATCTTCGTGATCGGCTCGGGCATCATCGCTCAGACCGTTCTCGGCATGGCGCTCGCCCTGCTCGGTCAGCGGGCCCACCTGTACGTCCGCGCAAGCGTCGGAGCGATCGTCATCCTGGCGTGGGTGTTACCCGAGATCGCCGTCGCCTTCATCTGGTACGCATTCAGCCAGGCGGGCGGCACGTTGAGCGACATCGTCGGCAGGTCCGGCTCGGACCTGTTGTCGACGGTGCCCCTCCTGATCGTCTGCGTAGCGAACACCTGGCGCGGTACTGCCTTCTCCATGCTCATCTTGAGTGCAGGCCTGCGCGGTGTGTCGGAAGAAGTGGAAGAAGCAGCGCAGCTCGAAGGTGCGGGTTATTGGAGGAGGTTGTTCAGGGTCACCCTGCCGATCATGCGTCCCACGATCATGGTCAACATGCTGCTCATCACGATCGGCACCATCAGCGACTTCACTCTCATCTGGGCAATGACTCAAGGCGGCCCCGGGACCGAGACGGCGATACTGCCCGTCTATATGTACATCCAGGCCTTCCAGTTCAACGCTCTCGGGTACGGGGCCGCCATCGCCCTGGCACTCGTCCTCATCGGTGCCCTGCTCTCGGTCGTCTACATCCGTCAACTTCGTCCCGAGCTGCGGAAGGGGCAGTAGGCAATGGCTTGCGTGGACCACAAATCACTGACGAGCTCAGCAAAGAGAAAGGCTAAGGAGTGACGACGGCTATCGAGCTCGGCAACAGGACCGGACAAGAGAGCCCGCACCCAAACACCGACGTCTACGGCGCGCCGTTGAGACGGCGGACGCGTAGGCAGCGGATGTTGCTCGACGGGCTGCTCGCCTTGGTAGGCATAGCCTTCATACTCCCGCTGCTCTGGTTGATTGATGCGGCGTTCAACCTGAACGCCACCCAGGCTATGAACCTGCCCACGCTCACTTTGTCTAACTTCAAGGCGGCGATCGACGCCGGCGCCGGTGGAGCGATCAAGAACAGTCTTTATCTGGCCGTCGTGTCAACGATCATCGCGACGGCCGTCTCGATACTCGCTGCCTACGCCCTTTCGCGGCGGCGGGTGCCGTTCAAAGGGCTCCTGCTCCTTGGCATAGTCTTTTTGACCGGACTTCCGATCACGTTGCTCTTGATCCCGATCTATGTGATGTATGTGCACCTCGGCTGGGACAATTCACCCTTCTACACCTCTGTGGCACTGGCGGCGACCTCGGTCCCCTTTGCAATCTGGCTGCTCAAGAACTTCATCGACCAGGTACCGAGAGAGTTCGAGGAGGCCGCTGCTATCGAGGGCTCTGGGAATCTCCGCATCCTTTGGAAAGTCGTCATCCCTTTGTCGCTGCCCGGGATCTGCGTCGCGGCCATCCTCACCTTCATCAACTCGTGGGGGGCCTTTCTTCTGCCGCTCGTCATCGATGCCAATCCCCAGAACACTCCAGGAGCACTGGGGATCTACGAGTTCATGAGCGCCAACGGCCGCGTCGAGTTCGGGCCGCTCGCCGCCTACGCCATCTTGTTCTCGTTGCCGGTGATCGCGCTTTATCTGATCAGCACTCGTTGGCTGCACGGTGGGTTCGCCTTCGCGGGCGGCGTGAAGGGGTAGCACGCAAGAGCACACGGTCGGCTTCGAATAGGTGGGGGACCTAGTGGCAAAAATCGTTCTAGAAGGTGTCGGCAAGGTGTTCAAGGGCAAGTCGTCCGCGGCCGTCCGCGAGCTCGACCTGGAGGTCGAAGACGGTGAGTTCGTAGTCATGGTCGGGCCATCAGGCTGCGGCAAGACGACGACCTTGCGCATGATCGCGGGATTCGAGACCCCCAGCGAGGGCGTCATCCGGATAGGTGGCAAGCCCATGAACAGCGTTCTGCCGAAGGACCGCAACCTCGCCATGGTGTTTCAGAGCTACGCCCTCTTCCCGCACATGACGGTCGCGAAGAACCTTGCCTTCGGCATGAAGGCGCGCCACGAGGCGAAGGCGACGATATCGCGAGAGATCGACAACATTGCTGGCATGCTCGGCATCGATTCTCTCTTGGACCGCAAGCCGGCCGAGCTCTCGGGGGGCGAACGCCAACGCGTCGCTCTAGGCCGTGCACTGCTGAGAAGGCCACAGGCGTTCCTGCTCGACGAACCGTTGTCGAACCTGGACGCTGCCCTTCGCGTGCAGATGCGCCTCGAGATCAAGCGCATCCACACGCAGTTCCCAGTGACGACTGTGTATGTGACCCACGACCAGGTCGAGGCTATGACGATGGCTGACCGAATCGCTCTCATGAACCTGGGGCGCCTCCAACAGATGGACACCCCGGAGCGCATCTACGACCATCCGGCGAACTCGTTCGTGGCGTCCTTTATCGGCACGCCGAAGATCAATCTCTTTCCCGGGTCAGTGTTGCGCGACGGCGGGGCACCCCACGTGAAGTTTCTTGACTGCTCGTATTCGGTGAACGGCACTCTCGGCAAGGCGCTCGAGACCCTTGGTCGCCCGAGCGTCACTGTCGGCTTCCGTCCCGAGGAGATACATCTTGCCGGAGAAGGCGGAGGCCGCTACCCGACTCTGCAATGCGTCGTCGAGATGGTCGAGCCGCTCGGCCCGGAGACCAACGTCGTGGCGCGATTTGGCGAGCAGCTCTTTGTGTGCAAGACGACAGCCCGCTCCGGTCTCACACCTGGAGACCCTGTGAAGGTCGAGTTCGACACGTCTCAGATGAAACTCTTCGACGCAGAGAGCGGTGATTGCCTGGATTGAGAACGGCGCGAAGGACCCATCTTTAAAGAGGTCACGGTTTGTGCACTGAAGTTCGCGAGCGAGCGAGAAGAAAGCAAGGTAGCACTGACACAATCGGCAGCATATGACCAGTTTGGGGGGATATAGATGAGAATGAAGAAGGTGAAGGCAGGACTTGTTGCCGCGGTGGGGGTCGCTCTGGCTACAACCGGAGTAACCGCCGCCGCATATGCGAGTCCCCAGAGCGCGGCATTCTGGCGGAAGTGGTATCTCAGTCCTGTACTCGTACAACTACGTGTTCGACAGCGATGCTCAGGCATATAAATGGTGGGGCTCGATAGCCAAGCAGTGGGCGAAAGAAGATCCTTCCGTCAAACTCACTGAGCTGGGCACGGGCGGCACGGACATCGACGAGATGAACAAGGCGGCAGTGTTGTTCCGGAGCCCGTCTACCACGCCGTGCGTGATCCAGCTCCCGACGACCTACGTTGGCGAGTTCGCGGGGTCGGGCTACCTTGCCTCGCTGAACAGTTACGTGAGCGGGTCCTCGGCGCCAGCGTTCTGGAAGGGGATGCCCAAGGGCGTTCAGCAGATGAGCACCATCAGTGGCCAGGTAGACGCCGTCAACGCCGGCAACAACGACTCGGGCATCGTCTACAACAAAGTCATGTTGGAAAAGGCCGGCATCAAGATGCCATGGGAGCCCAAGAACTGGCAGGACATCTTGAACGTCGCCAAGGCCGTGAAGAAGGCGAACCCCAAGGTCTACGCTCTCTGGCTCGGAGCCGGAGTCGGCGCCGGTGCCACGAACGTTCTGCAGGGTATCGGCAACCTGATCGACGGGTCGACTAATCCGACGATGTACGACCAGAAGACTGGTAAGTGGGTCGTGAACAGCCCGGGCCTGAGGGCGACGCTTCAGTTCTACAAGACGCTCGACGAGGAGAACCTCGGTGCTCCGACATCGCAGCTGTTCCCTTCGGACTCGGTGGGCAACCCGCCGCTCCTGTTCTCCAAGGGCCAACTGGCCATTGCCATCGGCTCGAACTGGTACACGGGCTCTTTCCTGCCTGCCCCAATCGGTGGTGCTCCGTGGCCGGCGGCCTCTAAGGACGTTGGCGTCGCTCCGATCCCGACCGAGAACGGCCAGGCGCCCGGGACGACAACGACGCTCGGAGGCTGGGCATACTCGATCTCAAAGGCCTGCCAGGACAAGGCCGCGGCGTGGAAGTTCATAACGCTGGCGGAGGATCCGTCGAACCAGCTGCTCACCGCGATCTGGTCCGGGTTCATCCCGCCGGACTCCTCGCTCGACAGCGATCCTGCATTCGTCAAGTCGTCTCTCTACCAGGAGCAGTTCGGAGAGTACGCCAACAACGGGATCCCACTTCCGAACAATGTGAACTTCCCGGTCTATGCCCGTGCGCTCAATACGGTCACAGGCAATTTCGCCATCACCCCGAGTACCTCGATCAGTTCTGCGCTATCGACTCTGAGCTCGCTCGTGACAGAGCAACTCGGGTCGGGCGCGGTTGAGACTCAGTGAGTTGCGGAAATGACATGTGATCTCCTGTAACACGCTTTAGCCAAGTACGAGGTGGCGCCGCGACCCGGCAGCGAGCCGGGCGCGGCGCCACCTTGGTTTGCGCTCACAGTTCGATGCAGTCCAGTCGGCACGGACGGTGCCTTAGGTCAAGGCTGCTTGCGGTTCTTGCGAGGCGCAGGTTTGCGCCGCTTGCCTTGCCGATCGAGTTGCCCCGAAGTCTTGCGGGGGTGCCCACCGGCGGGTTGCCCGAGAACGAGCCTCGCGGTCATCGCGTCGACGACCACGACCGCCGCCAAACCACCCCGTAGGGCTCCCGCCAGGGCAGCAGCTTTGTTGACACCGCCCCCGACGACGAGGCGTATGGGGATCTGCCTGATCTGGGCCAAGGTGAGGCCGATGATGCGGCGGTCTATCTCGTGGGAGACGGCCGCCCCTTCCGAGTCGAAGAAACGGGCCGCGGTGTCGCCCACTGCCCCCTTTGCTATGAGCGAGGCCATCTCGTCTGCGGTCAGTTCGTCCTCATCTACGAGCGTCGTGTCGCTGTCGGTCGCAGCGATCCCGAGCAGTGCCATGTCGGCCGACGCCGCCCGTTCGAGGGTGCGGGCCATGCCTGGGTCGGCGAAGAACGCCTCAGCGATCGCCGGCGAACCGGCAATGGCTGGCGCGAGCAAGTGCTCTGCCTTCCCGCCGAAGAGCTGAGCGAGGCGTTCGGCGCCTTCGTAGGGGTTGGCTGCTATCGCGTAACGGCGCATGCCGCCGACGAGCGAGACGAAAGTCGCGTCCGCCGGGCGCGGATCGACCACGTACTGAGGGATTAGAGCCACCGTCCTGCTGAGGCCGATGGCAACGGTCATACCGTGATGCAGGACGCGCTGCATGTAGCGAGCCGCGGCGACAGCGAGCGCTCGGCGCTGATCGGACTCGTCGTCCATCGTTGGCACGACGAGTGCCTCGTCGAGATTGAAGCGATTGGCGAGCTCCAGCTCGAGCCCGGCGTACGGAGAGACGTCGGGGAGGACCCGGATCTGGACGATGCCCAGGTCGCGTGCCTGCTTCAAAAGGCGCGTCACTTTGACACGCGAAACATGTAGGACGTCGGCAACTTCTTGGTGTGTGAGGCCGTACTCGTAATGGAGTCTCGCCGCCTTGCCCATGACCTCAAGGTCGGCCGAGGCGGTGAACTGAGCCACGGGCGCAAGATGCGTCATGGCGTATCTTCTCTCGGTCTTCCTCGAAGAGGCCACTTGGACACGACATCCACAGATCTGGTGGCGGCTCGAGAAGGAAGCGATCTCTTCGTGGGGGGCATCTCAGAAGAACCTTCACCCCGATTGCATCGAGACGACATCAGGCCTGCTTGAGCACTCCTCCCGCCGCGGCGGACTCGTATGCGAGCTCGGACATGAGCACGCCGTAAAGGCCGTCGCGCGGGTCCACCGTCGGTGCCCTACCGGTTGCCACGGCCTCGGCAAAGTCCCGCGCCCCAGCCGCGATCGCCTCGCGCTTCCACCCGCGAGGATCGTACGCAACCCCGGATAGCGGTTCACCGACGTAGTCCCTGCCGCCTCGAAAAATGACGGCGGGAGGATCGATGAGCTGGTCGACGATGAGCGATCCTTTGCTCCCGTAGACCTCCAGGCGCTCACCCCAGGGGATCTCGGCAGTGAAAGTGAACTCGCAGCGGAAAAGGGCGCCCGAAAGAAGCGTTCCCGCCACGACAGCGTTGTCCTCGACCTGGGCCTGCTTGACCAGTTGGTCGTGGAAGCCTCGCAAAGAGGCGATCGGACCGAAGAGCCACTTCAGAAGGTAGAAGGAATGCGGACCGGCATCGATTATGGCGCCACCGCCGGAGCCGTCCGTGCGGCCTTTCCAGAGGGCGGTGTTACTCAGCCGCTCGACCTCACTTCCTGAGATGAGCGTGCGTACGAGCCTTGGGGCTCCGAGCTCGCCTGCCGATATCAGGTGTGCGGCAGCCACGTAGGCGGTGACAAAGCGTGTGTTCTCCGCCACAGAAAGCCTGAGGCCACGGGCCTCGGCTAGCTCGATCAATTCGAGGCAGTCTTTTGAGGTCAGCGCCAGCGGCTTTTCGACCAGCACATGCTTGCCCGCCTCAAGTGCGGCCCGGACGAAGGAATAGTGGAGGTTGTGGGGAAGGCAGATATCGACGAGGTTCAGGTTTGGATCGTCTAGCAAGTCTTCAAAGCGCGCGAACGGGGCAGCTCCCAGCACTTTGGCACGGGCCGAGAGCACTCCAGGGTCGACATCGCACACGGCGGCGAGCTCGACGTCCGGAGCGTTCGCATAGCCCTCGGCATGGGCGGCGCTGATAATGCCAAGTCCTACTAAACCGACCCTGACGGTGGCGCTCATCGGACACGAGATGCTGGATCACTGGCGACGCTCAACGGCTTGCTACCTTCGCCTCGGGCGACGCCTCTGCACAATGGTGCACCTCGTGAACGATAACATATGGGCGCACTTTCCTGCTCCTGTCGCTCAAGGGGCGGCCGCTGGTTTAGCACGGACTTTCAAAGGGGACGACCATGGCTGAGCAGATGTCGCGAAAGGCTGTGCTGGTGACTGGTGCTGCCCGCGGTATAGGCCACGCCGTCGCTGCCTCGTTTGCCGCCGACGGTCATTCCGTACTCGGCCTGGACGTGTTAGCCGAGGAGGAACCTTTGATCGGCGGGACGTTCAAGCTTCGAGCGTGCAACGTCGCGGACGAACAGCAGGTCGCAGATTCGGTGCGGGACTTTGCCGCCACCGAGGGGCGAATAGACCTTGTGGCGAACATCGCAGGCGTCGTGACCGTCGGGCCCCTCGATACTCTTTCTTGGGCCGATTTCCGGCGAGTGGTCGATGTGAACCTTGGCGGCATCTTCCTAGTTTGCAAGCACGTGCTCCCGGTGATGAAGGGGCAGCGATCGGGTGTGATCGTGAACGCAGGCTCGGTTTCCGCGCACGTTGGCCAGGTTGATCACACGATCTATGGAGCTACGAAGGCTGGAGTCCTCGCTCTTACACGAGCACTGGCGTGGGAGGTAGCGCCCTTCGGCATCCGCGTAGTCTCAGTCAGCCCAGGCTCAGTGGACACCGAGATGCTGCGCGAGGACTGCCGGCTCGAGTCCGCCCGCACCGGGCGAAGCTTCGACGAGGTCAAGAGGGAACGGGAAGACGAGCAAGCATTCCGTCGTTGGGCGAGTCCGGCGGAGATTGCCAACGTCATCCACTTTGTCGCGAGTGAAGATGCCTCGTACATCACCGGTTCCGATGTGCTCGTCGACTGCGGGTGGACCTCGAAGTAGCTACCAGCGGCCACCGCCTACCGTGGCTCTCGCACGAAGGACAACTTGGTCGGCTTTCACAGGTCGTGACGCGCATGCCCACGATCCGCGTCTGGCCGGGCCGCTCAGGTGAGAAGCCAGCTGAGCCCGCCGTAGAGGTGGTCCAGGTACAGGACATTCTCATAGGCGGCAGGAAAATGCCCTAGCGAGGTGTAGAACACACGACCGGAGCCCTCTGACAGAGTCCAGGCGAGGGGGAAGCCGATGTCGGGCACGCGAGCTCCGGGCCGGCTCATGTCAAGACCGTCAGGGCGAAGACGTAGAAGAATCCGTGCGTCGGGCCGCAAGGCTCGAAACAGGTAGATTTCGTCTTCCAGCGACCAAGGGTCTGGGAGCCTGCACGTGGCTGGATGGTCGGCATCCGCGATCTCGATCGTCAGCTCCTGGGTCCAGGGGTGCCCGTCAAAACGGGCACCAACTACCTGACCGAACTCGTCCCATCGATGACATGAGTCCGTTGTTGAGTGGATCGCGAGCACGTGAGTGCGTCCCGAACGGACCCGTTCTAAGACCTGGCGCCGTTGCGGTTCGCTCCAGGGTGTCTCGCCGATAGTGAACAGCGCCAGCACACGACAGGTATCCAAGGCTCCAGTAGGCAGGTTGCGCACATCCTTGCTGTGAAGGAAGTCGAGGCCAGCGACGTCGGCCATCTCCGCGATCGCGTTAGCCGACTGCTCGAGAACGCGGTGGACGCCTCCAAGGCGGGGGATCCCTCCCGGACCTCCTCGTTCGTAGGGTGCGACCTCTGTGACATATAGCAACGTGTTCTCCATTTTCAAGACCTCCTCATCCGAGCAAACTTTGACAAGAGATAGGACCAAATCGATGGTGGTTTGCACCGGTTCCGCAGAGGGGCGGACGCTCACGCCGCGGTACCTGCGCTCGTAAATCTGCGTGTATGAGCGCGTTGGCCATTGATTCATTGGATCGAGTGGAGTCCTCCGCTGGGTTGGTCACAGATGTAGATGATCACACGGCTTGGGCGAAACCCCTGTTTGTTGTCCGATCGGTCGTGTATATTCAATCGTACAGGCAGCGCACAATTGTGCGCACCACCGGAAAGGCGTTGACTTGACCGACAGCCCTTGGCTGGCGCCGCTCAGCATTGGCACTCAACTCTGTGGCGCCGACGAGGTTGCCGACATTGCCGTAGAGCTTGCCACCGCCGGGTTCAAGGGCCTTGAGCTGCATCCCGCGCAACTCTCGGTAATGGGCGACCTCGCACGCCGGCGCGATCTTGTCGATGCTTTCCAGTCGGCCGGGCTCACGGTTGCGTGCGTTTTCGTCGGCGTGGCTTCGGATCCGCCCTCGACCGCGCTGGTCAGCGCGAGATGCGAGATGGCGGCGGTCCTCGGGGCGAAGGTCGTATTCCTCGTCCCTGCGAGCAGAAAGAGCGCGACGTTCGAGGAACTCGCGGCGCAGGTTCGGGAGATCTGCCGGCGCGCCTGCGACTTGGGTCTCGAGGTTGCCGTGCACAACCATGCCGGGACTCACGTCACGACCACGACCGCCCAGCTCCGCTTTCTAGAGGAGATCGACAGGCCCGAGGCCGGGCTCTGCCTCGATCTGGCCCACCTAGCGCTCTTTGAGGACGACCTCGTCGGCGCGATAGACCGACTCGCTCCTTTCGTCCGCTACCTGCACGTGAAGGACCTGGAGGCAGGGGCTCGTCGGGTTCTCGAGAATCTGGAAGGCGACTCGCTCGCGGGAGTTGCACCGCTCACGCCCGCTTATACCGACATCGGTGCCGGAGAACTCGACCTGGCCGCGGCACTGGGCGCACTGGCTCGACACGGTTACCGGTGCTGGGCGACGCTCGAGATCGAGACGCTGCGTCGTGCGACATTCGTCGAGCAGGCGCGGGAGAACGCCGCTCGCTTCGCGTCGCTCACAAAGTCGCTGCAGTCAACCGGGAGCGGGGTATGAGACTCGGAATTGTGGGTTGTGGATGGATCGTCGAGCGGGAGCACGCGCCAGCTCTTCGTTCGGCGCGGGGAGTCGACGTTGTGGCAGTCGCCGATCTCGCGACCGAGCGCGCCCGGTTGGTCGGTGCCATGTTTGGCCTAAAGGAGGACGCTTGCTTCACCGAAGCCCAGCGTCTGATCGAGCGCAACGACATTGACGCCGTCTCTATTGCGACGCCACCCAACATAAGGACCGAGCTCGTAGCTCTCGCGGCGGCTTCCGGCAAGCACGTCATCTGTGAGAAGCCGCTTGCCACGACACTTGCCGCCGGGGACGAGATGATCGAGTGCTGCGCACGTTTCGGGGTGCAGCTGTTCGTCTATCACAACTACCTTTACTTCCCTGAGACCAGGCTCGCTCGCAAGCTCATCGGTGCAGGTGAGATAGGTGAGGTGCTCGCGACCGAGGTGACCGGCTTCGGCGCTCGCCCTTGGGAGGGGACCGAGGCGTTTGTTCCTGGATGGCGCCGCGTTGTCAGCCACGCTGGCGGCGGGGCCTTGATGGACGTCGCTGTTCACGCGATCTATTTGACGGAGGCCTACCATGGCCGATCCGTCGACAAGGTCAGTGCCGACGTTCGATACGACGCCAGCGGTGTGGACGTCGCGGCCTACTGCCGTTTAGGTCTTGGTCCGGGCATCGGCCAGCTCGGTGTCGCCTGGGGACAGGGGGGAGCGTCGCTCAGCATCATGGGCGATGCAGGCCATATCTCCTTTGTCTTCGACGAGCACATGGGCTACTACGGTGCCCCGGCGCGCGCCGTGCGCCTTTTCCCGGCCGGAGGGCCCTCCCGCAGCTGGTACATGCCCGTTGTGCGCACGTTTTTCACGCCGGAGCTGTTCGAAGACATCGCCGCGACGATCGAGGGTACCGACAACCGTTATCCGGCCCGTGGCGAGGACGCGCGCCGCGCTGTCGAGGTTGTCTTTGCCGCTTACCGATCGGCTGCGACACAGGCAGTCGTCGAGCTGCCACTTCGAGCGCGACACGCTCTACAACAAGGGTCTCGCTGGCTTGCAGGAGGCTCGCTCGTCTCCGACTTAGGGGCGAACGGACACCTGAACTTTAGGACGACGCAAGGGGGGAAGTTATGCAATACGAGGAAGCCCGCGTGGAGGTCGCACGCACGGGAGTCCGGCTCGAGGATGAGGGCCTGCTGAGCACTACGTCCGGGAACATCTCCTGCCGGGTCGCAGAGGGGCTGATCGCGATCACGCCGACCTCAATTCGCTACCAGGAGATCGGAGCCGAGGATGTTGTGATCACTGACCTTGAGGGCAACGTTGTTGACGGCACGCGCAGGCCCTCGTCCGAGCTCCCATTCCACACTACGCTCTACCGTTCCCGTGAAGACATCGGTGCTGTCGTTCATACGCACTCTCCATTCGCGACCGCGCTCGCCATCGTCCGTAGGCCGATTCCAGCCATTCACTACAACATCGCCGCATTCGGTGTCGACGAGATTCCGGTTGTGCCCTATGCAACCTTTGGAAGTGCCGAGCTGGCTGCCAACATCGAGGCCGTCATGAGGACCGGCACTCACGGGGCCCTGCTCGCGAACCATGGTGCGGTGGCTGTGGCGGCAGGTTTGGACAAGGCGTCTAAGAACGCCGCCCTCCTGGAGTTCCTCGCCACGGCCTACTACCACTCCCTTGTTATCGGCGGTGGGGTCGTGCTCGGTTCGACGGAGATAGCCCATGTCATAGAGCTGTACAAAACAAGTGGGCAACCTCATCCCGAGCACTCCGGCCTTGCCCCTGTAGGGAGATGAGAGGGCGCGACCGTGGCTAGCCATGCCGAGCTCATCCTCACCGTCGACGGAGGCGGAACCGGTGCCAAGGTCTCCGCTTACTCCGTCGGCCTTCGCCGTGTAGTGGCCGGTGCGGCAGTCGAGTACTCGCCAAGCTATCCCGGGCCCGACCTGGCGGAATTCGACCCAGCCTCCTGGTGGGCCGCCATCTTGCAAGCTACCCGGCAGACGGTCGAGCGGGCCTCGGTCGACCCATCGGACTACGTTGGCATCACTTGTACGGGCATGCGGATCCCCTTCGTCCTTCTCGACGGCGATGGGGAGGAGCTCGCCCCAGGTGTGCTCAACCTGGACCGCCGTGGCCAGGGCTATCTTGACCGCGTCCGCTCCGCGCTTGGCCCAGCGCGCCTTTACGAACTGACGGGGCATTGGGCGAACTCCGAAATTCGGCCTGCCAAAGCTCCTTTGGTTCATCGACAAGCGCCCCGAGCTCTGGCGTAGGGTCCGGCACGTTCTGCAGTTCCACGACTGGCTCGTATTCGGCCTTTCGGGTGAGCTTGTCAGCGAGCCGTCCTCTGCGGCAATGAGCCAGCTTGTCGACGCTCGCGGACGCAGCTGGGCGGAGGAGTTATTTGACGCGGTCGGGATCGACCGCGACCTGTTCCCGCGAATGACCGACGCCGGCACGCTTGTGGGGGGGCTGCTCCCTGCCGTGGCGACCGAGACGGGGCTGCTCGCCGGCACACCGGTTCACGTCGGCGGGGGTGACAGCCACATCTCAGCGCTCGGAGCCGGAGGCGTTCTTGCTGGTGACATCTCGGTCGTCGGAGGCTCGACCACTCCGGTGATGCTTGCTGCACACGAGGCCCCGATCGACCCGGTCAACGCTCCGCTCGTGAGCCCACATCTCAGGCCCGGCCTTTGGGCGGCCGAGACGAACGCCGGCGTCACTGGGGTTCTCTACACATGGCTGCGCAACATGGCGGCACCTCTTGCCTGTGGGGAAGGCGCTGGCACCGGCGCGTTCGCCCCGATCGACGAGCTCGCCGGGTCATCTCCCATCGGCGCCCGCGACCTCCTGGTCGCCTGCGCAAACCCTTTCTGGGGCGAGGAGGTTTGGGACCACGTGCCGCCCATTTCGATTGTCGGGCTTACGCCGGGGCACTCGCTCGGCGATGTCGCCCGGGCCATATTGGAATGCATCTGCCACGCCGTACGGGGGAACCTCGAGGCGCTGGAGGCGAGCCTCGGTCACCCGGGTGGGCGGGTCGTCTTCACTGGTGGGACCAGCCGGAGCCCCTTCGCTGCCCAGATGCTCGCCGACGTCCTCGGTCGGCCAGTGTCGGTTGCGGACCGCTGTGAGGCGTCGGCTGTCGCCGGCGCGGCTCTGGTCACTGGCGACCCGGTGCCGAGCGAGTCCCATCACACCATGTACGCCCCCGACCTTGTCGCTCACGACACATACAGCACCCACGGGAAGCGCTATCGCGACCTGTTCTATCGATTGCAGGAGGCGCTCGGATGACAATCGCCCTTGTCACGACTGCATTGACTGCGCCGGCACTTGCCGCTCTGGAGGGGGATCTTGGTTGGAACGTCTTGAACTCGCAGGGGTCGGAACTGCTGAGCGGCGAAGGGTACGACTGCGGCGACGTGGGTGCGCTCGTCGTCGAGTCCGACTTAGTTGACGATGTGGTGCTCGACCGCTTCCCTTCGTTGAGCGTGATCGGCTGTGTTCGGGGGAGTCCTGTCAATATCGACGCGGAGGAAGCCACAAAGCGGGGGATCGTCGTCGTAAATGCTCCCGCCCGAAATGCCGAGTCCGTCGCCGACCTCGTTCTCGGGCTGACGCTGAGCGTGTTGCGCCATATCGCGCATACCCACCACCTCATAGTCTCGCGGTCTCTGACCGAGGATCGCAACGAGGACAGGAGGCGTAAAGACGTCATCTGGCGCCCTAGCGACAAAGATGCCCCGATTCCGTACCGGATCTACAAGGGACCGGAGCTCGCGACCTTGACGCTCGGCTTGCTCGGGTTCGGGGCGATCGGACGCCGCGTGGCGATGAGGGCCGTCGCGCTCAACATGTCCGTGCTTGTCCACGACCCCTTCGTGGCCGACAGCGAGTTCACCTCGGTTGGCGCTCAAGGTGTTGCCTTCGACGAGCTCTTCAAACGGTCAGACGTCGTGTCCCTGCATGCGCCGCCTCAGGATGGCTCCGCGCTTGTAGGCGAGCGCGAGTTGGAGCTCATGAAGCCGACGGCTTATCTCATCAACACGGCGCGAGCCAGCCTTCTCGATTATGGCGCGCTCATTCAAGCACTTCGCCAGGGGAAGCTGGCAGGAGCCGGCCTCGATGTCTTTCCGGATGAGCCGCTGTCCTCGCATAGTCCGCTTCTCGACATGGCGAATGTGACCCTTACTCCGCACATAGGCGGAGCTTCGACCAACGTGGTTGAGCATCACTCCGAGATCCTGCTCGGCAGTCTGTTAGCCCTCGCTAAGGGCCGTCCGGAGCATGCACATGTGAGAAACCCGGAGGTGCTTGACCGCTGGCCCGACCGGATTCCACCGGCTCTCTCGGGAGGACAACGTTTAGGTACAGCACGCCAGTCCGCCCGAGAAGGTCAGTGACGGAACTATGGGCTGAAGGTGCGAGCCTCTAAGCGGTAACGCAATTCGGCCTCCCGCGCGGCTCAGGACCGAGGCAATCACAACGACTATCAGCAATCAGCGATGAAGGAAGGAGAGCTCTCTATGGATGTCCGCTCGATCGAAGGCTCGTCCCCGGTCGTGGAGCACAACGGCACCGTGCCGGTCTGGTACCTCTTCGAGCCACAGGAGATGCGCCAGGCTACCGACGGCGGGTTCCTGGAGCTCGTCAACGAGTTCGAGGTCGCCGGTGGCGGTTATGTCTACCCACATTCGCACCCTACGCACGAGTTCTACTACGTCACCTCCGGACGGGGCGTTATGACCGTCGGGGAGGAGGACCGTGACGTCCAGCAGGGTGACCTGGTCTACATCCCGCCTGATGTCGTGCACAGCCTCAGGCCCGCTACGTCCAATGCGCCAATCCACTGTTTCTGCTTCGCGATCGGCGTCAAGGGCATCGCTAGTGTCGACTACTCAACCCACGACTAAGTGCCGCCATTTAGCGACGTCGAAGATCATTCACCGCGAGCGGAAGGAAGCTGATGGAACGTCAGACGCCTTTGATCATCACGGCGACACCGAACAACTGCTGGCTCCACCCGGAGGTGCCCTATCCGCGGACCCCCGAAGAAGTGGGCGAGGAGGCACGACTGTGCCGTGAGGCCGGAGCCGCGATCTTGCATCTGCACTCGCAAGACTGGCGTTCAGACGTCGAGGCGATCAGGTCGGCGACCGACCTCATCGTCCAGTGTGGGATGTCCAGCCAGCCGATTCCCGAGCGCATGGAGATCTTCCGACTGCACTCGGACATGATCTCGATAATCACAAGCCACCACGATGAAGCCTTCACCGACGTTGACACCCATGCGCTGCACCCGCGCGAGGAGCTGGAAGAATATGCCCGGCTGTCGTTCGAGTACGGCGTCAAGCTCGAGTTCGAGACTTGGCACACGGGCGCCATCTGGAACCTTCGCTACCTGATTGACAAGAAAGTGGTCGAGCCGCCGTACTTCACGAGCCTGTTCTTCGGTTGGCCTGGAGGCTCATGGTCGCCACCGACAGTTGAAGAGTACGAGTACCGGCGTCGCTACCTTCCCGAAGGATCGATCGTTACGGTGAGCATCATGGACGAATGCCAGATCGACATCATTGCCGCGGCGATCGTGGCGGGCGACCACATCCGGGTTGGCACCGAGGACTATCCGTTCAACCGGCTCGGAAAGATAGCCCAGGCGCACGAGGTTGTCGCTGAGGCGGTCCAGTTGGCGACAGCTCTCGGACGTCCTGTCGCGACCCCCGATCAGGCCCGCGAGCTGATCTTCCCATGAGGCTGACGAAGTACGATCGAGACCGGGGAAGGGGCAAGTTAGATGGAGATAAGCGTGAGATCGAGCCCGGTACCATCGGGCGCGTACTCGCAGGGCATCACCGCCAATGGCCTGCTGTTCGTCGCGGGTGTCGGCCCATACGACCCGGTGACGCGTGCCGTGGTCGGCACGAGCGTCGAAGAACAGACTCTCCAGACGATGTCCAACATCAAAGAGATCCTCCTTGCCGCGGGCCTCGATTTTGGGGACGTGGTCAACAGCACCGTGTACCTGGCCGAGCTGGAGAGGGATTGGGCCGCCTTCGACAGGACGTATGGGCGGTTCTTTGCTGCTCCGTTCCCCGCTCGGACTGCGGTCGGGGCTACTTTGAAAGGCATACTGGTCGAAGTTGCCGTGATTGCGGCGCTGCGTTCCTCCGGGTCGGGTGGTCACGACGATTGAGTTCGATCGGGGCAGTGTTGCTGGTAGTACTGAGGCCGGTCAGGCGGACGCCTATCTCCAATTCGCCGAAGCGGCCCCCATCGGAGCACAGGCGTGATCCCGATCACAGCGGCCGGGGTGCTCGGGATAACTTCCCCGGCCCTCACAATCGGCCGGGGCGCGCCACAGGCCGGCCGCCTTCTAAGGTCGAGTGCCGCCGGGGTGTCCGTGGCAACCTGGATCCAGGCCCTTCTCCTCGGAGAGCTGTGGGCGGCGTATGGCTTCTTCGCCCACGTGCAGGCCGAAGTTGTGACGAACATACCGGGCGCAGTGCTGGCGATCGTCGTCGTGGTGCTCGTGGGGATACGCACCGGAACGACTTCGAGGGTCCTGGCTTTAGCCTCAGCCTGCGGAGCGCTGGCGGGAGTGCTGATCGTGGCCAGCGCGGCTTTCAAGGACCTCTCGCTTGTGTCGGTGCCAGCCGTTGTGGGTGCCGTAGGGCTCTATCTTCCCCAGCTCGTGAAGCTCTTCCGCTCTGCCGAGGTTGCCGGGGTCTCGCTCATGAGCTGGGTGCTTGCCTTCTTAGCGACGAGCAGCTGGAGCGCCTATGGGATCGTGGTTCACAAGCTGCCTGTCGTCCTGCCCAATGTCGTGATGCTCCCGAGCTCTCTAGTGATCGTGGCGAGGGTATTGGTGCTGCGCAGGCGGAGCGAGGCCATGAGGCTGGCTGCCTTGCCTCTGGAGACATGACACGTTCCGAAAAGCCGAAGGCGATAAAGGCGGTTGCATCAACGGCCTAAGTACGTCCCCGACTTCTGTTCCGGCCTGACCGCCGGCACCGCACAAGCGACTCGGAATACGAACCCACTGACTGTTCGAATGGAAGACGGCAAGAAAATGGCGATCACGGCGTCGGGATTGAATGAGCCTGTTGCAGGAGAGCTCGTGAGTCTCGGAACAGCGACTCTCGGAGAAAGTGGCGCGGCCCCACTCTCGGGTCGGATGCGAGCGATGTGGCACGGGGCGGCTTTCGCAGCCCCGGCTTTCACTGTCGCCTGTGCCGCAGGGGACAATCTCGCCATCCATGAGGGGGTGGCGCGCGCCCCCCGTGGGTCAGCACTGGCCGTGTCCCTGCCGGACAGTACCCAACGCGGGTACTGGGGCGAGGTACTCACCACGGCGGCCGAAGCGGCAGGGATCGTCGCCCTCGTGATCGAGGGGACAGTGCGGGACTTGTCGGCTCTCGAGAGGCATCGCTTCCCCGTGTTCGCGCTCGGGGTCGCTCTGCCCGGCGCCACCAAGAACGGACCGGGCTCGATAGGAGAGCGCATCGTGCTCGGAGGTGTGATTGTGGACACAGGCGACTGGCTAGTGGGTGATGCTGACGGTGTCGTGGCAATGAGCTCGGCTGCACTCGCGACTTGCCGGGGAAAGGCACGCGAGAGGGCTGCGAAGGAGGCCAGGTTCTTTGAGCAGCTACGAGCGGGATCGACCACCGTTGAGCTCCTGAGCCTCGACGTGAGTTCGATCAAAACCGACGGTCGCGATACGTGACGTCTCAGCGTCACCGCGCTGCAACCATATTGACGCCAATGACGAGGCGACAGCTCCGCTGCGGCTTCGTTCGGTGAGATTGACCACTCGACAGGCAAGTCTTGAGCCGATAACTGGAACTGAGGATAAGACAATCAGGAGGGCACCGGGATTCACCCGCAATGCTCGTACAAGATAGAACACCGTCTTCCTATAGACGGCAGCTAAAAGTGGACTGTAAAGTCAGACTCCGCAGTATTAGGCAAAAGGAACGACATGAACGATCTACAGCTGCAGGTGAGCGCGGAACCACTCGACGCGTCGAGCTGGTCGCCGTTTGGTTGGCTTCCCGTTCTTGATACAGATCCACGAGACGGTGAGTCGCGGTTGTTCTTCGAATGGGGTGACGTCCACGTCAACCTCATAGGTCATTCTGCGGACGAGGTGCCGTACACCGAGCGCGGCGTCGTCTGCGAGATGTTCTTTCACCACCTGACCCATACCCAGGCAATACTCGTCTTGAATTGCCCGGCCGTGATGGCTGTCGCACCCGCCAGCTGCACTTTCGAAAAGAGTGACGACCTCCAACAGGTAAGGTCTTTCCTTCTTCGCCCCCACGACTCGTTCGTGCTAGCACGTGGTACGTGGCACTGGGGCCCGTTCCCACTGGGCGAGCCGCGCGTGGAGCTGTACAACGTCCAGGGTCTTCGCTATGCGGAGGACAATATCTGTGCGAACCTCGCCGATCTCGGGGCGAGCATCGAGGTTCTCACGAAGTAGTCACGCCCACATGATGTGAGCGCTGGGGGTGCTTGCGCTGCGAAAGCTGCGGCTTGAAGTTGCGAGGACTGGTTCGCGTTAGACCAAGAATGACCTTGAAGGTGCCACGAGCATGAACCGCTCGCAGGGGGAAAGGAAGACCTGAATGTTTGAACAGGCCGGGAGGCTTAGCAGCAAGGGTTTCGACAAAGCGCGCCTAGCGCGCCTTATGGACAGCGAGGACATCTCGGTGGCGGTGGTCACGAGCCCCGAGAACGTCTTCTATCTGACGGGCTATCCAACTTTGCCCACAAGCGGCAATCCGATCCTGTATTCGCTCAAGAACATCCTTCCCTTCGCTGTCGTCGTCGAGAGAGACGGAACCCGGCACCTGGTGTGCTGGGGCTTCTCCCTGCAAGACGTGGACATCGAGGTCGAAGATGTCGTCTCGTTCAACAGCGCGGAGGAGGCAGTCGCGGCGGTAGACCGCGTCGTCGGGGACCTGTTGACAGCTCTGGGTGCTCCGGCGCCGCGTGTTGGCGTCGAGGGAGTTGCGCCCTTTGGCCTCACCAGCCGGCTTGTCCACCTCGCCAGTGGGGTACAAGTTGTCCAGGCCATGGATGACGTGCTCCTCGAGCTGAGAAGGAAGAAGACCGCGGACGAAGTGGAGCTGCTTCGCCAAAGTGTTCAGATTGCGGAAGGAGCCATAGAGCGTGTGTTTGGCGCCCTAAAGGTCGGTTACTCACGTCTCGACGCGATCCGACTGGCGAAGTCGTCGGTGCTCGAGCTCGGAGGTGACGGGGTCGGTCATGTCACGATGTCCTTCGGGCATGCCAATCCGGAGATCGCAATCGACGAGCGGCTTCGAGAAGGTGACCTTGTCGTGGTCGACGTTGGGGCCAAGCTAGCTGGGTATACATCTGATGCGCGTCGCTACGCCTTTGTGGGACAGGTCCCAAAGGAGGTGCTCGGTGCTCATGCCACGATGGTGGAGATCGTCGCCGATGTGGCGGCGCACATGAGCCCGGGGGCTAGCTTTGCCGAGCTCATGAAGGTTGGAGCCGAAGGCTTCGACCGCGCCGGTCTTGCCGCTCTTGCGCGGTTCAACCACGTGGGCCACGGCATCGGCCTCGAGACAGAAGAGGAATGGATCAGCGATGATCCCGGACGCGTGATCGAGGAGGGGATGGTAGTGGCGATCGAGCTCTACACCGTGGCTGCTCCTTATGGTCAGATCGGAGACGAGGAGACCTACGTGATTCGTGAGCACGGGCCAGAGCTGCTCTCCGTATTGGACACCCACGTTCGCCAGGTGAGTTTGTAATCGCACTGACGACTAATCAGCTTGACCGATGCTTGTTCGGAGTGGTCGTGGAATGCGGTGCGCTGCCAGCGGATGGCCGGCCGTCGTTTTCGACGACAACGGGTGAGGCGCGACGAGACAGGATGGGATATGAGACAGCTTGAGATGATGATCGCGGGACGCTCCGTGCCAGGGACCACCTTTTTTGATGTGGAAAATCCGGCCACAGGTGAGGTGTACGGGCGGGCGCCAGAGTGTTCGCCCGCGCAGCTCGAGGAGGCAATGAGCGCTGCTCAGGCTGCTTTCGCACCGTGGAAACTAGACGACAAACCGCGTCGGACAGCGCTTTTGGCTGCCGCAGACGCCGTCGAAGGCACACTTGACGAGCTCGCCTCGCTGATCACCGAGGAGCAGGGAAAGCCTCTTGCCGAGTCCCGTTCGGAGCTCGCCGACGTCATGTCGGACCTGAGGTACTACGCCGGGCTCGAGCTTCCCCGCGAGGTCATCAGGGACGACGAGCACACTCTCGTCGAGGTCGTTCGCCGGCCGGTAGGGCCCGTGGCGGCCATCACGCCGTGGAACTTCCCACTGGGCACGGCAGTGGTGAAACTGGCGCCGGCTCTTGCTGCTGGTTGCACGGTCGTCCTGAAGCCATCGCCTCTGACGCCGCTCGCTTGTCTGCGCTTCGGGGACCTTGTCAAGGAGATCTTTCCCCCGGGCGTAGTCAACATCATCTCCGGGGGAAACGAGCTAGGTGCCGCGATGTCCCAGCACCCGGTTGCCCGCCAGGTCAGCTTCACGGGCTCAGTGGCAACTGGCAAGAAGATCTCAATGGCGGCGGCACCGGACCTCAAGCGCGTAACCCTGGAGCTCGGGGGCAATGACCCGGCCATCCTGCTCGACGATGTCGACGTCGAGGAGATGGTGGGCTCTATTTTCGCGAACGCATTTACCAACTGCGGGCAGGTCTGTGTCGCCATAAAGCGCGTCTATGTGCCCGAGAGCCTCTACGACGACGTAGTTGAAGCTCTTGTCGTAAGAGCCAAGGCTGCGAGCATTGGCGACGGCTCTCAAGAAGGTGTCGATCTCGGACCGCTCACGAGCTCGATGCAGTTGGACCGGGTCGCGGGCCTCGTCGACGATGCGGTCGCGAGCGGTGCCAAGGTGGCGACGGGAGGGCACCGGATCGACGGTCCAGGCCACTTCTACGAGCCGACGGTGCTGACCGAACTGAACGACGGTGTGCGGATTGTTGACGAGGAGCAGTTCGGTCCCGCTCTGCCGGTCATGAGTTACCGGGACCTCGACGACGTCGTGGAACGGGCGAACCGGACGCACTTCGGCCTCGGGGCGTCGGTGTGGACAGCTGATCTTGAACGTGGGACCGCCGTTGCCCGCCGTATTGACGCGGGTACGGCCTGGGTCAACACTCATCAGTCAGCGGTCCCCGGCCAGCCTTTCGGGGGCCTCAAGTGGAGCGGGATCGGGCTCGAGGGTGGGCCGTGGGGTCTCATCGCATTCACCGACGTCCAAGCTCTGCACACCGCCAAGGGCTAGCGGCACCACTTGCAGGCACGGTCCCGGCGATTCAGTCGAGTTCTTGGACCCGGCCGCCTACGATCACTTGCAGTGAAAGCCCTAGACGAGCTCGCCGAGCGCCTCCGGCAGATTCTCGGAGACGATGGGGTGGTCACTGATCACGAGCAGTTGCGGACCTTCGAGTGCGACGGGCTAGCGCACTTTCGTGTCTGCCCAGCGATCGTCGTGCTGCCGCGCAGCGGTGACGAGCTCAAGGCGACAGTGCAGGCGTGCGTCGAGCGAGGCGTCCCCTATGTCGCGCGGGGTTCAGGCACGGGCCTGTCGGGCGGTGCCCTGCCCAGCGCGGACGGCGTGCTGATCGTGACGACGAAGATGAGGACAGTGGTCGAACTGGATGTCGCGAACGAACGGGCGATGGTGGAACCCGGCGTAATCAATCTCGACATCACCCGGGCGGCAATGCCCTTCGGTTACTACTACGGTCCAGATCCCTCGAGCCAGCTCGTCTGCTCCATCGGCGGGAACGTGGCAGAGAACTCTGGAGGGGCGCACTGCTTGAAGTACGGGTTCACGACCCACCACGTCACCGGTCTGGAAGTGGTAACCCCTGACGGTGAGCTGGTCGAGCTCGGGGGTGGCAAGGTGCTCGACGCTCCTGGCTACGACCTGCTCGGGGCTTTCATCGGCTCAGAGGGCACGATCGGCATCGCGACGAAGGTGGTGGTACGACTGCTGCGTGCGCCAGAGGCAGTCGAGACACTGCTCGCGGGGTTCCCTGGCATCGACGAGGCCGCAGAGGCGGTCTCGTCGATAATCGCCGCCGGCATCGTCCCAGCTGCAGTCGAGCTCATGGACGCCCTGGCGGTAGAGGCTGCGGAGGCGGCGGTGCACTGCAACTACCCCACGGGAGCGGGCGCCGTGCTCATCGTCGAGGTCGACGGGCCGCGCGTCGACGTCGACGAATCTCTCCGCCGTGTCGAGCGCCACTGCAGTACGCACGGCGCTTTTGAGATCCGGGTGGCAAAGAGTGTGGCTGAGCGCAACCTGTTCTGGAAGGGCCGTAAGTCCGCCTTCGCGGCAGTCGGACGGATCAGCCCGGACTACATAGTGCAAGACGGGGTGATCCCGCGCACGATGCTCGCCAGCGTGCTCAGGCAGATCGCCGACATGGCGACAGAAGCCGGCGTCCGTGTGGCGAACGTCTTTCACGCTGGCGACGGGAACCTTCATCCCCTTGTGCTCTTTGACGGCTCCGTCGAGGGTGAGTACGAGCGGGCCGAGAGCCTGTGTGGGGCGATCCTGGACCTTTGCGTCCAGTCAGGGGGCTCAATAACCGGAGAGCACGGCGTTGGGGCGGACAAGGCGCAACACATGCCGCGGATGTTCAGTGACGATGATCTGGACACGATGCAATTGTTGAGGACTGCCTTCGACCCGACGGGTCTTTGCAACCCGGGGAAGATCTTCCCGAACCCACGACTTTGCGGGGAGGTGCCCGTCCGTCGCAGGGGCGGTGACCCGGCAGTCCATCTTGGCGACGGCGAGATCTTTTAGCGATGGCGGCCCCAGAGCACGCAGGTTACGCGAGCCTCACCGTCGCCTCCGCGGCCGCTCGAGACATCGTCGACGGCGTGCAAGCGCGCTACGTGGCCCGGCCGGGCACGGTCGAAGCGCTCGCCGAGGCCATGGGGGAGGCGGCTTCACGCAACGAGACCGTTGTCGCCCGGGGCGGTGGCACCAAGCTCGACTGGGGTGCGCCACCTTCGAGGGTGGACCTCGTCGTCGACCTCTCGGGCATGAACAAGGTGCTCGAGCACGCGGCCGGGGACCTCATCGTCCGTGCCGAACCTGGCGTTCGCCTCTCGCAGCTGCAGGCTTTGCTGGCGCGAACGGGGCAGCGCCTCGCCCTTGACGAAGTGGTTCCGGGCTCGACGGTCGGGGGGCTCGTCGCCACCGGGCTTTGTGGCCCGCTGCGCCTTGGCTACGGATGTGTTCGGGACCTGCTCATTGGGGTGAGCGTCGTCAGGGCCGACGGCGTTGTGGCCAGGAGCGGTGGCAAGGTCGTGAAGAACGTTGCCGGTTACGACCTGGGCAAGCTCTACACAGGCTCCTACGGGACGCTCGGAGTTGTCGCCGAGGCGATCTTCCGGCTACACCCGGTGCCCGAGGCCCAGACATGGGTAACCGCGGAGCTGTCGAGTCTTGACGAGATGACCCGCTGCACTGCGGCCGTGACGGGCTCACAGCTAGTCGCTTCGGCCCTTGAGGTCGACTGTCCAGCTGTGGGGGCACCCATCGCGCTCGGCGTGCTTGTCGAAGGGATCACGGTCAGCGTCGAGCGTCGAGCCAACGAGGTGATCGGGCTCATAGGTGGGGGGACCATCTCGGCGACGCCACCTGGATGGTGGGCCGCAATTCCAGGAGAGACGACAGTGAAGCTCGCCACGACTGCTTCCGACCTGCCCCGAGTCCTTGGCGCGGTGGCGCCTATAGCGGCGGGGACGGGCTTGCAGCCGTGCTTTCGTGCTTCGGCCGCCCTCGGACTTGCCTATGTCGGCCTCCCCGGGGAGTCCGATGTTCAAGCTGTGGGGGTCTTCGTATCGCAGATCCGCTCGCTCTGCGAAGAGCTGGGCGGAAGCGCCGTTGTCCTGCGGGCACCGGGCCCCGTCAAACAGGCCGTCGACATCTGGGGCAGCGTGAGCCCCATCAGGCTGATGCGACGCGTGAAAGACAGCTTCGATCCCCTGCACCGTCTCGCACCAGGTCGTTTCGTTGGTGGGATCTGATGGCAGAAGACCAGATGGCCAGTAGCGCCACAGCGAGGCGGCGCCTTTTTTTTGCAGCTTCAGACACACCCAAGCCGGGGGCGAAGGACCTCGGTCTCATCGACGCCTGCGTCCACTGCGGTTTCTGCCTGTCCACCTGCCCTACCTACCTGCTCTGGGGCGAGGAGATGGACTCGCCGCGGGGCCGGATCTACTTGATGCGAGAGCTGGCCGAAGGAGAGGCGATGGGCGCCGTGGTTCAGACCCACTTCGACCGCTGCCTTGGGTGCATGGCTTGCATGACGGCTTGCCCATCTGGTGTCCGTTACGACGAGCTACTGGCCACGACACGCTCCCAGATCGAGTCTTCCGTGGACAGGCCCTGGCAGGAACGACTTTTGAGGCGGCTGGTCTTCGGATTGTTCCCCTACAAAAAGCGCCTTCGCGCCGCCAGCATTGCGTTGCGCTTCTATCAGCGCTCGGGGCTCGCCGATCTTGTCCGAAGCCGCGACCTGCTCCGCCACCTCCCAGCGGTGTTCCGCACCTTGGAGTCGATCGCGCCGGAGGTTCCCCGCTTCGAGCATTTCCCTGAGACCGTGCGTGCTCGCGGCCAAAGGCGTGGGGTTGTGGCGATGCTGACCGGCTGCGTGCAGAGCGTGCTCTTCTCCCCGGTCAACGCCGCCACCGTCAGGGTGCTGGTAGCGGAGGGTTTTGACGTTGTGATCCCGCGGGAACAGGGTTGTTGCGGAGCGCTGTCAGCCCACGCCGGGCGGGAAGAGGAGGCGAAGGGGTTCGCCCGTCGCCTGATCGACGCTTTTGAGAAGGAGGGGGTCAACACCGTCGTCGTCAACTCGGCTGGATGCGGATCGGCTATGAAGGAGTACGCGCACTTGCTGCGGGACGACCCCGCCTACGCCGACCGGGCCGAACGGTTCTCCACGCTGGTACGCGATGTGTCCGAGTTCCTGGCCGGCTGGGAGCCGCGCGCCACACGGCACCCACTCGATGTCATCGTTGCCTACCACGACGCATGCCACCTAGCCCACGCCCAGGGCGTCCGGTCGCAGCCTCGGGATCTTCTGCAGGCGATCCCCGGGCTCGTACTACGAGAAGTCGGCGAAGGAGAGATCTGCTGTGGTTCGGCGGGTATCTACAACCTGGTGCAGCCCGAGACCGCGCGTGAGCTCGGCGACAGAAAAGCACGCAACGTCATTGCCAGCGGTGCCGAGTTACTCGTTGCGGCCAATCCAGGTTGCACCTTGCAGGTGGCAGCCGCGCTCAGCCGTCTCGAGGCTCGAATGCCTGTCGCTCACACGATCGAGGTGATCGACGCGTCGATTCACGGTCTCTCTACCGAAATACTCCTCGCCAAATAGCTTTAAATGCTTCCATGTGCGACCATGGCGGGGTGACCTGCGCCGAAGCGTAGCCGGTCACGCCCACTTTCAAAGACTCTCGAGCCCGTCGGCACTTTAGGGCCCCACACACTGTGAACAGGGGGTGCGTGTGCCGGTCCGCAAGGGTCTGTCGGCTGAAGATGAGGCTGCAGCCATAAAATGGACCTGGGTCGGGAACTGCGGCGCGTCACACAAGGCGATCGTCTTGCCTCGGTTCTGCTCTCCGACGTACCTTCTAGTTCGGATGTGCAGACAGCGGCGCAGCACGGAGCAGCCCACGACAACGACGCCGGGTGACCCCTCCATGGCCACCGCAGCTGAGGGGACTTGCCCACGACCCAGATGCCTGCACAACGCCAAGAGCGCTGACATGAGGGCGACAGCGAGCGAGTTGCTCCTCGACAGAGCCCCGACCTCGTCGCGAGGCCCAAGAGCAAGTTGTTGGAGCACCCCTTGATCATCCGCTCGATCGAGGTTGCGGGCCTTCGGGGGGCTACACCGAAGGGCGGCTGGACCGCTGAGTTAGGGCCGGACGACGTCGTGCACACACTCGTCGTCGTGCACACCGACGGCGGGCCGAGCGGCTACGGGAGCGTCTCGACCAACGACGAGCTTGCCCGGGCAGCAGTGAAGCTGCTGCGCCCTTATTGGGAAGGCGAGAACGCCCTCGAGCCCGAGAGAGTCAGCGAGAAGTTGCATCGCGCCACCTTCTGGCTCGGAAGAGGTGGGACACTCACCCACGCCATCAGCGGGATCGATATTGCCCTGTGGGACATTCTCGGCAAGGTGACCGGCCAGCCCGTCGGTCGGCTTCTAGGTGGTCGCTACCGCGAGCACGTGCGCCCGTACGCGTCCTTGCTTTCCGAGGAACCCTCGACGATGGGCGAGACGATCGGAGAACTCGCCCGCGGTGGCTTTCGCGCTTTCAAGATCGGCTGGGGACCGCTCGGGCGGGTCAACTCGGCGACCGACGAAGCGATCGTGGCGGCCGCCAGACAAGCGGCCGGGTCCGACGCGATGCTTATGGTGGACGCCGGTGGCAGTGACGCCGAGTGGCCGCACGGCTACAAGTGGGCGCTGCGCACAGCCGAGATGCTCTCGGACTACAACGTCACCTGGTTCGAGGAGCCGCTCAGGCCCGACGACATCGAGGACTTCATCGCCCTTCGTAGACAGGTGAAGGTCCCGATAGCAGGCTGTGAGGTTCTCACCAGGCGCCAGAGCTTCCTGCCCTGGTTGCAGCGTGGTGCCGTCGACGTCGTGCAGCCCGACTCCACGAAAGTGGGCGGCCTCAGCGAGGCACGTCGAATCGGTTGGCTTGCTGACGCCTACGGCGTCCGTCTCGTTCCCCATGGTTGGAACACCGCCATCGGTCTTGCCGCAGATCTCCAGCTTGCCTCCGCGCTCCCAGGCACCGACCTGGTCGAGTACATCACCGGCTCGGCATACATAGATGAGCTCTTGTCCAAGCCCTTCGCTCTAGACCACGAGGGAATGCTGGAGATCCCGGCAGGTCCGGGTCTCGGTGTAGAGCTCAACCTCGAGGCACTCTCGCGCTACACAGACGTGTCAGCACTCCGGGTCGGGGCATCGTGAGTGTCGATCTTTCATCAGTCGCCCTAGGGCGTCCCACACATCGTCAGAGAACAGGATCAGTTCCCGCAGCTCAAGAGGAGAGGAAAGGTAACGAATGAAAATGCGTTCTAGGACCACCTATGTGATGGGTGCTGCATTCTTATGTGCCGCCTTGATGGTCGTCGTACCGTCATTGGGCAATGTGAGTGCAGCCAGTCAGAACAAGCCGGCGCGGACGACGGGCAGCAACCCCTACGCGAACATCAACCTCACAATCAGCACCAACGCCTTCGGGCCCCAGGCGGACAACCTCAACCCGTTCCTTCCGACGAGCACCGACAACGCCTCGGATGCGAACACCGACATGATCTACGAGCCCCTCTGGCAGTACGACGTGGTCAAGCCCACCACCACCTATCCCTGGCTGGCCACCGCGTACACCCTCACCAACAATGACGAGCTGTTGACCCTCACCCTGCGCAAGGGCGTCACATGGTCAGACGGCAAGCCGTTTACGAGCGCGGACGTCGTGGAGACCTTCAGCATCTTGAAGAATTACCCGGCGCTTAACACCAACGGCATCACCTTCACCAAGGTTGTGGCGCAGGGCCCGCAGAAGGTGCAGATGACCTTCAGCCGCCCGAGCTTCGCCGAGCTGTACTACATCTTGAACCAGACTCCGATCGTGCCAGCTCACATCTGGTCGAAGATAAAGAACCCGGCCAGCTACGCCGACACCGACCCGATCGGGACCGGCCCGTTCGTGCTCAAGTCCTTCAGCCCCGAGTACATGGTGCTCGCACGCAACAATCACTACTGGCAGCCCGGCTTGCCGAAGGTGAACACCATCACCTACCCGGCCGTCGGCAGCGCAGGAGCCCAGAACGCCGCTTTCAATGCCGGTGACTACACCTGGGCGTCAGCGACCGAGCCAGACATGCAGCGCCTGTATGTAGCCAGGAGCCCGTACAACAAGTTCTGGTACCCGCCTGTTGGAATTACCGCCCTGCTTCCCAACACCGCGGTCTACCCCCTGAACATCGAGGCCGTGCGTCGCGCCATCAGTCTCGTTGTCAACCGCAAGACCGTTTCAACCTTGGGTGAGTGGGGTTATGAGCCTCCCATCAGCACCGCCACCGGGCTCATCCTTCCCAACTACCAGTCGTTCCTGGCACCGCAGTACGCCAAGACGACCTACTCGACCAACGTCTCGGAGGCGAGGTCACTTCTCAAGGGTGCCGGTTTCAAGTTCGCGGGCAACGGAAACCTCATCGGGAAAAACGGCAAGGCGATCTCGCTCAGCTTGATCGACCCGTCCTCGTGGGTGGACTACATGGCCGACTGCTCAGTGGTCTCCGCAGCCCTCAAGACCATCGGGATCGGCTCCTCTGTCCAGGGACTTTCTGTAGGGACATGGACCTCCGACCTGGCGACCGGTGAGTTCGACCTCGCCCTTTACTACTCGAACACGGGGCCGCAGCCGTACTACATCTACAACGCCTGGCTCAACGACACCTTGACGGCGTCTATCGGGTCCGCAGCGGGCGGCGACCAGGGGCGCTGGCGGGACGCGGCCACGCAGAAGTACCTGAACGCCTACCTCAACGCCACTACCGACGCCCAGAGAAACGCTGCCATGTACGGCATCGAAGGGATCATGGTCAACCAGCTTCCCGTCATTCCGCTCGTGTACTCGATCGACTGGGGTGCTTACAGGACCAATGTCGTCACAGGATGGCCCTCGCCGAAGGATCCCTACAGCTCGGCTGGCCCGATCGAACCCGCGAACCAGGAGTTCGTCGTCCTGCACCTGAGTCCAGTAGGCAAGTAAAGCTGCAGCCTTTTTGGATTTCATAGCCACTTGGCTGACCAGCGGCTCCGAGATGCCGCTGGTCAGCCGGCTATTCAGTCCCTAGCAAATTGTGGCCATGCAGGCGTTCATCATTGAAGAGTCCTCAAGCTGTGACTTGTTTCCCAGACCCCGATAATCGCCTTCATGTTGTGTAGATTCCTCGGCCCGTCAGGCTCCTCTTTGAAGGAAGTAGGAATAGGTTATGTTGGTGGCGCTCGTGCTCTGCCATAGGTCGCATGTGGCGGCCCGAGACGGAAGTTCGGAGGACACTTGCGCTATCTGATGCGTCGTCTCGGCTTCTACTTGGTCACCGCTTGGGCCGCGATCACGTTGAACTTCCTCATTCCCCGCCTCATGCCGGGGAACCCGGTCGAGCTGTTGATTAGTCACTTCAAGGGTCGTATATCGCCAGCGGCGATGAAGTCGCTCACCATCCTGTTCGGGCTCAACCACCAGAGCATGCTGTCTCAGTACTGGAGCTATTGGGACAATCTGCTGCACGGCAATTTGGGTATTTCGTTCACCTACTTCCCGACGCCTGTTATCCAGGTCATCATGAGCGCGCTGCCCTGGACGGCAGTCCTCGTCGGAACATCGACGGTTCTGAGCTTCATCATCGGGACCGTGGCGGGCGTCCTTGTCGGGTCGAGGCGAGGGTCCTGGCTCGAAGCCAGCCTGCCGATCAGCACGTTCTTTTCAGCGATCCCGTACTTCTGGTTCGCCCTCGTTGTCTTGTACGTGTTCGCGGTGATCGTCCAGTGGCTTCCCCTCTCCGGGGGCTACTCGTCGGGTGACATGATCGGTTGGAACACGCAATTCCTGCTCTCGGCAGTGGATCATGCAATCCTGCCGGCGTTCACGATCATCGCCTCTTCGATAGCAGGCTGGTTGCTCGGAATGCGCAACATGATGATCGTGACCCTTAACGAGGACTACATAATTCTGGCGGAGGCAAAGGGGCTCTCGAAGGCTCGGATCAGCTTTGTATATGCCGCCCGGAACGCCATTCTGCCGTCGTTGGCTAGCTTCGCCCTGTCTCTCGGCTTTGTTGTCAGTGGCGCGATCCTTGTGGAGATCGTCTTTTCCTATCCCGGCATCGGCTACGTCTTGTTTGCGGCTGTCAACAACAGCGACTATCCGCTCATGCAGGGAATATTCCTCGTGATCACCCTCGCAGTTCTCTTCGCGAACATCACGGCCGACGTCTTTTATGTTCTCCTCGACCCAAGAACAAGGCAGGAAGGTTGAGATGGCCATCGCCGTAGGCAGCGACGAGAGCCGGTTGGCAGACGCGCCGCCACAGTCGCGGGCGAGAAGACGCTACAAGCGCAGGCGCTTCAGCGCCCTGAGGTCGTGGAAAGTGATCGCCGGCCTCGTCCTTGTCGGTTTCTTCGTCGTCATGGCGATCGTCGGCCCGTACCTGGTGAAAGCCAATCCGTCGACGATGTCCCTGGCGATCCTTCTGCCTCCCTCTTCGGCGCACTGGCTGGGGACTACCCAAGAGGGCCAAGACGTGCTTGCCCAGCTCGTGGACGGCAGCCGCTCGACGCTTATCGTTGCCTTCCTCGCGGCATCGATTGCAACGGTTGTCTCGATCATCGTAGGTTTGGCCGGCGGTTACCTGGGCGGGGTCAGCGACGAGCTGCTGTCGGTCCTTTCGAACATCTTCCTTGTCATACCGACTCTGCCACTGGTCATCGTGCTCGCCGGTTACCTGCCGAACAGAGGAGATCTGTCCGTCACCCTCGTCATCGCTCTCACGGGATGGGCTTGGGGAGCACGCGTGATGCGGGCTCAAACGCTCTCGATCCGAAAGCGGGATTACATCGAGGCCGCCCGGGCGGTCGGCGAGGGAACTTGGCGCATCCTCTTGTGGGAGATTCTGCCCAACGAGCTCGCGATTGTGACTGCAAGCTTCTTGTTCACTGCAATCTTCGCAATACTCACCGCCGCCGGCTTGGCCTTTCTCGGCCTGGCGAACGTCTCGGAATGGTCTTGGGGAACGATGCTGTACTGGGCGCAGAACGACTCGGCGTTGCAGGCGGGTGCATGGTGGTGGTTCGTCCCGCCTGGTCTGTGCATTGCGCTCGTGGGCACCGGCCTTGCCTTGTTGAATTTCGGCTTCGATGAGATGACCAATCCCAGGCTCCGCTCGGCGGGCAAACCACGCAAGAAGCCCAAGCGGGGCCAGGCGCTGGTCGCTCCCGAGCCCGTACAAGCCGACCGTGCCGCTGTCACCGACGGGAGCGGGTTCACGCCCGTGAGGCACATCTCGCCTGAGGAGGCCTGAGTGGCGTCGCAAGTGTCCAATCAGGCGGCAGGCTCAGAGCTCTCTTCAGTCGTTCTCGAGATCTCGGACCTCGATGTTGACTACGAGCTCAGCTCCGGGCCGCTGCCAGCGGTGCGAGGCGTCAACCTCACCCTCAGGCGCGGGCAGGTGCTCGGCATAGCCGGCGAGTCTGGCTCGGGGAAGTCAACCTTGGCCTATGCAGTCACGAGGCTGTTACGGCCCCCGGGCGTGATCGCAGGCGGCCGGGTCCTTTACCACCCGCGCTCGGGGCCTCCCGTACAGGTTCTGGACATGTCCGACCGCGAACTGCGGGCATTCCGGTGGTCAGAGCTCGCCATCGTGTTCCAGTCGGCCATGAATGCCCTCAACCCCGTCCTGAGCCTGCGCGTTCAGATCCTGGACGTGCTTGCAGCTCACCGGCCCGAGATGACCCACCAGGCCCGCATGGAACGCATGGAGGAGCTGCTGCGTCTCGTGGGCCTCTCGGTCGACAGGGCGAAAGCCTTCCCCCACGAGCTCTCCGGTGGGATGCGCCAGCGGGCGATGATCGCCATCGCTCTGGCCCTCGACCCAGAGATAATCATTCTCGACGAGCCAACGACCGCCCTCGACGTCGTCATGCAACGGCAGATCCTCGCCGAGATCATGGGTCTTCGTGGTCGCCTCGGGTTCTCGGTCATCTTCATCACCCATGACCTCTCGCTGCTCGTCGAGGTCGCGGACGTGATAGCCGTCATGTACGCCGGCAGGATCGTCGAGCACGCCGCCTCAGACGAGATCTACAGGACCCCGCGACATCCCTACAGCTATGGGCTGCTCAACTCCTTCCCTCTACTGCACGGGCCCCGCCAGATGCTGACGGGCATCGTCGGCTTCCCGCCCGACATGCGGTCAGTTCCCCCTGGCTGTCCTTTCCATCCCCGCTGCGGTTTCGTGCACGAGGGCTGTGACCGCCTCCTTCCTCCTCTCAGGGTCTCGCCTGTTCCAGGGGACTCGCCCGAACACGTGGTGGCCTGCTCGCTTTATGACGGCGGCGCCGTGCCTGAGCAGCTCGGAAAGGCGCGGGCTCACGTGGCCGAGTCCAGCGACGGGACGAGGCCCGTGCCGACGAGCGAGTCACCGGTGCTGGCCGTGAAAGAGCTGCAGAAGTTCTTCCCCGTGCACCAGGGCCCTCGCAGGACTCAGGCAGTGAGGCGGGTGGTCCGGGCTGTGGACGGGGTCTCGCTCGAGCTGTTCGCGGGGCAGGTAACGGCCCTCGTGGGCGAGTCAGGCTCGGGCAAGTCGACCATCGGACGAGTCCTGTCTCAGCTCTACAGGGCAACCGGCGGCACGATCTTCCTGAATGGCCGCAAGGTCAAGATAAGGCGCAGATCCAGCCACCGCGAGTACGTGCGCCAAGTCCAAATCGTGCTCCAAGACCCCTTCAGCTCGCTCAACCCCCTGCACACCGTGGGCTACCACCTCGCACGGCCGCTTCGCATCCACGGGTTTGCCCGCAGGGCGAAAGACATCGAGGCGGGTATCGAGAAGCTTCTCTCCGACGTGCACCTGACCCCGGCCGACCAGTTCGTCTCGAAGTACCCCCACGAGCTCTCAGGTGGCCAACGCCAACGCATCGCAGTGGCGCGGGCCCTGGCAGCAAGGCCGACCGTTATCCTGGCCGACGAGCCCGTCTCGATGCTCGACGTGTCGACGCGCCTGGGCGTGCTGAACCTGCTCCGCGGCCTCGCCACCGACAGGAACCTCGCCCTTTTGTACATAACCCACGACATCGCCTCGGCCCGCTACTTCGCCGACACGACCCTTGTCATGTACGCCGGCCAGCTCATCGAGGGCGGACCCTCCGAGCAGGTCGCCCTGACGCCGGCCCATCCATACACCCAGCTCTTGAGGGACTCGGCACCTAATCCCGAGAAGGAGTCGATCAGCGAGGTGGTCTCCACAGGCGAGCCGCCCAGCCTTATTGATCCACCGCGGGGCTGCCGGTTCCATCCGCGCTGTCCGCACGTGATGCCGATCTGTTCCGAGGAGAACCCGCCTCAGCTGGCGGTGGACGGCGAACGGTGGGCCCGCTGCTGGCTCTACTCCGACCACGCCAAAGTCGCCGTTCGGGGAACGCGAGATGGCTGAGCGGCGCCCCTCTGCCAGATCCCTGCTCACGGCGTTCGTCAACGACGCTAACAGCTGATTGGCTAGACGCTTATGGAAGCCTTGGCGAGGATCCCGCCGTCACAGATCAAATGGGAGCCGGTGACATACCGCGACTGTTCCGACAACAGCCACAGCACTGCCTCAGCTGGCTCGTCCGGGTCGGCGAGCCGCCCGAGGGGAATCTCGCGGGAGAGCTCCTCACGGCGGAGCCCCTTTTCTTCCTCCGAAAGCCCGGTCCACATCATTGCGGTATCCGTGGCTCCGGGGACGACGGCATTGACTCGAATGCGATACCTTGCATAGTCGACTGCGAGGCTGCGTACGAGGGAGGATATGCCCCCCTTGGATGCGCTGTAACAGCTTGCCGCACCCGCGGCAAAGCCGGCGAAGCTCGCAGGAGACGAGCAGAGGACAAGCGAGCCGGTGCGCTCGGAGCGCAGCAGGCTCTGTAACGCGGCGCGGCATGTCAAGAACGTCCCGGTCAGGTTCGTCGCGATGACAGAGTCCCAGGTTTCAAGGGGCAGTTCGTGGGCAAAACCGCTCAGCTCAATGCCAGCGTTGGCGAACAGACCATTGAGGGGCCCGAGGAGCCGGTCGACTTGTTCGAAAGCTGTTGCGATCGATGCCGGTGACGTGACGTCGCATACGATTCCAGCCGCTCTCGGAGCACCCATCGCCTCGGCCTCTCGGGCCACGGAGCTGACTGCTTCGGCCGTGCGGGCGAGTACGGCGACGCTGGTCCCCCGCTTGGCGGCCAGCAGCGCGACGGAGCGACCTATGCCGGAACCGCCACCGGTGACAACGAGGACGTCATCAGACATGTTTCCTCCATACCGAGTGCGTTCGAGGAGTCAAAAGCGTGAGCACCCAAGAGGCTACCAGCAAGATGATTGCTACCCGACTGGAGAGCTATTCGGAGTGTGGCCGGCGTGTGCGTCCGTCACATGGTTTGACATTCGGCCGGATAGTCGCCGATCACATGCAGGATCTCAGCAGACAATCATCACAACCCATTTGGTGCTTGGCGTGGCACCTAACTTAGTATGATCTCGCGGCGCTCAATCCCTTGGAGGTAAGGTGCACAAACAGATCGGAGTCGGGATCATCGGGGCCGGTTTCATGGGTCTCGTGCATTCCAGAGCGGCTCGCGCAGCCGGTGGCCGGCTGGTCGGTGTTACGGACTCGGTGGGCCCACTCGCGCAGGCTCTTGCCGGTGACCTAAATTTCGAACGGGTCTTCTCGGACTCGGAGGAGCTGATCGCCGACCCCCAGGTCGAAGTCGTCCATGTCTGCGTGCCCAACCACGCCCATGCCAGGCTCGTGGCCGAGGCCATCAAAGCAGGTAAGCACGTGGTGTGTGAGAAGCCTCTGGCGACAACGGTTGCCGAGGCCACGCAGCTCGAGCACCTTGCCGATTCCGCCGGCGTTGTCGCCTCGGTACCGTTCGTCTACCGGTACTACCCGATTGTCCGCGAGATCCGCGAGCGGGTACGGGGCAGTGAAGGTGGCAGATTGAGCGTTCTGCACGGCTCGTACCTGCAGGACTGGCTCGCCTTTGAGACCGACAGCGACTGGCGGGTCGACCCTCTTTTGGGCGGCGCCTCGAGGGCCTTTGGGGACATCGGTGTGCATTGGGTCGATCTTGTCGAGTTCGTCTCAGCTCAGCGCCTCACCCGCGTCTGTGCCCAGATGCTCACCGTCTTTCCGATCCGACAGGCGAAGGGCGAGCCGGTCGAAGTAAAGACCGAGGACGCCGTCACGCTGAACTTCGAGACCGACGGCGGAGCCATCGGCTCATTGGTGTTGAGCCAGGTGTCGTTCGGACGGAAGAACCGCCTGTGGTTCTCCCTCGAGGGCACCAAGGCCACATATGTATTCGACCAGGAGCTGCCCGACTCGCTTTGGATCGGAGGGCGTTCCTCGAGCGAGGTGCTCGCCCGCTCTTCTGACGGGTTGCATGCCGGCGCGGCAAGCTACGTCACCGTCCCAGCCGGGCACCCACAGGGCTATCAGGACTGCTTCAACGCCTTTGTCTCTGACACTTACGGCGCCATCTTGGGCCAAGCGCCCGATGGGCTTCCTCGTTTCGCCGACGGCCGCCGGGCCGCCGAGCTGACACAAGCGGTCATCGCTTCGGCCGCGACGCAGGCTTGGGTGGAGGTGCCATGCGCCTGAAGTCGGCGCCCTCGTCAAACAGTTGGCCGAGTCACCCTTCGGTTCTCCGTGGCTCGTAACGACGGCGGATGAACAGACCCCAGGTCGACCACGTGGACCAACGCGCGAGACATCGAGCGCCGCAGGCATGAACCAGGAAAACATCTAACAAGGAGCAGAACGCAGTGGACAAACTCGCAGCAACAGGCGGCACCCCGGTCCGGACCACGAAGTTCCCGGACTGGCCGCAGTACGACGACGCAGAGCGGGCCGGCATCCTGCGAGTCCTCGACTCCCGGAACTGGTGGGCCACAGAGGGCGTCGAGGTGAGGGCCTTCGAAGAGGAGTGGTCGGCTTTCACAGGTGCGGCGGGCGCCGTCGCCGTGACGAACGGGACGCACGCTCTCGAGGTCGCCCTGGCGGCGCTCGGCATCGGACAAGGCGACGAAGTCATCGTTCCCGACTGGTCCTTCATGGCTACGATCGGCGCGGTTCTCGCCGCTAACGCGATCCCTGTCATAGTCGACGTCGACCCGGTCACTTTCACCATGGACGTCGGTGCCGCTGCGGCCGCAATCACCGAGCGTACCCGTGCCCTGCTGCCAGTACATCTCGGCGGCAACGTGGCTGAGCTCGACGGTCTCCGCAAACTGGCCGCCGAGCACGGCCTCAAGATCCTCGAGGACGCTGCCCAGGCCCATGGGTCCCGCTGGCGCGGACAGCACGTCGGCACGCTCGGCGACGCAGGCACGTTCTCCTTCCAGGCATCAAAGAGCATGACCGCCGGCGAGGGAGGTGTGGTCGTGTGCGAGAGTGAAGAGCTCGTCGCTCGGGTCCGCTCGCTGTCGGATTGCGGACGTCGACCGAACAGCTGGTTCTACAAGCACTTCGAGCTCGCGGGGAATCTCCGCATGACCGAATGGCAGGGAGCGGTGCTTCGCGCCCAGCTGGCCCGCTTCCCGGAGCAGCAGGCCCGGCGCTCGGCCAACGACGACTTTCTGAACGCGGCCCTGGCCGAGCTGCCCGGGATCAGGCCCCAGGGTCGTCACGACGGCTGCACCGCACAAGGCAACTACGACTACCTGGTCAGGTTTGACCCGGAGATCTTCCCCAGCAGGGACAGGGTGCGCACCGCGCTGTTGGCCGAGGGAATGCCGCTTACGACCGGCTACCCTCCGATGCACCAGCTCGAGATGTTCAATCGGGAAGGAGGGCTCGCGCCACGCTTGCGTGATACGAGCGCCTACCCTGGCTACTCCCGCCAGCACTTTCCTGTCTCGGAGGACCTGGCCGAGACGACGATCTGGTTCAAGACCCAAGCGCTCATGGGAAGCAGAGAGGACACTCAGAGCGTCCTGGACGCGATCGAGAAGGTCCACCGTCACGCGGCCGAGCTCGCCGAGCTCGAGCCATCCGAGTACTGAGCCCGAGAGGCGCCACCGGGAGGGGCCCGACTGGCCTTGGGTCCCTCCCCGCTACCCGGTGGGCTTGTAAGACTTCGCAAGATATGGCGCACGCACCGATTCCTGGCGCAAACGAGCAGGTGATCTAGAAGCTCCGGTGAGCTCGGTGGGTGTTGTCACAACGGCGAACTAGGCACGTTTAGGGGCTCTACGCGACCAACTGGGGTGAGTGAGCCCGCATTGTCGTAGCCGGATGAGCGTCCCATTTGATGCCACCGCAGTGCAAGAGGACGCGTAGGCGGTAGTTGCGGAAGCTCTTGAAGCCGTGCCCACAGCGCTTGATCTTCTTCACGAGCAGGTTCATCGCTTCGGTCGGTCCGTTCGAGGCGCCGGTCAAGTGATGAGCGAGGATCTGGGTGCGCCAGCGCTTCAAGGTGTTGCCGAGCGAGACGATCTCGTCGACCTCATCAGCTAGACAACCTGCGATCACCCGGTCGAGCAAGAGTGCGGCCTCGTTCGGGTCATCGGTGAGATAGACGTCACGCAGGTACTCCTTGGCAAGCCAGGCGCCGAGGACTTCGTCGTCGGGATCGCCGAGGCGAAGCCCGAGGGCCATCCGGTCGACGCCTCTTTGGTTGAGCCGCTCCGAGCCTGTCAGCAGTACCCGACGGATCTTGTAGAGCGGGTCGTCCTTGCGGCCGCGGTGGCCCAAGAGCTCGTTTTGCACCCTGCGGCGCACGAGGTCGACACAGCGGTTCCCAGCCGCCACGACATGGAAGGGATCGGCCACCTGGCGGGCGTGGTCGAGATGGGGGTGGAGCCCGGAACGGTAGCCCTCGTGCAGGTCGCAGGCGACGGTCCTAATGCCGGCCAAGAAGGCGTCGTCTTTGGCTGACAGCCAACGCGAGACGTCGATCGCCCGGTTTCCCTCGATCATGTCGATGAGCACGCGTCGTTCGAGATCGACAAGTCCCGTGACATACATCGTCGGGTGCTCGGCCTTCGCCTTCAAGAACGCCGTCTCGTCGATGCCGAGTGAGTTCACCTCCTCAACCCGGCCCGGGTCGTCGACAAGCGGTATCCCGTAGTCGCGCACCGCCGACATCACCGTCGCCCAGGAGACACCGAGCCAGCGTGCGAGCGAGGCGACAGATCGCGCCTCTTGGCCGACGGCACGCGTGCACTCACGTCCTGCCCGTGCCGAAAGCACGCGACGATCGGGGAGCTCGTCCGAGCGCTCGGTCCAGGTCTGCTGCGGACAATCAGGGTCCGGGCAAGTGAAGCGCCGCTTGGACCAGACGAGCCGCACGCGGTGGTTGAACGCCGGCAGGTCCCTGATCAACACCCGGAGCCGGTCCTTTGTCCTCGCGATCACCCCGCAGGAGGGACACCCCGCCACCCGGCGGATCGTTTCGATGCCCACGAGCAGCTCATCGCCGTCCTCGGTCACCGCCAGCACCCTGAACCCGGGCAGTCCCAACAACGCGTCGTCGAATTCGGTACCGTCACCCATGGCGGGGGTCTCCCTCTCTCGAAGCTTTGGACAGCCACGAGAATGGCGAGGCCCCTTGCCGCGCCGGTGGATACCTATCCGGGCGCGGTCAGTTGTTCACGCGCCCCAGTTCGTTGAGAAGAGCCCGTTTAGGTGCTGACAGCGGCGTCCTGCAGCTCAGCGCCGCCGGCTCCCTTCGCGGAGAAGAGCGTTACCCCCGTGTGCAAGGTTCGTTTCGACTGGTACATGGCGTAGTCGGCCTGGGCTATGAAAGCGTCGGCATCGAGCGCTTCTGTCGTCCAGGCAACGCCGACGCTCGTGTGCAGCTCGGCCATTCCGTTACCGACGTCGACAGTCGCCGTCGTAGCCTCCGCCATGCGCTCGGCGATCTTCACCGCCTGGTCGGCGCTCTTCACCTTCGGGCAGATGACGACGAACTCGTCGCCACCGATGCGGCCGACAGCATCACCGTTGCGCGCCGCTCCCCGCAGGCGGTTGGCCGTCTCGGCGAGGAGGAGATCACCGGCAGCGTGACCGAAGCGATCGTTCACCAGTTTGAACCTGTCGAGATCTATGAAGATGACGGCGTTTCCCTCCCCCGGGAGTTTGCGTGCTCCGGTCGTGCGTTCGAGAAGGAGGAGCGACGCATCCCGGTTCAGGCACGAGGTCAGCTTGTCCACCGAGGCCATCACCTCGAGCTCGCGTCGAAGCTGCACCCGCTCTGTCACATCGCTCAGGCACCCGACGACGCCTGTGATCGCACCTACGGCGTCGACCAATGAGCGCAGGCTAAGTGAGCAGATGCGTTCGCTTAATACCCCATACGACTTGTCCGCGGCGCGGACCGACATCTTTATCTCCACGTCGTCAACCGCCTCGCCTCCGAGGGCCATGGCAAAGGCGGCTTCCAGGACCGGTCGGTCCTCGGCGAAGGTCGCCGACATCAAGGTCGCGATCGTCGCTCCAGACATTTCGCCAAGGATTGGCTTCATCCTGTCATTGGTGAACGCGATATGCCCGGCCAGGTCTATCTCGAACAGCCCGATCGGCAGGGCCTGCGACAGGCGGCTCAAGAGCTGCTCACGAAGCAAGAGCCTCGAGATCTCCAGCTCAGCTTCCTTCTGCTCCGAGATGTCGCGTGTGAGGAGACAGACCCTCTTCCTTCCACCTTCGACCCCGATGATCGGAGCGAGCCTGACCTGGAACCAGCGCCTGCCTGCCGGGACGTCGAGGCATAACTCACAGATTTCGGGACAGCCTGTCCTAAGGACGTGAGTAATGATCTCGTTCAACTTGAGGGCGATCTCGCTGTTGAAGGTCTCGGTGAGGGTCCGGCCGAGGAGCTCGTGGCGAGGAGCTGCCAGCAGGGCGTCGTTCGTCGTCCAGATCCCCAGGTAGGTACCTTTATCGTCGATCTCGAAGACGAGGTCGTCGAGTGAGGACAAGAGAGCTTGCAGGCGCGCCTCGCTCTGACGCAACTCCACGTGGTCCTCGTGAGTATGGCCATAGACCCTCGCCGAGAGCGGCGCGAGGGAGCCGTTCGATGCTCCTCTGCCTGGCCCTTCCGGTCCACTCAAAGCGGTCGTCACGAGGCCCTCCCAGTCGGCACCGGAAACAGCTTTTGAGGAAGATGGCTCGGAACAAACTCGAGCGACGTCGGTCGGCAGAGGAGATAACCCTGGGCATAAGTGATGCCGAGAGCTCGGAGAGTGCAGAGCTCGGCCATCGTCTCTATTCCTTCGGCGACGATCTTGGCGCCGATGCGTGCCGAGAAGCTGACGAGTGCGGTGCCGAGCGCGACACGGACCGGATCCCTGTCGATGCCAGAGGTGAGCTCCCTGTCGAGCTTGATGATGTCAGGGGCGAGTCTCAAGATGTGGGCAAAGCTGGAAAAACCGGCTCCCGTGTCGTCTATGCAGAGCCGCACGCCCATCTTGCGAAGCTCTTCGACGGCGAGCGACAGCGTGGTGTAGTCGTCGACTCCTGCATTCTCGGTGAGCTCCACGATCAGGCGTTGTGGCTGCTGTGAGCTCGCGAGCAACTGCTGCATCTGTTTCGAGACGATGGCCTGGGGTCCGACGTTGAGCGAGAGGGCAGTGTTCGCACCGATGCGCGGCAGGGAGCTGAGGGCAGCTCTCACCGATGTGAGCTCCAGCTCGATGCCCACACCGGTCGCATACGCCTGGTCGAACCAGGTCTCCGGGTTTTGGCGGGGCCTTCCTGAGAAACGGGCAAGGGCCTCCACGGCAAAGCACTGGCCGTTCGATATGTCGAAGATGGGCTGGAAGACATGCGAGAGCCCCCGGCCAGTAAGAAACCGCTCCAGGCGTCCACGCGTCTCTAAGTGAGTCATGATGGCGGGGGTCACGACATTGGCGACGAATCGCTCTTTGAGCACGTCGCGCCCGTTGCGTACGAGGATCTCGTTGGTAGCGCTTGCCAGCTCGACGGCGACGGCAATAGCCGCGCTGATGAACTCTGCCAGGCGCGCGAAAACGGTCACGTCCGACTCCTCGAATGCCCAGGGCCGCGAGGAGGTGACGCATAGCACCCCGACGGTTTCCTCGGCCCTGTGCAGTGGCACGCAGACCATGGACATGACGGAGAATCGACGACACAGATCGAGCTCGACACGGGGGTCGTTCTCCGCGTCGTAACAGCTGAGGACCTCGCCCGTCTCGAGTGCGAGCCCGATCAGACCCCCGCGGAGGGGTACCCGGTTGCCGGCCTGCTGCTTCAAGGTTCCTGCGCTGCACTCAAGCGTCAACCAACCCGCGCCTTGAGTGAGCCCGACGAAAACGCCATCCACAGCTTCCTCGATGGCCAGCGCTTCGTCCACGATCCGCTGCATGAGCGTCAAGGGGTCCACTGCCTGCCTGATGGCGCTCGCGAGATCGCTTCGATTCGTCAAGCCCAGACCCCTTCCAACAGGACCCGGCAAGTCACGTCGCGTCTTGATACCTGACGGCGCGGCGAGGACTTGCCTCTTGGAGTCTTATCGGACGGGATCGGATGCGACTTGGGCCAGTTCACCCGGGAGATCACCCTCGATGCGAGGTTGTCGAGCCCGAGAAACACCTATGCAGTTGTGGACCGCCAAATGGCGGTTAACGCCACATTTGATCGCCGACCTTGCCAGGCGATGTCGGTGGGCCCGTTAGACGGTGAGATTCGAGCTGCTCGAGCCGCTCGAGTCATCCAGGTTGGCGTCACCTCCATAGCTGGCCGATACCGGGTACGAGCCTGTGGCTAGTGCGCTGTCGGGGAGCGTGCAGGAGCCCTTCTCGCCCTTCAGCTGAGCTGTACAGCTCGCCGAGCCGACATGTACGACGGCCGACTCGCCGTCGGGGACGGCTTCGCCGTAGTGGCTCGTGACCGATATCGAGAAGACTGCGTCTGACTCCTGACCGTAGGTGACGCTCGTCGGCGACTCCGAGACAGCAGTGCTCGTGGTGTCCTTGCCCACCGTCAGGTTCGTGGCGCCCGACCCGCTCGAACTGTCGAGGTTGGCGTCACCCCCGTAACTCACCGAGACCGGGTAAGAACCCGCCGAGAGCGCAGTGTCGCCAATGGTGCACGATGTCTTGTTGCCCTTCAGCTCGGCTGTGCAGCTCGTAGAACCGACGTGCACGGTGACCGTCTCGCCGTCGGGCACAGACTCACCCTCGTGGCTCGTGACCGAGACCGAGAACAGGGCCGCTGATTCCTTGCCGTAAGTGACGCTCGTCGGTGACTCCGAGACCGCAGTGCTCGTCGTGTCCTTGTTCACAGTCAATTTGGCCGTACCAGAGCCGCTCGAGCTGTCGAGGTTGCCGTCTCCTCCGTAGCTGGCCGACACCGAGTACGAGCCTGTCCCGAGCGCAGTGTTGGAGAGGGTGCACGTGCCCTTGTCGTCTTTCAGCCCGGCTGTGCAGGACGCCGAGCCGACGTGCACGACCACCGACTCTCCGTCGGGAACCCCCTCTCCATAGTGCGTGCTTACGGCAATAGAAAAGGTGGTCGCCGACTCGTGGCCATAGGTGACACTCGTTGGCGACTGCGAGACGGCCGTGCTCGTCGAGTCTTTGTAAACAGTCAGCTTGCTTGTGCCAGAACCGCTCGAGCCGGCGAGCTCGTCGTCGCCGCCGTAGTAGGCGGACACCGTGTAGGAGCCGGCTCCCACAGCGGTGTTGGACAGGGCACATGACCCCTTGTTGGCCTTGAGCTGGGCCGTGCAGGTCGCAGAGCCGACGTGGACCGAGACGGACTCTCCGTTCGGCACCGCCTCGCCGTACCGGGTCGTCACCTCGACGTAGAAGATCGTCGCCGACTCATGTCCGAAGGTGACACTGCTCGAAGACTGCGAGACGGTCGTGCTCGTTGGGAGCTGGCGGACGAAGTACCCGAAGGCATCGATCAAGAGGTTGACTGTCGTGCCGTGACTGGCGTACACGTCGATGTTGCCGGTTCCGGCTGTGTCGGCAATCGTGAAATTGGGAACGGCGAGGGAGTCATTGGCGCTCCAGTTGATATCGGACGCAACCGGCACGCTCAAGTCAGACGTCGGGTAAACGGCAAGATACCCAGCCGCCCTACCGGGGACGACCGTGATGTTGCTCGCGACGGCGACAGCGGTCGTAGGGATCCCACTCGATGCTGGGGCTAGGTTGAACATCGCCGAGGTGTCCGCCGCTAGGGGTGATCCGTTCTCAGAGACGCGCGTGTCGGTGAGCCGGACGGGGCTGATGGGCACGAACACGGTTCCGCTGCCACCTGCACCCGAGTAGTAACCGTCGACGTCGATGTCGACATTCACCGTTCCGGCGTGGTTGTAGACCTCGATCCGTCCGTCGGAGCCGACTCCGACGCTGACGCGATTGGCGATGACCTGCCCCGCAGCGAAATTGAGGTTCGAGGCGGTTGGCATGTTCTGCCCATCGGGGTAGACGGTGAGGAAGCTCGCCCTCGTGCCTCCTGAGGCCGTCGCGTTCACTACAACGGCTGAGGCATTGGCCGGAACTCCGGTGAGGGTACCTGTCACCGTGACGGTTTGGTTGGAGTTCGGCCCGACGGCTGAACCTGAGTAAATGGTGCCTAGAGCCCGAACGGGCGAGACCGGGTTGTAGAGCCCGCTGCTGTTGCTCAAAGGAGAGCTTATGTAGTAACCCTCCACGTCGACCACGACGTTGGTTTCCCCGGCGTGGTTGTAGAGGGCAATCATGCCCGAAGAACTGAGCGGGACAGTCACGAGGTTCGCCACCGTCAGGCCGGGAGAGAAGTTGAGGTTGGAGACAGCCGGAAGCGCGGACCCTGCCGGGAATACGGTGAGGAAACCCGAGGCTGTCGGGTCCACTGCGGTCACGTTGAGCACGACCGCCGCGGACCCAGCGGGAATAGGTTGCAGGCCGACTCTTGTGACTTGCACGTCCAATGTGGTGTTGGGTCCGAGGGTGCCCCCAGCGTTCGGCTGTCCAGAGCCTGGGCGAGTGTCGGTGATCCGGAAGGGAGTGACCGACACATAAGACCCCATCACTTGGTAGCTCGCATGCGGCCTACTGGCCGCTGTGGCGGCGAGGGCGAAGGGCCCGACAAGCACGCCGGCAGCCACCAAGATCGCTGTTGTGGCTCGCACCACATCTGTTAAGGCCCCGTTTTGCGAGGACGCGAAACGCGCTGACCTGAGCATCAGTTCTTCTCCTGACCGCGACGGTGCCAGACCGTCCCACCATGGCCCTTACCAGGGCCTCCGCCGTATTGGATTTCTGTGGCCACATGTAGGTGACCACCAACCGCCCTTCCCTTGCAAACCCTTACCCAATCGAAGCCCGCCTCATTCTCCGAGGTGGTCGCGCCTGGTCCGCTCTGAGCATCGGCCCTCCGAGTGGGTGAAGATGTCGCTCCTTGCTCGACCGCGGGTGGGGCCACTGCGGCAGCCATTTCGCACCTCAGGGGCACCTAAGTGACTCTGTGGTGGAAACAGGTCTCTGTGGTCTCGCGCCCATCCTGTCAGCCGACGTGGGGGGCTGCTCGGCGCGCACCGGCTCCAGTCGGGGAGGTCCCGAGGTGACGGGTGGCTTCTGCCTCCCGGCGCCGCCATCTCAAGGCGACCAGGCCGCCCGCCAGCAAGGAGGCTCCTGTAACCAGGAAGAGAACCCAGTAGTCCGGGTAGCCGACGTAGGTGAACCGGACGACGTGGACCCCGGCCGGGACCCGCACTCCCGGCATGGCAGGCGCAACCATCTCGACAGTGCTTGGCCGCCCGTCAACTGTGACTTGCCAGCCCGGGTCGTAGGAGGCACTCAACAGCACGACGGCGGCCCGTCTCGCTTCTACGGTCGCGGTCACCGTCCCCCGTTCCAAGTTGGCGTGCACGCTCTCGACGCTTCCTGCCGGCCCGCGGGCGGTCGCGCCGGGCCTGAGCGACGCCGTAGCCGCCGGACCCCCGTCGTAGGCGACAGTGAGATAGCGGCCCTCGCCCGGCGATGTGGATGCCAGGAAAGCCGAAGACTTGGCACCGACGTCTGTCCGGTTCTCGGAGATTGAGCCGACAGTGTCGACGACCTGCAGGTAGTGAACGGCAGGCAGCATCCACATTGCGTACGGACCGGACTTCGCGAGGAACTGGGCGGCCACCGGGGGGTTCATGCCCTCGGGTAGGAGAAGGAAGCGAACACCGAAAAGGGCGTAGTCGCCCGGATTCGTCTCGTCGAAGTACGGCTCTGCATCCGACATGAGCGAAGCGGTGCGGAGCGTGAACCCGACCGAGTCCACCTCCTGGTCGGCCAGGTACTCATAGACGGGGACATAGCCCACAAGGAAGTTCCTGCCCCAGTTGGTCAAAAGGCCCGCGTAGACACGACCGCCGCCCCGGCCCTCTGCCTCCCGGAGAAGTGAGTTGACCTCGGAGCCTTGGGTGGCGTCCCAACGGGCCTGGACCGTGATGTCCCTCGCGTCGTGGGCGGTGTAGCGCGCCACCTGGATCCAAGCGGGCGCCAGCACGCCGATGCCGACTACACAAGCCGTGGTTGTGATGAATGTGCGGTCAATGTAGGGCAGCACGTGCGTGACGAGGCGGGCGGCAAACCTCGCGAGCTCGGCTGCACCGACGCCGACGAGCAACAGGTCCCCTAGGTCGACACCACACACGAAGCGGCGAAGGAAGAGATCTCTGCTCCCGGGAAGAAGGTCGATGACGGGCCCAAGCGTCGGCCTTCCGAAAAACGCCACGAGGTAGACGATCCAGAGCACGATGAGCACCCGGCAGCGCTCGTCGTAGCGGAACCGCCACAGGCACGAGACGAGACCGAGGGCGAGCAGCACCGTGAGCACCGGGAGTCGCCCCTTGTCGAGTAGCTGACCGGTTGCCAGCCAACTCAAGATGCGACGAGCGCCGAAGGAGTTGGCGTCGACGGTGTTCTGCAAGAACTCGTTCCTTGCCGCGAACCGCCCGGCCGATACCACGGGCACGAGCACCCACGCCGCTGCGCCCGCGCTGAGCACCGCCAGCAGCGCCGTGTTCTGCGCACGCCGGCGAAGTGAGCTTCCCCAGCTGCCAGCAAGGCCGAGCACGACTATCGCCCCGGCAACGAGGTAGCCGGTCTCATAATGGAAGGCGATCGTGAGAGCGGTAAAGGCAACTGCTGCGACGAGGTGGCGCCGCTTGGTGATCGCCTGCCAGGAGAAGCCGATCGCTAGCGGCAAGGTCCACATGGCCCAGAGCTGTGTCCAAAGTCCGAAGCCGATCCAGAGGTAGCTTCCGTAGCTGTAGCCGTGCCCGGCGGCGCTCATGATCAGGGGGGACGTGGACGCGACCGCCGCCGCTGTCCATCTGTCCCATCCGAGCAACCTCGCGGAAAAAGGTGCTTATCGGCCAGGTGGCCAGGAGCAGATAGCTCGACCATGCGAACGCGTGAGGAACCCCGACGACGATCCCGACGGCGCCGGTGATGATCGCTGGAAGGCTCTGGTAGTGAAGGAACTCGGGCGAGCCTAGGTTCAACAGCGGGTACCAAGCCGAGAGCGGGTCGTGCCCCGCCCGCAGCAAGTTCGAGGCCAACTGTGCCATTCCGCGGTGAAAGGCCTCGTCGTTTAGATAGGAGACGACAGAGGTTTCTCGGCGGAGGACGAATAAACCAAAGCCGACAGAAACGACGAGGACGGCAAGAGGCCCAATTTCATTTACTGTTCGGCCTGGGAGGTCTCGGGAAGCTCCGCTGTTAAGAACGTGACCGGATGCTGTCTGCGAGGCGAGAGTAGTCGGCGTCCCCGACACGGCCGAAACGGCTGGCGTGTCCGCGAGGGGTTCATTCGCGTCGGCGCCGCCCGCAGATGCCTCCCGCACTTACCCAGTTTCCCGAAGCGCCGTCGAGTTGGCCACTCCAGGCCTGGCGGTCAGCCCCGAGCAGCAGCGGTCGTCGAGGCACTCCTGCCTGACACTGACCTCGCTTGCGGGACAGCAAGGGCTACGAAGTTCGAGCAGGAGCCGCTGGTGATGAACCTCATCGGCGCCAGGCCTCGACCCGGGAAAGCGAGCCTACTCAGCACACGAACGCTCACCTTCTTGGGAGTAACTTTCCTTGGCGGTTTGACGAACATCACAACAGCTTTACGGCAAGCCGCCTGAGCGATGCCGTGAATAGTCGCTGGCCGCGGCAGTATGGCAGACGCGGCTGCCGGACTCGGCACGGGGACGTCGATCACCCATCTTTCGGGACAGGCGCCTTTCGGGAAGGGTGCAATTACGCGCTGCACTTTCGCCCGTGCGCCCGGAGCTCTGCTCGCGCTCGAGGCAATGGCAGTGATGGAGCCCTTGGAGCAGATCAGCTTGACAGCGCCCTGGCCTGTCGAATGAATCGAAGGCAAGACAGTGAAGGCGTTGCCTGGAGGCAAGACCCTGACAGCGAAAGGTCCTGGGCAGGGCGCAGCTGTGGAAATCGTCTGGGTCCACTGAACCGGTACCTGTACGCTGCTTGCGCCCGAGGCACCGTTTGACCCCGAAGCACCGCTCGCGCCGGAAGCGCCCGAAGCACCGCTCGCGCCGGAAGCGCCCGAGGCACCGCTCGCGCCGGAAGCACCTGAGGCACCGCTCGCGCCCGAGGCACCTGAGGCACCGCTCGCGCCCGAGGCACCACTCGGCACGCTGCATGTCACCAAGACCGGCCTTGCCACGTGCACGATGGGACCGCTCGCACCCGAGGCGTTGGAAGCGCCGGAAGCACCGCTCGCGCCCGAGGCACTACTGGTGCCAGAGGCACCACTTGTGCCGGCCCCGACAAGCAGACCCGCGGCGACAATGGCCGTGGCGGCACCGGCCAGGAGACCACGGCTCACGTGACTGCCGACGCGGATTCGCCAGCCGCTCTTGGCGTCGTTGCTAGGGCCACGATCTGGCTCGGTCATATGGTGACTCCCTTCGGTCTCGACTGTTGACGATCCGAAGTCGTTGTACGCCGAGTGAGATAACAGGGACCTAACACGTTAAGTCCGCGATTCGTCACGTGCGTGCTCACCTTGACCGCTGCGTCGATGCTGCGCATGACTGGTCACGCGTCTCTTGTCATCATCCGCCAGGCGCCGAGCGCACTCCAAACCACTACCCAAGCGACGATCACACAGACCGCGACGAAGGTCGACTCGGGCACATACAAGGAGGCATGACCCGCGGCTGGCCCATTTCCTCCGAAGGGTCCGGGCAGAACGGATGGTTCGAGATGGAGCGTAGCGAGGCCCACGATGGCGCGCTGGAGGTTGATCAGATGCGGGATGTGGGCAGTAGAGAATATGGGCGTCAAGATGACCTCGAGGACCAACATCAAGATGACCGAGACTGTTCGCTGGCCGATGAGAGATGCGAGCCCGAGCCCGACGACCAATCCTATGAAAGCTTCCAGCTCGAGCCACAGGCCAGTCTCGACCATGAGCGAGTTGGACGGGTAGAGGAAAAGTGTCCTGTAGTCCCCGTAGTCCTGCCTGGCGATCTGGAGGGCAGCGGCCTTGAGTTCTGCTGGAGAGACCTTGGCGATGCTCCCCGGTGCGCCCCGCTTGACGATGACGCCTCCGGTGCTGACGCTGCCGCTGGTACTGCTGATCGGCCCGTTCGGGCCACAGGGCACGTTCACGGCGATGCTGGCGTTGTAGGGGAAGTCGCACACGACATCCCCGGGATGGTCTGCCGCCCAGCTCTCGAAGCCGGAATATGACAGGTGTGCCGGCATCGTCACCCCGTCGAAGCTGAGCCTCGTTGGGGCGGCAAGCACGCACACGGTGCAGACGATCGTGAAACCGATCGCCACCAGGGGCACGACGATCGCAAGTCCGGCAGGGATCCTGGCGAGGTACAGCGCCAATCGCGACCGGCCCGTCACGACGAGGTGGCGGAACATGCCTTCGTTCAGGTCCACCGAGCCTGCCGTGCAGCCTAAGGTCGCGGCGACGATGAAGCCGAAGATGTACATGACCCCGGTGGTGAGGTGGGAGAAGATGTCGTATCCGCCGGCCGGGCCGTAAGACCTCGGGGCGACGGCGTGCGAGATAAGGCGGATGAGCAGGAAGAGGGTGGGCAGGCCAATGTTCACCGCGACGAGTGCGATCATGAGGCCGCGCCGCTTGCGCAGCTCCATGAACCTAGTGGCAATCATCCGGCTAGTTGGAACCCACGATCCCCGGTGGTCGGGACGAGTAATTGGGAGCGAGGCGACGACGGATCCTTGCGTAGGCGCGACGGTCATTCCGGCGCCCCCAGCCGGCTTGTGACCTGCAGGAACCACGACTCGAGTGACGCCTGGATCTGCTGTAGCCGGTACACGGCGATCCCGCTTTCTACGAGGATGCGATTGATCTCGGCGATGACGTCGCGGGAAGTCCCCGGTGGCAAGGCGATCCCCAGTCCGAGGGTGCCAACTTCAATGTGGGCCGCAAACGACGTGGCCTGAAGCAGTGCCCTTGCCCGCTCGGGTTCGGAGCATTCGATCTGCAGATCGAGCGACGTCCCCGCGAGCAGCTCGGAGATCGGGCCCTGACGGATGATGTTGCCCCGGTCAACAATGGCCACGGCATCACAGGTCCGTTCGACCTCGTCCAGCAGGTGCGAGGAAAGGACCACGGTCCGCCCCTCAGCTACGAGGGAGAGGATCATGTCTCGCATCTCGTGCATCCCAGCCGGGTCGAGGCCGTTCATCGGCTCGTCGAGGATCAACAGCTGCGGGTCGCCGATGAGACACGCCGCGACGCCGAGGCGTTGGCGCATGCCCATCGAGTACTTCGCCACCTTGTCGTCGGCACGTCCCGCCATACCTACGCGCTCGAGCGCTGGCCCGATACGGTCCCAAGCCTCGTGTTCCCGGGCCGCCGCGAGTATCTGGAGGTTCTGCCTCCCGGTCAGATGGCGATGGAAGCGTGGTTCGTCGACGATGGCCCCGACGCGCGCCAGCGCCTTGTCGCGGTGGTGGGGGACCGGGTACCCGAGGAGCGACATCGTGCCGGCGTCGGCGTGGGTCAACCCGAGCAGCACCCGGATGAGCGTTGTCTTGCCGGCACCATTCGGACCGAGGTAGCCGAAGGCGCATCCCCGGGGAACGAGGAGCTCGACGCCGTTCACGGCGACGTTCTCCCCGAAACGCTTTGTGAGACCGTGGGTCTCAACGGCCCAGGGACTTACGCCGCCTCTCGTATCCAAACCGCGGTCGGCGGTTGCAAGACTCATGGGCCACACTTTTCGTGCCGGAGGTTCATGTCGATTCCCTTCTTCTTTTCTCGTGCCGCAGACGGCGGGCGAGCTTGCGCAGCGGGTCCGGCTCGTGTCCGAGGATCATGAGCCGAGGAATCTCAGCACGGCCAGCACGCGACGGTGGTCGGACTGTGACTCGGGGAGATCGAACTTTGTAAAGATGCTGGCGACATGCTTCTCTACCGTCCCTTCGGAGATCACTAGCTCGTTGGCGATAGCTACATTGGAGCGGCCTTCTGCCATCAAGGAAAGCACGTCTTTCTCGCGGGCACTTAGCACCGAGATCGTCCCGAGGCGTCGCGACGCCCCGAGAAGCTGGGTTACCACCTCCGGGTCAAGGGCGGTCCCTCCGGAGGCTACACGGGTCAGTGCCTCTGACGAATTCGGCCACATCGGCGACCCGGTCCTTCAGCAGGTATCCGATCCCTGCCGCGCCTTCAGCCAGCAGCTCTGCCGCGTAGCGGGTCTCGATGTACTGGGAGAACAGCAAGATGCCAAGATCCGGGTGCCGGTGCCGCAGATCGATGGCGGCCCGTAGGCCCTCGTCTGTGAAGGTGGGCGGCATGCGAATGTCGACGATGGCCACATCGGGGCAGTCGCGCTCAACTGATTGGTGCAAAGCGTAGGGGTCGCTCACGGCGTCGCTGACCTGGAAACCGCGGTCCACGAGGAGCTGGCCAAGGCCGTCGCGGAAAATGGCCGAGTCCTCGGCGATGACGACGCGTATCGGTGTGGTCGTCATGCGTGCAGCGGCAGGTCCACGGTGACCACCGTCGGCCCATGGGGCGGGCTCACGATCTCGAAGTGCCCGTCGACGGCGTTCACCCTGTCGGTCAGGCCGATCAGGCCGCTCGAGGACGACCCGAGCTTGGAGAGCTGGGCTCCGCCGATCCCGTCATCGCGCACGACCAGGCGCAGCCACTTGCCGTACTGAGCACAACTAACCGTGGCCCTGGAAGCGTGCGCGTGCTGGGCGATGTTGGCAAGCAGCTCTGCCACACAGAAATAGGCGATCGTCTCGATGGCCGGCGTCGGCCGTTCTTCGAGCGAGAACTTGAGCTCGGTATGAGTGGTGCTGCGCGCCGTCAAGGTGGCAAGTGCGCCCTCGAGGCCGATGTCCAAGGCCGGTGGGTGGATCCCGCGGGCCAGGTCCCGCAGCTCGACGATCGCCTCTTTGGCCCCGCGGTGGGCGTCGCTCACGAGCTGGGCGACTTGCTCGAGGTCGAGGTGCTCAGGATCCGCCAGTTTCTCCTTGACGAGGCCGAGCCGCATCGCCAAGGTCACGAGCTGGGCCTGGGTCCCGTCGTGGAGGTCCCGCTCAATCCGGCGGAGCACCGCAGCCGAGGCGTCAACGGTCTGGGCGCGGGCCTGCTCCAAAGAGCGAGTCCTGAGGGCGACGGCGTCTGGCCCGAGCAAGGCGTGCATCAGGTAGCGGTCGGCCATGACGATGACCCGCACGGCCCAGGGAGCGGCGAAGAGCAGCACGACCCCGGTGCAAAAGATCGCCAGCCCGTGCAGCCAGCCCGGGCTCCCGATCGAGACGTATCCGGGCCGGAACAGGGAGGAGGCCAGGCCGAACTCCTTCGGTTGGTAACCGCCGCCCAGAGGCGTGACCAGGCAGGTGAAGGCGTCGAACCAGATGCTGAGAGCAGTGAGGAGCCCCACGATGGCCAGAGGCACCTTGATGGCCAGATAGGCGACGGCCCGCCAGGCCGTGCGGTCCCGAAGCACGGACTGGAGCCACCCGAAAAAGCCGGGCCGGGGCAGGAAAGGATCGGGCTCGTCGATGTGCTCACCGAGAAGCTTTTGTGACAGCTGGCGCTGGAAGCCACCGAAGCCCCTCGCCCCGCGCAGAGACAAGCCGACGATGCTGAGCCCGAAGAACGTGACAGTGAGGGCGACGCCCGCCCCCATGGTGAGGGCGATAAATGCGAGCCCGACAGCCGCGAGGGCCGATCCGGTCAGGAGGAAGCAGAGCTCCGCCCAGGTCCGTCGCGTGAATGGCGTACGAATGACGTTGCGGACGATCGCCTTGAACCTCGCCTCGAACTCGTCGGAAACGACGATCATCATCTTGCTGACCCGCACATCGGTGGCTGTTCCGGTCTCACTTGCTCTCCAAACTGACCGTTCTTCGCGCCAAAGCGGCACCAATACCCCCAAGGTAAAGATTCCCCGTCGCTATGAAAAGCGGGCTAGCGGGACTCTTTGGTCTGGGGGCTAGCACCCAGGCTTTGGCAGGCCCGGGTTCCTTCGGTTTGTGACCGGTGTCGCCGTGAGCCATCACGGCCAGACGCGGATTTATGAGCTCAGGTGCTCCATGCGGTTGGAGATGAGAGAGCCTCCAGCTGAGGGACCTCTACGCCCGTAGGCGTTCCGTTGGCACGGAGGGCTCCCATCGTTGTGATGGTTGCGACGAGAATGCCGAGGCCGAGCCATTGCGAACCCGAGAGCACGGCACCAAAGGCCAGGTAGTCGAGCACGAGCGCAGTAAGGGGAAAGGCAAGCTCGCCGAGAGTGGCCGCGGCCGCCGGCGTCGCACGGAGGCCCCGGTAGTAGACGAGCAGGCTCAACAAACCCGGGACGAGGGCGAGCAGCACCAGGGCCAGCAGGCCCTTCGCGCTCACATGGGCATAGGCCGAGCCGTCGCCGGTCACGCCGAGGGCGATCAACGCGGCGACGAGGCCGGTTGCCAGGCGGAGCGCGGTCAGCTCGGTGAAGGGAAGCTTCGCCCCGAGGCGGCGTCCGAGCACCGTGCCGAAGCCCCAGAGCCCGGCTGCTGTGACTGAGAGCAGCGCCGGCGCCCACCCGTCCACTCCACCGAGGGAAAAAGGATGGGGGAAAGCGATCAGGTAAGCCCCCGCGAGCCCCCCGAGCAGATAGAGCCCATAGCGGTGCTGGAAGCGCTCCCCGAGGACGACGCGGGCGCCTGCCACGGCGAATAGCGGCTGGAGCTGTTGCAGCAGGACGGGTGTGTTTGGCCTGTCGTAAGTGAACGCCAGGGTGAACAGGAGTGTCGCCAGCGCTGAGGAGCCGCAACCGAGCACGACCAGTGCCAGCCAGTCCCTGCCATCGAACACCGCCCGTGCCCGGCGGATCCCGCGCCACACGAACGGCGCCAGCAACAGTGCGGGAAGCGCCTGCTCGAAAGCGACGATGGCCGATGCCGGCATATTGAGGGCGAGCTTTTGGCGAAAGAGCGGGTCGGTCCCCCACATGGCGGCACCCAGCGCAACGAGGGCGAAGCTGCCGCCTGTCGTTTGGCGCCAAAGGCCAGAGCCAGAAGAGCAGTCGGGCGTGGGGACGGCTGATCTGCTCATCGGGTCAGTTTTGCACCACCGGTGGGCGAAGACCGAGACGGTAACTGGAAGATGCTTGTTCAAGCACGGACAACGCGCCCGTGCGACGGCCACCCACTCCGCGGATGAGCGCAGTTGTCACTCCCATGCCCTAGTCATAGCGTCCGAACGTGGGCGGTCGGGCGCTAAAGGGCGTGGGTCGCAAGAGTTCAGTCGCGATGACGACTATGTGGTGGTCGCCTCTGTCGATCAGCCCAGCAGAACAGCTAACAGGTGGCTTTCCGAAAGGCGAAGGTGGCTTTCGGTTCCCAGGTAAGGGCTGCTGGACCTTCGGTGGTCCGACGAGCCAGCGGCCCGGCAAGGGCGGCGCCTGAATGCGCGGGCGTGACCGCGCCCGCACGGGCTGTCACTCCGCCGCGGCGCGGGCGTGCAGTCCCACCAGCAACCCAGCCGTGTTGGCGGCGCGTCGAGCCCACCAAGGCCCTGGATCCTCGCCGGGCACAGTCGGCTGAAGGCTGTGCAGCCTCGCCCACAAGGCAGCATGCCCCGCCAGCCAGCACAAGGTCGCCTGCGGATCCTGATCGAGCATGGCCGCTAGTGAGTAGCGCCTCTCGCCTGCCCTGCACCCAAGCCCCGACACGGTCGCCGCCTCACGAAGGTCGCTGTTGGTGACGAGGAGGCCCGAGCGCACCGGGATCACGAGGGCATCGAGCAGTTCGTCTCGGTCCACCTCGGTACCAAGCGGCCCAGGTGCCGACCGCAAGGCAAGTGCCAGCGAGGGTGTCGAAACAGTTCGCGCCTCTCGGTGCAAGGCGCTCAGCGTCAGCTGCGCCCAGCCGGACAACCCGGCAACGCCGAGGCGCCCGACCGCGGCGAGATAGCCGGGCACCCACGCCCAGACATGCTCGGTCAACAGCGTCTCGCGAACGCGCATCAGGCGGTCGCGCGAAAGCTCACTGCGTGCTGCGGCCTGTGCGTCCAGCAGCTCGCAGTACAACGCCAGGAGTAGGCCCAGGTGGTCGGCCTCGGTCGGTGGTTCGAGGCCGATCGCCCGCCAGTAGCCAGCCACACGGTCGAGTCCCTCGCCGCCTAGCTTGCCCTCCTTGCCGAGGTAGATGGCGGCATGGGGCGGTGCCGCGAGGACGAACACGGCCGTGTGCTCGGCTCCGGTCACCTCGGACAGGCCGAGCGCCTCGAGGGCGCGGCGGCACGACGACGGAGGGCTGAGCACGACTGCCGCCAGGGCGCGCAGGAGCTCGGCACACGTCGCGCTGCTTTTCAGCCGCGGTGTCTCTGACCCAAGATCGCTCAACTCTTGGCCCCTCACCGACGGCGCTCTCATCGCTCAGGCACGAGATAGCTCTCGTCGGTTGGCCTCAGTGGCCGCATCAGCCATCGCGGCCTTCGCAGGCCTCCCGGTGACTGAGCGTTGGCCGGCCTGGTGAGAGCGAGCCACTGCGCGTAGACTGCGCGGGACTTGGAAGTGTCGACGGCGATGTCACCATGGCGGTCGCCCGGTTCCGCCGGCCGCACCCGGACTGCCTGGTGCCAACAGTGCATGCCGGAGATCGGGTCGGGATGGACGGGGAAGGTGAGGTTCTGGTGCACCCCGGTCTCGTTCCACCAGATGCGCTTCGAGTCCGGGTCCGAGGACTCGTAGCTTGTGACCGTCCTCTTCTGTTGCATCCTCCAGCCATCCGCGTCGTGTTGCAGCACGACTGTCGCCATCATGGCGCCAGCGCCCCTTTGGGCATCGGTTAAACGCCACCGGCCCATGTGGTGACTGCAGGCGATGACACCGGGCCGGATTCCTTCGGTGAGCCATGCCTTGGCGACGAAGTAGCCGATGTCGGTCTCCACCCGGATCAGATCACCCGTGTGTGCCACCTTGAGGCGCGCCGCGTCGAGCGGGTGGATCCAGACAGGGTTCGTGTGCGCCAGTTCGTCCAGCCATTTGGCGTTGGCCGAGCGCGTGTGGATCTGGGTCGGCAGCCGGAACGTGGAGAGCAGCACCATCTGGCCAGGAGCCAAATTGTCCGGATGAACATGGCTCTTGATGTAGCCGGGCAGAGCATGCTCGGGCCAGCCCCAAGCGGCAAGGGTCGAGGAGTAGAACTCGAGCCTGCCTGATGGCGTCGGGAAGCCACGGCACAGCGTTCCGTCCACCTCGACGCCTATCGGGCGCCGCCCGCGCGGATCGGGCTCGGGTGCCCCCGTCGGGACGATGTTCGGGTCGGGCGGTGTCGGCGCGCTCGTGTAGGCCCGACCGGAATCATCGACTACGACCTCTCCGACAGCACCGGCGGGCACCACCTCTTCGTGCAGCGCCCCCAGGCCCGAGCTGATTTCGAAGGCGCCGTACCTGCGCATCCACTCCAGCGGCGACAGGCCTTCGGCGACAGCACGCTCGGGCAGGCCTGGCACTGAGTTCTCGAACATCCAGCCGTAGTACTCCTCGACCGTGAGCTTCTCGCCGGGACGCGCCCGCGATTCGTGGTGCTGGCGGACGCCGAGCGAGCCGTCCGGGTCGATCCGCCAGGACAGCTCGATCCAGAACTCGTTCTCCTCCCAGACTTCGCCGGGGTTGACCTGGCGCGTGTCGGTAATCTCCTCGCCGAGGCGCTCGCGCGCCGCACGCAGCACGGGTTGGCGGAACCCGAGCCACTGCCCGTCGTACTGCTCGTAGGAGTGGGTGTCGTGGCGCTCGGAGCCATGCCCCATCGGCAGCACGTAGTCGGCGAAGTAGGCGGACTCGTTCCAGGTGGGAGTGAGGGCCACGAAACAGGCGATCTTGGACTCGTCGGTCAGCATCTCCATCCAGGAAAGGCCGTCCGGGTTCGTCCAGACAGGGTTGTAGACCCTTGCGAAATAGGTGTCGAGCCTGCCACGGCCGTCCGCGACCAGGTGCGGGAGGAGGAAGGACATCTCGTTCTGCGCGAGCGGGTACTCGAGGGGCCACTCGAGCTCCTGCCAGCGTGCCGGTCCCTCCGGGGTGTGGATGGGCCTCGGCACGAACTTGTTCTGGCTGTTGGGGAAGGTGCCCCCCTCGGTGGCGACCGCCCCGAGCAGGGCCGAGATGAGGAACAAGCTCCGGGCGACCTGCCAGCCTCCGAGGTTCGCAGCCGCAGCCGAGCGCCAGACATGGGCGGCAAAGCGAGTCCCTGCCCCGGCGATGACCTCGGCGATCTCTGCGAGGACCTTTGCGTCGATACCGGACTCGGCCGCGGCGAACTCGAAGCTGAAGTCTTCATAAAGGCCGGCCAGCACCTCTTCGAAGGCGGCGAAGCTGACCGGCAGCTCGGGGTGGCACGCCTTCAGGTACTCCGCCCAGTTCCACCATCTGCGCACGAATTCCCGGTCGTAGCGGCCGGTCGCGATCAGGTGCCGGGCGATGGAGAGATTGATCGCCGCCTCGCTGCCCGGCACGGGCGAGAGCCAGTGGTCCGCCTGACTGGCCGTGTTGGAAAGGCGCGTGTCGACCACGATGAGCTTGGCCCCGTTCGCGCGGGCCTCGGTGATGCGCTGGGCGTGAGGGTTGAAGTAGTGGCCTGCCTCCAGGTGGGCGCTTATCAAGTAGATGACCTTGGCATTGGCGTAGTCGGGGCTCGGCCGGTCAGAACCGGTCCAGAACTGGTAGCCGGTGCGGCCGGCACTCGAGCAGACGTTCGTGTGCGAGTTGTGGCCGTCTACCCCCCAGCTGGCGAGCACCCGCTCGGTGAACCCGTCCTCTCCTGGCCTGCCGAGGTGCACCATGACCTCGTTCTGGCGTCCTTCGGTGATGGCGGCCCTGATCCGCCCGGCGAGCGCGTCGAGGGCCTCGTCCCAGCTGATCCGCTCCCAGGACCCCGCGCCTCGGGGGCCGTTGCGTCGCAGCGGGTACAAGATGCGATCAGGATCGGTCACCTGGTTCAAGGTGGCCGGGCCCTTGGCGCAATTGCGGCCCCTCGAGCCCGGGTGCTCGGGATTGCCCTCGAACTTGCGCACCTGAAGGCTGTCGCGGTCCACATAGGCGAGCAGGCCGCAGGCCGACTCGCAGTTAAAGCACGTCGTGGGGACGAGGAGGTAGTGATGCTCGCTCCGCGACGGCCAGGCACGCGAGTCAAGCTCGGTCCAGTCGTCCCAGCGCTCCTTTGGGGGAAAGGCCGCCAGGTAGGTCCCGCTCGGTCCCTGGTAGAAGGTTTCTCCCCGCGCCTCCACCGCCGAGCGTGCCGCCGAGACCCGCGCCGCGACGGCGTCGAGCTCGCTGTCGGCGAGCAATTCGGGACCTGACGCGACAGTGCTGGCATGCGCAGCCTCGTCGTGGTGCTCGGAGACTCTTCGGGCGAAGCCCGGTGCTGGTGGCGTCTTGGGGTCGATGGGCAAGTGCATCTCCTAGGCGAGCGGGACGGCTTGGCCGGCGCGCACGTAGGCGTGCTCGTGAGCGAGCAGGCCGGCGAGGGCGATGGGGGTGGCAGCGATGCCGAGCCAAGGAGCGCCGATGGCGATACCCACTAGCGCCAGGCCGGGCCAGAAGAAACGGGCACAGGTACCACTTGTCATCTCGGCGACGGCGAGACGGACGTGCTCACCGGGATGTCGGAAGATGACCTCCCCGGCCGCAAGAAGCAGATCGGCGCCGGCCGCGAGGGCCAGGATCACTTCGCAGGCACTCACCGCCTGGGAATTGGACAGCCAGCTGATCAGGGGAAGCGTCGTTGCCGCGCCGGCCAGCACCGCCTGAGCGGCTAGGTGCGGTCCGAGGAGAGGGCTCTGCCACAGGTCGCGTCCTTTGGCCTGGCCGAGGAGGAAGGCCGTGTAGACGGCCGTCGCGAAGCCCATGACCAGCCCAGGCCACGCCAGCACCTGGCGCGCGGCAGTCCCCGTCCCCAGGTATACAGCCAGCACGGCCCCGTAGGCAGAGATGATGAAGGCGCCTCGGACCAGCCAGCTTTGCCACTGGTGGCGGGTGAAGATCAACAAGAAGCGCAGCGGATGGGTGAGATCGGCGATGAGCAACGCCCCGGTGACGGCGAGGAACACAAGCGCCGTCACCGGTGCCGCCAGGCGAACCGCAGCATTGTCCCAGGAGATCGTGCCTACAAGCGCCAGCAGCACCGGGACGATGAAGGCACCCGCGGCGATGCTCTTTGTCCAGGTGTAAAGGCTCACACCGAGACCCCAGGGGGCTCGGTGTGGGATGTCGTAACTTACGAGCGCGCTCTGCCCGGAGCTGGGCTCTCCGGGATGGCCCGACGCAACCGAACGGACGCCACCTTTGCTCTGAAGGGCCCAGGCGTACAGCCCACCTTCTGGACGTCTCGCCGCCAAGGGGTCAAGCGTGGCCTTGTGCGCCCCGAGGTAGTGCACGCCTGGCCAGGTGCGCTTCTCCGGTCGGCGCACTTGGCCTTGGCCCGAAGAGAGCACCTGTGCCACATACGAGCGCTCGTCATTGCCGTCACCGACAAGGATCGCCCCGGTCGGGCAGACCGTGACGCAGGCCGGTTCGAGGCCCATCTCGATGCGGTGGGCGCACATGTTGCACTTCTCAGCCGAACGGTCCTGTGGGTTGATGAAGATGGCGTCGTAGGGGCAGGCGGCCATGCATGCCTTGCAGCCGATGCAGATCGACTTGTCGAAGTCGACGATCCCGTCTGAGCGGCGGAACATCGCCCGTGTCGGGCAGGCGACGGTGCAGGGCGCATTGGCGCACTGGTTGCACCGGGTCACCTGGAAGACGCGGCGCACCTGTGGGAACAGGCCGACATCGGCCGACTTGACGTAGGTGCGCGTCACCCCGACAGGGACCTCGTTCTCGCTCTTGCAGGCCGTCGTGCACGCGTGGCATCCGATGCATCTCGTCTGGTCGACCACCTTCAGCCACCGCACGGGGACGACTGCTTGTTGCATCAATTCGATGCTAGAAGGGTGAGAACCGCTCCGTCAGACTGAACCTCCACGTGGTTCGTCGAATCGATAGGTCGGCCGCCGGTGGTGGCGACGTCGCCGGATCGCTCGGGAGCCGATCGTCCCCAAGACGGACTCGCGCCCCTTGTCACCGAAGGCGGCAAGAGCACACCTGCTCAGGCAGACTCTGACCGACGCGGCATTCTGAGCTAGGGGCTCCGGGCGAGCATAGATGTTCTGTGTCCTTTCCTGGCTGCTTCGCCTATGGCACCCTTTGCAGGGCAGTTCGCGGCATGTACCCGACAGAGAGGCTGGGCCAATGAGAGCGGCCGTGTTGTTTGCCCCGAATGAGAAGCTCAAAGTGGTCGAGGTTGACCTCGAGAAGCCGGGACGCGGAGAGGTGATGGTGAGGCTGGCCGCGACGGGGATCTGCGCCAGCGACTGGCACACCTTGACAGGCGCTATCCCGTCGCCGACGCCGAGCGTGCTCGGTCACGAGGGCGCCGGGGTCGTCCAGTCGGTCGGCGAGAGCGTCCGCAGTGTCGCCCCGGGCGATCATGTCGTGTTGTCGTGGATCCCGAGTTGCGGCCACTGTCGCTACTGCGAGTCGGGTCGGCCCAATCTCTGCTCGGTAGCCGCCCCGGCTTTGCTGGCCGGCACCCTTGTCTCCGGGGCGCGACGCTTGTCGTACCAAGGAGAGCCGCTGTACCACTACTCGTTTCTCTCCACCTTCGCAGAGGCCGTCGTCGTCGACGAGGCCTGCTGCGTCCCTATTCGAAAAGACGTGGCCTTGTCAGTGGCGGCCCTTGTCGGCTGCGCTGTAACGACCGGCTATGGCGCGGTCGTGAACCGGGCGCAGGCCGAACCCGGCTCGACAGTGGTCGTCTTCGGCTCCGGTGGTGTCGGCCTGAGTGCTGTGATGGCTGCCCGAGTCTCCGGGGCCCGCTATGTGGTCGCGGTCGACCCGGTCGCTTTCAAGAGGGAGCTTGCCCTCGAAGTAGGGGCGACTCACGTCGCCGACCCGGTAGCCGAGGACGTCGCCGCCATCGTGGCTGGCCTCACCGAAGGCGACGGCGCCGACGTTGCTATCGAGTCGGCCGGGCGGAGTGAGCTCGTCGCCGAGGCCTTCCGGCTCACACGCCGGGGTGGGACGATCGTCTGCGTCGGCATCCCCGCGGCCGATGCCACCGTCTCCCTACCGGGGCCTGCGCTTGTGCGCCACGAGAAGATCGTCACCGGCAGCCTCTACGGGTCGTGCCGGGCGCGCCGAAGACATGCCGCGGATACTCGACTTGTACGCCGAGGGCCGCCTCCCTCTCGACCGGCTCGTGACGCGCACCTACGGGCTCGAGGAGATCAACGAGGCCTTTGACGACATGGTGGCCGGCCGCCTCGCACGGGGTGTCATCGCCTTCGCCTAGACCGAGCGCCCGAAGCTGCCTCTCGCGTGGCGCGACCGTACCTATGACTGCAGCTACGCGGGACGGCCGGCCGGACTGGGCCGCCCCGCGTGCTGGCGCTGTCAGGACTTGCTTGCGTTCCAGAGGAAGTACTGGCTGAGCTGGGTGGCGTAGACGCCGGTGACGTTCTTCTGGGAGGCGCTCAAGAAGTTGTAGAAGTACGGGTAAATGATCGGCGTCTCGTCCAAGAGCAACGTCTCGATCTGCTTGGCAAGGGCACGCTGGCTGGAGAGGTCAACTGCAGCCACGTACTGCTTGGAAAGCTTGTCGTAGGTCGCGTTGTTGAAACGAGCCGCGTTCCACGCCCCGGCTCCGGTGGCGGCATTGTGGGTCTGCAACGGTGCCTCGAGGAACACGTTCGGCACCGAGCGGGCCCCGTAGTCGCAGCAGCTCATCTCCCCGTCCAACCAGTCCGACTTCCCATAGACGGCGGAGCCGTAGTACTTAGTCGGCGTCTCGATGGTGAGGTTGATCGTCACCCCAACCTGCTTGGCCCACTGCTGTATGTACTCGGCCAGCTGAGGCATCTCCTGGCGCTGCTCGGTGATGAGCGTGGCTTTGAAGCCCCGGGCGACCCCTCCCTTAGCCAAGAGCTGCTTGGCCAAGGTGAAGTTCTGGGAGCGCTGGGGAACCGCCGGTGGCAGGACGGCCGTCGGGAAGATCGGGGCGAAGGGGCTGTCGTTGCCGACGACCGCGTAGCCTTTGAAGAGGGCCTTGACGAGTGCGGGGCGGTCGAGGAGGTAGCCCATAGCCTGGCGGACGTACTTGCTCGTGAACGGGCTGAGGTCGTTTCGCATCGACAGCTCGCGGTGCAAGGACGCCTTCAAGTTGATGAGGTTGTAGCTCCCGTTCAACAGCTGGGGGCTGGTCGCCACGGTGAATTGGTCCAAGGTGTCGATCTCGTTCGCCTCGAGGGCGGCCACCATCGGCGTCTCGGAGGCGTAGAAGGTCCATTGCACCTCCGAGGGGAGCGCTGCCTTGCCCCAGTAGTAGGGGTTGCGGACATATGTCGCGCCGACGTTCGGCGTGTAGCTCGACATCTTGAAGTGCCCGGTCCCAATGAAGTCCTTCTGGTAGTTGGCGAAGTCGTAGTTGTTCGGAACGATGATCATGTTGTAGTTGTCACTCGACACGGCGTCGGGGAAGGCGCCGTCGGAGGCTTCGAGGTGGAAGGCGACAGTGGCGTCGTCCACCTTTACCACCCCATCGGGCACGAGCGTTCCGGAGAAGACCGAGAGCGCGTTCGAGCCGTTCTTCGGGTTGGCGTGGTACTGGAAGCTGTAGACGACGTCGTCAACTGTCATCGGAGTGCCGTCGTTGAATTTGACTCCCTGGCGGATCTTGAAGGTCCAGACGGTCCCTGTCGAGTTCGGCTTCCAGCTCGTCGCAAGCCACGGCTCGTAGTTGAGCTGGTCGTTCGCCAGCACGAGGTACTCGCCGACGTTGCCGATCAGCTCGAAGCCGCCCTCATCGGCGATCGTCACCGGGTTGATGGCGCCCGCCGGGACGAGAATCCCCGCTTTGATGGTGGCCCCGGCGGTGCCGGCAGCCCCCCGCAAAGAGGATGCTGTCCGTATCCTGCCGAAACCGCCGGCGTCGAGGATGCCGCCGATGAGGGGCATCGAGAGCCCGACTGCGGTGCCTCTTCGAAGGAAGTCCCTCCTCGACAGCCTCCCCGCCAAGAGCTCGTCTATGACGTGTTCTTGGATCGGGCCCCGTCCCCGCCGAAGGTTGTCGAGCCTGTCGTGATCGATCTCGTCACTGCGATCGTTGAGGTCCATGAATGAACAATCCCCCCTTGGTCGTGGCTCGCTCACGCGAGTGCCCCACAAGACATTAAGCTTATCTTTCCGCCTGTGTTACAGCACTAAGACGGCTGCGGCGACACAAAAGGGGGGACACTTAGGGCAAAAGGGCAGGCCGGGGCCGAGACCAGGTTTTCGGATCGGAGCCTGGGCATCTCAGAAGGGGAGGGTGCAGGTGGGCAAACCAGAGGTCCGCGCGGCGCCGATCGCGCCGGCGGTCGTGACCGCTGTCCGCGTGCTCGACGTGCTGGCCACGTGCCAGGGCTCGGCGAGCCTGGACGAGCTGACGAAGGTACTGGGTGAGCCGCGCAGCTCGGTGCACCGGATCCTCAACACCCTTGTCGAAAGCGACCTCTTGCAAAGGCCGAGGCTGCGGGGCGGCTACCGGATCGGGCCGAAGGCGATGACGTGGGGGTCAGCCTTCTTGAACTCGGTCAATCTCGTCGACGAGTTCCGAGCCGTCGCCGAGCCAGCCGTGGCCCGTATCAACGAGACCATGCAACTGGCCGTGCTTGACCTGCCCGACGTCGTGTTCGTGGCCCACGTCGACTCCAATCGGGCCGTTCGCCTCGCCACCGCTGTCGGGCGGCGCCTCCCGGCCCACGCCACGGCGGCGGGTAAGGTTCTTCTCGCCTTCGTCGAAGGCCCTCTTGCCGATGCCTACGGCGAGCGGCCCCTTGCCCAGCTGACGCCGCGCACGGTCACCAGTCTCGAGGAGCTGGACAGGCACCTGGCGCGAGCCCGGCGCCGGGGTTGGGCGGAGGCGAGCGAGGAGTCCTCCGCCAACCTGACCTGCCTTGCAGCGCCCGTTCGCAGATACGACGGCATGGTTGTGGCTGCGATGACGATCTGCGTGCCAGAGCCGGCGCTCAAGCTCTCCGACCGTAGGGTGCTCGGCCACGAGCTCGTCGAGCGAAGCAATGAGCTTTCCCGCCAGATCGGATGGGGCGCCTCTTGCGGTCTCGGTGAGATGGCTGGCGAGGCCGGAGCCTGACCCGGACGGGGCGTGCCGTCGAGTCCGCTACGGGCGCAACGAGCGGGAGGGCCATGGCCTGTTCGAATGGCGGGCCTTGGCTCGGGCAGGTCTCACCGACCTCGTCAAGGCGCTGTTGTTTGCTGCCTTGGCATTAGGCTCCGAACGCTGTGACAGTAGTGGACAACACCTTGGAGCACCGCTTCGAGATCGCCACCGAGGGTGACCTCGCCTACCTCTCCTACAAGCGGGGAGAGGGGCGCCTCGTGCTCGACCACACCCTCGTGCCAGCGGCACTGCGCCGCCGGGGGATCGGCGGTCGTCTCGTAGAGGCAGCCCTCCAAGTGGCCGTGGCGGATGGTCTCGTCGTCGTCCCGCAGTGCCCGTTCGTGCGTGACTGGCTGGCCAAGCATCCCGAGGTCGCTGAGCAGGTGAGGATCGAACCGCTCTTCAGGCCCTGACCGGACCTTCCCGCCGACGTCGGGCCGTTGACCGGCGGGATGCTCAGGGCGCAGGCGGGGTCAGCTCCCCGGCCCGGTAGGCCTTCATGTAGGAGCGGCAGTTGCTGTCGACGCCGGTGAGGACATCGATGGCGAGCTGGAACGGGCGCGACGAGCGGTCGCTGCGGAGGACCTGCTCGATGTTGAGCGTGGTCGGGTCGACGATGCCACTGTCGGCACCGGCCTCTATGGCCAAAACCAAGAAGGCGTCGTTCAAGAGCCGGCGGCCGGGCAGGCCGAAGCTGACGTTGCTCATGCCTCCCGTGATGTGGATCTCATCGCCGTGACGCCGGCGTATCTCGGAAATGGCGTCGAGACAGTCGGGGCCCGACTCGGAGTTGACGGCGATTGGGAACACGAGTGGGTCGACGAAGACGCGCTCGGGCTCTATGCCCGCCGCCAGGGCGGCTTCGATCATGCGCCCGGCGTTGCTCACCCTTTCCTCCGCGTCGTTCGGCAGTCCCCGTTCACCCGCCGCGCTCACTACCACTGGGCCGTCGATCTCGGCCGCCAGCTCTAGTACGCCGGTCCGCTCCAACGAGGCCGAGTTGAGCATCGGCGGGCCGAGGCGAGCGCCGGCGGCTTCGACTGCGGCCTCGAGGCCAGCGCGGAGGATGTCCAGACTCGACGAGTCGATCGCGAGCGGCACCTCCACGAGGGGGGCGAGCACGCCGACGAGGAAGCGCATCGCCCTCACCTGCTCGCCGAGGTCGTTCGAGAGCTCGTCGAGGTTCACGTCAAGGAAGCGAGCCCCCGAGTCGACCTGGCGCCGGGCGAGCATCGACAGGTAGCTGAGGGCGACCGACCGGTCGGTCTCGTCGCTGCCCATGGCCACCTGCACGGCAAGCTTGACGTGCTTGATCCGCCCTTCTGAGTAGGGCTGAGTCCGCTTCTCCTCTTCAGTTACACGCAGATGGCGAGTAGCGCCGCTCTCGTCGACGAAGGCGATCGCCTCCTCGCCTTCCTCGTCGAGCACGACCCGGGCGTTCTTGCGCATAAGGACGCGGGTGGCGTGGATGTTCTCGCCGATGATGACGAATTCGGGATCGGTGTTGCTCACTGGACATTCTCCTGTTCGTTGACCAGGCGGCCGAGGTGGTCGCGCCCGAGGAAGGTGTTCGCCCAGGCGCTCGTATGGCGCAGGACGTTGTTGTTGAGCACGATCGGCCTATCGAGCATCGAGCCTTCTTCTCCGTAGGGCTTGAGCCGCTCGTAGGCACGGGCCCAGATGCACTGCTTTTCGCCGACCTCGCACATGCCGTCCCGGCTCCCCCCGCACGGGCCATTGCGCTGGTTTTTGACGCACTGTGACTCGGGGCACAAGTAGGCGATCTCGGCCAGCGAGCAGTCCCCGCAGTCCTGACAGTCGAACAGCGGCTTCTTGGCGGTGTGCTCGGCCAGATGGAGCAGGTTCTGAGCTTGACGCGGGCAGGCCTCGACGGCTTGGTAGAAGCGGCGGGCGAGGCCGTAAAATGGCGCTGTGGGGTCAAACACGGCCCCATGGGCGAACCGGCTTGTCCGGTAGGCGACGGGCACCTTCGAGCGGGCCCGGCGCCGTGCGGCCGAGCTCTGAGAGGCGACGAAGGCGCCGTTTAGCTGAGAGGAGCTCAGCCCTGTCGCCTCGTCGCCTTCGAAGTAGTAGAACTCGCCCACCGAGTCGAATTGAATGTCCTTCGCGAAGCTCTTCCAGTCCTCGGGGGAGAAGGTGTCAGCCCGGGCGAGGATGTCCTCGCAGTCGGAGGGCTCCAGCCTCCCGCCCAGGTAGGCGCCGCGGTAGCCGAGCCCGCGGGCGATCGCCACCTGCTTGGCTGCTAGCTCGAGGAAAAAGGCACGGCCCTTGTCGGGCGAAGCTCCCTGCCGCTCGGCCAGGGCGAGAAGCTCGTCGGTGACGACGACGCCCGGGATCCGCCCGGAGTGAAAGGCGCGGGCGGCGCTTGGGGAAAGCACATAGACGTTGGCGATCACCGGCACGTCGAGACCGGCATGGGCCAGCCACCTCAAGAGCTCGTCTTCCTTCCTGGCGTTGTAGCCGACCTGGTTGATTATGAAGCGTGCCCCGGTGTCGATCTTCTTCTTGAGCTTTAAGTACTGGGGCACGAGCTCGCGCTCGTGCCGCTTGTGGTTCGTAACGACAGCGCCGAGGAAGAAGCTCGTGGGCCTCATCGTCCTGTGCGTCTTCTCATCGAAAAGACCCCGGTTCATGGCCGAGTACATCGAGAGAAGACCGACTGAGTCGATGTCGAAGCTCGGCCGGCCCATACCGGCAAAGCCGGGGCTCGGGTAGTCGCCGGAGAGGGCGAGTATGTTGTCGAAGCCCTCCGAGGCGAGGTTCCAGCCCCGGCTCTGCAGCGAGTTGCGGTTGCAGTCCTTGCAGGCGAGGTGGATTATCACCTCCTGGCCGTGCGACATGAGGTCGGTCCCGAGCGTGTCGGCGGCGAGCATGGCGTTGCCGGCCGGGTTGTCTGTGATGGAGAGCACGTCGATCCGGGGGCAGTCAGCGAGTTCGCGCGCCTTGGCGAGGACGCGTTGGCCCTCTATGTCGCTGAGCACGCCGCGGCTCGTGACGAGCTCGACGGCCGTGACGAACTCGTCGGTCTCCTCGAGCAGGTGGCGCAGGCTCGTGTGTTCCGGTACCGGTGCCGCCGACGGCGGCTCACCCGATCCCTCGCCGGTTGTCCCGGCTGCGGTCCCGGGATCCTCAGGTGACGAGCTCGCAGCCATGTCCCTCCTCGTAAAGGTGGCGGTAGCGGCAGTTCTCACCGAGATCGCACATATCGCAGGGGCTTCCCTCGGCAGTCACCTCGGGCCCGAGGCCTAAGACGAAGGACGCCGACTTCTTCGGTCGCATCAAGGCGCTCTCCTGCAGGCTGACGCCTATGAGGCCGGCTTCGACGAGCGCGAAGATCTGGTGCTGGCCTGCTTCGAGATCCCACCCAGTCCCAGGGCTCAGGGCGACTCCGACCTGCCAGCCGACTTCTGTCATATCGGATGCCAATTGAGTGCGCACGGCCTGGGCCAGGCGCTGCATGACGACAGAGCCGAAGGCGTCGACGGCCAGGGCGAGGGCCGGATCATCTTTGAAGATCCCCGAAACGTGAGCCTCGAGCTCGGGACCCAACGTGCACACGACGGCAGCCACATCTCTTGCGGCACAGAGATGCCCGGCCACGACGGCGCCTGTGAGGCGACCGAGAGGCTCCTCGAGCACGAGCGCTTCGTGACGCCGGCCGACGATTCTCGCAAGGCACCAGGCGGCTGCAGGGTGCAAGAGGGTCGATCCGAGCTCGATCGCCTGGGAGGCGACCGCCAGCGCGGGCGAGTTGCGGGCACGAACAAGTTCGGGGTCTGCGCCCTCGGCCGTCAACACCTCGTCTACATCGACGACGAGTTCCCAATCCCGTCGGAGCCTCGTGTTGGCCCGCCGGGCCTCTCCCGCGGTGGCGCTGGGCGTCAGACCTCCAGCAACCGGCACAAGAGGTCCACTGCGCTCGAGGCGTCGCGGGCGTAGCCGTCGGCTCCGATCTCGTCCGCGAATTGGGTCGTGATCGGGGCACCACCTATCAAAACTTGCACCCGGTCGCGTACCTGTGACGCGACGAGCGCTTTGACCACGTCTGCCATGTTCACCATGGTCGTGGTGAGAAGAGCCGATATCGCCACTGCCTTGGCGCCGTTGTTCACCTCTTCGACGAAACGTTCCGGCGCCACGTCGACGCCTAGGTCCACAACCTCGAAGCCGTTGCCCTCGAGGAACATCGCCACGAGGTTCTTGCCGATGTCGTGCAGGTCTCCCTGCACCGTCCCGATCGCCACCTTGGCCCTGGACGGTACGCCTTCAGCGACGAGATGTGGCTTGAGCACGGCGAGGGCCGCGCTCATGGCCCGGGCGGCCACGAGCATCTCGGGAACGAAGATCTCGCCCGCCTGGTAGAGGGCACCGGTCTCTCCCATGGCGGCGATGAGGCCCTCTTGCAGGATCTGCTCGGGCGCGAGACCACTCGCGAGAGCCTCGCTCACCTCGGCGAGGGCTGTGGCCTTTTGCCCGTCGACGACCGCTGCCCGGAGCTGCTCCAAGTGTCCCATCTGTGACCTCCTGAGTCCGGAGAGCGTCCACTGAGGCTCTAGGGGTAAGAGCGGTAATCCTCCACAGCCTCGTACAACGCGACGAGATTCGCCACCGGAACTCGCGCCTGGACGTTGTGGATCGTGTTGAAGACGAATCCGCCGCCGACACCGAAGACCTCCATCCGCTCCTTGACCATGGCGCGCACCTCCCCAGGGGAGCCGAACGGCAGCACGCGCTGGGTGTCGATGCCCCCGCCCCAGAAGGTGATCCGGCCGCCATAGCGGTCCTTCAGAGCTTCAGGTGCCATGCCCGCAGCGGAGGTCTGCACCGGGTTCAAGACGTCGAAACCGGCATCTGCGAGGTCGTCGAGCAGGCGCCAGATCGAGCCGCAGGAGTGGATGAAGCTCTTCCACGACGTGTGGGCGTGGATCCACCGGTTGATCTCGGCATGGACAGGCTGGAACAGGGACCGGTAGGTCTTCGGGCCGATGAGTGGCCCGTCCTGGGTACCGAAATCGGCCCCGGTCACGAACACGGCGGAGAGGGAGTCGCCGACGGCCTCGTGGATCCGCTTGAGGTTCTGGAGCCCGATCTCGCACTGGCGGGCGAAGACATCCTTCACATACCCGGGTCTAGTGACAAGGCTCTCGTACCACTGCTCGAGGTCACGGATGCCGCGGGGATGGGCCAGGGTGGGACCGGGCACAAAGGCGGCGTCACCGAAGCTTGTGCCCCCGAAGTCCCCGAGAAGGGCCCGCCCAGTGGCGCCAAGGCGCTTTACCTCGCCACGGACGTGCTCGAGCGCCTCTTCGCCGATGAGGGCGAACTCTTCGGTGTTGTCAGCCGGGTCGAGAGCCGTCTCGTCGAAAGGCCTCTGACGCGTGATCGAGTCGAAGTAGAGCCCCTTTGCGGGCATGCGGGCGCAAGGCGGGGCAAGGCGGTCACCGTTTGGATGCATGTACAGCTCCCCGCTCGCCTCTGGCTCGGTGGGGAAACCGCCGGGTACGAGCACGGGCGTGCCGTCAAAAGTCGTCCACGGCTTCCAATCGTCGTTGCGAAAGCCGTAGATGTTGGTCGGCAGGCCCACGCGGACGACGTCGACCCCTAGGCGGTCGAGGAGGTCTTCGGTCACCTCCCCCAGCATCTGGAACGGCTCGCAGACTCGCACTGGCGTCCCCGGCTCGTCGAGGCCGAGGGCCTGGCGCAGGGCGTAGAGCGAGCTGACATGGATCCCACTGCAATTGGTCGCCCCGAGGTCCAAGGGCACTCGGTCGGCCTCGCGGTGGTTGAGCGCGGTTTCGACACGCCAGCGAGAGGGTGCCGGACCGGTGGGCCCCTCGCCCGCTCCGTCCATCTACATGACCTGGGCTTGGGCGACGACGGCGTCCATCGTCTCCATGATGGCGACTGTCTCGTCGAGCGGCATGAGGGGGCTCTCGGTCAGCCCGCCACGAACGCAGCGGGCGACCTCGTCGGCTTCGTAGCGCAAGCCGCCCTCATGAGCCGGAGCGAAGACGGTTGCCGTCGAGTCCCGGCCGATCAGCCTGAAATCGGACGGGCCGTAGAAGTCCCCCTCGATCTCGATGCGGGCCTCTGTGCCGGCTATCACCGCTCGCGTCGGAGTCTTGGCAGACAAAGTGCAGGTGAGCACAGCCTGCGCGCCGTTCGAGTAGCCGAAGACCATCGACGTCGACCCATCCACGCCGGTGAACGCCGGCGTGATCAAAGAGACGATCCGGTCCGGCTGCCCGAGGATCATCGATGCGAACGAGACGGGATAGATGCCGAGATCGAGGAGCGCTCCGCCGCCGAGCTCGGGAGCAAAGAGGCGAAAGGCCGCGTCCTTCGTGAACCACTGCCCGTGGTCGGCCGTGACGCTGATGATCTCGCCGAGAGCGCCTTCGGCGACGAGGCGGTTGATCTCCGCGATGTGAGGTAGGAACCTCGTCCACATCGCCTCCATCAAGAACAGGTCACGCGAGCGGGCGGCGGCAACGAGCTCACGCGCCTCGGTGGAGTTCATGGTGAAGGCTTTCTCCACGAGGACTGGCTTACCGGCTTGCAGGGCGAGCAGGGTGTTGGCGTGGTGCATCGGGTGGGGCGTGGCCACGTAGACGACGTCGACCTCGGGATCGGCGACGAGCGCCTCGTAGGAACCGTGACGGTTCGGGATGTCGAACGCGGTGGCGAAAACCTCCGCCGACTCCCTGGAGCGCGAGCCGACGGCGACGACTCGGCCGGAGCGGGTCAAGGTCATGTCCTTCGCAAAAGCCGTTGCGATCATGCCCGTTCCGATCAGGCCCCAGCCCAACGGCTCTGTCGTCATCTCGGCTCTCCTCGTCTCAAACATGCTCCGGCGCCCGCAGAACCCGACCGTCCGGCGACGCCCACCCTATTTGCCGACGGTCTTAGCTGGAGCCGCCGCATCCCGCTTGCGGCGCGATCCACCCCGTTTCGGACTCGGGGCGCGACATAGACAAGTGCTCGAGGTGCCGTGGCGCTGGCGTGGATCCGACCGTGCCGCCCAGGGAGATCCGACCGTGCCGGCCAGGGAGCTCCGGTGCGTCTAGAGGCCTAGGGAGATGTCTCCCCGCGGAGATCAAGTTGTGTTCACAATGAGGACCGCGCACTGAGCTGAGTGCGCGATGGCGTTCGGCACACTGCCGAGCACTCTTTTCAGGCCCCTCATGCCCTTGTTGCCGACGACGATCAGGTCGACTCCCTGCTCGGCGGCGATGGCGAGGATCCGCTCGACGACGAATCCCGGCATCACATGTGTCTTGGCATTTACCCCTTTAGCCCGGGCATCAGCTGCCATGGCCTCTGTGTGCGCCGCGACGTGCTGGTCAGGCTCGTCTTCCTCGACGTGGATGCCTATTCCTGACCACGCCATCGCGCTCGTCTCGACCGAGCCGTAAACACTTGCGATATGAAGCGTCGCGCCGAAGATCCGGGCCAGTTCGGTCGCCACTCGCACCGCCTCGGAGGCAGTGGCAGAACCGTCTGTCGCCACAAGCACCGATTTGTACATATCGTCCCCCGTCCCCGATTTTGCCGCGATTGTAGGCGTATTCCGATGGGGTCCCGGGCCCTACACAGCTAGCCGGCAGCTCCTCGCAGAACGGGCGTTGGTGTAGAACTCGGAGATGACTCCTGAGCCAACGGTCGATCTCCTCGTGCGTGACAGCGAGCTTCTCGTCACCCTCGCTGGCGATCCGATCCGGGGCGGCTGGGTTGCGGTGAAGGACGGTGTCGTCGTCGCCACAGGCAGGCCTGGCACCGAGCCGGCCACAGGCGAGGTCCTGTCGGCTCGGGGAGGCCTCGTCACCCCGGGCCTCATCAACACCCACCACCACATCTACCAGAACCTGACGCGCTCGTACGCACCCGCGCTGAAAGGCGGCTTGTTCGGTTGGCTGACGACGCTGTATCCGCTCTGGAGCCGCTTGGACGAGGAGGCCGCCTACGTCTCGGCTTGGATAGGCCTTGTCGAGCTCGCCCTCGGCGGTTGCACGACGACGAGCGACCATCTTTACGTCCACCCCTCACCGCGCCTTATCGATGCCGAGATCGCGGCCGCGGCGGAGGTCGGCCTGCGGTTCCACCCGACGCGGGGCTCGATGAGCCTGTCCGAGGAGGACGGCGGCCTCCCCCCGAGAAGCGTCGTGCAGCGAGACGACGAGATTCTCGCCGACTGCGAGCGCCTCATCGACAAGTACCACGACCCTGCGCCGGGGGCGATGTGCCGCATCGCGCTCGGACCCTGCTCGCCATTCAGTGTCACACCTCAGCTCATGCGGGAAAGCGCCGAGCTCGCCGAGCGTCGAGGCGTGCGGCTGCACACGCACCTCGCCGAGGACCGCGACGAGACTGAGTTCTGTCTACGAGCTTTCGGTCGCCGGCCGGTCGAACATTTCGACGACCTCGGGTGGAACGTGGGCAACGCCTGGGTCGCCCACTGCATCTTCCCGAGCGAGGAGGAGATGGGGCGCCTTGGCAGGGGCCGTACCTGCGTTACCCACTGTCCGAGCTCGAACATGTTGATCGCCGGCGGCGCCACACCGGTGACAGAGCTGTCGGCGAACGGCGTGGTCGTGGGTCTTGGATGCGACGGCTCGGCATCAACGGACCACGCGTCGCTTTGGCTGGAAGCACGCACGGCCCTGCTCGTGTCACGGCTTCGCGAGGGCCCGGCCGCAATGGACGCGCAGGGAGCCCTGGAGCTGGCAACGACCGGTTCGGCCGCCTGTCTTGGCCGCGACGAGGAGCTCGGCCGGTTGAAGACCGGGGCTCCGGCCGATCTCGTCGTCTGGCCGGTTGACGGTGTCAGCTTCGCCGGCGCCCACACGGACCTGGTCGAGGCATGGCTGCGCTGCGGGCCGGTGCGCGCCAGGCACACTGTCGTGAACGGGCGGATCATCGTCAGGGACGGCGAGGCCAACATCCCGGGGCTCGAGGCGATGCTTAAGCGCCACGCGGCCATCTCCCGAGACTGGCAAGGAGTGATCGACCGTTAGGGGACCGAGGCGGTTCGCGCCCGGATCGCCGTAGGCGGACGCCTTGCTGGCTAATTGCCCGTGAGGGCCTCGAGCAGGGCGGACAGCGGCAGCGTGGCGACGCGAATGGCGGAGTCTCCGATCCCATAAGGAAGGACAAGAGTGTCGCCGTGCACTAAGGAGCCGCACGAGTAGACGACGTTCGGCACGTAGCCGTCCTGCTCGTCATGGGCGGGGCTTAGCAGTGGTTCTCGGAGCTGGCCGATGACCTTGGTCGGATTGTCTAGGTCGAGGAGCACGGCCCCGATCCTGTAGGTGCGCATCGGGCCGACGCCATGGGTGAGCGCGAGCCAGCCGGCTTCGGTCTCGATCGGCGAGCCGCAGTTGCCGAGCTGGAGCACCTCCCATGTCCTTGTGGGCACCTGGTATGGCTGAGGGTCCTCCCAGCGGCGCAGGTCATGAGAGAAGACAACGGTGTTCGTCTCGTGGTCAGATCGCGACAGGGCTGCAAAGCGGCCGCCTACCTGGCGTGGGAACAAAGCGAGGCCTTTGTTGGCCTCGAGGCCGACGACGGGCGAGGACGTGAAGTAACCGAAGTCCGCCGTCTCCAACAGCTGTTGTGAGACGTCCACGCCGTCGTAGGCCGTGTAGGTGGCGAAGTAGGTGACAGCGCCATCGGGGTGCTCGAAGCGGACGAAGCGGGCGTCCTCCATGCCGTTGCGCTCGGCGCCCATTGCTGGCATGAGAACCCGCTCTGCCAGCAAGGTCTCCGAGGAGAAGTGGATCGCGTACTTCCTCTCCGCGATCTGGCGCATGAGCGAGACGATCGAGCCGTCCTGGCGCCGCGTCGCCAGACGCCGCTGGAGCAGTATCAGGCGCTTTTCCAGCTTGGCCAGCGTGAAGGTCTCCCCGAGCGGGTCTAGGACGTAGTCGGCATACTCCCCGTCACTGCGGAGCCGGTATAGCTCGGTCCTGAACACAGACGCGTCGAGAGGCACAGCTTCTGTGACTCCTGTCGTCGCGAACCGTGGGGCGTCATCGATAGTGACCTCGGCACCGTCGATGGTCCCGGTCCGGAACTCGATCGACGACCGGTGTCCCTCGCCTATCGCCCGGACGCTCATCACAAAGCGCAGGCTGTCCGCGCTAAGGCCGGTCTGGTCAGGATGGGCCACCATGCTGGGGTTGCAGAGCGCGGCTCCCTCGAGGGCGTACTCGTTGGTGAACGTCGCCCCGAGCAGCAGCCGTCGCTTGTCGGAGAGCTCGCTTCGAGGATCGAGCCGCTCGGCGAGCTCGTCGGCGTGCCTGCGGAAGGTCCCCACCAGGTCGCGGTGGCGCATCTCAAATCTGGCTGACACGTCCTCGAGGGCGAGCTCGACCTCGTCGTCGTCAAGGGCCATCACACGAGCCACGACGGCGCTCGTGCGTGGCTCCTCCCGGTTGAGCCCCTCTTGGCCGGGGACGAACAGTGTGGTGACCACACGGGAGGGGTCAGCCGCGAGCCTTTGCGAGCTACGCCGGAGCTGTCCGGCGAGGTCCATTTTCAACGGGCCACAGTCACCAGTCGTCGCGCGTGCTGCAAGGTCGCGAGCAGCGCCAGGGTCGACTCCGCGCCCTCATTGAGGTTGGCACCCCCCGGGGTGAGGCCGTCGAAGCCTCCGCCGGTCTTCTTGTCCCACATGACGTGTTGGCCGTCGTTTGCCCCAAGGAACCAGGCCTGCGCGGCGTTGATGCCATCCAGCCATCGTCGGTCCCCGTCCACGCTCGCGGCGCGGGCACAGGCATCGGCCAGTGCTGCCACCTCGATTGGTTGTTGGTCGAAGGCAGGTCGAGCGTCGCCGGGCCCCGCCCCGCCGACAGGAGTGACAGACAGATGACCGTCCTTCGATGTCTCGTAGTCGAGCAACCAGGACAGCAATTGAAGGCCGTGCCGTAGCAAGCTGGGCCTTTGCAGCACCGAGCCAGCGGCGATCATCGCTTCTGGGACGACGGCGTTCGCGTAGCGGAGCCGAGCCTCGGGCCAGGGCCATCTGGTATCTGAGCGCGGTAGCGCCATGGAGTCGGCAGCGTCTGTCAAAAGCGAGAGCGCCCCGCGGTGGCGAGGCTCGGTGGCGAGCAACTCCGCTGCGCCGATGGCGGCGAAGGCCATCGCCCGCGGATACTCGGAGCGCTGCTTGACGGCGCGCTCGAACTGCACCATGGCGCTCACGCGCAACCAGATGTCGTTGGTGTGCGAAACAGTCGTGCCGAGGCCCCAGATGCTCCTGCCCCAGCAATCCTCCAGGGCCGGGCGGTCCTCCCAGCGGCCGCGCTGGTTCATCCGGTTCCGGTAACGGCCGTCTGAGCTTTGCGCGTCGGCGAGGAAGCGAATGCTGGTTCGGGCCAGCTCGAGCACTCGCGAAGTGGCGTGAGGCTCTCTCGTGGCCACGACCAGCACACGGGCCATGTCGTCTGTGCAGTAGCCGTGCTCACGCCGAGCCTCGGTGAACAGAGCGTGCTCGAAGGTGCCCCGATCGTCGGTGAGCTGACAGAGGTGGTCGAACCTGGGCACCACCGTGCCGGTCATACGAGTGCCGGGTGCTTGCTCAGCAGGTGGTCAGCAAGGCCCAGGTAGGCGCGGGCGACGACCGGCCAACCCATCGCCGGTGCGAGGCGCGAGGCCTCCGCCGCCATGGCGCCCGCCAGGCCGGGCTCGACGAGCACGCGGCGCAAGGCATCGACGAGCGCTGCTGGATCGTCATGGTCGACCACGATGCCCGCCCCGCTCGCCAGCAACTCGACGGCATGGGGGAATGCCGTGGCAACGACTGGCCTGCCAGCGGCTATGGCGTCGACGAGCACCCCGGAGGTGACTTGGTCCCTCGTGTCGTAAGGAAGTACGACCACCGAGCAGGACTGGATGAGGGCTGTCAGCGAGTCCACGTCTCGGTAGGTGGCGTCGAAGAAGACGGAGTCGGAGACACCGTTTCGTGAGGCCTGCTCGATGCGAGCGTTGCGGTAGGCCTCGCCGTCGGCGGCGAGAACCCGGGGGTGGGTCTGGCCCGCCACGAGGTAGCGAGGGCGCGAAGCCAGCTGATGTATCGAGGCCATGGCGTCTATCACTCGCTCGATGCCTTTACCCGGGCCGATCAGGCCCCAGGTCAAGATCACCGGTCGGGCGGCAGGCTCGTGCAGGGCGCGGCGTGGTGGGATCGCGGCACCGTGCCAGATCGTTGAGACGATCGCCGGGTCGACGTCGAACAGGTTGCAAAGCCGACTTTGGGCTGCTTGTGACATGACGATGACCTGGTCCGCCATCGAGGCGACCGCTTCGAGGACCGACTTCTGGTGTGGGGTCGGATTGCTCAGAATCGTATGGGCGATGACGATCGCGGGCACCCGCAGGCCAGCGAGCACGTCCAGCACCTCGTCGCCGTCCGCCCCGCCGTAAAGGCCGTATTCGTGCTGAACGATCGCCACGTCACTGCGGTTGAGCAGCTCGGCGGCGGTCGTCACCGAGCGCGCGGAGCCGTTCTCGAGCTCGCCGATCACCACCTTGGACGAGGAGGCTGAACCGTCGGCCACCCGCACGACGCTCACCTCGGCGCCGTTTGCGGCAAGGCCTTTGCCAAGAGCAGCGCTGAAAGTTGCTATCCCGCACGCGGTCGGAGGGTAGGTGGTGAGGATCCCGAAAGAGGGGGTGGAACGATGGAGACCGCCGAACAGCGGGGTCGACGATGTACGTGGGGTCTGCACAGAACTCCTCGAGGTTGTTCGGTCGAGGCGTCAAACCTGCACGGCTGGCGGGCCGTCGTCTACGACGTTCCTGCCCAAGCGAGGCGACTCTCCCGATGGAACTAGTACTCGAGGGTACCGGTTATCTCGAGCGGCGGAGCGCGCGATGGCCAAAAGACCTGTCTGTTGCCTGTATTCCGGGCCTCAGGCCGACCCTCTCCCCGCTCTTGGGCCAACAGCCGCGGTGTCCACCGGGTACGGCTGCTCGACGTCGGGCGGGTAGGGGTGCTCCTCGAGATAGCTCAACAGCCGAGCGAGGCTGGCCACGGCGACACATACGACACTGTCGGAGGCGCCGTAGTACACGTGCAGCGTGTCGCCGTCGTCGCGCAGGATCCAGCCACAGGGGAACACGACGTCGGGCACGTCGCCCGACCGCTCGTAGGGCGCTTGGGGACCGAACACCCACTCATTGGCGCGGGCGAGCACGACGGTTGGGTTGTCCTTGTCCAATAGGGCCAGCCCAAGGCGGTAGATCGACCCAGCCGCAGTCACACGCACGGCGTGGTAACAGATCAGCCAACCGTTCTTGGTGAGAAGGGGCGGGGGACCGAGGCCCACCTTGTTGGCATCCCACCAGCCACCGTGGCGCGCCGCGAGCAGGACCCGGGCGTCACCCCAATGGCGCAGGTCGGGGCTGAACGAGATCCAGATGTGGGCACCCAAGCCCGACATCGCCGGCGCCGGCCGATGGATCAGGGCCCAACGCCCGTCGAAGGTCCTCGGGAACAAGGCGGCGTCCTTGTCCTCGGGCGGCTGGAGCACGCCCATCCGCTCCCATGTCACAAAGTCACGTGTCTTCGCGAGACAAACGAGCGGCCCGGCCGTGGAATATCCGACGTAGACGACGAAATACTCGTCGCCGACGCGGGTGATCCTCGGGTCCTCGATCCCCCAGTGCTCTTCGAAGTCACCTGCCAGCGGTTCGAGACCCCGGACGGGGTCGATCTCCCAGCCCGTCAGTCCGTCCTCGCTGGTGGCGGCGACGAGCGAGGAGAGGCCCGTGCGGTGCTCGACCCGAAGGAGCAAAAGGGTCCGGCCGTCTACGACCGTGGCACCGGGGTTCAGCACAGCGTTTACCATCTCGGGGAGGTCGTGCGGGCTGAGAATCGGGTTGTCCGGGTGCCTCACCAGGAGCTCGCGCGGGTCGGCTCGGTCACTCATCTCTGACACTCCTGATTCGTCGGATCTTGGCTGGGCCCGTGTCGGAGACACGCGCCTCACTTCCTAATCGATAAGCCGCAGGGGTGCCGCTCAGGCCGCTCGACAGCACCCTGGTCACGACGCCCGCCGGCGCTCCTCGTGGCGCACTCGGCGGGCCGAATTCCCCTTAGAGCACCTTGGAGAGGAAGGCCTTGGTGCGCTCTTCGCGAGGGTTGGCAATAACTTCCTTCGGCACCCCGGCCTCGACGACGACACCCTCGTCCATGAACACGAGGGTGTCGCCCACCTCCCGGGCGAAGCCGATCTCGTGGGTGACCACGATCATCGTCATGCCGTCCTCGGCGAGCTTGCGCATGACGTCGAGGACCTCACCGACGAGCTCGGGGTCGAGGGCGCTCGTGGGCTCGTCGAACAACATGAGCTTGGGCTGCATGGCCAGCGCTCTGGCGATCGCCACGCGCTGCTGCTGGCCGCCGGAGAGCTGGTTGGGATAGGCGTCGACCTTGGTCGAGAGTCCGACGCGCTCCAGGAGGCTCTGGGTTCGCCTGGTGACCTCCGCTTTCGGCTCTTTCTTGACGAGCATTGGTGCGGCAGCGACGTTCTCGAAGGCCGTCATGTGAGGGAAGAGATTGAAGCGCTGGAAAACCATGCCGATCTCGGTGCGCCGGCGGCACACCTCCCGCTCACGAAGCTCGTGCAGGCGCGCCCCTCGCTCCTCGTAGCCGACGAGCGCCCCGTCGACGTACAAGCGTCCGGAGTTGATCTTCTCGAGGTGGTTCACGCAGCGCAGGAAGGTCGATTTGCCCGAGCCGGAGGGACCGAGCAGGCACATCACCTCGCGGGGCTGGACCTCGAGGGTTATCCCCTTCAGCACTTCCAGCGTGCCGTAGCGCTTGTGTACCGCCTCCGCGCGGACCATTGGCTCTGTCATCTAGCTGCCCCCGAGGTTGCTCGCCGAGAACGGGATGCGGCGAAGGGTCGTGAGATTGCGCCGGAGGCGCTGGATGGGCGTGAGGGGGAGAGCATAAGCGGTGCCCCGGGCGTAGTAACGCTCCACGTAGAACTGGCCGATCGTGAGCAGGGTGGTCATGAACAGGTACCAGATGCAGGCGTTTATGTAGAAGGGGATGAGCTCGTAGGTCCGGGCGGCGGCATTGGTCGTCTGGTACATGAGCTCGGGATAGGTTACGACGACAAGAAGAGAAGTTGTCTTCAACATGTTGTTCAGCTCGTTGCCTGTCGGCGGGACGATGACACGCATCGCCTGAGGGAGGACGATCTTGCGCATCAGGGTCACTCGCCGCATGCCGAGTGACTGGGCGGCTTCGAACTGTCCGTGGTCGACAGAGAGGATCCCGGCCCGCACGATCTCGGCGTAATAGGCGCCCTCGTTGAGGCCAAGGCCAAGTAGGGCTGCCACGAGCGGGGTGACTAAGGCGTTGGCGCTCAGGTGGACGAATTCGGGACCGAAGGGTATGCCGAGACTGACTGTGGGGAACAGAGCCGAGATGGCGTACCAGAAGACGAGCTGGACATAGACCGGCGTCCCCCGGAAGAACCATATGTAGAGCCAGCCCGCCCCCGACAAGACAGGGTTGGGCGACAGGCGCATCACGGCGAGGATGACCCCGAGGAGCACACCGATCACCATGGCGATGAGCGTGATCTTTATGGTGTTCTCAGCCCCCGAGACGATGGGCGGGGAGAACAAGTTGGAGCGGATTACCCCCCAGCCATAGCGGGGGTTGGTGAGCACGCTGTGGACGAACATTGCCGCCAGCACGAGCAGGGCTGCTGTTGCCACCCAGCGCCCAGGATGGCGCAGGGGCACCGCCCGGATCTCCTCCGGACGGTGCCCCTCGCCACTGTCAAAGCTCACCGGCTCGCCTCTTTAGGGAGCCATCGTCCGGCTAGACGATCCCCGGGTTGGTGATGGCGCCCGCTTGGACGCCCCACTTGTCAAGGATCTTTGTGTAGATCCCGTCCTTCATAAGGATCTTTATCGCGGCCAGGGTCGCCTTGTCGAGCGTCGAGGACTTCTCAAAGGCGAACCCGTAAGGGGCGACACCAAAGGCCGGGCCATCAAGCTTGAACTGGCCCTTTGACTGCTGGACGATGTAGCCGGCGACCTGGGAGTCGGCGAAGCCGATCTGGGCGCGGCCGCTCGAGACGGCGAGGTTCGCCTCGACCTGAGTCGAGTAGGACAGGACCGTGTCCGGCTTCTGCTTGGCCTTCTTGCACAGCGAGACGGCGCTCTGGGCATCGGTCTGCTCTGTCGTGCCGATCTCGACCGAGACGGTGCGCCCACACAGGCTCATCAGGCTGCCGCTCAGCTTGAGCATGCTTGACTTCGAGACGTAGTAACCCTCGCCAGCCTGGAAGTAGGTGACGAAGTTGACCTGCTTCTCGCGGGCCGCGGTCACGGTGAACGAGGAGTTGCCCACGTCGAACCGGTTCGCCTGCAGGCCGGCGATGATCGTCCCGAAGGTCGTGTTCACGCCCTTCCAGGGGACGCCCATTACCGCTCCGAGGGCGACGTTGAAATCAGCGTCCATGCCGATGATCGTCGTGCCGTTGGCGGCCACGAACTCGTCGGGTGGGTAGGTGGCGTCCATGGCGGCCGATACGAACCCCTTCTTCTTGATGCTCGCCGGAACAAGAGCCGCGACCATTGCGTTCTTGGGCGGTGTAGGGATCGTCACGACCGGGTGCGCGACACGGACCGGAGCGGCGAAAGCCGCCGAGCCCGTGCCGGCCAGCAGAGCGGTGCCTACGAGCGCCACGGCGACGGCTGTACCCCGCAACCGGCGGGGCCTATGTGGTGATTGCTGAAACAGCTTCATCTGTACTTCCTCCCCAACCTTGGTTGCGTCGACTTCTGCGTATAGCAAAACTCCAGGTCCAACGTTGGACCGCCTGTTTAACACCGCCTCTTATGCCTGTCGAGTCCAGCCTCCGTGCTGGTCCCGAAGCCGATGAACCTCCGTGTACGGAGCACCGGGATGCCAGGCGACGCCATCGTACGCCCTGGTGGGCGGCGACCCGGAGACAGCTGTTGCCCGGGCGCGTCGTCGAGGCTGTCCAGGGTCGGCGCACAGGCTGCGGGGCCCGGCCGGCCGGGGGGCAGGGCCTTCACTTCTCACTCTGGCCGCACCCAGCCACTCGTTAGCTACTAAATACAGGTAGCTCGTAGGCCCGGCCCGGAGGTGACGAGCCAGAGCCGAATGTACGAGCGAGGAAAGGAGAGCAGGGACGAGATGCCTTCAGCTGCTTTGCAGCCAACCAGTGGCTGCAGCAGCGAGAGGGTCTATGTCACCTTGTCGCCGGTGGCGAAGAGCTTGCTCACCTGGCACCCGCACGCCTGAGGGGCCTGGCGGGAAGCTCGGCCACCGGCAGCAGGATTACCCCCTCGGCGGGGTCGCCGACCGCGGTGCAGCTCCCTTCGAGGGAGCGAAGACCCGTGAGGGCCGCCAGGGCGGCGTCGACCCGGTCGATGGTCGGCAGGCCGCTCACCTCGACACCATGCTGGCTCAGTACCTCGCGTCTGAAGGTGAGCTTGGTCTCGTCTCGGCAGCGGAGTCTGCCGGCGAGAAGGACGGCCGAGGCCTCCGGGAACACCTCCGCCGCGCTTTTGGCGGGATCACCGGCGCGAAACAGCGTGTAGGTAGGCGCCAGGGCTGCGTAGATGGAGAAGCCCACCCGCATCCACCGGTAGAAAGGGTGAGAACCGGGATCTGGCCCAGTGCAAAAGGCCGTGATGCCGAGGACGCGCAGTTCACGCTCAGCCGCCCGGCTCTTGCCCGAGCGCGACCAGCTGGAAGGCGAGTCGATGCAGACAATCTCCGGCCTGATCTGCTCGAGCACGAGCCGTGCCGCTCCCTCGACACTTTGGTGACCGGCGCTTTCGAGGAGCCTTCGGTCGAGGTCGAGAGCGACGATATCGAGGCCCTTACGCTCCTCGGCGACGTCGATACCGACGGCGATCCGCCTTGGCGTTGAGTTTGGAGCCTTCGCCACGGGCGTGCGCAGAGCCTGTGGCAAGTAGTGCTTGGTTGGCTCAGGCGTGCTGTGAGGACCGGGCGACACGCTCAACGGCTGAGGAGACCGCGGGGACGACCGCCGGATTGAACACCGTCGGCACGATATAGGTCGGCGACAGCTCCGATGCCGTCACGACGTCCGCGATCGCCCGACCGGCGGCGATCTCGACTTCCTCTGTGACCTTTGTCGCTCCGACGTCTAGCAGGCCACGGAAGATCCCCGGGAAGGCGAGGACATTGTTGATCTGGTTCGGCTCGTCTGACCTGCCTGTGGCGACGATGGCGGCATAGCGCCTGGCGAGCACCGGGTCCACCTCCGGATCGGGGTTGGCAAGGGCGAAGACGATCGAATCGGGCGCCAATGCCTTGAGGTCCTCCTCGGTTACCAAGTTGGGGCCGGACACACCAATCAGGACGTCGGCGCCGACCATGGCGTCAGCGAGGCTGCCCTTCCTTTGTTCTGCGTTGGTCTGGGAGGCCAGCCACCGGCGTGGTTCGTCGAGCCTGGCGTCATCCTTGGAGAGGATCCCGGTCCGGTTGACCCCGACGATGTCCCCGACGCCTTCAGCCATGAGAAGCTTCGCGATGGCGACTCCGGCCGCGCCGACTCCTAGGAGCACGACGCGGATGTCTTTCATCTCCTTGCCGACCACGCGAAGTGCGTTCAACAGTGCAGCAAAGACGACGGTCGCCGTTCCGTGCTGGTCATCGTGGAAGACGGGGATGTCGAGGGTCTCCCGCAGACGCGACTCGATCTCGAAGCAACGCGGGGCTGAGATGTCCTCGAGGTTGATGCCACCGTAGACGGGGGCGATGCACTCGACGATCCGGACGATCTCGTCGGCGTCTTGTGTCGCCAGGCACACCGGCCAGGCGTCGACGCCAGCGAAGCGCTTGAACAGCAGGGCCTTGCCCTCCATTACAGGCAGCGCTGCGGCTGGGCCGATATTGCCCAGGCCGAGTACCGCAGACCCGTCGGTCACGACAGCCACGGTGTTGCGCTTGATGGTGAGGTTCCTCGCTACGCTCGGGTCGTTGGCGATCGCCATCGAGATGCGGGCAACGCCAGGCGTGTAGGCCATGGACAGGTCGTCGCGGGTCTTGAGCGACACCTTGGGCTCGACCGAGATCGTCCCTCCCAAGTGGAGGAGGAACGTCCTGTCGCTCATGGCAAGCACGTGGGCCCCCTCCACGTCCTCCACGGCGGTGCGCAGCAGAGAGGAGTGCTCGTCGTTCATGGCGTTGCACGTCAAGTCGATGACCATGCGGCTCCCGTTCGGCTCGACGACGTCGAGGGCGGTCACCGCACCGCCCGCATCGCCCACCGCAGTGGTAACCGCGCCTATCGCAGCCGCGTTGTCGAGCTCGACACGCATAGTCACCGAGTACGAGGCACTGGGAACACTCATAGGAAGAGAATGTAGGCCTCCTCCGTCCTCGGTGACGCCGGCAGGTTCCAGGCCGCGGGCCGGGCGGCGTCTTTGCCGGGCGTCTGTTCCATCGCCGGAAACCTGGCCCAGATAGGGTGGCGACATGGGAGGAGAAGGACTGCGCGACACGCCGGGTCTCGGTGGCTGCCTGCAGTTGACCGCTGAGTGAAGGCGGTCGTCTACGACGCCTCGCGCCACTTCGAGGTGCGGACCGTCCCCACGCCCCAGCCAGGCTCAGCAGAGGTCCGCCTCGCGGTGGAGATGGCCGGCATGTGTGGGACCGACCTTCACATTCATGAGGGCGGCTTTTTCTCCAGCTACCCCCTGACACCCGGCCACGAGATCGTCGGCAGGGTCGACCTGCTCGGAGAGGGCGTCCAGGACCTGAGCCTCGGTCAGCTCGTTGCTGCCGACAACACGGTCCTCTGCGGCCATTGCCCGTCGTGCCGGCGGGACGAGCCCTTGTTCTGCCGAAACTTCTACTCGCTCGGTGTGAACGGCCCGGGTGCCTTCGCCGACTACGTGGTCGTGCGCGCCGAGAAGTGCTTTCCCGTCGACGACCTCAGCCCGAGCACGGCGGTGATGACCGAGCCGACCGCTTGTGCGGTGCACGGCATGGACGTGCTCGATGCCAGGCCGGGCTCCGACGTTCTCTTGTTCGGGGCGGGACCGACGGGCCTCGTGCTCGCGCAGCTGCTCGTGCACGGCGGGGCGGCGCGTGTGACCGTTGCCGCGCCGACCGAGTTCAAGCTGGCCCTGGCCCGCGACTACGGGGTCGACAAGACGGTGCGCATCGACCGGGCGGACCCGGCCGCTTCACTCGGAACTCTCCGGGACAACGCGCCGGACGGCTATGACGTCGTTGTCGAGGCGACGGGCGCCGCCGCCGTCGGCGAGATGTGCCTGCCGCTCACTCGCGACGGAGGCACCGTTCTCGTTTACGGCATGGCCGACGAAGGTGCGATTCTCCCGGTCCACCCTTACGAGGTGTTTCGTCGAGAGCTGACCGTCAAAGGCTCTTTTGCCCAGACGCACTGTTTCGACCGCGCTCTGGCCGTGCTCCGCTCGGGTCGTGTTCGAACCGAGGGAATCGTCACCAACGAGTTCCGCCTCGCTGATTACGGCCGTGCCCTTTCCGCTTTGAGTGACGACCCTTCTTGCATGAAGGCGGTGATCGTACCGTGACGACGCTCCAGCGCATAAGACCGGAGCGCTTGCTTGCGGTGCGACGCTGGGCCGTCTTAGTGGCCTGAGCTTGGGTTCCACGATCTGTCCCGCAAGGGCACTGGTAGAGGAGGACGAGTGGTTCCATATGGCGGGATCGAGCTCGGCGGGACCAAGTGCGTCTGCGCCGTCGGCGACGGTTCAAGCGACGCCTGGGAGGCCACTGTCATACCCACGACCGACCCGGAGGCGACCATCAAGGTTGCGACCGACTGGTTCCGCGCCAGGGAGGAGGACTCAGGACCCCTGCAGGCGCTAGGGGTCGCGTGTTTCGGACCTCTCGATCTCGACCAAGGTGCCATCGGAAGTGCAACGCCGAAGGTTGCCTGGCGTGGCTGGCCAGTGCGAGAGAAGTTCCAGGTCGCTCTCGGAGTGCCGGTGAAGCTCGACACCGACGTGAACGCCGCCGCCCGCGCCGAATGGGCCTGGGGAGCCGCTCAAGGTTGCTCCAACATGCTCTATCTGACAGTCGGCACCGGGATCGGTGTGGGAGCAATCGTCGATGGCAAGGTCGTTGTCGGGCGATCACATCCCGAGATGGGTCACATGCGAATACCCCAGCACCCAGACGACTGCGAGCCCGGCTCTCCGGGCCGGCTGTGGGGCGGCAACTGCGTCGTCCACGGCAACTGCTGGGAGGGTCTCGCGTCCGGGCCGGCCCGGGCGAAGAGGGCCGAGATCTGGGCACGGGCGGGCCTGCCAGGTCCCGACGCCGCGTCGCTCGAGAGCGAGTACATCGCCCTCGGACTCGTCAACCTCATCTCCTGCTACCGGCCAGAACGGCTCGTCATCGGCGGCGGGGTGCTGCACGACCCGGCATTGTTGCCGAGAGTCCGGCTGAGGACCGCCGAACTCCTAGACGTCGGGTACTTTCCCGAGGCCCTTCGGGTAGATGATCTCGTGGTCGTGCCCGGGCTCGGCGATGCCGCAGGCGTCACAGGCGCCCTCTTGTTGGCGGCGCGCCTGCGACCGGGTCACCTGCAAAGCCGCTCGGTCGGGCGGCTGGCGAGTCAGATTGAGGAGGAACTGTCCAGGCTCTAGCTGGCTGTTGCCCCTTCAGGTCACGGTTTGGCGACATCCATCTCGCCTAAGCGGCGTGGGCGGTGGCGCCACCGACCCACTGCACGTCGCCCAGTCGACGATGTCCGGGTCAAGGACCGACGGCCTGCTCGATGCGAAGGCCGGTCATCAATAGAAGCCGCTCGCCGTTGTTAGGTCCGATCAACTGGAGACCCGCCGGCAGGGCACTTTGCGTGGGCACAGGCTGGGACAGGGATGGAAGGCCCGCCAGGTTCACCGGCTTGGTGAAGGCGCTGTAGCCGAGGACCCAACCTCGTTCCAACAGCGGAGGCAAGAAGGCGACCGTTGGACCAGCGAGCAACTGGACGCGCGAGAACAATTCGGAGAGGAGCGCTGACCATGCGGCGCCGAACTCTCGGGCTTGGCCGACCCGATCCTCGGAGATGAGATCCGCGGCTGCGAGCCGGTCTGCGACGTGTTGTCCGAGCTTGGCCCTGAGGCTCGTGTCTTCGATAAGAGAACAGTTGACCTGAGCGGCCTCCCAGTCGAGAATCGCCGCGGCAGCCGAGTAGGCCGAGCACCAACCGGCGAGGGTTATCTCGACGACCTCCAGCTCGGCTGAGCTCAGTGCTCTGTCAATGGCCTCGTCGATGACCGGATCAACCTTGACCTCGGGCACACGCAGGCGACCTACAACAGCCGCCGCGGGGCCATCTGTGACGAAGCCCGGTTCCAACAGCGCCATGCCCCTCACGACGCCGGAGACGTCTCGGGCCATAGGCCCGACGGTGTCGAGGCTCGGCGCCAATGGGCGGACCCCTTCAAGGGGGACTCGCCCGTGGGTCGTCTTGAGACCGGCTGTTCCGCAGAAAGCCGAAGGGATCCTGATCGAGCCTCCGCTGTCCGAGCCGAACGCGATATCGGCCACCCCCGTGGCGACTGCCACCGCCGAGCCGCTCGAGGAGCCCCCCGGGACGAGTGCGGGGTTGAGGGGATTGACGGGGGTGCCAATGTACTCGTTGATGCCCGATCCTCCGTAACCGAGCTCGGTCAGGTTTGCCTTGCCTACCAACCGGGCTCCGGCGGCCCTCGCCCCGGCCATGCAGGCTGCATCCGAAACTGCTGCATGAGCCTTTTCGGCCACCGCTCGGCATCCAGCTGTGGTCGGCACACCGGCCACGTCGATGAGATCCTTGATTGCGAGCAAAGGGCCGTTGCCTGGCCCAGGATTCATCGGGGTGATGAAGGTAGACATGGTGCGGTCTCACGATCTGGAGGACACAGAGCGAGTCTTGGAGAGCAAACTACTGTTCGCGCTTCCAGCGCGAACAGGTTCTTTTGCGGTTCGGCCCGAGGAGGGGCGGCACAGTCATGCCAAGGGTTAGTCAGGAGCAGCAGACGGACACAGAGGATCTGAACTGGTTCGAGCTGAGCCGTATCGCTCGGCCCTTGGAAAAAGATGTTATCGCCGCGCTTAGCCACGATCTCGTTGCCTTTCTAGACGAGAGAGTGATCAGTGGCAGCCGGGTGGGTCTTGCAGTTGGGAGCAGAGGGATCGCCCGCATCGCCGAGGTGGTCGCCGCTGTGATCACCGTACTTAGAGCGCGGGGGGACACCCCGGTCGTCATTCCCGCCATGGGATCCCACGGTGGAGCGACCGACGCTGGCCAGCTCGAGGTTCTTCACGAGCTCGGCATCGACATGGAGGCCTTGGACGTCTCGGTCGACGCTTCGATGGAGGTTGAGGAGATCGGCAGGGTGCGGGGCGGCCAAGAGGTCTACGTCGCCGCCTCAGGTCTTCGGTGCGATTGCGTCATTCCGATCAACCGGGTCAAACCGCATACGGAGTTCAGAGCACCGATTGAGAGCGGCTTGACCAAGATGCTGGCCATCGGCCTGGGCAAGCAGCGTGGGGCCTCGAGCCTTCATTCCGCCGGATTCGAGGCTTTCGACGAGGTCCTTCCGGAGGCCGCCGGACTTGTGCTCGGCAGGCTCCGCGTCCCCTTCGGCATCGCGCTTGTTGAGGACGCGTGGCACCGTCTCGAGCATGCCGAGGTCATCCCTGCCGAGCTCATCTTCGAACGGGACAGGATCCTGCTATCGCAGGCCTGGCAGTCGTTTGCGCGACTGCCTTTTGAGCAGGTCGATGTTCTGCTTCTTCGCGAGATGGGCAAGACGATATCGGGCACCGGTATGGACCCCAATGTCACGGGGCGCTTTCCTAGCAAGGGCCTAACGGCTGCGATCGAGGTCGCGCGCCTGGTGGTGCTGGATCTGGTCGCCGCCTCGGGCGGCAACGCCGTTGGGATGGGCCTCGCCGACGTTGTGACCGAGCGGCTGCGCTCCAAGGTGGACTGGGGCGCAACCTATGCGAACGTGCTGGCCTCCAGGGCGTTGGTGAATGCCAAGCTGCCGCTCGTAGCCGAAAGCGACGAGGCAGCCCTGAGCATCGCTTTGTCTTCGCTGACTCGAGCCCCCGGCGACCCGCGGCGCCTCGTTGCCATGGCGAACACCTTGGATGTGAACCACATAGCCGTGTCAGAGTCTCTCGTGTCCACTGCCACGGCAGCCGGTTATGAGCTCGTCGGTTCAGGTCTTCGCGCGGAGTTCCGTCGTGGCAGCCTCAGGCGTATCGGAGGGCTCGATTTCTTCGCCGAGGACGACGACGACCCCGAAGCGCCATGACCACTGAGCTCGCCGGCGAGTTGGCCCGGGGTCGGTTCAGAGCTCGATGACAAGGCGCCCCCGGGTGCCGCCAGCCTCGAGAAGACGGTGGGCCTCGGCTGCGCGTTCGGCTGGGATGACTCGGGCGACTCGGAGTGTGAGCTCTCCGTCTTCGGCCTGTTGTCGGAGACGGTCGAGCTTGGCGTTCTCACGGGCATAGTTGCGAACGAGCACAGGATGGAAGGTGATGCCGCGTTTCCCGTCGCCCTCGAAGCTGCGGACGGTCGCGATCCTGCCGCCGTCACGCACCGCTCCCACCGCCAATTCGTTCAGGAGGGCAGCGTCGACGAGCCCGTCTACGCCACCGTGTGCCGCCTCGCGGACCGCGGCTGAGAATCCCGGACCTCGTCGTACGACGAGGTCTGCCCCGAGGCGCCGGACGAGCGCCTCATCGCTCTCGGAGGCATCGGCTATGACCCTCAGGCCGTCGGCTTTGGCGAGTTCGACAACGTAGCCACCTACTGCCCCAGCGGCGCCCGTCACCGCGAGCGTTTCGCCCGGCTCGAGTCCAAGCAGGTCGAGTGCCAGGCGCGCAGTCAGGCCGTTCATAGGCAGCGTTGCTGCCTGCGCATCGCTGGCACCGGTCGGAGTCCGCACGACGGACTCGGCCGGGACCACGAGGAGCTGGCTGTAGGCACCGTGGGAACCTTCGGGAACGACGATCGCCATGACATGATCGCCCACTCTCAGATCCGTCGTCACGGCTTCGCCAATCTCGTCGAGCACTCCCGCGGCGTCCATACCGGGCACGTAGGGAGGTGGCACGCCGGCATACCTCTCCGGACGAGCACCGCTACGCAGCAAGGTGTCGGTCGGGTTCACCGCGGCGGCGTGAACCCGGATCCTCACCTGGCCCTGCCCGACCTGTGGCTCAGGCAGGTCGACGAGGCTGAGCACCTCCGGTCCACCGAACTGTGTCATACCGACTGCCTTCATGGCAGGCTCCTGGGCGACGAGTGGCTCATGTCCCGAGGATAATCGGGGGTCGGGGCGTCGGATCTCGAGACGGCGAACAAACATGGACTCGCTATCCCTGCTTCCACACCGGCGCAGATGCGCCCCCCGCGGGGCAAAGTACTTTCGCCTGCTGAGTCCAGTGGCCGGCGCCTAGGCTCCCAACTCCGGAAAGGCAAGCGAGGGCTCAGGTTCACGACGACGCCAGGAGGGAGAACAGCTCGAGCTGCTCTTCGTTGGCGAGGCCGAAGTGGTACAGGTGGAGCTCGTCGGCGCCCGCCCGCACGCGCACTTCGAGGCCCTGGCGCTCGATGGGCCCGAGGAGGCTGACATAGGCGGCGACGTTGACTCCGTTTGCGACAAGAGCGCGGGCGGCGTCGGTCACCTTCCCGTTGTCGGGTGAGGTGGCCTGAACTGGGACGAGCACCGAGTGGGCGCGCCGCGCAGAGGCCGGCGTCAGGCCCGGCGAAGCCCCTGTGGCCCAGGGGTCAGTCTGAGCGTGCAAGGTGACCCGCCGCGATGTCGACTCGGGCGACAGCTCAGCGAGCACTTCGTCGAGGAGAGAGTCGACACTTGCTCGGCGTGTCGCCAGCAACGCGGTGGCGAGCGGTGCACCGAGGACGTCCTCCGGCCTTGCTCTGCTGGCGTGGCGGGCAGCTTCGAGCCCTGCCCGCAACGCGAGCACGACTGCTTGCGGATCGAGGCCGGCAACGCTCCACGCCCGCCGGCAGGCATCGCAGCAACAAATAGAGAGGATGAGCTGCGAAAGTGGTGAGTAGGCGTCGGCCGTCTTGTCGTGGTGGCTCCCGTGCTCCACACCCAGCTGGCCCCAGGCCTCGATCGAGATCCCTTCGAAGGGGAGACCCTTTACGGCTTCTGTTGCGAGCAGGGCGGCGTATTCGCGTACCTCTCCGTTGGCGGGGCAGAGCGCCCACTCATAAGCGTCGCCGAAGCAGTTTCGCACGACGAGGTCGCGGTGTTCCCGGCCCAGAGCACTGTTGTGAGTAAGCACCACCCAAGCGCTCGCCCGAACTCCCCCGGTGACGAGAGCATCGACCGCTTCAGCCAAGGGATCGTCGACGCCGGTCCATGGCGCGTCGAGCGGACTGAGGCGCCGGCCGGCCCACACACTCGCCCGAACGGGGCGATAAAGGGCGGCCGTCTCAGCCGTAACGAAGCGGTGCTGCGGGTGTTGCGGCGTAGCGGCCCGCACACTGTGGTACGCCCCAGCCAAGGTCACGTGGCCGAGACCAGCCGATGAGAGCCGTGGTACCAGCCCTGGATCACCGATGACGTCCCAGGGGTACAAGTAGGCGGTCACTTGGGGTGTGCTCGGTGTCAGGTCTGAGCCATCAGGGCTGTTGCCGTTTCCCATCGCCAGTACCCCCTAGGGGCGTGATAGTACATAGTATATTATACGCCATGTACGATACCCTGGTCTCCGATGAGCTCGACTGGGCCATGCCGCAGCGCCTCGCCTCGCGGGGCGACCTGATTGCGAACGAGATAAAGAGGGCGATCCTTTCCGGTCGTTACAAGGCAGGTCAACCCCTTACGGAAAAGGCGATCGCGGACGAGCTCGGGACCTCGAAGACACCCGTGCGGGAGGCACTTAAGACTCTCAGTGGGACCGGGCTTGTCACCTCGAGCAGTCACAGAGGCACCTTCGTGAGGACCGTCGACATAGCCACGGCCCTGGCCGTCTGCGATCTGCGCCTTCTCCTCGAGCCCGAAGCGGTACGGCGCACCGTGGCCCGCGGACTTGATGCCGTGTCGTTCACGGCGGCCGTTGATCGAATGGCGGCCGCAGAGGGCGGCGCGGACGCCTACGAGCGGAGCTCGGCGAACCGCGCTTTTCACCGGCACCTTTATGCGGGATGCGGCAATCCGGTACTCGTCGAGGTGCTCGACGACCTCACAGACGTGAACGCCCTAATCAGCGTGACCGTCTGGGACCGCGTCGGGAGCTTTGTAGCTGAGGCGGCCGAGCATCGCAAGATGGCTAGGGACGCCGCTGCGGGCCGCGCCCAGGCGGCCGCCGACCGGCTGCGTCGACACATCGAGATGTTCCAGCGGCGCGTGGTCCAAGCCTTGGGGCCGGCCCCGCAGTGAGTGGCCTTCAGAGCTGAGCGTGGAGACAGCGAGACAGACGGGAGTGAAATGAATTTCGAGCAGCAGATCAACCCACTGAGCGGGGTCGTCGCGGTCCCAACTACACCGTTTCGGCCCGACGGGGGTATCGACGAGGAGGCCTACCAAAGGATCGTCCGCCGCCTGGTCGATGGTGGTATCACAACTGTCACTCCGAACGGCAATACGGGTGAGTTCTACGCCCTTTCCCCGGCAGAGGCGAAGGTTGTCACCCGGCTCGCTCTCGAGGCGGTCGATCCCGCCACGACAGTCTTGGTAGGGGTCGGCCACGACGTGGCCTCCGCCCGGGAGGCGGCTCTCGAGGCGCAGTCTCTGGGAGCGGCGATGGTCATGGTGCACCAGCCTGTCCACCCCTATGTCTCACTCGAGGGTTGGATCGAGTACCACCGTGCTATAGCAAGCGCGGTGCCAGAGCTTGGCGTCGTCCTCTATGTTCGCAACGAGACGATCCCGGGCTCGGCCTTCGCCCAGCTCGGCGAGCTCTGTCCGAACGTGGTCGGGGTCAAGTACGCCGTGGCGAACCCAGTGCACTTCGCCGAGGTGGCCGCCGATGCAGGAGAGGGGAGGTTCACCTGGGTGGCCGGTGCAGCGGAGCTTCACGCTCCTGGGTACTTCGCCCTCGGCGCGACTGGGTTCACTTCGGGCCTCGCCAACGTCGACCCGGTGACCTCCCTCGCCATGTGGCACGCCCTATGCGACGGCGACCAGGCGCTGACGACACGGCTCTGGCATCGCGTGAGGCCCTTTGAGCAGATGAGGGCCGCGAACGGCAGCGCCAACAACGTCTCGGTCGTAAAAGAGGCCCTCTGTCAGCTCGGAGTGTGCGCCCGGGACATAAGGCCGCCTAGCTCGTTGCTGCCGCCCGCATTGCGGTCCAAGGTGACAGAGATCCTTGAGTTCTGGGCCTTGGCACCATGAGCCGCGAGCCTGTGCAGCTGCGAAGCAGCCGGTGGTTCGAAGGCGAAGGGCTGCGGGCCTTCAGCCACCGCTCTCGAACCCGTCAGCTCGGCATCGCGGCCGAGGAACATGCCGGCAAGCCCGTCATCGGGATCCTCAACACCTGGAGCGACATCAACCCCTGCCACATGCACCTTCGCGAACGCGCCCAGGCTGTCAAGCGTGGGGTCTGGGAGGCGGGCGGGTACCCGGTCGAGATGCCGGTCGCTACTTTGTCCGAGACCTTCCAAAAGCCGACACCGATGCTGTACCGGAATCTGTTGGCGATGGAGGCCGAGGAGATCCTCCGCTCCTATCCCTTTGACGGCGCCGTTCTCATGGGTGGCTGCGACAAGTCGACCCCGGCCCTGTTGATGGGGGCGGCGAGCGCTGACCTGCCCGTCATCTACGTGCCCGCGGGCCCAATGCTCACGGGCCATTGGCGAGGCGAGAGTCTGGGGAGCGGAACGGACATGTGGCGCTTTTGGGACGAAAAGCGCGCAGGGACCATCACCGAGGCGGAGTGGGCCAGCCTCGAGTCAGCCCTCGCCCGCTCGCCGGGCCAGTGCATGACGATGGGTACCGCGTCCACCATGACATCGGCCGCCGAGGCGATCGGGCTCAGCCTCCCCGGCGCCTCGTCCATTCCGGCAGTGGACTCGGCGCATCACCGCATGGCAGCCCGGAGCGGCTCGCGCATCGTGGAGATGGTGCGCGAGGACCTGAGGATGTCGGAGATCGCCGACAGGCGAGCCTTTCTCGACGCCGTCACGGTTGTCCTCGCCCTCGGCGGCTCGACGAACGCCGTCATCCATCTCGTAGCCATGGCGGGACGTTGCGGCGTCGATCTCGGACTGGACGACTTCGACCGTCTCTCTCGCTTCACGCCGGTGCTGGCCAACATCCGACCCGGTGGCGAGTACCTGATGGAGGACTTCTACTACGCGGGCGGCCTTCCGGGCCTCATGGCGCAGCTCAAGGACCTTTTGCACCTCGAGCGGAGGACGGTCAACGGAAAAAGCCTAGGTGAGAACCTCGAAGACGCCCCCGTCCACGACGAAGGCGTGATCAGGCCGCGCACCAACCCCTTGTCCGAGCACGGCGGCCTCGCCATCTTGCGGGGCAACCTCGCGCCGGACGGCGCTGTCATCAAGCATCTTGCCGCCTCACCCGAGCTGCTGTGCCACACCGGCCCAGCGGTCGTCTTCGAGGACTACCGGGACATGCAAAGCCGCGTCAACGACCCGGCGCTCGAGGTGACGGCCGATTCGGTCCTCGTCCTGCGCCACGCCGGGCCCCAGGGCGGCCCGGGCATGCCGGAGTACGGCATGCTCCCAATACCGGACAAGCTTCTCCGCCAGGGCGTCCGGGACATGGTCCGCATCTCGGACGCCCGCATGAGCGGCACGAGCTACGGCACTTGCGTGCTGCACGTGGCACCGGAGTCATTCGTAGGGGGGCCGCTCGCGCTCGTGCGCGACGGCGACCTCATCACCCTCGATCTCGAGCGGCGCTGGCTTGGCCTCGAGGTCGCTGACGAAGAGCTTCACAGGCGCAAGCATGCCTGGACCGTCCCGGAGAAGATGTTCGAGCGCGGCTACGGATCTATGTACTCCGAGCACATCGGCCAGGCTGACAAAGGCTGTGACTTCGATTTCCTCGCCCGGCGCGGGGCCAGTTTGGAGCCGGACGCGGGGTGAGCTCGCCGACGCGTACGGTTGTCATAACCGGGGCCGCTGGGCGGCTCGGCAGCTACCTGCGCTCGTCTCTCGGCCAGGTCGCCACGAGGGCGCGTCTTGTCGACATCGTCGCACCATCTCCGGCACTTGCCTTTGAGCCCGTCGACTTCTTCCAGGGCTCGGTCACCGACCCTGAGCTCCTCGACATCGCCTGCGAGGGGGCGGACGCGGTCGTCCACCTCGGGGGCTATGCGGGCGAGGCCCCTTGGCCGGAGCTGTCGAGGGTGAACGTCGGTGGCACCTACGAGGTGCTCGAGGCCGTCCGCCGCCAAGGTGTCAGCCGGCTCGTCTTCGCGAGCAGCAACCATGCGGTCGGCTTCCACGTCCGTGGCGCCGAGCCGCTCGCCGACGACTTGGCAGCACGGCCCGACAGCCTCTACGGAGCCAGCAAGGCGGCTGGCGAGGCTCTTTGCCGGTTCTACGCCGACAAGTTCTCGATCGATGTCATCTGCTTGCGTATCGGGTCCTGTTTCGACGTGCCTTCGAACCTCCGCATGCTCGCGACCTGGCTCTCTCCGGCGGACTTCGTGCGCTTGACTGCGGCGGCCCTGATGACGCCCCTTTCCGGCTTCCGGCTCGTGTGGGGTGTTTCGGCGAACACGCGTCGGTGGTGGTCGACCGAGGGCGGGAACGCCATAGGCTTTCACCCGGAGGACGACGCCGAGCGCTTCGCCGGGCTGTACCCGGGAACCTCGCCCCAACCCGAGTACGTCGGAGGGGTATCGATCTAAGGAGCCTTGGGATCCTCGCCAAGGCCGCAGGCGCCCGCATATGAAACGAGAGTCCCCTCAAGGAGCCCCGTGACCGACACCGAAGCTTTCCAGACGTCCTTCCTCGAGGTATCCGACGTGATGGAACGGGCGGTCGCCGCTGCCCCGGCGTGGCGCGAGATCGCGCCGGCTGTGAGAGCAGATGTGCTTCGTGCCGTAGCCGAGCGTCTCGATCCGGGTGCCGACGAGCTCGTCTTGCTGGCGGCAACAGAGACGAACCTGTCTGTGGCCAGGCTCCGCGCGGAGCTGGCCAGGACGACCTTCCAGCTCCGTTTCCTGGCAGGGGTTATCGAGGAGGGTGACTTCCTCGAGGTCTGCATCGACCCTCCCGACCCGAGCTGGCCGCCCGGGCCACGTCCGGAGTTGCGCCGCTGGCTCCGGCCGCTCGGGCCCGTGGCGGTCTTCGCTGCCGGCAATTTTCCCTTCGCTTTCAGCGTCGCCGGCGGCGATACGGCCTCTGCCCTTGCTGCCGGCTGCCCGGTGGTCGTGAAGACGCACCCTGGTCACCGCCGGCTCTCGGCTTGTTGCGGAGAGCTCGTTGCCCGGGCGCTGGAGGACGCCGGCGCACCCGCCGGCGTATTCGCCCTCGTCGACGGCGACGAGGCGGGTCGCCGGCTCGTCACGCATCCAGACATAGCGGCGGTGGCCTTTACCGGATCCTCAAGGGTCGGGCGCATGTTGTTCGACCTGGCTGCCGGTCGGGTGAAGCCGATCCCCTTTTACGGCGAGCTGGGAAGCGTCAATCCCGTCTTCGTGACACGAGGGGCAGCAGCGGACCGTTTGGACGAGGTGCTTTTGGGCTATGTCGTCTCGTTCTCGCTCGGTGCCGGCCAGTTCTGCACCCAGCCAGGGATCCTGCTTCTTCCCGCGGGTGTCCTCGACCGGGACCGGCTCCGGGAACTCGTCGCCGGCCAGCAGCCGGCCAGACTCCTCAACGAAAAGACGGACGCGGCCTTTCAAGAAGGTCTCGAACTGCTGCGCACGCGGCCGAGCATCGAGGTCATCGCCGAAGGGACTCGCCAGCCGGACGGCATGACGACTCCGACCTTGCTGCGCACAAGCGCCGAGAACCTTGTTGCGGACGCCGAGCACCTTCTCGCGGAGTGCTTCGGTCCGGTCTCCTTGGTGGCCGAGTACGAGAACGAGGCCGAGCTGATCGAGGTCGCCTTCGCGATAGAGGGCCAGCTCACCGCAACTGTTCATGGCAACAGCGACGAAAACGTCGTCCCCGGGCTGATCGACACCCTCGCCGAGAAGTCAGGACGTGTCATCTGGAACGACTGGCCGACCGGTGTGGCGGTCAGCTGGGCGATGCAGCACGGCGGTCCCTACCCAGCCAGCACGTCTTCCCTGCACACCTCGGTAGGGGCCGCCGCCATCGGCCGATTCCTGCGCCCCGTCGCCTACCAGGACGTGCCCGACCACTTGCTCCCGGCAGGATTGCGCGATGCCAACCCCCTTAGCCTCCCAAGACGGATAGATGGCGTGTACCAGCCGGCTTCATCGCCGCTTTAGAAAGGCACGCTCAGGTGGGGCTGGCTTGCACCGGTGTTGTCACCGGCCTCTCCTCGGCAGCGAGATAACCTGCGCAGCCCTGGGCGGCGAGCAGGCCCAAGAGCACCGCCAGGGGCAAGGTCCATTCGTGGGCAAGGTCGAAAAGAGCGCCGAGGAGGGTAGGGCCGACCGAGGCGATGAGATAGCCCACACCCTGGGCCATGCCCGACAGTGCCATGGCCTCGTGCTGATTGGATGACCGGAGCACCATGACCATCAGCGCCAAGCTGATCGAAGCCCCCTGGCCGGAGCCGAGCATCACGGCCCACAGGGCCTCGAGGTGGTGGGGGTCGGTCAATAGACCCGTGAGGCCGAGGGCACCGAGGCCAACGGCACCGAGCACGGCCAGGCGGACATCACCGAGGCGATGGGCGATCCAGGGTGTCACGAGGGCCGCAAATATGCCCACACAGTTGCTGAGCGCTAACAGCAGCCCTGCGGTCACGACGGGCACGCCGCGGTCATGGAACACGGTCGGTAGCCACGCCAGTGTTGAATAGAACTCGAGCGACTGGAAGCCCATGAACAGCGTTACCGCCCAGGCGACCGGGCTCTTCCACAGCGAGCTCGTCGGCTCGACGGCGATGGTGACCTCGGCGCCGGGCCTGGCGTGCGAGCGCAAGGGCACGAAGACGGCGATCGCCACCAGGGCCGGGACCGCCCAGGCGCCTGTGGCAAGACGCCAATTGCCTCCGAGGGCCCGGGCTAAGGGCGCGGTCGTGCCGGCCGCGATGCCCGCACCGGCGCTGAGCATCGCCGTGTAGAGGCCCGTCATGAGGCTGACACGGCTCGGGAAGTCGCGCTTTACGACACCGGGCATGAGGACGTTGGCTATGGCGACTGCGACGCCGATGAAAAAGGTGCCGAGGAACAGGCCTAGGTAGCCGGTCGAGCGGACGATGATGCCGGCGAACAAGACGACGAGGCAGCCGAGGAGAACCGCGCCCGTCCCCCTGCGCCGCACGAGTCGAGGGGCGACGGGAGCGAGCAGGCCGAAGCAGATGAGGGGAAGGGTCGTGAGGAATCCGGCTCCGGCTGCGGAGAGGCCCGTGGAGCGGCGGATGGCGCCGAGGACTGGCGAGAGGGCGCTCATTGAGGGGCGAAGGTTCAATGAGACGAGCAGCAGTCCGGCGGCGAGGAGGAGATGTCGTCGGGCGCCGACCCGGTGCTCAGGCACGCTTGTCGGACCTAGAGGAGGTTCGCCTTTCAGTGGGGATCGACCGCGTTCTCCGCTGAGCTTCGCGGTTGGCCGTAGCTGGCGAACTTGTGAGCGACGCTGTCCCATCTCCTCGTCGTCGATGACACAGGGGGCCCCGATGCACTCCGCCCGCCACTGCAGCTCGGCGGTGTACTCGACGGCATGAGCAACACTGAGCGCCTGTTGGGGTGTCGCCCCGACCGCGAGCACACCATGGTTCTGCAACAAGACGGCGTTGTGGTCCCCGAGGGCGTCAACGCAGCACTCGCCCAGCTCCGTGGTCCCATAGGTGCGGTAGGGCGCGACAGCGACGCGGGGGCCGGCGAAGGCGAGCATGTAGTGGACAGCCGCCACGGGCCGATTGAGAACGGCGAATGTCGTGGCAAAGCGCGAGTGGGTGTGGACGACACTTCGCACGTCCTTGCGCGAGCGGTACACCTGCAGGTGCATCTGCAGTTCGCTCGAGGGTCGGTAGCTGCCCGACAACAGGTTGCCTTCGAGGTCGACGACCGGGAGCTGGGTGACGTCCAGGTCGCGGTAGTTGACGCCTGTGGGGGTGATCAGGGCGAACTGGCCTGACTCGTCCAGGCAGCTGACATTGCCCGCAGTACCTTCCACGAGGCCGCTGCGCTCCATCTCCTGTGCAACCTCGACTGTTGCCCGGCCCAGCTCCTGCAGCGCTTGCAACTCTTTGAGGTTCACCTCAGGCCCTTCGGTCGTGCGGCGCCCGATCGTTCCAGCGAAGGCACCTAGTGGCAAGTTAATGCCCTGCGGGAGAAGGCGTCCAAAGCCGGTTCGACCGAACTGCAAACGCGCACGACACCTCCGGCTCGGTATTACACAGGTAGCGCACGCACCGCTAATGGGCAGGTCCGTGCCAGGGCACGAGCGGGCGCGCTGCTCTCGGTCTGTCCTCAGCCCTCGGTCGGCGGACCATCTTTGAGTTCGATCTCGACGAACACTGCGTCGCGATCGGTGGCGTTGGTCACGTCGTGAACCGCGCCCGCTGAGCGGAAGTACGGGACGCCAAGCTCCTGGGTCATTGTGCTCAGCTCACCGGTCGGGCTCGTGACCTTGAAGGAACCACCTGTCACAGGCACGACGACGTAGTCGAGCTCGTGTCGGTGCTGGCCGGTCGACTCGCCGGAAGCGAAGCTCCAGACAGTGATGCGAACTCGCTCGTTGTCGGCTGCCTGTTCTGAGCGTGCCTGTGCCACAACCTGTCCTCCTCAACTCACCGGTGTGGGCCGCCGGAAACCGACGCAGTACGCCTGCTCGGGGACCTCACTCGCACGCAGCGGCTCGTCACGGCAGGCCTTGCAGCAGCTGCCACCGTAGCCGACGAGACGTCGGCACCCAGCGAGCCTTGACAGCGGACCTGCCCACGCTTACGGTTCCAGAAACGGTACCGAAAACGTTACCGAAATCAGCTGCTGGCGCGGCAAAAAGATCATCAGGCGGTCACCCGCGTCGGATGTCCCCTAGGAGGTGACCCATGTTGCAGGGCGTCCGGCGTGAGGATGCTCCCGTCTACCACCTTCCCGGTCGCGACTGGCTGCTGTGCGTAGGCCCGGAGAACACCGGTGCTGCGGGCCTGACCCTTGGGGTGGCCGTCTTTCCCGAGGGCTCGGCTCCTCCCGGGCACGTCCACGACGCGGCCGAGGAAGTGATCTACATCGTCTCGGGCCACGGCGAGCTGGTGACGCCCGAGGGCACCGAGCAGCTCGAGCCTGGCAAGGCGGTGTACATCCCCATCGGACTCCACCATGCGACGGTCTCGCGTGGTCCGGGACCGCTCGAGCTCATCTCGGCCTTCTCACCACCGGTCGTGCCCGGTTCCTACGAGAAGGCCTCGGGGTGAGCACTCAGCCCTCGTTTGAGGAGCTGAACGCTCTCGCCAGGCGGGCCCGTCGCGAGATCGTGACGGCGATCGCCCATGCCAAAGGCGGGCACCTGGGCGGGCCTTTGTCGGCCGTCGAGTTGTTGACAGCGCTGTACTTCCGCGTGTTGCAGGTACGGCCAGACCAGCCCGATTGGCCCGACCGCGACAGGTTCATCCTCTCCAAGGGCCACTCCTCGATCGCCCTCTATGCCGTGCTCGCCCTGCGCGGGTACTTCCCGACAGAAGAGCTGAGCACCTTCGACGCCATCGACTCACGTCTCCAAGGACATCCCGACATGAATGCGCTGCCAGGCTTGGACATGTCGACGGGCTCACTGGGCCTCGGATTCGGCGCCGCCGTTGGGGTCGCGCTGGGCGCCAAACTGTCAGGCCGGCAGTTCAGCACCTTCGTGATGGTGGGCGACGGCGAGTGCAACGAGGGGGCGATATGGGAGGGCGCCCACGTCGCTCAGAGATACGCGCTGGACAACCTCGTCGCGGTGGTCGACCAGAACCAACTCCAGCAGTTCTGCTGGCGCGACACGACCTCGGTCGAGCGGGTCGCGCTACCGCCGTACGCGGGCAACGAGCTCGCCCGTCGTTGGGCCGCTTTCGGTTGGAGCGTCCTTGAGGTAGACGGTCACGACATGGCCGCGGTGGTCGAGGCTCTGGAGACCTGCCGAGAGCTGGAGGGCTCACCGGCGGCATTGGTGGCTCATACGGTGAAAGGCAAAGGCGTCTCTTTCATGGAGAATGACTTTTCCTGGCACAGCAGGGTCCCCACAGACGAGGAGCTCGCGAAGGCGCTGGAGGAACTGGCAGAGCCTGTCGGGGCGTCCGGAGGTCGCTGACATGTCCCTCTCACTCGGGCTCGCGCAGCGCCAGGCGTTCGGCGAGGCGCTTGCGGGCATCGCTGCCCAAGACGAGCGGATCCTCGTGCTCGACGGCGACGTGGGCAGCTCAACGGGGGCGGCCGTATTCGAGCAGGCTCACCCAGCGCGGTACCTGCAGACAGGTATCGGCGAGCAGAACATGGTGGCGATGGCGGCCGGGCTCGCAACGCTCGGTTTCGTCCCGTTCGTGACGACCTTTTCCTGTTTCGCAGTCGCGAGGGCTCTTGACTCGGTCCGCGTCCTTGTCGCCCAGCCCCGGCTCAACGTCAAGATCATTGGCGGGTACGCGGGCTTGCTGACGGGGATGGCCGGCAAGACGCACCAGATGTTCGACGACATCGCGATCATGCGGAGCCTGCCGGAGGTGACGGTCCTCGCCCCTGCCGACGAAGTCGAGGTCCGCCAGATGATCCGTGCTGTCGCTGCGGTGGACGGACCGATCTACGTGCAGATCACCAGGGAGCCTGGAGAGGTCATTTTCGACGACAGCTACGTGTTCGAGATGGGGCGAGCCGTGACGCTTCGCGAGGGACAGGATGCGACGCTCGTCTCTACAGGCTCTGAGTCCGTCCGGGTCTATGAGGCCGCCGAAATCCTTGCTGGGCGTGGCATTGAGGTGGGGGTCCTTCACATGCCTACGGTCAAGCCATTAGACGTGGACGCTCTTGTGCAAGCGGCGAGAACGACCGGGTACGTCATCACGATCGAGGAACAGAGCATCCTCGGAGGTCTCGGGGGAGCCGTCGCCGAGGTCCTCGCCGACTGCTTTCCCGTTCCGGTCAAGCGGCTCGGCATAAAAGATTGCTTTGGCGAGAGCGGCCCGAACGACTGCTTGCTCGACAAGTACCGGCTTTCAGCCGGACGTGTCGCCGAGGACGTGGCGGCGCTCGTCCGCGAGCGCACGGAGCGGGGCCGGTCAACAAGAGGTGCTCCAGATGCGTGACCGCACGGATTCGGTGCCGGTTGCGATCGTGACCGGCTCGGCCAGCGGGATCGGTCGAGCGGCGGCGATGCGGCTGGCCGAGGACGGCTACTCGGTTGCATGCCTGGACCTCGACCAAGACGGCGCATCAGCCACGTCTAGGCAGATCAGCAGGCTCGGGGGAAATGGGCTTGCGATGAAACTGGATGTGTCGTCCGAATCCGAGGTGAAAGCGACGTTCTCCGGGGTGTGCGCCGAGCTGGGCCATCTGTGGGCTCTCGTCCATTCGGCGGGCATCTTGCAGGTCGCGCCCGCGCTCGACATTGGCGCCGAAGCTTGGCGCGAGGTGCTGGAGGTCAACCTCACAGGCACCTTCCTCTGCGACCAGGCCGCCGCACGCATCATGGTCGCGGGCTCGAGCGGAGGGCGCATAGTCAACATCGCTTCGGTCCACTCTCAGGCTCCAGCTCGGGGCCTTGCCTCCTATGACGCCAGCAAGGGGGGAATCTGGATGCTCACTCGGAACCTGGCTCTCGAGCTTGCGCCCAACGCGATCACAGTCAACGCCATCGGACCAGGCCTCGTCGTCAACACGCGGCTCGGGGGAGGGCCTTCGCAGGAGTACACGGACTCGGTGGTGCCTACGATCCCGCTCGGGCGAGCCGGCGAGCCGGAGGACATCGCCGGGCCGGTGTCGTTCTTGTGCTCGCGGGACGCCGCGTACATCACAGGTGCGATGTTGTTTGTCGATGGCGGCATGTTGTTGACGGCGCACACGTGAGGTCGCGATGAGCTGGAGATTCGCCATCGTCGAGGTAGGCGTCATCCCTGACCTGCCGCTCAACATGTACCTTCCCGATGCTCCGCCCGATGCGCTGATCGATCCGCCCTGCTACTGCTTCCTCGTGTCCGACGGGGAGCGGAACGTGCTCGTCGACACGGGACCGGACCGGGCTATGTCTGCCCGGGCGGGCTTTGAGATCGTGGGAGACACCTCCGGGCTCCTCCTCGCGGGCCTGCGAGCGCGCGGCATCGCTCCGGCCGAGGTGGACTGCATCGTGCACACGCATCTTCACTACGACCACATGCAGAACGACCTCATGTTTCCCAACGCCGTCGTCCATGTGCAAGAAGCCGAGGTCGAGTGGGCAACTGGGCCAGACTGTGGCCGTTTTTACACACAAGTCGGCGAGCTCGTCACTGCGCTGGGCGAAAGGCTGCACACCCTCGACGGTGACGCCGAAATCTTCAGCGGGCTCGTCGTCGTGCACAACGGCGGTCACACGCCCGGCCACCAGTCGGTCGTGGTCGAGTCAGGTGAGAGGGCCGTTTGTCTTTGCGGGGACATCGTGTCGATGTTCGCGAACCTCGCTGTCGTCGGGTCGATCTGTCCCAACGAGCCCGAGACGGTCGCGTTCCTCGATCGGGCCCGGACTGCCGGTTGGGAGATGGTTCCGGGACATGACCCGGCGCTTCGCCGGCACAGCTGCTACGTCGGTCCCGGGTCCGCTCGGCCGGGCGCGGATCGCAGGGAGAAGGAAGAAGGTGGGCAGTTTCCATGAGCTCGCAAACAACTAGCAACGCCAGGGAGACAGTTGATCTGCTCGTCCTCGGCGGAGACGTCGTCACGATGTCACCGGACCGCCAGGTCATCCGCTCCGGGGCTGTGGCCATCCGTGGTGGCCTGATCACTTGGGTGGGCTCGGCGGCAGAGGGTCGGTGGCGCTTCGGGGCACAACGCAGCATCGAGGCCGGTGGCCGGATCGTCCTGCCCGGCCTCGTCGACACCCACTTCCACACGGCCCAGCAGCTGCTGCGGGGCAAGATCTCCGAGCTCGCCCGCAGGCGTCACCTCAAATTGCCCATCTGGCGTAATTACCTGATCCCTTTCGAGTCAGTCCTCACCGAGGAAGACGTGTTCTTATCGGCCCAGATCGCCTACGCGAACCTGCTCCGGGTGGGCACGACCTGTTTCACCGATGCCGGCGGCCCACATCCCAATGAGATGGCCCGTGCCGCGACAGAGCTCGGCATTCGCGGCCTGGTCGCGCAGTCCACGATGGACATCGGAGATGGGCTCCCGCCCTCGATGAGGTTCACCACGGCGGACGCCATCGACCGCAACGCCTCTTTGATCAAGACCTGGGGCGTTTCCGCTGTCGAAAAGCGGGTGGGTGCCTGGCTGTCGCTGCGCCAGCTGCTCGTGTGCAGCCGCGAGCTGTGGGAGACGTTCCGTGACATGTCCGACGAGACGGGATCGCGGATTCACATCCACCTCGCGGAAGGGACCTACGAGGTTGACTATGCGGCCGAGCACTGGGGTAAACGCCCCGCTGAATACCTGGAAGGGCTTGGTTTTCTCGGCCCCCACGTCCATGCCGCGCACTCGATCCTGCTCTCGCCCGACGAGGTCGACCTCTATGCCGAGCGGGATGTGAGCGCTGCCCACTGTCCAATGGGCAATTTCCACGATCGGGCCGCCAAAGGTGCCCGAGATGCGCCGGCGTGGGATCCGCATCGGTCTCGGCACCGACGGCGCATCGACGGGCAGCTTGGACCTCTTCGCGGCGATGCGAGTTTCCTCCGTCGGCCTCCAGACCAATTACGGCACTCCTTGGCATGACCGCTCGGCCCTGTCGCTCGAGGATCTCTTGGAGATGGCGACGCTTGGCGGCGCGACCGCACTCGGCATGGGCGAGCACATCGGCAGCCTCGAGGTCGGCAAGCGGGCCGATCTCGTGATAGCCAACCCAGCAGATTGGGACCTGCAGCCGGTCTACGACCCGATGTTCACGGCGTCGCGCGGCCTCACAGGAAGGGACGTGGAGACCGTCGTCGTAGACGGTGATGTCGTCGTCGACAAAGGCACGGTCGTGACGGTGGACGAAGGCGAGCTGCGGGGGCGCTTGGCCGAGCGGTGGCCCGAGATCATGGGCAGATTCGAATCGATGACTGATTGAGGCGATGAGAGCCATGACCGCAGGACTGGCCGCGACGACGATCGACGAGTATGAGGCGAGGACGACGGTGTCCCGGGCGCTCTTCGAGCAGTTCTGCCGTCACCTGCCCGGGGGCGAGACACGTTCGGTGACGAGGTACGACCCGTACCCGGTCGTGCTGGCCGAAGGCAACGGAGCTCTCGTGCGAGACGTGGACGGCAATGAGTACCTGGACGTGCTTAACAACTACACCTCTCTCGTCCATGGCCATTGCTTTGCGCCGATCTCAGAGGCGGTTCGGTCGACGCTCTCGGTGGGCACTGTCTTTCCTGCTCCCACGGCGGCACTGTTGGAACTGGCCTCGACGCTGACGGGTCGCTATCGAGCAGCGGAAAGGGTGAGGTTCACCAACTCCGGGACTGAGGCAAGTCTGCTGGCGATGCGAATTGCCCGCGCTGCGACGGGACGCGGTCGCGTGGTGAGCTTCGAGGGCGGCTATCACGGGAGCATCTCGGAGTTCCTTGAGGGCAATGGGCAGTCAACGATGGTTCCCTACAACGACTTTGAGCGGGCGACGGCCGCGATCGACTCGTCCGTAGCGGCCGTGTTCGTGGAGCCGTTCTTGGGCAGTGGCGGGGTAATTCCTGCGGGTCCGGGCTTCTTGCGGGCGATCGAGGACCGTGCCCACGCAGTCGGGGCTCTTTTCGTCCTCGACGAGGTGCAGTCGCTACGCAACGCGCTGAAGGGTACCTATGCAGAGTTAGGCCTCTCGCCGGATCTTCTCGTCATGGGCAAGGTAATAGGTGGGGGCTTACCCGTGGGTGCGCTCGGAGGTGCAGTGCCGCTCATGGACCTGACAAGCCTGAGCGCTGGCGGCCACATCTCCCACTCAGGCAGTTTCAATGGCAACGTCGTCACTATGCGTGCGGGAGCAGCGAGCCTGCGTGCGCTTGACGAAGAGGCCATTTCCGAGCTGAATCGGCGTGCCGCCCTGCTCTCAGTTGAGATCGTGGCTGCTGCCCGGCGGGTCGGGGTACCTGCGTCGGTCACCAGGGCGGGCTCGATCATGGAGGTCCATCTCGTCGACGAGCCGCCCAGCACGCATGAAGCGGCCAGGGCCGTGCCGGCCGCCTGGGTGTCCCAACTGCATCTCGCCTTGTTGTTGGAAGGCGTCTACGCGGCGCCACGGGGAATGCTCAACTTGTCGACAGTCCTGGACGACGACCAGATCAACGCGATCGCGGCTCGTTACGAGAGGGCGTTCGCCCGCATCTTGCCCGTTGTGAACGCCGGCCCACTCGTGGGGGCTAGCTCGAGGTGAAGCCATGATGAGCACGCTTGGGGCAGCCCCGGTGCCAGGAGGGCCGGACCATCTCATCCGCCCTGACCTCGGTGCGAAGACCCCGGTCTTTGTGCGCGGTGAAGGTGTCGAACTCATCGACGAGCAAGGCCGCCGGTACCTTGACGCCGCCTCCGGCGTCGGCGTCACATGCCTGGGCTACGGAGTGGCCGAGGTCGTCGAGGCGATGCAAGCCCAAGCCGAACAGCTTTGCTACCTACACGCGCTGCGCTTTGAGGCACCGCCGACAAGAGAGCTCTCCGACCTCGTGGCGGCAGTCACCCCCGGCGACTTGGACCACGTCTTTTTCGTTTCAGGGGGCTCGGAGGCGAACGAGAGCGCCTTTAAGTTCGTTCGCCAGTACTGGCTTGAACGCGGTGAGCCCGGACGTTGGCGGATCATTGGCCGCTGGCCGAGCTTCCACGGCAACACGCTTGCGACGCTGTCTGCGGGGTGGCACCTCGCCCGCCGTAAGAAGAACGCACCCTTGCTGCTCGGTTTCCCGCATGTTGAGACCCCGAACTGCTACCGGGGCTGCGGGCACTGCCGTGCAACCGGCACCTGCACGCTCGCCTGTGCCGAAGAGCTGGAACGCACTTTGATCGAGGTAGGACCCGAGTCCGTTGCGGCATTCATTGCCGAACCTGTCGTGGGGGCGGCTGCCGGCGGGCTCGTGCCTCCACCCGGCTATTTCACCGCGATCCGTGACATATGCGACCGGTACGACATCGTGTTCATCGCTGACGAGGTGATCACCGGCTTCGGACGCCTGGGTTCATGGTTCGGGGTCGAGCAGTTCGATGTCCAACCTGACATCCTCGTCTTCGCCAAAGGTATCGCCGGGGGTTACGCGCCCCTCGGGGGCTTCGCGGCACGGACGTCGCTCATCGAGCCCTTCTTGGAGGGTTCAGGTCGCTTCGAGCACAACTTCACCTATGCGGGGCACCCGGTCTGTGTCGCGGCTGGTGCGGCAGTTGTGAAGATCCTGCAGCGCGATCGGCTCGTGGAGCGGGTCGCCAGTCTGGAGCGGCACTTCTTCGAGGCTCTCCGTGGCCATCTCGGCGGCCTTCCGATCGTCGGAGACGTCCGCGGCATGGGCTTTCTTGCCGGGGTGGAGCTCGTCGCCGACCGGGCGAGCAGGATCCCGTTTTCCCCGCAAGCTGCTATGTCCACCCGGGCGGCCTCCTACTGCCTCGACCACGGGGTCATCGTGTACCCCTGCGCCGGTGGTATCGACGGAGAGGCAGGCGACTACCTGCTCTTGATGCCTCCCTTCGTGACAAGCGTGGAGGCCCTAGATGAGATGGCCGAGCGGACCGGGCGCGCCCTGGGCCGCCTTCATGCGGAGATGACATGAGCCAGCCGAGCGGGACCGACGCGGGCGTGAGTTGTGCCGCCTGGGTGACGCTGTTGGGGCTGCTCACGAGCACCGGGAAGGGCGACGCACAGCGGCCGCGGCTGTCATCTTGTCGAAGAGGCTGCGTCAGCCCCAGGAGGGTCCCGGTCAACATCTGTGCGGGAGCGTGTCGAAGGTGAGCCGGGATTCGTTGGAGCGCGGCCCGACGATCGTCGACGTCGCCCGCGCGGCCGGTGTCTCGGTGTCGACCGTGTCGCGGGTAATGCGTGACCACGCCGATGTCAAGGCAGCGACCCGTACCCGCGTGCGAGAGTCGATCGACCTTCTCGGCTACCGGCCATCTCCGATCGCTCGGGCCCTGGTGTCGGGTCGAAGTCGTCTTGTGACCCTGCTCGTAAGTGACATCACCAACCCCTTCTACCCCCAGCTCGCAAAGAGCGTGGAACAAGAGGCTAAGCAGAAGGGCTACGCCGTCGTCATCTGCAACACCGAGGACCGGACAACCGAGACACGTCGGTACGTCGAACGACTTTTGAGCCAAGGCCTAGAGGGTGTCATTCACGCCTCGGTCGCACGTGATGAGCAGGTGCTCTTGTCTCTTATGGCTGACGAGCGCCGGATAGTCTTCACGAACCGCCGCCCTGCGCACTCGGAGTCGAGTTATGTCGTGTCCGACAACGAAGGCGGAGCTTTCGAGCTCACGCGTCACCTGCTCACACTTGAGCACCGTCGCATCGGCTTTATCACCGGCCCGAAGTATGCCCGCAACGTCGCCGAGCGCATGAAGGGCATTCGACAAGCGATGAAGGACGTTACCGACGCCGAGTTGCTCGTCTCCGAAGGTGACTTCTCCGTCGACAGCGGACGCCGGGCCGTCCTCACATGGATGAGAAGCGAGAACGCCCCGACAGCGGTCATCGCCGTCAGCGACTCGGTCGCCCTCGGAGCCCTCGGGGCGCTCGCTGACTGCCGGCTTCGCGTCCCCGAGGACGTCGCCCTGGCTGGCTTCGACGGGACTCAGCTCTCCGCGTCGCCCTTGCTGAGCTTGACCACGGTCGACCAGCACATAGAGACCTTGGGCCGTCGCTCCGCCCAGATCCTTTTGGAGCAGCTCGCTACCGGCGGCAGGTTCGAACCGGTTCACGAAGTGCTGCCGACCCAGCTGCTGTTAAGGGGCAGCACCCTTGGCGCGGCGGCGGACCGACGGGCCTTCGACCTGAAGGCGGTGCCGGTATGAGGGTCAGCCCTCCGGCACGGCAATGTTGCGGAGCTCGACCGGTCCGAGGCTGGAGATGACTTCGTCGACGGCCCGGGCGAAGGGCAATGACGGTGTCGCTCCCGGTACACCCACGGCCAGCGCCCCTGCTCCCGTCGCCTTCACGAGGGCGGTCTCGAGGTCCTCGCCCCGCGCCAGGGCACTGGCGAACGCGCCACAGAAAGCGTCACCAGCAGCCACCGTATCGACGACGGGCACACGCAGAGAAGGCACCTCGATGGCGCGCTCGTTGTCGACAAAGACAGCGCCCCTTGCTCCGAGCGTCACGATGGCCGCCTTACAGCCGCGGCGCAGAAGCTCTCTCGCAGCTCGCAAGGCGCCTGCGACATCATCGACCCTCGTTCCCGTCAGGGAAGCGGCCTCGGTCTCGTTCGGGACGCAGATATCGACCATCGACAGCAGCTCATCGTCCAACTCGAGGGCGGGAGCGGGATTGAGGATCGTTGTCACCCCGGCCCGTCGGGCGATATCGAGCGCCCCTCTCACGGTCTCGAGGCGGATTTCGAGCTGGACGAGCAAGACTGTTGCGCGCTCGATCAGCGCAGCCGCCTCCGCCAGGTGGGCGGTCGTCAGGCAATGGTTCGACTGCGGGACGATGATGATGAAGTTCTGCCCGGTCGAGTCAACAGTGATGTGCGCGATCCCCGTGGGAACGACGGGATCGGTGGTTAGCTGGGACACGTCGACGCCCTCTGCAACGAGTTGCGCCCGGATGGCGTCGCCAAACGCATCGGGACCGACCCTGCCGACCATTGCCGTCGTCACGCCTTGGCGGGCGCACGTCACCGCCTGGTTGTTCCCCTTGCCCCCGGGAACCATCGTGAAGCCGTTACCGATGACGGTCTCGCCCGGGGACGGCAACGACGTCGTTTGCGCCGTGAGGTCCATGGAGAGACTCCCGACCACTACGACCTGTCCCATGTCTTCACCTGCCTATATGTGGTGGGCGCGCGAAACAATCTCACCCGTCACTGCTTGTTCGTCCATTTTGTCTTATGAATGTCAGGTTTTGTCTTTCAACGCTCGTCATCCAGCAGTAAAGTAAGCGTAGTCTGAGTACAGCATTTCAGCACGTTCCTCAGTTCCTAATCTTGCTAGCGAAGGTGGTCGCAATGGCAATCTCACGTAGGATGTTCTTGGTGCGTTCCGGGCAAGCCGCAGGTCTGGTCGCAGCTTCCGGTGGAGTCGGCGCACTCATGGAGGCCGCAGCAACGCCAGCAGGCGCGAGTCCGGCCAGCTCCCCGTTGACCCCGGTCACTTATCAGCTCGGTTGGCTGCCGAATGTCGAAAATGGTGGAGAGTTCTATGCCACCGCCAGGGGTTACTTCACGAAAGAGGGCATAGATATAACTGTGTTGCCCGGTGGGCCCACAACCACAGTTGAACCGGAGATCGTGAGCGGAAAGTGCCTGGTAGGGCTCTCCGAGACGGACACGCTCGCCAGGGCAAACCTCCAGGGTGCAAAGATTAAGACGATAGCCGCCACCCTTCAAGTGACTCCATTGGCCGTAGCTTCCCTTGCTTCCAAGCCGATCAAAACGCCGCAAGACCTAATTGGCAAGCGCCTCGGCGTGCAGTCGTTCCAGGAGGATGTGTTCATCTCCTTCTTCAAGATGATCGGGGTCGATTACACCAAGATCAAGTTCATACCGGCATCCGGTGACCCGTCTATCCTCCCCGCCGGAGAGTGCGACGCCCTGTCCGTCTTTGTGACCAATGAGCCGATCACCCTTGCAATGCAAGGCGTGAAGACCTTCGTGTGGACCCTCAGCCAGTACGGCTGGAGCGTCTTCGGCGACACCCTCGAGGCGTCGGAAGCGGCCCTATCCAACTCAACGACCCGTGACATCATCGTCCGCGTGGTGAGGGCTGTCATTCGCGGCTGGGAAGGGGCACTGGCCAACCAGGCGGCCACGGTTGACATGGTCGTGAACAACTACGGCAAGAGCCTAAAGCTGAACCACAAGCAGCAGACCCTGGAACTTCAGGCTCTGGCAAAGATCATTCAGACTCCTGCCACCAAGGCGCACGGGCTGCTCACAATGAGCCCATCGGACATCGAGACGAATCTCAAGTCGATCCGCTCGGAAGGAATCAAGGTCACCGAGGCGAGCCTGTTCGACACGAGCATCCTCGAGGAAGCCTACGACGGAAAGACAACAATCAGCTGAGCCACGGTGCATCTGGAACTGGATGCCAGGCAAAGTTGATCCGCCGCGCCCGATCGTCCCGGTCGGGCGCGGCGGCCCAGTGGAGCGCCGCCGCCACCGGCTTGGTTGCGGGCGGCCCGTGCGTTCCGAGCAGCCATGAGCGTTGTGGACCGAGCCATTGAGCTTTGGAGCCACCTCAGCTCCATCATCTAGAGTCGTTTTTCTCGACAATAAGAGCTGATTTCCTAAGCGGAAACTGGTTTCAAGCATGGAGGTGCCAAGTGGCCGAGACCGTTGCCCCAACTCCTGACGGGCGGGGCAAGGTCCCCGCGTACACCGAGGACCCCTGGACCAGGGTTGTGAGTCTTCATGGCATCGCGGGCGATGAGTTGCGCTCGGCTCTGCAGAAGTCGATCCGGCGTGGCCTGCTCGAGAACGCCCTCCTTGTCGGCTACGAGCTGTTCCAGTCCGGGCCCGAGGCAGAGTGCCTGCTCTGGGAAAGACTGCAGATCATTTCCGTGGAGGACGTGGGATTCGGCCGGCCAGACGCACCGGTGCTCCTTGATGCCCTCTTCCGGATGCACACCCAGTTCCCATGGCCGGCAGGCGACCGGTTCATCTTCGCTGCGCACGCGATCCGGGTCCTTGTCACAAGCCCCAAGGACCGCACGACCGACGAGCTCGCCAACTGGACAGCTCACCTGGCCGACGATGAGGGCGTCCGTCCTGAAGTACCCGATGTCGCACTCGACGTCCACACGCGGCGCGGCCAGCTCATGGGTCGAGGGTTGACCCACTTCTTTGCCGAGGGCGCACGGGTCGCAAACGAGGTGCCCGATCGTGACCTCACCTATCGCAAGCGTCTGCTCGCCCTTCACGGAATTCCGGAGGAGTCCGCATGAGCCCTTCTGGGCCGCCCGAAGCCCTGAGCAATTCGCCGGGAGGACCCGAGCCAACCACCCAACGCGGCGTCGGCGTTGTCGTGAACCAGGTTGACAAGGTGTTCAAGATCGGCAGGAAAACCCTTGATGCCCTGCACGACGTCACCTTGAGTGCCGAGCCGGGGTCCTTCACTGCCCTGCTCGGCTCATCAGGGTGTGGCAAGTCGACCCTGCTTCGTATCCTGGCTGATCTCGAGGTGCCGACCTCGGGTTCGGTCCTGGTCGGGGGAACCCAGCCCCATGAGCTACGGATGGCTCACCGCCTCGGAGTCGCCTTTCAGGACGCGGCGCTGTTGCCGTGGCGGTCCGTCACGGCCAACATCCGCTTGCCTGCCGAGATCTCCCACATCAGCCTTGACGATTCGACGATCCCGGACTTGGTGAAGTTGGTCGGCCTGCAAGGCTTCGAGCGGGCGCGCCCTGCTCAGCTTTCTGGAGGAATGCGCCAGCGCGTCGCGATCGCGCGCACGCTCTTGCTGGATCCGGACCTGCTCCTGCTCGACGAACCGTTCGGCGCACTCGACGAGATGACACGCCAGCGTTTGAACGTCGAGCTTCAACGCATTTGGCTCGCCGCGCAAGACGACCACCCTGCTTGTCACCCACTCGATCCCAGAAGCGGTATTTCTCTCCGACAGGATCCTCGTGATGACCCAACGGCCGGGACACATCGACTCGGTGGTTGACATCGACCTGGAGCGCCCACGGACGCTCGACATCCTCAGGACCTCCGGGTTCCACGCCTACTGCGATCAGCTGAGTGACCTTCTCTTCTCTCAGCGAACCGACGTGGCGACGGAGATGGTATGAGTAGCCAGGGCCGCTTGCGGCTCGTCGGGGAGAGACTCACCCAGTCGGCCGGCGGTGCCGTCGGGGTGATAGCCGTGCTCGTCGTCTGGGAGATCGGCGCACACCTCCTCGCTGGGAAGCACGTTCTTCCCACCCCCCCGCAAGTGGCTGTCGAGATGTGGAACGACAAGAGCTACTACTGGCCGAACATGCTCGTGACCTTGCGTGAGGCCGGCAAGGGTTACCTGGTCGGCAACGTGCTCGCGATCGTGATGGCCATTGCCTTTGTCCAGGTGCCAATACTCGAACGGCTATTGATGCGGCTCGCGATCGCGAGCTACTGCGTCCCTTTGGTAGCCATCGCGCCGATCCTCATCGTCGTGACCTCAGGCGACACCCCCAAGGCTGCGCTGGCCGGCATCGTCGTCTTTTTCACGACGCTCATAGCGATGCTTCTCGGTCTCCGTTCCGTCGACAAATCCGCCCTGGACCTCGTGAAGTCCTGCGGCGGTGGCTCCTGGATGACACTGCGCAAGGTCCGGCTTCAAGCGGCGCTTCCCAGCCTGTTCGCTGGACTGCGCATCGCGGCGCCGTCTGCACTGCTCGGGGCCATAATCGGTGAGTACCTTGGGACCAATGCGGGCCTCGGGGCGGAGTTGATCCAGTCGCAGACCTCGTTTCAGGTAACTGAGACCTGGGGTCTCGCCGTCTTCATCGCTGGCCTCGCGGGAGTCGCCTACGCCCTCACCTCCCTCGCCGCCCGAGTTCTGCTTCCTTGGTCGGCGAAGGGCTCGACCGTCGTAGTCGGGACAGCCGAACGTGGCGACGACGGCAGGCCGTATCTCGTGAGAACGCTGCTGTCTCTTTGGTACGTCGTCTTGTCGCTCGGACTGATAATAGGCCTGTGGTACCTGACGATCTGGGTGCTCAACCTGAACGACTTCTTCGCCAAGACTCCTGCCGACGTCTGGAGCTACCTCGTGACAGGTCCCACGGCAGCAGCGGACCGGTCTTTGATCTTCGACCAATTGGGTGAGACCCTGAACGATGCTGCCCTGGGATATGTCGCAGGCACCGCCGTCGCTGTGCTCATCGCGGTAGGCATCGTCGCGAAACGATCGATCGAACAGACCCTCATGCCCATCGCGATCGCCTTGCGCTCCGTGCCGCTTGTCGCCATGACGCCCTTTTTGATGCTGATATTTGGTCGGGGTGCAGTCGGCGTCTCGGTCGTTGTCGGGATCGTGGTGTTCTTCCCGACACTGGTGAATGTGATAGTCGGTATGCGTACGGCGCCGGAACAGGCAGTGGACATGATCTCCTCTTTCGGAGGCTCGACGACGACGGCGATCCGCAAGGTCCGCTTCCTCTACGCCCTGCCGGCGCTGTTTGCGTCTGCGCGTATCGCTGTTCCCGCCGCCATCGCCGGTGCCACGCTTGCCGAGTGGCTCGCTACCGGGAGAGGGCTCGGAAACCTAATCGTCGTCTCCTATACGAACTCCCAGTTCAATACTCTCTGGGCGGCCACGGTCGTTATCGTTGCCGTCGCTGTCATGGTCTACGCCCTTGTCGGCATGCTCGAGGTTGTCGTGCGAAGCAGGTTCGGTCCGGCCCCGGAATCGGACTGATCGCTCCTGGCAGCCGTTAGCGCCCGGTCTTTAGTCGCACCAAGCCTTCGGCGCCAGGCGAATCGCGCCTTCGCAATCGAGGTCGGGGCTGAACAACAAGACGGCGTCGAGACATTCTGCAGTTGCTCAAGCCATTTGCAGCTCGCCAACAGACCAGATCCGCCAGATCATGGACATCGGACTGACTGCCTTCGAGACTACGCCTCCTGGTCGGGACCAGTTACGACCCGAAGAGTGGGCCTGCCGCGCCCTGCCACTCGCGTGAGATCCGCCGGTGAGCAGCAACCGCGTCGTGGAGTTTGTTCGAGAGCGGGACACCGTCTCGGACAAGCAAGCGCCCGCTCACGATCGTGTCCCGGGCGCGGACAGGCCCGCATCGCAAGAAACCCTCGACGAGATCAGTGTGCACGCCGGCGAAGGCGACCTCATCGAGATTCCAGACGACGACATCGCCCGGTGCGCCCGGTCGCAGCGTGCCCAGGCCGTCTTCGCGACCGAGGCAGGCTGCCGATCCGACCGTGGCGATCTGCAAGACGTCCCGGGCGGTCATGGCGGCTGGCCCTTCCTTGATCCGGGCAAGCAGGAGCGCCGTGCGCGCCTCGAGCCAAAGGGACATGTGATCGGCCGAGGAGGACCCGTCGCATCCGAGGCCTACCCTGGCTCCGGCGTCTCGCAAGGCCCGGACGGGCGCGATAGACCCGCTGTATAGAGAGTTCGCGCTCGGGCAGTGGGCAATACCCGTGTGCCACTTGCCAAGACGGATCACCTCCTCGTCGGTGGGGAAGACGCAGTGGGCGACCCACGCCCGGTCTGTACCCCATCCGACCTCTTCGAAGTGCTGTATCGAAGAGTGTCCGAATGTGCTTAGGCAGTACGACAATTCCCCGCGGTCTTCCACGAGATGGGTGTGCAAGCGCACGTCGAGGTGCTCGGCGAGCTCGGCGGTGCGCTGCATGAGGCTCGGGGTAACCGAGAAGGGCGAGCAGGGTGCCAGTGCGATACGCAGCATGGAGTTGGCGCCCGGGTCGTGGTAGGTCTTGATGAGCCGTTCGCAGTCCGAAAGTATCTCGTCGTCGTCCTGCACGACTTCGTCTGGGGGCAGACCTCCGTCCTTTTTCGAAAGGCTCATCGACCCTCGCGTGGGGTGAAACCGGAAACCTAGGTCTGAAGCGGCCTTGATCTCAGCGTCGATCAGATTGGGTCGCGGATGGACGTACAAGTGGTCGGTCGTCGTCGTGCAACCTCCAAGCGCCAGCTCGGTCAGCCCGACGACCGTCGACACGTAGACAGCCTCCTCGTCTATGCGACTCCAGACCTTATAGAGGGTCTGGAGCCATTCCCAGAAGTCAGCGTTGATGATCGGGGCGAAGGAGCGGGTCAGGTTCTGGTAGATGTGATGATGAGTGTTGATGAGCCCAGGTGTCACTAGGCAGCCGCTGGCTGAGATCACCTCTTTGGCCGAAGGTTCGGCCCCTGGCTTGCCGACGCCTACGATCACCCCATCGCTGATGGCCACCCAGCCCCCGGGTATCTCCTCGCCGGCCATCGTCGCGAGGACGTCTGCGTCACGTATGAGTAGGTCCGGGCCTCCACCGCTGGGATGGACCGTCGTGCTCATGGCACTCTCCTTCTGGCGTCGCCGGGTCCGGGGCTCCGGGTCGAGCGAGACGGTCGTGCGCCGCTACGAGGGCAACTCTACATAGCTGGGCGAGAAGAGAGATTGTCGACGGCAACCCCGCACGCTCGCAATTGGCTTGTTTCGGCAGGCGACGGACTCGAGAATCCCGGGCCTTGGCTGTCCAGCTTGTCTGAGACACCGTAGGCGGATTGCGCCATCTTGTTTTGCTACGGTTCAGCTGCGCTCTCTTTGGGGGGAGGTTTCCGACCGATGTCGCCACGGGAGGCCGAGTGAGACACCGCCGAATCGGACTGGTGCAGGTGGGTGAGATCGGCTTCGGGGCTTGCCTTTTGTCCAACGAGGGACGTCCTGAACGTTCCCAGGCGATCGCGACCATTCACGCCGCGCTCGACTTAGGGGTCAGCCTGATCGATGCCGCGGACGCCTACGCCCTTTCCGAGGACGAGTTCGGCCACAACGAGGTGCTTGTTCGCCAGGCCCTGGCGAGCTACGGCTCGGGGGCCGACGCCGTTCTTGTAGCCACCAAAGGTGGCCACACCCGCCACGGGCTGGAGTGGGGCCTCGACGGCCGGCCTGAGTACCTGAAGCAGGCATGCCGCGAGTCTCTCCGTCGCCTCGGCGTCGAGTCGATCGGGCTCTACCAGCTCCACTGGCCCGATCCGACAGTTCCCTATGCCGAAAGCGTCGGGGCTCTGGGCGATCTCCTCGAGGAGGGGCTGGTTCAAATGGTGGGCATATCGAACGCCGATTCGTCCCTCATCGCGGTCGCGTCGGAGGAGCTCGGGGGACGGCTTTCCTCTGTTCAAAACGAGCTTTCGATCTCTGTCCGCGAGCGAGCCCGAGGCCGCACTTTGTGACGAGCTCGGTATCGCCTTTCTCGCTTACCAGCCACTTGGTGGCGTGGCCGGGGCGTCCGGCCTCGGCCTTCGGCACCCGTTGCTGAAGCTGGTCGCCGACCGCCACGGCGTATCGTCACAGCGTGTCGCCCTCGCGTGGCTGCTTTCCAAGTCACCGAACGTGATCCCGATTCCGGGTGCACGCAGGCCCGCTACGATCATCGACTCGTTGTTGGCGGAGACGCTCGTGCTCACACCCGACGATCTCGAGCTGCTCGGCCAGGAGTAATTCCGGCCACTATTCGGTTGTCAGTGCATGATGGCACCGGCGTCGACGTTGATGTCCTGGCCGGTGATGCTGTCGGCCGCTCGCGAACACAAGAACAACACGACTTCGACGACGTCTGTCTCGCTCACTGTACGTTTGAAGGCCGTTTCCTCGGTCATCTCGGCCCGAAGCGCCTCGGCGGTGAGGCCACGCTCTTTGGCCATGGAGGAAAAGACGCCTCTCAGCCGTGCGTTCTCGACAAGCCAGGGTGAGATCAGGTTCACACTGATCCCGGAAGGTCCCACCTCGTGGGCAAGGGTTCGTGTGAGCCCCAGCACTCCGATCTTCGCGGCCGCGTAAGCGGACCTGTTCGGCAGGGGCTGCTTGCCTGCAGCCGAACCAATGTTGACTATCTTGCCGTGCTCGGAGCGCTCCAGATAGGGCAGTGCTGCCTTGCATGCGAGGAACACACCCGTAAGGTTGACCGCGACCGTCTCGTTCCACTGATCGAGGGTGAGGTCGACAAGAGCCGCTGTTGGGCCCGGGATGCCAGCATTGTTGACGAGGATGTCGAGCACCTTGTCCGGTCCCGCCCCGAGTGCCATGAGGCTCGCGACGTGTACCGGGTCCGTGATGTCGCCGACGCAGTACTCGGCCGAGCCGCCGTCGTCGCTGATTTGCTTGCAGACCGCTTCCAGTGTCGCGGCACGACGACCGTTCACCACGACATGCGCACCGTGCTTTGCTAGACCCTTGGCGATTGCGGCGCCTATGCCCTGTCCGGCGCCGGTCACGACAGCCGACGCCCCGGCGAGACGATCTCGCGACCCGTTATCCATGGCGGCCACCGCTGATGCCTGCAGGCTGCAGCAGCTCCAGGGTGATCCCGTCGGGGTCATGAAGGTAGACGTCCCAACCGCCCACGTTGATCCCCTCAGTGATCTCGATGGGCTCGTTTATCAGCCGGGCACCGAAGGACCTGAGGCGCTCGGACATCTCGAAGACGTCCTCGACGATGAACGCGAGGTGACCGGCCGCCAAGGTGCTCCGTTCGAGGTCCGCGGGAGCGCTCGGAGGTTGCTCGTAGCTGATTAGCTCGATGACGTGGCCCGACGGGGGCGGTTCGACATCAGCAAAGCGCAACTGGGCGATCTCGAGAACCGCGTCAGGGTACCCAACGAGGCTCGAGGTATAGGCGTTGTGCTGGAGCTGCCGGTGCCTGAGGACGAGTCCGAGCCCGTCGCAGTAGAAGCGGAGGCTCGAATCTAGGTCGCTCACGACAAAGCCGACATGGAAAATGGAACGGACGGGCAACGGTCTCCTCGGAGTAGTCGGACAAGCAACGAACAATCTGGCGCTGGACCCGGCGCTACTCCTTCCGAGCGCAATGGTCGGTGCCCACCGGCTTTCTTGACAGACAGCGACAAGCAGGACACATGGTTCACTCCACTCCCGATCCGGCGAGACCTCTGATGAATGCTGGCTGAACGGCAAGGAAGACGAGGATCATCGGCAGTGTCACGATTACGACGGACGCGAAGATGACGTTTTGCGGGGTGACCTGTCCCAGGCTCGAGCTGCCAACCGTCGCCAGGGTTTGGGTGAGCACCTGCAACGATCCCCCCTCCGCGGCCACGAGCGGCCAGAGGAACATGTTCCACGCCGTGAGCACCGAGATCGCCAGATAGGCCGCCGTCGCCGGCCTCGAGAGCGGTATCACCAGCCGCCTCAGTATCAGCCACCAGTTGGCGCCGTCGATGCGGGCTGCGTCAAAGAGCTCCTCGGGCAGCTGCTTGATGTACTGGCGAAACAGCAGAGACCCGAAACCGGTCTGGGCCGCGATCGGGAGTATCAATCCCGGGTAGGTGTTGATGAGGCCCAACTTGTAGGTGACTATGAAGGTCGGTATAAGCGTGGTGATCAGCGGGATGAAGAGGGAGATCGCGAACAGAGCCGTGATCACGCCTCGCGACCGGAAGCGCATCTTCGCGATGACGAGCCCGCCGCTTATGCAAAGTAGCCATTGCAGGCCGACGACGCCCACCGTGAAGATGACCGAGTTGACGAAACTGCGCACCTCGATGACCTGAGTCAAGCCGCGGAAGGCGTCGGGATAGTTCTCGAAATGGAGCGAGTTCGGGATGAACTGCGGCGGCTGGATCGAAAGTTGCGAGTTCGACATCAGCGAGCCGGCAAGCATGTACAAAAGAGGTGCGGACATCACCAGGCCGATGACGGTAGCCACTGCGATCCTGACCCGTCTCGTGACCCGAGGAGATATCACTACCTGTCTGGTGCGAGGAGAGGTCACCATCTGTTCACCAGGGCGGAGAGTCCTCGGAGCACGACGAGGATGCCAGCGATTATCACGACCTGGAGTATCGACAGAGCCGCCGCGTAGCCCCAGGCACCGAAGTTGAACGACTCGAAGTAGATGTAGTAGATGAGCGTCTGGGTGGCACCGATTGGATCTCCCTGAGTAAGGATCCTGACGAGATCGAAAGAGCCATTAGTGAACGAAAGCAGGGCAACAATTGCCACCAGCGGCGTCATATAGCGTACGCCGGGCCAGATGATGTAGCGGATCCGCCGGACAGGTCCGCAGCCATCGAGTGTGGATGCCTCGATCACCGAATCTGGGATCCGTTGCAGGGCGGCGAGGTACAGGACGGTTGCGATAGGCAGGCTTAGCCAGATAGTGATGATGTCGAGGGCAGGAAGTGCCCATGTCGTGCTGGCGAGCCAGTCGGGCGGGTTCGAGACCCCGAACTTGGTGATGATGTAGTCGAGAATCCCGTAGCCGGGGCCGTCTTGGAAGATGTAGCGCCAGACGACTGCCGACGCCGCGAACGACATTGCCGCCGGGATCAGGTAGAGAGACCGCACGACGGTGAAGAAACGGAAACGGAAGTTGATGAGCATGGCCAGCCAGAGGGCGATGATCACTGTCGGAATGACGCCGAAGGCTATGAATTTGAGTGTCGTCAGCGAGGCTTGCCAAACGGCGGGGTCGTGGAACATCTGGCGGTAGTTCGCCAGTCCGATCCACTTCGGGAGCCCGTTGGTGATGTCCCAGGACGTGAAGCTCAAGTAGAGCCCACCGAGGATAGGGACGATGATGAAGAGGGTGAACATCCCCAGGTTGGGAAGGACGATGAGTGCTGCCCAGCGACCGTCGCCGCGCTTTTTGTGGGGGCGGCCAGGCTGGGCCGGTGCGCTCAGGGACACGGTCATCGGCTCCGGCAGCTGTGTCACGGACATCAAGCCCAACCTTTTGAGATGAGGACGTACCTGTTTGAAGCAGGAAGACTATTGCGCGCGTCGCTGCAGGAAGCTGTGAACGGCCGGCTCAATCCTCGAGCCGGCCGTTCACGCGTCATTCCTTAATATCCAGGCGCTGTGTCGGCGCTAGCCGTTCAGCGTGTAGGCGTAGACCATCTGGTTCTGCAGGTTCGTGAACGCCTTCGCGATACTTTCGTGGCCCGTGGTCGCGGCAGTGACAGCAGCCGGGACGTCGGTGTTGGAAAGGGTGAAGACGGTGCCCGGAGTCTGCGGGGCGATGGTCGCCGTTGCGGCAGCAGTTACGTAGGCAGAGCTGTTGGCAGGGCCACCCGACTGGGTCCGCCAGATGGCGTTCGGACCATTGTTGGAGGGTTCTGCCGGCACGACGCCGAAGGTCTTCTCGGCCACCACCTGACCGGCGGGGGAGAACAGGTACTTCAAGAACGCAAGTGCCAGCGCATTGTGTGTTTGCCCTGGAGCGAGACACCAGCCGAGGCTGCCTCCGCCTGTCGGGATGACCTGCGTGCCATTGGCGGCGGTGATTGACGGCATCGGCACGACGTTGTACTGGAACTTGTTCCCGATCGCCGTTTGGAGACCAGGAAGGTTTCCTCGTACCTCGATCGACATCGCTGCCTCGCCGGACTCGAAGAAGGGCTCGCAACCCGAGGAGCCGTTCTTGGCTTGCTGTTGTGCCTCCGGGACCGCGTCGCCGTTCAGCATGGGGTCGATCATTAGCGCCCAAGCCTTGAGAGCTGCCGGCGTGTCAAGCGTCGGCGTGGTCTCTGTGAACGCCGTGACTCCGTAGGCCTTGAGGACCGGGTTGTACTCGGCCTGCCAGTCCGGCCGCTCACAGATGCCGTACTGCTTTTGCGAGTTGCCCGAGCCGATCTTGAGCTTGGCGGCGTCAGCGAGCATCTGGCTCCAGGTCCAGCCGTTCTGCGGGAAGGGCACACCGGCCGCCTTGAACTCGTTCTCGTTGTACATGATGACAGTCGCGTCGGCCTCGTTCGGGAGGGCGAATACCTGGCCCACACCGAATGGCGCGCCCTTCGGCGGGATGTAGGAGGCGAGGAAGCTCGGGTACCAGTAGTTCTGCGGGTAGGGCTGCCCGGCCTTCAAGTCCGGCGAGAGGTCGGCAATCAGGCCATCGACCTCGAGTGTCGGCGTCAAGACGTCGTAGGTCTCGTCGATGTCAGGCTCATTGCCCGCTAGGCGTTCTGTCTGGAGCAACGGCACATAGGTGTCCGGAGTGTTGACGACGTTGGCCGCCTTAATCGTCACACCGGGGTTCGCCTTCTTGAAGGCGGCGATGACAGGTTGTAGGACCGGCGTCGTGAATGTGAACACGTTCATGGTTAGGGTCCCATGGAGCCCCCGGCTGACCTTCGGGGAGGCACCGGAAGCATTCGCCGCAACCGTCGAGAGACTGCCCAAGAGCAGGCAGGTTCCCACAACCGCCGTGACGTTCCGGCCAACTCGGGATCGCCGTACGGGCGCCCCGCTGCCAGTTTCTCCGCCACCCGCGCTGCGAGGGCCAAGTATTCTCATCTGATCTCCTTTGCTTACCGAGTTGGTCCTGGGCATGCCAGGAGAGTCGCCCTGTCGCCGGTGGAAAAACCTTGGTCTGCCTGCCTCTCGAGATCCGACGATCCACTCTCGGCTGCCTGCCGGCGACCTGGTCCAAGTGGCCAACTCGCACTTCTCATGCCGAGAGGACGCTGCGGATCGATCACAGCTGCCGGCCCCCCGCCGTCGTCTCCACGTTCACTGGACTTTCCCCCCGTCCGCGTTGTAATGTTTCAACGGACTTGAGGGAAGATAAAGAGCGCGGGGGGACTTGTCAAGGCATTTGCCAAAAAAATCTCCCGAATGGCCTTGTCCTGGTGGCCGGTCAGGTCGCGCTTGTTGGCGCAGTAGTGGGATGTGCCTTAGGCCCAGACGCAGGTCTTAGGGAGGCAGGGTGAACGGATCATGACGCAGGCCGCAGGTGCTGAGACGAGTGTTTCACACGCGGGCGAAGAGCCAGCTGCGCTGCCACCCGAGTGGGAGAAGCTGTTGCGCTCCATGTTGAGCATCCGGAGCTTCGAGGATCAGGTGAAGGGCCTCTTCGGGTCAGGTCTTGTTAGAGGCAGCACCCATTTGTGCCAAGGACAGGAGGCGGTATCCGTTGGCGTGTGCTCGCTGCTGACTCCGGGCGACGTGATGTCGTGCACCTACCGCGGGCACGGTGCCGTCCTTGCAGCCGGGGCAGCGCTCGACGCCTGTTTCGCCGAGATACTTGGACGTCAGGGCGGACTGTGCGGTGGCAAGGGTGGTTCCATGCACCTAGCGGACTTCCAAAAGGGGATCATCGGCTCGAACGCGATCGTCGGCGCCCAGCTGCCCATTGCCGTTGGGGCCGGACTGGCCGCTCAGTACAAAAAGACGGGGACGCTGAGCGTCGTGTTCAGCGGCGACGGTTCTACCAACATCGGGGCGTTCCATGAGAGCTTGAACATGGCCGCGGTCTGGCGTCTGCCGGTTGTGGTCGTCATCGAGAACAACCACTACGGCGAGTACAGCCCGCTTGCGGCTACGACGCCCATCGCGCGCCTTTGTGAGAGAGCGGCCTCCTACGGCATCCCGGGGATACCAGTCGACGGCAACGACTTGCTCGCCGTCCGAGCCGTCGCGAAGGAAGCCTTCGCCCGTGCCCGGGCTGGGCAAGGCCCTACGCTCATAGAGGCCGACACCTATCGCCACGAGGGCCATTCTCGTTCGGACCCGGCCAAGTACCGCCCCGAGGGCGAGCTCGAGCAATGGCTCCTTCGCGACCCGATCCCTCGCTTTGAAGAGGCGGTGCGGTCGGCAGGGTTGGCCGATGAGGAAGAGCTGGGCTCGATACGCACCGTGGTGGCAGACGAAGTCAAGGCCGCTCTGGAGAGGTCCAAGAGCTGGCCGGAGCCTTTGCTCGAAAGTCTTCTCGAGGACGTCTACCGGTGACCGCGCAACTGACTTGTCGTGAGGCCATAGCCCAGGCGATCGCGGACGAGTTGGAGAGCGACCCGGACGTGATCCTCTTCGGTGAAGACGTCGGGGCGGCCGGAGGCGTCTTCAAGTCGACGGTAGGCCTTTTCGAGAGGTTCGGGTCAGAGCGCGTCCGGGACACACCCATATCCGAGCAGGCGATCGTCGGCGCCGCTATCGGGGCCGCCATCATGGGGCTGCGGCCGATCGCGGAGCTCATGTTCGCCGATTTCGCCGGAGTCGCCTTTGACCAGCTTGCCAACCAGCTCGCCAAGCTCCGCTACCTGACCGGTGGCCAGGCCAAGCTTCCCGTGACCGTAAGGCTGGCCAACGGTGCCGGCGCCGGGTTCGCGGCCCAGCACTCTCAGTCGACTGAGAACTGGTTCCTCAATGTGCCGGGGCTAAAGATCGTCGTTCCGGGCACCGTCGAGGACTGCTACGGACTACTGCGCGCGGCCGTTCGCGACGACAACCCCGTGCTGGTTTTCGAGCACAAGAACCTGCTCGGGCTGAAGGGCACGATCCCCACGACAAGCTTCAATCTGGGAGAGGCAGCGGTGGTCCGGGCCGGCCGTGATGTGACCGTCGTGGCCACCCAGCAGATGCGCCACCGGGCCCTCGAGGCCGCCGAAGGCCTTGCGCTAGAAGGCATCGAGCTCGAGGTCATCGACCCGCGGACGCTCGTGCCCTTCGACGACGAGACCGTCGCGGACAGTCTGGCGCGCACGGCCCGGCTCCTTGTCGTTCAAGAAGGCCCTCCTGCGGGAGGGTGGGGTGCTTCGCTCATCGCACGAATGACCCAGGAGCATTTCGACTGCTTCGATGTTCCGCCGAGGCTTCTTGCCTCGCCCGAGACGCCGATCCCCTACGCGGGCAGGCTCGAGGAGGCATGGCTCGTAAGCTGCCAGGACGTTATGGGGGCGGCGCACGAGCTGGTCGAGGCCTGACATCGCCCTAGGCCCGCGCCCGCACTCGCGCCCACGACGGGAGTACCGTTTGGCCAGGTGGCGAGACCTTGGGGGTGGCCGTGAAGATCGCATCTGTCGAGGTGCTTGAGGTCGGCTGTGAGTTGACGGCCCAGCACACTTTCGTGCGGCTGACCACCGACAGCGGCCTGACGGGGCTCGGCCAGTCAGGCGGGTGGGGCTATCCGCGGGGCGTGGCGGGCGTGCTCGAGGAGCTGACTCCGCTGCTCATCGGTACAGACCCCTTCCGAATCGAGCACCTCTGGCATCTCAACTACAGGGTGCGGCCCTTTCGGGGCAACATCTTGTCCGCAGCCGTATCCGCCATCGACCTCGCCCTATGGGACATAAAGGGCAAAGCGCTCAAGCTGCCGGTCTGGGAGCTGCTCGGGGGCAGGACGCGAGACAGGGTTCGCTTGCACGTGCTCGTCGGGGGCGCCACCCCGGACGAGATCGTCTCCTCGGTCAACTGGGCCGTGGACGAGGGTTTCACAGCGGTCAAGTTCGCTCCCCTCGTGCACGGCTACGAGGATTTGTCGATGAGCCAGCTGGTGAGCTCCGCCTGCTCTATGGCCGCCGCGGCACGCGAGGCGGGCGGGGATGAGATCGACCTCATCTTCGAGCTGCACCGCAAGCTCGACCCTGCCAAGGCGATTGTTGTCTGTAACGCCCTGGCTCAGTATCGACCGCTATTCATAGAGGACCCGATCCAGATCGACTCGATCGAAGCCCAGGCTGAGATTTGCAAGCGAATAGACGCGCCCGTCGCAACCGGGGAGCGACTCAGCTCGATATGGGAGTTCAGCGAGCTTCTCTCACGAAACGTTGCCATCCTCGTGCGGCCGGATGTGGGCCTTGCGGGCGGCCTGTCGGGATGCCGCAAGATCGCCGCTATCGCCGAGGCACACCACTGTGGTGTCGTCCCGCACAACTTCCTCGGTCCCGGGCTCACGGCTCCAACTCTTCATCTCTGCGCGACAATCCCGAACCTGGTGACCATGGAGTACCTGCCCCTCGACGAGGACAAGACGTCCTACTCGGCGGCTATTGAGACGACCGTCAAGCGCGACGGTGGATACCTGGAGATACCGGAGGAACCGGGGCTAGGCGTCAGGCTCGTCGATGACTACGCGGAGATTGCGCCCGTTGCCGACGTCCCGTTCTCCGACGAGGGCCTCTTGCGGGCCGATGGTTCGGTCGCAGCGGCCTTCTGACCGCCTCGGGTCGGCAAAATCGCGCCGGCGCCGGATCACATGCTCAGCTGGCCGGTGCCAGTCCCGGGGGTAGACCTTGGCAGTGTTCTGCCAGTCCGTGCCGGGCGAGGGGGGTGACCGCCACGTTCATGTAGGGCCAGAGGGGCAGGCTCACGATCGCCTCGTGCAGGGCGGTCGCGTCGGGGGCCGACCAGATCGCTCGGTTGGCTAGCTGTCCGGGCACACGCCAGATTGCCCGAATTGTCCCTGTCCGCGCCAAGGCGGCTCCTCGCGCAGCTTCCGCCTGCGTCAGCTCTTCGCGGCGCTCGCTAGCCAGCTCGGGAGGGAGCCGGACATCTACTTCCACGAGAAATTCCACAGGCGGATGCTACCGGGCGGCGCTGAGCTGAGTGGGGTGGCGACCGCCCGAGTGAGGCCTCGGCGAAGCTGTGCGCTTGACAGCCCAGCTCGCAGAGCCGGATGATGTCGCACTTTGATGAAAAGTTTCAGTAGCGTAATTATTGGGGGGGAACGTGGGTCGTATTGCGATCGGTCTGGTCGGTTGTGGGGGGATGGGACGACGCCACGTGTCCGCCTACGGGGCGCTCGAGCGTGTCCACAGGGGCCTCTTCGAGCTCACGGCCGTCTGTGATCCGCGTCGTGTAGCGGCTGAGGAGACGGCCCTTGTCATAGAGGGCGTGTTGGGCAAGCGCCCGGCTGTCTTCTCCGACCACGAAGAGCTCATCGCGAGCGGTCTCGTCGAGGCGCTCGACGTCGTGACGGACCCGTCAGTTCACCACCTCGTCGTGGCTCCGGCTCTCGGTGCCGGCATGCACGTCATCTGTGAGAAGCCTCTTGGGATCACGGTTAGGGCCTGCAGAGCCATCCTCGACGCGGCCTCGGGCTCCGACGCGGTCCTCGCGGTCGCGGAGAACTACCGCCGCGACGGCCCGAACCGCCTCGCCCGTGCGGTGCTCGACCACGGCCTGCTCGGCGAGGTGCACCTCATGATCGAAGCCAACGTGGGCGGCGATGACGCCGTAGTGATAAGCCCGTGGCGCCATCGTCGCGAGTCCGGGTCGATCGCTCTCGACATGGGAGTGCACTACACCGACATCTTCGCCTACTACCACGGCGAGCTCGAGACCGTTTTTGGATCATCCTTTGTCGCCGAGCCGCTGCGGTCACTCCCACCTGGGTCGCCACCGGTCGTGGGCATCGAAGAGGTAGCTCCTGGCGTCATCGAAGCGACGGGGGAGGACTCACTCGTCGCTCTTTATGAGACGGCGTCCGGGGTGCTCATTCAGCTCTGTTACTTACCTTCGGGCCCTGGGCGCCGCTATGTCCAACGCAGCGTGCACGGCCGCAGAGGGTCGATGACGGTCCCGCCTGACCGCTCCGGCGGCGCAGTGCGTGTTCAGCTCGGCGACCTCGTGCTGAGCGGGGCCGAGCTGCGAAAAGAGCTCGGCGGCTTCGTGCTCGATGGCGTCGCAGCGTCCTTTTTCGGCCCGGAGGGGACAGAGTACGACCTTCCCTTCCCCGAGGTCGACGCCGCGACGATCGCCATAGAGCTCGACGACTTCGCCCGTGCCGTCTCGCAGCGCCAGCCGCCGGAGGTGGGAGGCCGGGACGGCCTTCGCGCGGTGGCCGGAGTTTGGGCGGTGGCGGAGTCGCGGATCATTGGAGGCGCCGTTCGCGTCAAAGACGTGGCGGACGGACGGATCTGTTCCTCCCAGCAACCAGTTGACCAAGCCCTCGGGCTGGTCGACGCCAAGGAGAGTGCCGGCTCATGAGCGAACAGGCGACGCCATTTCTCGCTCCGCCCTTCAAGCAGATTGCGATGGTGGTCGAGAATCTGGACGATGCGGTGAGGAGGTGGTCTGAGCTGTTTGGAATCGGCCCTTGGACTGCCTACAGGCTGGAACCCCCACTTTTAAAGGAGATGCGCTACCGCGGTGCTGAGGTCGAGTTCTCCCTTCGCCACGCCCTCGCCTGGCAGGGAGAGGTCCAGTTCGAGCTCGTCCAGCCCCTCGAGGGCCCGAGCATCTTTGCCGATCATCTTGCCCAGCACGGCGAGGGCTTGCACCACATCGGCAAGTACGTGGCAGACCATCCGGCTGCTGTCAGCGAGGCAATCGCGGCCGGGTTCGTGCCGCTGCAAAGCGCCCGGGGGTTCGGAGCTGAAGGTGACGGTGCCTTCGCCTACTTCCAAGCGCCGGGTGTGGCGACGATAATCGAGCTCATCGCCGCTCCTCGGACGAGAATCCAACCCGAGTTCGTCTACCCTCCAGCTATTGGCTGAGCATCCCCGCCGGAACGGCTCGCCGTCGAACACTTGCCCAGCCAGTCACAAGGAGTGATGAAGATCATGCGTATAGCTTCTGTCGAAGCCATTCCGGCCGGCAGCTTCTGCTACGTGCGCGTCACGGCCGAGGATGGGAGCACGGGCGTCGGAGAGTCGACCTTCTTCGGTTGGCCTACCGCTGTGGCTGAGATCGTGCGGTCCCTCGGCACTGCCCTCATAGGTGCGGAGGCCTTCGACGTGGAGCACCACTGGAACAGCGCCTACCGCGCCCTCAGCTTCAGGGGCATGGCTGTCACGGGCGCCATCAGCGCGGTGGACCAGGCGTTGTGGGATCTCAAGGCCAAGCACTTCGAGGTGCCTGTCTGGCAGCTCTTGGGCGGGCGGGCACGCCGTGCCGTTCGCGCCATGAAGGTGCTCGTCGACGAGCATTCAACTGAGGAACTCGTCGCCTCAGCTCGCCGGGCTGTTGACGACGAGGGGTACGGTGCCCTCAAGATCCTCCTTTTCCAAAATGAGCACCATCAGATGCGACAAGCGGCGCGCATCGATGATCTCGTCGCCCGCTTCGCAGCCGTCCGCGAGACCGTCGGATGGCAGGTGGACCTGGGCGTCGAGCTGCACCGCAACATGACCGCCGGAGACGCTCTGCTCCTTTGTGGTGAGCTCGGTCGCTTTCGTCCGATGTTCGTCGAGGACCCGGTGCCGCCAGACAGCGTCGCAGCCCTGCGCGCTTTCGCCGCAAAGGTCTCCCTCCCCGTGGCGGCGGGCGAACGAAACACGACGATCTGGGAGTTCGCGGAATACCTGGAGCGCCCCGGGATCGCCTATGTCCGTCCCGACGTTGGCGTGGCGGGTGGCATCACGCACCTGAAGAAGATCTGCGCCCTGGCCGAGGCCTTTCACGCCGGGGTGATACCCCACGCCGTGCCATCCGGCCCGGTCTCGGTTGCCGCCCTCGTGCAGCTGGGGATGTCGGTGCCGAACTGGGAGGTCCAAGAGCACGTGCCCCAGGACGCACCCAATTGGACCGATGTGGTGGACCACGTGATCGAGGTCCGTGACGGCTACCTGCTCGCCCCTGACCGGCCTGGGCTCGGTATCGCGCTCGACGACGCCGGCCTCGCCATGCACCCCCCGGTCTCGGCCGACCTGTCCCGTACCGTGCTTCGTGAGGACGGATCGGTGGCGATCAGATGAGCGGTCCGTCAAGCCTCGGCTCGAAAGGTGCCGGTTCGCGAGGCCGAGTCGGGCTGGCCTGTACTGAGGACCTCTACCGCGCCTACATCGCCGAGATGGACGTTTCCCGGCTGGAGGCAGTCTCAGACTTCTATTTCGAGGCATTCTCGGTGGCCTCCGGCCATGGGGAACCGGCCCCCCGTGACCTGGGCGCCGAGGCGGAGCTGGCCCGCTTCGCCGCCGAGCTCGACGGCCTTTTCGTCTGGGACGGCGCACCCTTTGTCGGTCCCGCGGTCCTCGAGAGCGCCCCGCACCTGTCTTTCCTCGGCGAGCTGGAAGGTGACCGTTTCGCCTATCGACTGGATGTCGACGCCGCCCAGGATCGAGGCGTCGTGGTTGTCGACACGAGCCATGGTTCTTCCTGGCCGGCTGCGGAGTGGGCGCTCGGCCTCGCTCTCGTCGGCCTGCGCAACGCAGGAGCCAGCTTTCGGCGCATGATCGCCCACGAGGACGCCTTCTTGCCTGTCGCGAAGCGTCGCGGGGCTGGATTCGACGGCGCCGAGCTGAGCAGGAAGCGGGTCGGCCTGATCGGTTTCGGCTACTTGGGCCGGCGCCTTGTCGAGCTCCTTCGTCCCTTCGAGGTCGAGGCCAGAGTCTTCGACCCGTTCGTACCGAGGGCGCTGGCTGAGCCCTACGGCGTCGAGTTCGGGCCCCTCGAAAAGGCCCTGGAGTGCGAGGTCGTCTTTGTCCTCGTGCCGCACACCGCCTCGACCGAGGCGATGCTCGGGCCCGAGGAGATCGAGGTGCTCCGGCCCGGGTGCGTGTTCGTCAACGTCTCGAGGGGCAAGGTCGTCGACGGGCAAGCTCTTTTTGCCCGCTTGCAGCGCGGGGACATAGTGGCCTGCCTCGACGTCTTCGACCCCGAGCCTTTGCCGGCCGACTCACCCCTTGTCGATCTCCCGAACGTTTTCGTGTCCCCGCACATCGCCGGTGTAACCGCCGAGAGCCGACGTCGTTTCTTCTCCCTCATGGTCGACGAGTACCTGCGCCATTTTGAAGGCCTTGAACCGCGGAGCGAGCTGACCTCCAATGTCGTCCGCCTACGCACCTCTCCGGCCGGCTGAGGATCTCGCCGATGGTCGTCAGGTGGCCGGCAGAGCTCAACTGACCTCGGCCCTGTCACAAAGGACCTTGCGCAAGGTTCCGCCGAGCACCCAGTGCAGGTCGTCTCCGGAGAGAAAGGCGCAGTGCGTGCGGACAGCCTCGAGAGACTGGCGGTAGGTGCAATAGCGCGTCGAGGCCGGAAAGTCAGAGCCCCAGCAGATCCGAGCCGGCCCGTAGGCGTCGAAGATCCTCTGCAGCATTTCGAGGGCGTCACGCCAGGGATGGTCCCAGTTCCTTGCGGAGGCGTAGTGGAAACCGGACGCCTTTACATAGATGTTCGGGACCTCGGCCGACGCAACCACCTCCGCTAGCCCGGCGTCGTCCCCGGCGCGGACATCGCCGAGATGATGACAAAGCACAGGCACATCATCGTGGCGTCCGGCTAGCCGACGAAGGTCGGCCTGCCATGCGGGGCCGACAGCAAGGCTGGCGATGAGGCGGCGTTGCCCTGCAACCGCGAAGAGGTCGTCCGCTTCCTTGCTCAGCAACCAGCCGTCGTTGTGCTCGTCCAGGTAGTGGGTGAATCCGACCAGCTCGTAGCGGTCGTCGAGAGCCCGAAGGCGGTCTGCGCTCTTCGGGGAGTGATAAGTCGTGCTCCAGGTGCAGTCAAGGTCGGCCAGGACATGGAAGCGTCCCGGATGGGCCCCCCGGGCGGCGGCCACGTAGTCAATATTGTCCGCGTTGGCTTCGATCGCCGCACAGACGATGAGAGCTTCCGAGACACCGTTGCCGTCCATCTCGTAGACGAGCTGGTCGAGCCTCGCCCGCTCGAGCTCGTCTGGGACCTCGGGCTTGTACGGCCAGCGTCGCCAGGCGTGACTATGGCTGTCGAGGATGGCCGGCCCAAGAGAGGAGGTCCTGCCGGCTGTCACGGCGTTGCTTGTCTCTCAGGCACCGCGCGGGCTGTAGCGGTTCAGCTTCGAGCGGGCTGAAGTCGACTGGCGTTCTACGAGCACGGGCTCGAAGCAGATGTCACCGTGACGGTGCATGGGGTCGATCGTCTCCGCGATGAGCAGCTCGGCCGCAGCCTTGCCCAGCTCGTACTTAGGCTGGCGGATAGAGGTGAGAGCCGGCGAGAGCATGGCCGCGAAGTCGACGTCGTCATAACCGACGACGCTCATGTCGCGTGGTACGCGCACGCGACGCTCCGCCAGCGCCCGCAGGACCCTGAAGGCGATCTGGTCATTCACGCAGACGACGGCCGTAGGGCGCTCGGGTAGAGCCAGGAGCTTGTCCACAGTGAGCTCGGCCTGGCCGAAGGCCGTGATCGGATCGATCGTGTACTCGATAATGCTCTCTTCGGGGGCTAGCCCGGCGTTGCGGGCGGCCCGTCGCATCCCCCGCCGCCGCTCGGTGCACTGCGACAGGTGCAGCGGCCCGTTGATAAAGGCGATGAGCCGGTGGCCGAGCTCGAACAGGTGGCCGGCAGCGAGCTCACCACCGCGTGTGTGGTCGATCGAGACCGAGCACAGCTCGCCCTGATTGGCGCGCCGGTCGAGGAGCACGACAAGGGTCCCCCTGTCGCGCAAGGTCTCGAGGTGACGGATGCTCCGCGTGGCCGGTGTGATCACTATGCCCTGCACGCGCTGCTCCTCGAGCCAGCGCAGGTAGCGGGCCTCTCTGTCCGGCGACCCGTCCGTCGAGCAAAGGACTACGGCCGATCCCTGTTCGTGCACGGCGTCCTCCAAGCCCCGCACCGTCTCTGTGGAGAACGGGTTCGAGGCGTCCAGGACAACTGCGCCAAAGCAGCGGCTGTTCGAGCGGCTCCGCATCTGGTGGGCGGCAGAGCTGCGGACAAAGCCCAGCCTGTCAATGGCCTCGAGGACCCGCGTCAAGGTATCGGGGGCGACGCGGTCAGGCCGGTTCAAGACGTTTGAAGCCGTGCCGAGCGAAACCCCGGCATGTTCGGCGACGTCCTTGATCGTCACCCTGCCCCGGGGAGGTAGGGGCAGCCTGGACCCGGGTGTGCTGGCCGAGGACACCACGGAACGAGGCGCTGGCTTGGAAGTTTCGCTTCGGCGCTGGCTCAACGGTCTCCTATGTGGGGCTCGCGTGCCTCACTGGGCGGTCTGGCTGTTGCGGAAGCCTCGTCGGCAGGCTAGCGCCATAATGGCCGCCAACCTCGGTCCACGGCGAGGCAGCTACGTAGTCGCACTTCAGGTTGGGTCTGGCGCGAGATCGCGTCCCGTTGGTGACTGCATGACATGCGCAGTGTAACGTTTCATCGCTCAGCGGGAGCTGCCGCGAGCCCCAGGCCCCGGGTGCGGTGAGCTTTCTCACAGCACCCGCCCGGGAAGGCCTGCTCGCAGGTAGCTAAGCTCAGTGGATTCTTGAAAAGGAGCGCTGATGGCACCGATCACCCTGGAAAAGGTGACCAAGGTCTACCCGAACGGCTTCAAGGCCGTCGACGACCTCAACTTGGACGTGGCCGACGGTGAGTTCATGGTGCTCGTCGGGCCCTCGGGATGTGGAAAGACGACGGCCCTGCGCATGGTCGCGGGCCTTGAGGACATAACCGACGGGACCTTGCGCATCTCGGGACGGGTCGTGAACGAGGTCTCTCCGAAAGACCGCGACATCGCCATGGTCTTCCAGAACTACGCCCTTTACCCGCACATGACTGTGGCCGAGAACATCGGCTTTGCCTTGAAGCTCCGCAAGGTGCCCAAGGCCGAGATCAAGAGGAAGGTGAAAGAGACCGCCGAGCTCCTGGGCCTCACTGAGTGGGTCGACCGCAAGCCGGGTCAGCTCTCTGGTGGCCAGCGCCAGCGGGTGGCAATGGGCCGGGCGATCGTGCGCGAGCCGAGCGTGTTCTTGATGGACGAGCCGCTCTCCAACCTCGACGCCAAGCTCCGCGTGCAGATGCGCGCCGAGGTGTCCCGCATCCAGCGTCGCGTCGGCGTGGCGACCCTCTATGTCACCCACGACCAGGTCGAGGCCATGACGATGGGCGACCGTGTGGCGGTACTTTCTGGGGGCGTGCTCCAACAGTGCGACAGCCCCCAGGTCCTCTACGACAACCCGAAGAACCTCTTCGTTGCCGGCTTCATGGGATCTCCCGCCATGAACCTGTTCGAGGCCACCATCGGCGAAGGGGCGGCTTCGGTCCTGATAGGAAGCCAGAACCTTGCTCTGCCCGCGAACGTGCTCACGGCCCGTCCGGGACTTCGCGCCTACTCCAACCGGGCCGTCGTGGTCGGGATCCGTCCCGAGGACCTACCGATCCTGCGCAGCGACGAGGTCTCGCCGGACTCCAACCTTGTCGTGTTCGAAGGCGGCGTTGAGCTCGTCGAGGCGCTCGGCTCCGAGCAGCTCGTCCACTTCACCTCAGATGCCCGTCAGGTCACAGTCGGAGGCACCAAGGACGACGACGCCGAAGGGCTGAGCGAGGGCACCCTTGCCAAAGGTGGCGAGGGCGTGGCCCGCGTCGACGCCCGGGCACAGCTTTCTGCCGGTGCAAGGGTGCGTTTCAGCCTCGACCCGGGGCGGATCCACTTCTTCGACGACGCCACGGGGCAGGCGATCAGCACCTGAGCTCAGCCAGCCGGAGGGTATCTCCCGAACGAGGTCAATCGGTGCATTTTTTTCGTCGCGCCCGGGTTAGCCGGGATTGGCCAACGGTCTTCGCGAAGCGGCTGGATTAGGTGTCGGGACACACTCACAAATAGCGAGTCCGTGACAGCTGTTGGACGGACCACATTGCTGCGGCGGCGATGGCGGCACTGCGGCTATGAAGGCACCGCAGAATGACCCTAAGGTTTCCGTTGTGCGAATTGCCATTTGGCACAACCTTCCGAGCGGCGGCGGCAAACGGGCGCTTCACGATCAGGTGAGGGGGTTGTCCGCCCGCGGGCATTACCTCGAGTCGTGGTGCCCACCAAGCGCCGACCAGGAGCTTCTCTCCATTGGTGATCTGGTTACCGAGAACATCATCGCCCTCGAGGACTTCGAGGGCCGTAGCCCGCGAGCTGTAGCTGCGCGTCTCGTTGGCGGGGGGACGAGGATTCCAGCGCGCTTGAAGGCGATGGACCGCCACAGCCAGATCTGCGCCCAGCAGATCAACAAGGGTGGTTTTGACGTCGTCCTCGGTTCGAGTAGCCAACTTCTTGCTGTCACTGGCCTCGCCCGCTATTTGTCGATCCCGACCGTTTTGTATCTCCATGAGCCGTACCGGATGCTTTACGAGGCCCAACCGCGCCTCGTGTGGGCGGCGCTGCCAAAACCAGAGCGTCTCGACCTTGGGGCGGTCCGCGAGCGTCTTTACGACGCGCTCTGGGTACACGCGCTGCGGATTCAAGCGCGCGAGGAGGTATCCGGGGCGAAGGCGTATGACCGCGTGCTTGCCAACTCGCACTTCACGAGGGAGAGCATCCTGCGGGCCTACGGCATCGATGCGGCCGTTTGCTACCCGGGAGTGGACACCGATCTCTTTTTCGACCAGGGACTAACGCGAGGCAGGCTTGTGGTTGGTCTTGGAGCCTTCATTCCTCCGAAGCGTGTCGAGGTCGCCATCGAGGCCGTGGGCCGGATCTCGCGAGACCGCCCCGGTCTGGCTTGGGTCGGTAACTGCGCTGACCGCAGCTACATGGCCGAGCTCGTCTCCCTCGCGAATCGCCGTGGGGTGACCTTCACGCCCTATGTGGGCATTTCTCAGGAGAAGCTGTGTCGTGTCCTCAACGAGGCGGCCGTGATGGTCTACGCGCCGAGACTGGAGCCTTTCGGGTACGCCCCGGTCGAGGCGGCCGCTTGCGGGCTGCCTGTAGTGGCGCGGGCTGAAGGTGGGGTTCGCGAAACTGTGGTCAACGATGTAACGGGCTTTCTCGTCGAGGACGACGATGAACTTCCCGTCGCTTTGGAGCGGGTCCTTGACGACCCCGCCCTCGCCGGTCGGATGGGCCTTGGAGGGAGAGAGCGGGCCCAGTCAGTTTGGTCCCTGTCGGCGGCGATCGACCGCCTCGAGTCGCACCTCGTCGAGGTCGCCGCTGGACGTCGCGCCGGTGGCGACTAACTGCTAGCGGCCGTGACGGTTTCTAGCGAGCGGCCGGGCGCGAACGGCCGAATGGCCCGCTGCCGTGGCGCCAGTCGCCGGAGCGAACACTCAAAGGTTCGATGTGAGGATTGACGGGCTTACTCGTCCAATCAGCGGTCTAGCCGGTGCTGGCGATTCTGGCGACTTCGGGTCCGATGCCATTGTGGAGCTGGCTAAATAGACGGCTCGCACTGTTCAGTTGTGCAGTAAGCCCAGTACAATGGCGCCGGTGAGGGTCGTCGCAACCGATGAGGCGCGCTCATATGTGGGGGCGCATGGTGGTGTTCTGTACGTCAACGCTCGCCGTCACCACTGCTGCTCAGGTTCGTTCACGATCCTCGAGAGTTCGACGAGCGAGCCGGCCGATCTGGCGCAGTACCGGTCCTTCGACTCAGACGGGTTCACGTTGTACCTGCGCACGGCCGGGCGCCGCGAGCCGGACGAGCTTGTCATCGAGATGAGGGGACTCGCCCGCAAGCGCCCCGCTGCGTTCTGGAACGGCTGTGCCCTCGCGTGAGGTCGATGGTGCGTATCGGCGACATCGAGCTGGTCGCACTCAACGACGGTGTTTGCAAGCTTCCTCAGGAGTTTTACGTCGGTCTCGATTTCGCCACCCATCAGAATCTTCTCTCTGACGACGGACTTGTCCACATCCCGGTCGGCTGTTTCCTTCTCCGAACTGGCGAGACCGTGGTGTTGGTCGACGCAGGCATCGGAGACCTAGACCTTGGCTGGGCCCGAGGAGGCGAACTGCCGGCCGCGCTTCGCGCAGCCGGCGTCGGGCCCGAGGACATCGACATCGTCGTCTGCAGTCACCTGCACGCCGACCACATAGGCTGGCTGAACGTCGATGGCGCCCCGTTCTTCCCCAACGCCTCAGTGCGCTACGGGGCCGCCGACTGGGCCGAGTTCGTAGCTGGCCCGAGGGCCGAAACTCGCAGCAAGAAGACCATGGAAGCCCTCCTTGCCGCCGACAGGCTGGAGCCTTTGGATGGTGACATGGTCACCATCGCTCCAGGCCTGACCGCCCGTCACACGCCCGGCCACACACTCGGCCACTACGCTCTCGTAGTTTCCTCCGGCTCTGAGCGCGCCGTGCTTCTTGGTGACGCCGTGGAGTGCCCGCTGCAGCTTGAGGAGCCAGACTTCCACGCCCTTTCAGACGTCGATCCCGTTCTCGCGGCAAGGACGCGCGAGGCGTTGTGGCGCGAGCTTGAGGGCACGAACGTCGCCGTCTCAGCTGCCCATTTCCCGGGGCTCCAGTTCGGCCGAGTCCTCACGGGCTCGGGGAAACGAATCTTTGGGCCATTGGGCTGAGGTCGGCCGAGTCCCCCGGATCGGTGGTTGGCGCTGAAGCTCAGGTGGAGTCTTTGCCGCCGACAGTGGTGACAGGCTCGTGGCGGACGGCGAAGTTCACCGAGCGGGCGATGAAGCAAAGCCTCTCCGCATCGTCGTGCAGGGTCGTGGCCCGAGCGCGCGCGACCTGTTCGGTGACGGTGACCGAGGGCCGGAGGAGGACCTCGGTGAACTGGCCGGCACCGTCGGGCAGCTCAGTCATGGTGCCGACGGGGAGGTCCTTGTAGGAGATAACGACAATGCCGGCGCTGGCCGCCAGGTGCAGGTACCAGAGCATGTGGCACTGAGAGAGGGCGGCGACAAGCAGCTCCTCGGGGTTCCAGCGATCGGGGTCGCCCAGAAAGGCGGCGTCGGAAGACCCGGCGATCACCTGCTTGCCAGCGGAGCGGATCTCGTGGTCGCGGCTGTAGGAGCGGTAGCTGGTCGTGCCCGAGCCCCCGCTTCCTGTCCACTCCACGAGAACTTCGTAGATGTGGGTAGCACTCACCGAACCATCGTACGGAGCCGCGCCCGGATCGATCGCGCCAGGCGTGAGGGCGCGGTTGGGGGCAGGCGGGCACGCCATGAGGTCGCGTCGCGGTGCGGGCTAGTACTGCTCTTCTCTCGTGCGAGGTGACGGCTATGAGCGGCTTGTAAGTGGCTCACGGACTCACGTCCTCTGTGCGCTGACGGCGAAGTGACAATGCCGGGCCGCACCTCAGAACCGGCACGGCACAGTCGTCGTTGCGGCAGTCATTATTAAACGAAGCGGCTTCGGCGGCTTGCCCGCATATGACCTATCACGGCTACTTTGTATCAAATCGAACGATCTACTTTTGAAGGAAATCGAACAATCATCAGACGTGGTGGCTTCTTGACACGTGTCAGCGGTTTGGTAGGCTGCCATTCCAGTGGTTTTGCTGACCGCGCAGAGCGGGGCGCATCATAGCGCGGCGAGTGGGTGGTGGGATTGGCAGTGCTGACCGCGGGTAATACGGTGCGGGAACTGTCCTACGACCTCGCAAACCCTGCTTGCGAAACTTTGTCGCAAGGCCAGACGTCCATCCGCCTCATTCGCATGGCGTGTCTTAACATTCCTATTGGGTCAGCGCGCATGACTACGCGAACGACTGGCGCGTTGTATAGCGGCGGCAAATCCCTGTCTCTCCATTCAGAATGATATTTACGAGGGAGGTAACCTAGTGCGCAATAGAGTAAGCAAGGCAGCGCGTGTTGTCGGCGTGTTGGTGTTCTTGTCCACGATGGGAATCGTGACCATAGGCGTGACTCAGGGTGCGGCGACTGCAGCCGCGGCCAAGTCGGTCAGCCATGCGTCCGCACGAGGCTCGGTGCCGGTCATCCAGGAATGGAACTGGGACACCGTCGCAGACGAGCCAGCCGAGAATGCCACTTTGCCTGTGGCGATCAAGATCTTCCAGAAGGACTACAAGGTCAAGGTCAACAACGTCGAGATGACCCTTGAGGAGCAGGACGACAAGCTCCCACTGGCGTTATCGACCAAGTCCAGCGCGCCTACGGTGACCCAGACCAACGAGGGCTTCGGGTCCATGGGTCGCCTGGTGACCGACAAAGAGCTGATGCCGCTCACGAACCTCAACAAGACCTACAACTGGTACGGCAAGGTCGGCAAGCTGTCGATCCAGTTCAACTCGTTTACGACCAACGGTAAGACCTTTGGTGTCGGCACTTGCTACGGGGTGCCGGACGCAGGCTCCCTCGTCGGGATCTACTACAACAAGAAGATGCTCGCCGCTGTCGGTGGCGCGGTACCGTCCGACTGGGCGACGTTCGTCAAGGACCTGGCCCTTCTTCACAAGCACGGGAAGGTGGCTCTGGCTTATGCCCAGGGCAACCCGACCGCCTACCAGCCGGTCCACACCTTCTACACGATTGCCAACGAGTTCGTCGCTGCGAAGCAGCAGGACAATTTCGTCTTCCACATCGGCAAGCCCTCGATCGACACTGCCGGGTTTGTACAGGCGGCGACCGTCTTCCAGGACTGGGCGAAAGACGGCTATTTCTCGCCCGGCTATCAGGGTCTGTCGGACGCACAGGCGCTCAACCAGTTCACGACCGGCAAGGCCGGGTTCTTCATTGAGGGCTCTTGGTACGCGGGCGCTGTGCAACAGGGACTGGGCAACAACGCAGGTTTCTGGGTCCCCAAGGTTGTGACGGGTGGTCCTGGTGAAGGATGGTCGATCCCGACGTACTCGCCCTACCCCAAGCTGGCAGCTGACTGGATCAACTTGATGCTGAGCCCGGCGATGCAAGCGTCGTTGCTGAAGTTCGGCGACGTGCCGGTCGTCCAGCCGAGCGCGGCGGCACTTGCCGTCGTGTCTCCTTCACTGCGCAGCGCGGCAATCGGTTGGTCGGCAGCAACGAGAGACAACACCCTCGTGCCATATCTCGACTACGCCACTCCCAACTTCCTCACCCAGGAGATGGCAGGGATCGAGGAGCTGCTGGCGGGACAGATTACGCCGTCGAGCCTGGCGCAGAGCCTGCAGAGCGACTACACGCAGTACTGGTCCTCGCAGTCGTAGTCAGTTGAATGATCTGTCCTCCCCCGCCTTAAGGCGGGGGAGGACAGTCAGCAACACGAGTCGTGACCTAGACAGTTCATCTCGCACGGGAGGTAAGGTCGGTTGGCTGTGCAGAGCGGCGCCCTCAGCCCGCCGCTTAAGACCAAGGCGTCGCGTCAGACCGTCGTAGGCAAGAGGAAGCCTTCGGGGTACCTGTACATCCTGCCGGCCGTCGTACTGCTGGGCTTGTTCATCGTTTACCCGTTCATCCGCGCCGGCCAGTACTCGTTCCTTTCTTGGGACGGTGTGGGACCTGCCCACTACGTGGGCGGTTTCAACTGGGAACAGATCTATCTCGACCCCGTCGAGCGCGGCTCGCTCGTGAACGCCGCCACTCTCTTCATCTTCTTCTCGCTCGTGCCCGTCGCTCTCGGCCTGGCTGTCGTCTCGCTCCTGGCACGCACCCGCAGGCGGGGCATGGGCGTGTTCAGGGTGATCTTCTTCCTGCCTCAGGTGCTCGTCACCGTTGTCATCGCCGTCGTATGGACATGGATCCTGGCCCCCGGTGGTACCGGCTCTTTGAACGGCATCATCCACTCCCTCGGGCTCGGCCCTGCCATCGGGCCGGCATGGCTGGGGGACTTCAGCACCGCTCTTTTAGCCATAGGCCTTGTCGGCACGTGGACCGAGTTCGGCCTGTGCTTTGTCCTTTTCTTGGCGGGTATCCAGCGCATCCCAACTGAGATGTTCGACTCCGCCCGAATCGATGGCGCTGGCCTGATACGTGAATTCCGCTCGGTCATCGTTCCGATGCTCCGCCGCGAGATCGGCGCGGCAATCACCATAAGCGTCGTCGCATCTCTGCAGAGCTTTCCCCTCATCTACCAGGCCACAAATGGAGGCCCTGGGACAGCGACGACCACACCCGGCCTGCTCGTCTACAGGGATGCCTTCCAGCTCGGCGACGTCGGGGGTGCGAGTGCGCTCGGCATCGCCCTGGCCTTGGTCACCTTCATCTTGACCTTCGGGGTCCGCGCCCTGCTCGAGAGGAAGGCGGTATGACCTCGGCCGTGCATGGCGCCACCAGCTTGGGCGAGCACGGGGCCGTTCCGGCGTTGTCGCGCGAAGGGCGGCGCTAGACATGCTGTCTCGGGCGGAACGCATCGTCACCTGGATCGTGCTCGGTGTCGTCTCGGTGATCATCTTGTACCCGTTGGCGACCCTCTTGAGTGCTGGCCTCGAGCCCATGAGCGTGGGCGCGCTCGGCATCAGCTTCAGCCACGCCCTTTCTTTTCAGAGCTTCTCTTACGCCTGGAACGTGGGGGACTTCCGCACCTACTTGTGGAACACGGTCATCGTGACGGTGGCCGTCGTAGTCATCTCGGCCGTCATCTCGTTGTTGACGGCCTTCGGCATATCGGTACTGCGGCCGCACGGCTCCCGAGTGCTGCTCTATGTAGCGATCCTCGGGTTCATGCTGCCGACCGAGGCGCTGATAGTGCCGTGGTACTACCAGATGAACAGCCTGAACTTCCTCAACACCTACTGGGCAATGATCCTGCCGCAGGCGGCCCAGTCAGTTGCCTTCGGTACGTTCTGGATGGTGACGGCGTTCGCCTCCATGCCCCGTTCGCTGAGCGAGGCCGCCTCACTGGACGGTGCCTCGCAGTGGAACCTGCTCTGGAAGGTGCTCACCCCGAACCTAGCCCCGGCAATCAAGACAATGACCGCTCTTGTCTTTCTCTGGACCTGGAACTCGTTCTTGCTCCCCCTAGTGATGGAGTCGAGCAACTCGCGCTACGTCGTCACAATCGGACTGTCGGCGTTCCAAGGCAGTCACTTCGGCAACTACAGCGCCCTCGCCGCTGGCAGCTTGTTGACTGCCCTGCCGGTAGTAGTCGTCTACCTGTTTGCTCAGCGCAGCTTCATCTCGGGCATGTTCGCAGGCTCGGTCGTGGAATAGCGATGGGACCGACCGCACCTTCGCACCGCGCGTCCACGGTGCCCTCCCAGTACAGACGGGCGATTCCTTGAGCGTCGAACCCGGCCCGGGCCTAGTCGTGGGCGTCGATATCGGTGCCACAAAGACCCATATCGCTTTGGGCATGGACGCCGCAGTCGTCGCCGAGCGGGTAGTCCCCACCTCGAGCTGGCGGACGCTCTCCTCGGTGAGGAACGCCGGCGACCTACTCGAGCTAGTCCGCGAACTGGCCGGCAGAGAGGTTCGCGAGCTTCCCCTCGGTGTCGGGGCCCACGGGTGTGACAGCACCCAGCAGTGCCTGGACTTCGAGGAGGCTCTCGTGGCGCACCTCGACGGGCCTGTGCGGGTGCTCAACGATGCCGAACTGATGCCGCTCGCCATGGGCCTAATAGGTGCCATCGGCGTGGTGTCGGGCACTGGGTCGATCGGCGTCGCACGTGACGCGGACCGCAACCTCCTCATCGCCGGCGGGTGGGGGTGGATCCTCGGTGACGAGGGCGGAGCCTCTGGCATCGTTCGCGAGGCCGTTCGAGCAGTGCTTGCGGCCATCGACCGTGGCGAGGCTCCCGACCAGCTCACTCACCGGCTGATGGCTGGATTTCACGCAACAAACGGGCCTGAGCTCGCCATGTCGTTCTCGCGTTCGAGCTCGGCGGCCTATTGGGGAAGTCACGCCGGCCAGGTTTTCCTGGCGGCGGAGGAGGGATCTTGCCTCGCCGTCGAGGTGATTGAGCGCGCCGGCCAAAAGCTCGCAGGGCTCGTCGACAGCCTCATTGATCGGGGGATCGAGACGGGCCACGTTGTCGCCGGTGGCAGCGTGATCCGTAGGCAGGCAAGGCTGCGGGAGGCGTTCGAAGAATCCCTCGGGAAGACACACCCCGAGGTCACGGTCATGGTGCTCGATCGCGCCCCGGTAGCGGGCGCCCTCCGGCTGGCCAGCTCACTTTCAAGATGAAGGGATGAATTGAGAGTCATGGATTACTACGAGGCAGTTCGTTCCCAGGGCTCACGCCTTGAGAGCTCCGCACGAAGCGTTAGAGACGCCTTGGCGGAGACGGACCTTGAACCATGGCGCCGAGGGCTGCTCGCGGTTTGCTCAATGGGGGCGAGCTCGCACGCCAGCATCGCCTTTGTGGACCGTCTCGTCCGCCACGGGCGCCGGGCGGTCAAGCTCGACGCTTCCGATCTGATGTCGCTCGCACCGGGCTTCGATGTCGCCGACAGCTACGTGTTCGTGTCGGAGGGCGGCCGAAGCCGAGAGACGATCGCGGCCGCCCAGCTGGCGCCAACGGGGCGCCGCCTCGGCCTGACGAACGACCCTTCGGCTCCCTTCTCCCAGGTGGTCGATGCCGTGATCAGCCTCGGCCACGGCGAGGACAGCCCGGTGTACACGATCGGCTATAGCTCAACCCTGCAGGCCTTTGGCCTGCTCGCGACGGCTATCGACGGGTTGGACGACGGAGACGACTGGCGCGCCTTGCCCGGTCGCGTCTCGGACACCCTTGACTCGCTTGGCGAGAAGGCCAAGTTGATCGCCGCCCGCCTTGAGGGCCTGACCTCCCTCGACTTCGTCGGCAGCGGAACTTCGCTGGCCTCGACAGCCGAGGCGGCCTTGATCTTCAGGGAGGCCACCCAGACCTGCACGGCAACGTATGCGACCTACCAGTATCTGCACGGGCCCATGGAGCCGCTCACCTCGCAACAAGGATGCGTTCTTTTCGGGGACCGTCGCGAGGTTTCTCTGGCCGGGTTCCTCGTGAGCAAAGGCATCCCGGCCGTGCTCGTCACCTCCGCAGAGGTGGCCGAGGCCGAAGGGCTTTTCCTGTTGCCGATACCCGATGTCGCCCCGATCTCGCGCTCGATCCTCGAGATCCTCGCCGCCCAGCTTGTCGTCGGTGAGCTCGCTAGGCTCCGCGGCCTTGGCATAAAAGGATTCCGCTACCACCAAGACGACACCAAGATTGACAAGCTGTGAGCCCGGCCGCGAATCCGGAGCCAGGCAGGTGAAATCATGAGCGACACCGGGCATCTTGAGGTTCCCGCGCCGGGCGGGGTGGCCGGGACGTACCGGCCGTCCCCGCGGCCGACCTTCGAAGGGCCGACGCGAATTACTCCCGAGACCGCAGACGCGCCACATTTGGGGAGATGACGAGTCGGGCGAGGTGGCCGACTGGATCTACGTCTCGTCCGGCCACATTCACGCCCTTTTGTTCGAGCTGGAGCCGCACGGCTGCTTTCGCCACTCGCCGGACCATCGAACCGTCTTTGCCGCCGATGAGCTCTTGTTCGTTCTCGAGGGCACCATGGCGATCGCCAACCCGGAGACCGGTGAGATGTGCCGGGCCGAGGCGGGTGAGGGAGTCTTCTTCCGGCGCGACACCTGGCACCACGCCTTTGCCCACGGAGAAGGGCCGTTGCGCGTGCTCGAGCTTTTCGCCCCGCCTCCTTCGACGGGATCCTCGGGGGCCTACGCGCAGACTCGCCCCTATTTGAGCGAGAGCCTCTACGCGGAGGACGGGATGCTTGGCCGGCTCGCTGGGAGCCGACCGGCATCAAAGACCCTGCACCGCCTCGGACGTGACGATCTGGTCTGGCGTCGTGACCTCGGCGTGCTCGTCGGGTTGTACCTCAGCACAGAGCACCTCACGGCCGGTCTCGTCGAGCTCGACGCAGGGCAGGTCGCGGCCGCGCACAGCCATGGGGGAGACGAGGTCATCTATGTGACCGAAGGCGAGCTGACCGTCCGCGCCTGGCAGGCCGGAGAGGTCAGCGTGTTCGAGCTCGGCCCGCAGCAGGCCTGCTATCTGCCCATCGGGTGCCGTCACGAGTACCGCAATTTTTCAGGCAGGCTGGCACGTGCCGTTTTCGGCGTCGCACCCTCGTACCTGCAGTGAACCTCATCGTCGCCATAGACGCCGGCGGTACCAAGCTCGCCGCGGCCCTCGTCGAGGGGGGAACCGGTCGCCTGCTCGAACGCCGTGAGATCCCTACAGAACGTCACCGCGGCGGTCTTGCCGTGCTCGGTGATTGTGTCGACCTCGCGAGGGGGCTGGCTGTCGGGCGGCAGGTAGCGGCCGTCGGCATCGGGGTCCCTGAGCTCGTCTCTTTGGACGGGCAGATCCAAAGCGCCGTGAGCTGGGACTGGCGGGACGGAAAGTGGAGGGCCGCGCTGGCCACGGTCGCACCGGTCTACGTCGATTCCGACGTGCGAGCCGCCGCCCTCGCGGAGGCTCGCCTCGGGGCCGGCCGGTCCATGTCCTCCTTCTTGTACGTGACGGTCGGGACCGGGGTTAGCCACTCGTTCGTCTGGGGCGGTACGCCGTGGCGTGGCGCGAGGGGAAACGCCGTCGTGACCGGAGCACCTCTCGTGGAGGCTGTCGCGAGCGGGCCCGCCTTGGCGGCGAGAGCTGGGAGAAACCGGGCACAGGACGTCCTTGCCAATGAGAGCGACAAGCCGATCGTCGACGAGGCGGCCTCGGCCCTCGGTCAGGAGCTGGCTCGCCTCGTGAACGCCCTCGATCCCCAGGCGGTCGTGCTCGGTGGTGGCCTCGGGCTTGCGCCCGGTTTCAGGGAACGAGTCACCGAGTGCATGCGACCTCAGATCTACGCGGACGCCACCCGTGGGCTCGAGGTCCTCCCCGGCGCGCTCGGAACCAACGCCGGTGTCATCGGGGCTGCCCTGGCGGCCGACTCCGCACTGGCGGCCGACCTAAGGGACTGAAGAGCGACCGGGCGCTGGCTCCGAGGCGTCACGGCATAGCCCGCGTCTCAGCCGGTCAGATCTGCCTGCAGCTGTGCCACGACGGCGCGAAGCTCGGCCACCTCGGCCCTAAGCGACGCCACCTGTTCGGCAAGGCTGCGCGCCTCCACACCGGCGGGTGCGTAAGCGACTTGCTCGTCGATGTCGATTCTGGTCGCAAGCTGTTCGGTGCCGGGCGTTGCCCCCACGGAAAAGGTTTGGCTCGTCGGCGCGCCCGGTGTGAGCAGCTGCACCCAGCGCTCCTCCTTCTGCCCCGGGCGACGAGAGAGCTGCTCCACGAGCGGCTCGTCACCTTTGGCCATCTGCTCGAGCTCGGCGGTGAGCTCGCCGAGACCGTCGAATGTCGCCATTCGCTCGGTACGAGTCCTCAGCTCACCTGCGGTCTGCGGACCTCGCAGCAGCAGGACAGCCAAGAGCGCGAGCGCGCCCAGCTCGAGGCCGAGCGACTCGCCGAGGGCCTGGCGGAAACGGGTCGCCGAGCGTCCGCTCGAGGGATAGACGAAACGCACCAGGCCGAGCTCTTTGAGCGATGCCAGCGCCCTTTGCACGGTGCCTTCCTCGTAGGAGACGACGGGCTCGCGATTGGAGGTCTGGTTGCAGGCAAGCAAGAGGGCATTGAGCGTGAGGGGGTACTGCTGGGGCGTAGTCAGCTGTTTCTCTATCAAACAGCCGATAACTCTTCCCTGTTCAAGGCTCAGGCGCACGAGGCGATCTTATGGGTCAGCGCCCCGGCTGGCGATGCCGATCAGTTCCCGAGCGCGCTCAAGGTGACGACGCCTGCCACGACGATGATGATGCCGGCGACCTGATGGCGGCGCAGGCGTTCTCCAAACAGGAAGAAACCAGCGATCGGAGTGATTGCGGCGCTCTGCGACGCGAGAACCGCAGCAACGGCGAGCTCGTGGCGAGCAGCAAAGGTGTAGAAGACGAGCCCCACGACTTCGCCGGCCCCGCCCACGAACACGAGGGGGAAAGTCCGCTTGGTGATCCTCAGCTTGCGACGGGCGGCCAATGGCGCGGCGAGGAGGGCCGTGCCGAAGAGCCGTGCCGGAAGCAGTACCCAGATGAGAGGCGCCTCGGTTCCCGCCCTTCCGGTGGCATAAAGGGTTATCCCGAAAAGGATCGCCACCGGGACGACGAGCAGGGTTGAACGCGTCTTTCTTCGGTCGAACCGTTCCATCTTCCCGACCGGGCTCGGCCCGCTGCTGGCATCTCCGGTCGTGCCGGTCTGTGCAGGAGGGTCAAGATGGGCGGCCGCCATGACCACCCCGAGGGTGATCACCACCAAGAGCACGATGGTGCTCGCGGCCAGCGGCGCCCCGAAGACCGACGACAGCACAGCTGCCACCATTCCTTCGGTGGAGGCGACTGCCGTCACGATGCCGACTGCCACACGACGCAGCACGGCGTACTCGATGAGCAGACCGAGGACATTTGTGAGCCCGGCGACGCACAAGAGCCCGATGGTCCTGCCCCGCAGGGCACCGGGATGCCCCACGATGGCGAGCGGGACGATGACCATGCACAAGCCGAGCGACATAACCCAAGCGAGCGCCGATGCGGCGCCGATCTCCCGGCTCGAGCTAGAGGCGCATAGTGCCGCGGCGGCAAAGCACAGGGCGGCACCGATGCCGCCGAGGAACGCGATCAGCACGCGCGAACCCCAATAGACGAATGCTCAGCGATGGATGGGGTCACTGGTCGCAGTTCTGTCTCAGGTCGCATCCCGGCAAGTGGACCTCGACCTGTACCTCTCTGCTCGTGAACAGTCCGCGGCGCTAGAGGCTGAGACTATCGGCTCGGCGGGAGCGCTGACACATTGGCCCGTGGCTTGCCGGGAGCGCGGCTGCGCGGTCTTCGGCCACGGCCCGGGGGAGCGAGGCAACCCTCATCGGCCCTCTCGTTTTTGTCGCGGCAGGCGGACATACGGCCCAAAGCTGCGAGAGGTTCTACCGTTGTCAATATGGATATCAGCAGCTTCGACTTTGAACTGGACGAGATAGTCGCGCTCATTCCCAAGTTGACAGGCTTGGCCCAGATCATCGAGCTGGAACCCAGGCTCCACAATGCTGACGAAGAAGGGCAAACCCATCAGCTACGCGGCGAGCCCACCTTCCGGATCAGCTGCTATTTGTCGGGAAACGACCAGGCCGTCTCCCGTTTGGCCGTCCTGGCGGCGGACCTAGGCGCTGAGGCCGTCGTGGACCTCGGCCGGTCGGTGCGCTTCAGGCACCTACGTCCCGAGGAGGCCACGTCGCCCATGGGTGCAAACGGAGGGGGCCAGCCCACCTCGCAGTCTGAGCCGGAGCTCGCCCCTGAGGGCGCGGGGCAGACCCAGCGCCCTCAGTACGAGGAGCAAGGGGCACCACAGGGCAGGGAGCAATGAGCGCCGGCCGGCTCAAAGGCGATGTGCGCTGGGGCGTACTGGGGGCCGCTCGCATCGCCAGATCCTCCTTCCTGCCTGGTCTGCGCGAAGCCGGAGGGGGTCGAGCGGTGCTCGTCGCCAGCCGTGACCTAGCTCGGGCAGAGGCCTTCGCCCGAGCTGAGGGAGTCGATGAGGCGGTCGAGGGCTACGAGACAGTGATCGAGTCGCCCGACATCGACGCGGTCTACATAGCACTGCCGAACTCACATCACGCGAGCTGGACCGTAAAGGCCCTCGAGGCAGGCAAGGCCGTCCTGTGCGAGAAGCCGCTTTGTGTCAGCTCGGCCGAGACCGAGGCCGTGCTGGCGGTCGCGGCGTCGACTGGCTCGTGGTTGTGGGAGTCATTTGTCTTTCCCTTCCAGGCCCAACACCGGCGCCTGCTCGAGCTCTTAGCCGGAGGCGCAATCGGGGAGGTTCTCGAGCTAGTCAGCCCGTACCACTTCAAGCTTTCCCGGTCGGTCGACATCCGCCTCTCCGGTGAGCTGGCCGGTGGAGCTCTCGCCGACGTCGGCTGCTATCCGGTGCGGCTGGCCCAGGAGGTTCTCTCCACCCATGATCCGGCTCCGGGTGAAGTCGTCGGTTTTGCTACGGGCAACGGCGAAGTTGACATCGATACCGTCGCCATCGTCAACTACGGCGTCCAGCGGCTCGTTCTCGGTTGCAGCTTGACCCGCGCCCTGGACGTCTTCACACGAGTGCTGGGCACCGAAGGCCAGATCCACCTCTCGAGCCCGTTTCACCCGGCCCCGTCCGATTCCCTGGTGCTGCGTCGTGACGGCAAGGAGACTGTCGAGCACCCCACCGTCGACACCCGTTCCTTCTCAGCCGCCCTCCGCCATATCCATTCGGTGCTCAGAGGTGAAGAGGCGCCGGCGCATCTCGCAGCAGAGTCGGCGCTCAGATCCGCCCGAACCATCGAAGCGATCGCCGCGGCCTGCAGGCCTCCTCATCCCGGCTGAGAGCACACGAGGCACAGGCTCCCCTTGGCGCCAGAGGCTTGAGCAGTTTTCACCGCCCGCCTGTCACGGTGCGCACGTTTTAGAACGTGTGCCAGTTGTCATACTTGACATACTTGTTATGTCACTTTACGGTGGCCTCGACCGGGCAGGACTGTCGATGAAGGAGTGAGCGAAGAAATGAGCTTCGACGAAGAGTACGCGCAGCGCCAGGCGCGCTCTCACGAGCTTTTCCGCAGGGCGAGCGCGGTGATACCCGGTGGGGCTGGAAGCAGCGCCCGGACGGTGAAGTTCGGCTGGGAGCCCTACCCGCTTTTCATTACCGATGGCTCTGGCTCGCGCCTGAACGACGCCGACGGTCATGAGTATGTCGACTACCTGCTCGGCCTCGGTCCAATGATCCTCGGCCACCGGCACCCCGTCGTCACGCGTGCGGTCGCCGAGGCGATCGAGAACCTCGGAACGTGTTTCGGCCTGCCCTACGAACTCGAGATCGAGGCGGCCGAGAAGGTGGTGGCAGCAGTGCCGAGCCTCGACATGGTCCGGTTCTCGAACTCGGGCAGCGAGGTGGTGGGCACCGCCGTCCGCCTTGCCCACGCCTACACCGGAAGGCGGATCATCATCCGCTTCGAGGGGCATTATCACGGCTGGCAGGACACCGTCTACTGGAGCAACCACGTAGATCCCGCAGCCGCCGGCCCGGCGGATGCGCCCCGGCCGGTGGCCGCCGGCCCAGGAGTGCCTCTCGAGCTCGCCGACACCTTGATCGTGCTGACCTGGAACGACCCGGAGAGCTTCGTCCGCGTGATGACCGAGCGTGGCGACGAGGTGGCAGCGGTCATAACCGAGCCGGCCGTCTTCAACACCGGCTGCATCCTCCCCGAGCCCGGCTACCTCGAGCTCTTCCGCGAGGAGACCCGCAAACACGGGGCTCTGCTGATCTTCGACGAGGTGATCACGGGCTTCCGCTTCGCACGCGGAGGAGGACAGGAGTTCTACGGCGTCATGCCCGACCTCACTTGTTTGGCCAAGGGGCTCGGGGGCGGGTTCCCGGTCGCCGCCATCGGTGGGAGCCGGGAAGTCATGGGCATGATCGCCGACGGCCGTTACTCGCATTCTGGCACCTACAACGCCAATGTCGTGCAGTGCGCGGCAGTGTCGGCCACGATGGACGTCCTCGCCGAGCCCGGCCTCTATGACCGCCAGCGCGCCCTGGGCGACCGCTTGGCGGCCGGGCTGCGGACGCTCGGCGAAGACAACGGCCTCCCCGTGCGCGTCGACGGCCTCGGTACCGTCTTCCAGATCTGGTTCAGCGACCACCCCATCCGCAACTGGCGCACGACGCGGAGCGTTACGCGAATGTCGACCGTTTCACCCGCTGGTACCAGGAAATGGTCATGCGCGGGGTGCTCTTTCATCCCAGCCAGTACGAGAACCTCTTCGTGTCTTTGGTCCATACTGAGGCCGACATAGACGAGACGCTGAACGCCGCCGCCGACGCGATGGCGGTGATAGCAAAACAGGCATAGCCGTCTCGCTAGGAACCGTCTGAGCTGTGCTGGATCGGAGAAAGGGGGTGGGTGTGGCGCTTATCGATCTCGACAGGACCAAGAGGGACACCTCGCGTCACAGATGGCCGGCTTCACCGAGAAAGCGCTGTTGTACGAGCAGGTCATCGAGCTCATAGAGCGCCTCATCGTCGAGCGCCACCTCGCTCCCGGCGACCTGCTGCCGACCCAGGCGGAGCTGTGCGAGCTCGCGCGGGTGAGCCGCATCACGGTGACCCGGGCGCTCGCTGAGCTTGAACGGGAGGGACGCGTGCGACGCCACCAGGGCGTCGGGACCTTTCTTTCCCGGCCCCGTATAGTTTCCGAGCCCGCCCGAGTCGGCAGCCTGCTCGGGACATTGTCGAGTGGAACCTCCGGCATCGCTCTCGGCACGAAGGTGCTCGGCTTGTCGCTTGGCCTGCCTTCTGGCGATCTGCGTCAGGCATTAAGGCTCAGGCGAGGGGCGAGAGTGTGGAGCTTGCACAGGCTCCGCCTTCTCGAAGGCCGGGCCATGGTCGTGGAGAATTCAACCATCCCGCTCGACCTGGCCCCGGGTCTCGACCGGTACCACGAGGCGCTGACCGGCTCGCTCTATGAGCTATTGGAGAGGCACTTCTCCCTAAAGGACACCTCCGAGGAGCAGTACTTGGAGGTGGCCTCCCCGAGTGACGAGCAGCGCCGGCTCCTCCACCTGAGCGCCCAGGCGAGCGTCGTGCGGATAAGGGGCCTGAGCGTCGATGACCTCGGCCGACCCTTCGACTGCTTCGAGCAGGTCTACCCGGCGACCGAATTCGTCTTCTACATCTCGGGGGGCACGACCCGCCAGTTTCTCGTCAGCTCGGCCGAGAAGGACTGGAGCGTGTCGCATGCAAGGGCCCAGGGGCAAGCTCACAGCAATCGAGAACACCAATCCGAGGAGAAAGCAGGGGCGAAGAAGCCATGACCACATTGCCGTCTGAAGCCTCGAGGAGCGAGACCGGCCAGCCCGGGCTCATGCCCAACGCCTTGCACCTGCGCGACACAGTCGTGCTCGCCATGGCGAGCTCGGGCCCGACGCAGAGCATCGCCACCTCCCTGGCAGCGATCGTCCTCGCCGTGGTTTACGCGGGCTTTTTGCCTATTGCCATCTGTTTCATACCGATGATCGGCATCGCCATCGGATACCAGCGTCTCAACGCCTGGCAGCCGAGCGCCGGCGCCACCTACTCCTGGGTCGGCCGCTCGCTCAATCCGCACGCCGGCTTTTTTGCCGGCTGGATCATGCTCATGTACTACACGATCGGGACGGTGAGCCTTACCCCGATCCTCGGCTCGTACCTGCTCAGCTTCTTCTCGAACGCCGCCGCCAACGACAAGTACGACACGGCCCTCGTCGGGACGCTGCTCAACTTGCTCGTGCTCGTTGTGGCCGCGCTCGGCATCAAGATCTCTGCCCGTTTCCAGTGGTCCTGGGCAGTGTTCGAGTACACAGTGCTCATAGGCTTTGCCATCGCGGCGGTGGCGCTCATCTACAGCGGCCACCTGGCCCACTCGGTCCACATCACCTCGGCCTGGTTCACCCCGAGCGGGGCGGGCGGCTTCCATGCCCTCATATCGGGGATCCTCATCGCCATCTTCTTGTACTCGGGCTGGGACACGGCCGCCTACGTCGGCGAGGAGACGGAGGGCAAGAGCGCCGGCCAGGCCGCGATCACAAGTGTCGTGATCTTGTTCTTCATCTACTCGATCGGCGTCGTGGCCCTGCAGGGGGTGGCGCCGAGGTCGGTTCTCGAGAACAACGCCGCCAACGTGCTCGCCTTCGTCGGCCAGAAGATCGGTGGTGGCTTCTGGTCCGACGTGATGATCGTCGCCGTCCTCGGCGGCACGCTCGCCTCTTTGCAGGCGGCCATCGTCAGCGCCGGACGGATCTCGTACGCCATGGGCAGGGACAGGGTCTTTCCTCGCTGGTTCGGCCAGGTGAGCGCCCAGTACCGCACGCCCATGCACGCGACAATCCTCGTCGGGCTGCTGAACGTGGTCTTCTTGTGGGGTTCCACCCTCGTCGGCTCCATCGGCAACGCCTTGAGCGACGTCGTGAGCACGCTCGGGCTGATGGCCGCCATGTTCTACCTGTTGACAGCGGCAACGGCGATCTGGTGCTACCGCCGATCGATTCTCTCGAGCGCAGGCAACTTCATCCTCGGAGGTGTGATGCCCGCCATCGGGGCGGCGTTCATGGCCTTCGTCATCATCTACGAGCTCGCCACCGACGCCCTGAACGGAGTCGAGCTCGCCTTCGGCTTCGGCTTTGCCGGCTTCGGGCTCGTGGTGTCGTTCGTGTCCTCCCGGGTCGGCAAGGCCCGCTTTTACTCCGATCCGACCATCAGCCACGGGGACACCGTCGAGGCCGAGCTCGGCGGGGACCCCGTTGTGCCAGGCGGGGTGTAGTGCCGACCCAGCGCCTCTACATCGGTCTCGATCTTGGGACCTCAGGTCTTAAGGGAGTCGCCCTCAGCGACGGCGGGGCCGTCGTAGCGCGCGCCCAGGCGAGCTATCCGACGCATCGTCCGGTACCGCATGCAGCAGAGCAGGACACGGCCGATTGGATCATGGCCGCCGAGTCGGCTCTGCGCGAGCTCGCCCGTCAGTGCAACTGTGATGAGTGGGCCGGGATCGGGCTGTCCGGCATGCTCCCGACTCTTGTCACCCTTTCGGCCAGTAACCTGCCGAACGGGCCAGCTGTCACCTGGGAGGACGCCCGCGCCGAGCTTCAGGGCAGCCGTCTGCGTGAGCTGATCGGGGCAGACGACCTCTACCGCCTGACGGGCCAGTGGCTGGACGGGCGCTACCTCTTGCCGATGTTCGAGCGCATTGCCGAGGACGTCCACCTGCGAGCCTCACAGACCGCTGCCATCTGCTCGGCTAAGGACTACCTGTTCTTGCACCTCACCGGTGCGCTGGCAACCGATCCGAGCACGGCGTCTGGGTTCGGTTGTTACGGCCTTGAGGCAGGGGCATGGTTGCCAGAAGTGGTGTCGGCCGCCCGCGCCAGGCTCACCGGCTCGTCGCCGGAGCTTCCCGAGGTCATGAGCGCGACGACGACGCGTCCGCTTCTACCTTGCGTGGCCGCCACTTTGGGGCTTCGAGCCGGCCTGCCCATTTGCCTCGGCGCAGCCGACTCGGTTCTGGGCGCGCTCGGTCTCGGAGTGAGGGCCCAAGGCGAAGTCGCCTACGTGGCAGGAACGAGCAGCGTGATCCTCGGCGTCAGCTCACATCTCGTGTTCGACCACTCGCACCGCTACCTCGTGACCCCAATGGCAGACGAGGGCGTCTTCGGGCTCGAGATGGACCTCCTCGCGACAGGAAGCTCCCTTGCCTGGCTGGCCGGAGTGCTCCTCGAGTCGCGCTCGCCCGAAGCAGTCGGCGCACTCGCCGCCCAGATCGCGCCGGAAGAGGCCCCTGTGTTCCTGCCCTACCTCGGCGGAGGGGAACAAGGTGCTCTCTGGGATCCTTGCCTCAAAGGATCTCTGATCGGCCTCGATCTGCGCCATGGCCGAGGGCATCTCGCCCGAGCCCTTTTGAACGGGATCGTGCTCGAGAGCCGCCGGTGCCTGGCCGTCCTCGAGGAGGCCGGACTGCCGCCCTCGACGGTCCATCTGGCGGGTGGCTCGGCTGGCGTGCCGGGTTTCGCTGCCGAGCTTGCCGACGCGACCGGACGACGCGTGACGGCCCAGCCCGACGGGGACACCGACTCGTCCGCTGCGGGTGCCGCCATCCTGGCGGCGATTGCTGTCGACGGCGCCTCGATGGAAAGGGTGTTCGCCCTCGGCTCAGGCGGTGCCCAGGTGACCGAGCCCGAGTCCGGGCGCGCTGCTGTGTGGGATCACCTTTTCGCCCGTCACGAGCGGGCGCTCGCCGCCGTGAGGAGCTTTGACGACGGCCCAGACGAACTCAGGGAGGACGCGTGACCGAGGAGCTAATGAGGCACGAGATGGCCGAGCAGCCCGAGGTGCTGGCACGCATCGTCGACCAGGCAGGCGAGATCCGAGACCGCGTGCGAGCCGTCGTGCCCAGCCTTCTTGACGGCATCTGTTTTGTCGGGCGCGGGTCATCTGACAATGCCGCCATGCTCGGCCGCTACGCCTGCGAGCTGGCCGCGCACCGTCCGGCGGGGCTCGCCGCCCCGAGTCTTCACACGCGGTACTCCTCTGCGGTCGACTACAGCGGCTACCTCGTCGTCGGCCTCAGCCAGTCGGGGGCCACGCCCGAGGTGGTCTCCACCTGCGAGCGTCTGCGTGCCAACGGCGCCGTCGTGGTCGCCATCACCAACGACGAGGAAAGCGCACTGGCGGGCGCCTGCAACCTGGCGCTTTCGACCGGTGCCGGCCAGGAGCTGGCGGTGCCCGCCACCAAGACAGTCACGGCCGAGATGGCGCTAGTTCTCATCCTGGCCAGCGCCCTTGGCGACGGGCTGCCCGGCAGGGGCGAACTCGGCCCTCTTGCCCACGCCGTCTCGGCCGTGCTCGCAGATGAGCTGTCGCCGGCGGCCTTGGCCGAGAGCTGGGCAGGCTATGAGCGCCTGCTTGTCACCGCCCGAGGCCTTGCCTATGCGGCCGCTCTCGAGACCGCTCTCAAGGTGAAAGAGACCGGGCGCGTCTTTGCCGAGGGAATGTCGATGGCCGACCTTTTGCACGGGCCGATCGCGGCCGCCGGCGTCGATCTCCCGGTGCTTGCCATCGACGGAGGAGGCCCGATCGCTAAAGACGCACGCGATCTCGTCCGGCGCCTCGAGGAGCTCGGGGCCCCGGTCGCCACCTGCTCGCCCGCCAGCCCGAGCACACTTCCCATGCCGAGCGGCCTTGACGAGGTTGTCTATACGATCCTCGCAACCGTCCGGGGTCAGCAGCTCGCTCTCTACCTCTCGCTCGCCCGCGGTCTTGACCCGGATCGACCGAGCGGGCTCACCAAGGTCACGCCCACGCACTGAGGGTGCCCGGGCTCAAGCCTGGGCTGTGTGTCGACAGCGAGGGCTCCGTCCCGCCACGGCCCTTCACCTCTGGACGCGCGCCGAGCCTCCCTCGGCGAGCTCGCGCACTTGGCGCAGTGTCGCCATGGTCGTGTCGCCCGGGAAGGTTGCCAGCAACGCTCCGTGCGCCCAGCCGAGATCGACGGACTGCTGCGGCCCTTCTCCAGCGAGGAACCCGTAGAAGAGGCCTGAGGCAAAGCCGTCCCCCCCGCCGACGCGGTCGAGGACCTCGAGCTCGACGACCGGGGCGACATAGAGCTCACGGTCGATCGAGGCGACGGCGCCCCAAGTGTGCCGACTGCTCGAGACGACGTCGCGCAGCGTCGTCGCCGCCACCTTGATCGCAGGGAACCTGGCGAGCAGGCCTTCGATCATGGCGGCGAAAGCCTCCGGATCGAGCCCTGACGAGCGGCCGATCTCGGGGCCCGGGACGCCGAGGGCCTTTTGCAAGTCCTCCTCGTTGCCCACGAGAACGTCGACGTTGTCGACTATGCGCTCGTAAACCGAGCGCACCTCGTTGTCACCACCCCATGGCTTCCAAAGCTTCTCCCGGTAATTGAGGTCGAACGAGACGACGGCACCGGCCGCCTTGGCGGCTTGCATCGCCTCGAGGATCAGCTCGTGAGTCGTGTTTGACAAAGAGGCGAAGATCCCTCCGCTGTGGAACCACCGCACACCTGATCCGAAGATCGCGCTCCAGTCGAAGTCACCTGGGCGCAGTTGCGAGGCCGCCTCGTTCGCCCTGTTGTAGAAGACGACCGGAGGGCGCACCCCGAAGCCGTGGTCGCTGTAGACAGTCGCCATGTTGGGCCCGGTGACCCCGTCGTGGGCGAAGTGCTTGTAGAACGGTGTTACGCCCTTTGCCCGGACGGCCTCGGCTATGAGCTCCCCGACGGGATAGTCGACCATGGCGCTCACTACCGCCGTGTGGAGCCCGAAGCAGTCAGAGAGGTTGGCGGCCACGTTGAACTCCCCACCGCTCGCGTAGATATCGCAGCTGGTCGCCTTGCGGAACGGGACCAGGCCGGGGTCGAGCCGGTGGTTGAGCGCCCCGAGCGCGACCAGGTCGAAGGTGCCTTGTGGCTTGATGACGAGCCCTGAGCTCACCATGTCGAGCCCACATCGCTCACCTTGGGCACCAACTCGCTCCTAACGCAGCGGTCCGCTCGAGATGAGCAGCGGCCCGCCAGAGGGAAGCCCTATCGCTTCGGCCAAGGCGGCATAGCCGCCCCATTCGAGCAGGTTCGGGGGCGCTGACCTGGCCTGCGCGAAGGCGGCAGGGTCGTCGCTGTTTCGCGGCTGGCGCAGCTTTTGCAGTGGAGGCACCGACGGCACGAGGCGCAGAGGGGCATCATCAGAAAGCCCAGCGCGTTGGCGGGCGATCTCGGCGGCGCGGCGAAGGCCACCGAGCTCGTCGACGAGCCCGCGCTCGCGGGCGTCGAGTCCTGTCCAGACCCGGCCGCGGGCCACCTCGTGGACCGCCTCAGGCGTCATTCCCCGCGCACTTGCGACCTTGGAGGTGAAGTCCGCGTAGACGAAGTCGAGCCACTCATTGAGCTTGGCCCACTCGTCCTGGCTGAACCCGGTCTGAGGGGAGAACATGAGCGAGTGCCGTCCCTCCCCGACATTTTCCACGTTCAGGCCGAAATGCCGGAAGAGGCCGCTGGTGTTGAGTTTGCCCCCAAAGACGCCGATGGACCCGGTGAGCGTCGCTGGCTGGGCCACGATGACCTCGGCTGCCATCGAGACGAAGTACCCGCCTGAGGCGGCCAGGTCCCCCATAGAGGCGACAACTGGTATCCCTGCCTCGTGGGCGTTGCGAACCTCTCGCCAGATGGTGTCCGAGGCGACATACGACCCACCGGGGCTGTTGACCCGGAACACGATCGCCTTGGTGCGCTCGTCGGCGATGGCGGAGCGGAACGCCGCCGCGACGGTGTCGGACCCGGCGGCCCGCGTGCCCGGCCCCGGCTTGGAGCGGCCCATGCGGATCTGGCCGATGGCCTCGATAAGCCCGACGCCAGGTCGGCGGGCGACGCGGGCCTTGCGCAGGCCCTCCCATTTACGATGGTACCGGGAGACGAAGAGAAGGCTGGGCTTGTCGGGCCAGCGCTCGTCGAGGGCGGCACGGACCTCGTCCCGGTAGCCGAGGCGGTCGACCAGCCCGGCCTCGAGCGCCTCGGCGGCGGGGACCGGCGCCTGGTCGATCAGCTCGCGGACGCGGTCCTCGGTCATCTTGCGCCCGGTGGCCACGGCGGAGACGATCTGGCCATAGGCCGAGGAGGCCAACCTTTCGGTCGCCGCCCGGTGCGCCTCGCTGAATTCGCTGCGCATCAAGGTGTCGACCGCGTTCTTGTACTCGTGGCGCTGTGAGAACAGTGGCTCGACTTGTGCCCGGTCCAGTGCGTCGCGCACAAAAGTGCCTGCCGCGGCTGCACCCATGAGCCCGACGCTGCCCGAGGGCTGTAGCCACAGCTCGCCGAAGCTGGTCCCGATGAGGTAGGCGGTCGTGCCCCGGCCGAGCTCGCCGAAGGTCTCGGCCCAGGCAACCGCCTCTTTCCCCTTGCGGCGGAAACGCCCGATCGCCTCGGCTAGCTCCTGGGCCTGGGCGAGGGTGATAGAGGTGGAGCCGAGCTTGGCGAGAAGACCCACGACCTCGGGGTCCTCGGCGGCGGCGGCGAGGCGACTGACAACGGTGCGAAGCGCCAGTCGCCGCCGGTTCATGACCTTTTCCACAGGGCTGGAACCGACGTCTTCGATCAGCGCCCCTGTCAGGTCGAGCTCGAGCAGGATCGTCATGGGACGGGACCCTACCGGGAACCCGGCGGGCGGGCCAGCACATGCAGGGCTTAAGAGGCGCCTTGGTTGCTCCGAGCTCGGGGAAGGCTCTGAAGAGGTCCCGACCGATGCCAAGCCGATGAACCTGGGGTGACCCGTGCCACCACGGCCAATAGTGCTCCCGACGAGGTTTGACACCGCGCCGGTGCTGGCGACGGACACCGGGACGACCCCCGGCGGTGGCATTGTCTTGAGTACGCGGCCCGGGCCGCCGGGCGTGGTGGCGCCTCAGTCTGTGAGCAGCGCAGGCCGGCCGAGCAGGTAGCCCTGCCCTGCGTCGACCTCCATAGAGGAGAGCATGGAGTACTCGGCCTCGGTCTCGATGCCCTCGGCCAGGCTGATGGCACCGGCCCGTTTGGAAAGGCTCGCGTAGGCGTAGGCGACAGCTTGGCGCAACTCGTCGTCGGCGATGCCGTGGATCACGGTGGTGTCGATCTTGACGATGTCGGGCCGGATCTCGACTAGGTGGTGCAGGCCGACGTCGGCCGCTCCGGCATCGTCGAGGGCGATGCGCACCCCGAGGGATCGCAAGTGGTCGATGGCGCCCGTGAAGCGCATGTAGTTGTCGACCGCCGCGTTCTCTGTGATCTCGAGAACGAGGCGGGACGATGGGACCGTGGAGGCGAGGTCGGCGAAGGCCTTCGAGGCGGCGGTTGCCGGCGACAGGTTGACTGACAAAAAGGCTTGCTCCTCGAGGCGGTCCAGCTGCTCGAGGGCTGTCGTGGCGGCCAAGAGCTCAAGGGCCTGCTGCAGGCCGAGCTCGATGGCTTGTTCAAACCACTGACGTGGCGTCGTGACCGCCCACCCGGGAAAGCGCGCCAGGGCCTCGTAGCCGATGACCTCGCGCGTCTTCAGGTCGCAGACGGGCTGGAAGGCGATGTGAAGTGCCCTCTCGCTAAATGCGTGCTCGCTCAGCACCTGTTCGACATCGATTGCCGGCCCAGCTGCTTGCTGCACGACGTGGAGCCTACTTGTGCCCGCTTTGACGGGCGCGTATTGCGCCGCGGGGACTCTCGTGCCCTTCTTCTCAGACCGCGACGTAATGGCGTCCTTTCCCAGACTTCTTCGCCTTGTACATGGCGTCATCGGCCGATTTCATGAGCTGCATCGCCGACTGGCCGAACATGTCGGTGTAGGCGATCCCGACGGAGGCACCGATCTGCGCGACCCCGCCCGCGACGAGGAAGGGCTCTCCGAGCGAGTCCACGATCCTTTGCGCGACAACCTCCGCCGCTACGAGCGAGGTGGCCTGCTCGAGCAGCACGGCGAACTCGTCGCCGCCGAGACGCGACACGGTGTCAGTCGCGCGGACGCACTTGTTGAGCCGCGCCGCGACCTCGATGAGCACCTCGTCACCCGCGGCATGACCGAAGTTGTCGTTGATCTTCTTGAACTCGTCCAGGTCGACGTACAACAGGAAGACAAGGCCGCCGGAGCGCTCTGCCCGGTGGAAGGCCCCCTCGAGGTGGTCGATGAACAGGGCACGGTTGGCGAGACCGGTGAGAGGGTCGTGGAAGGCCTTCTGCACGAGCTCGTCCTGGGCACCGGCCAGCATCTCCAGGTCCTCGTGCAGCTTGCCGTTCTGCAGAGCGAAGGAGAGCTGCTTGGCGAGGGTTCCTAGGAGCTGCACGTCGGTTTCCTTGAAGTCCCCGGCGAACTTGTGGCGGTGGGCGACGACTATGTAGCCGAGAGGGAGGGCGTTGTCGGCTGCCGGCACGGGAACCGCCATGGCCGTCGGCCGGTCGTCCGCCTCGATGTAGTGGGCGAGGGGTGTGTCGTGGCCGAATTTCTTGGTCACGAGGAGGTTGTCGGCGACGAGCGCCTCGCACAGGCCCTCGGGCAAGGACTCGAAGGCCGTCGGCTCCATGACGTCTCCGGCGGCACCATTCACGGTGCGGGTGACCAGGGCTGGACTGCCCGGCGCGGTGGGCAGCAGGGTCAGCTCCACCTGGGTGGCATGGAACATGGACCCGATGTGGTTGAGGAAGTCGACTGCGCCCGTGGTGACGGATTTCGAGTAGCTGAGAATGCGAGTGGCCGCGAAGAGGTTGTCGATGTCGCCCTGTTGCTTGCGCCCGGCTATGTGGGCCCGGTACGCCGCGACTGTCACGAAGACAAGGATCGGGATCGTGAAGAGGACGACCGGTGCGGAGACGGTCATCACGAGGACGATCATGGCGAAGACGGCGTTCGGCAGCGCGATGAGGGCGACAACAGGGGCGGTCGAGGCGAGGCCCTCGGTCACGATCGTGACGTCGGCCTCTGAGAGGTACATGGCTGCTGAGATCTCGACGTTGGAGACCTCGCTCAAGAGGATGACCGTCGCCAGGTAGGCGGCCACGCTCTTGAAGGAGAAGAGGTGGTCAGGCTGGACCAGGCCACGGAGAAGCACGTAGTAGAGCGGGGTGGCGAGCAGCTGGGAACCGAAGTTGAAGATCACCTGCACCGGCGCGTGGCGCTGCAGCGCCTGGACGAGCCCGAGGCTGCACCCCATCGTCACCGCTGTCACGAACGGCCCCGTGCCCAAGATGGCGACGATGAAGACGGCGTCGTTGAGCGTCAGGATCAGGTTCGTCTTGCGGATGGGCAGCTCGACGCTGGCGAGCTCGGCGGCGGTGGCGAGGAGGAAAAGGGCCCACCAGGGAAGCGAAGGAACATGCCCGGCCGCGATGGCCGGGACGCTTCGTAGCGGGCCGAAGACGAAAGCGAGCCCGCCCGCGAGAATGAGCGCCACGTACAGCCACAGCTGCACGGGCTGGCCGAAAGCGCGCTGATGGATGCCTGTCGCTCCCTCGGTGCCAGTTAACTCAGACAACAGGACCGCCCTTCTCGTAACGTCGAAAGGCCCTCGCGATGGTCCTTGGTCCCTGCTGGAACCTGAGACACGGTTCTACTCATCTAGGTATCGGCCCGGACCCGCCGGGCCTTGAGCCGAGATTTCCGACCGGGCAGAATCAGCCGCTTACGCGAATCGGGGTGCCAGGTGCTTCATGGGATCATGGAGAACATAGAGTCCCGTCCGAGAGTTGCCTGGCGTTGGGCAGTAGTCGTCGGCCTTGGTCTTGGCCTGGTGGTGGCCGCTGCCGGCACTGCTCAGGGGGCACCGCGCCAGGAGAAGGCTCCTTTTCAAGCTGGCCTCGTCTCGCCCACGCTCTGCCACGCGTTCGCCCAGCTCGACCGCCTCGTGGTCCAGCGCGCCGACGCCTTTCCGCAGAACCACATCCATTTCTCCTTCCCGGCCCTGATCTCGGTGAGCGATCCGAAGTTGGTGCAAAAGGCGGCACGGGCGGTCTGCGCCCTCCCGGTCATGCCTGCAAAGACCATGAACTGCCCAGCTGATCTTGGCATCACCTATCGCCTGACCTTCTACACCGCCGCTCAGCCCTTCCCGAGAGTGGTGGTCTCGGCCACAGGCTGCCAGGCCGTCACCGGGATCCTGTTGACCCGTTGGGTGGCCCGAACCCCTTCCTTCTGGCCCGAGCTGGGCAGCATCATGGGTCTCAAGAAGGCCACCTGGGAGACCTTCCGGGGTTCGGGTGGCGTGGGCTGACCATTCCGGGCGGCCCTGGCCCTCACGAGCCTGCCGCCTGTGGTCTCATAGGTAGGTGCCCGCAGGCAGAGCCCGCTTCGAAGCCGCCTCCATCGCGGATCAGTCCGGGCGCAGCTTCCTTGTCACTGGCGCCAACAGCGGGCTCGGCTTTGAGACCGCTCGCGTGCTCGCCGCGCACGGCGGCCGGGTCCTGCTCACCACCCGCACCCGTGAAAAAGGGGAACAGGCGGTCGCCCGGATCAAGGCCGAGAACCCTGACGGAGCCGTCGAATACGGGCTTTTGGACCTGGCCGATCTCGACTCGGTGCGGGCTTTTGCCGAAGAGCTCAGCGAGGCCGGAACCCTCATCGACGTGCTCGTTGACAACGCCGGAGTCATGTTCCCGCCCCGGGTGCTAAGCCCGCAGGGAAACGAGTCGCAATTCGCCACGAACCACCTCGGGCATTTCGCCCTCACAGGGCTCCTCCTCGGCACCATCGCCAAGGGCCGCGACCCCCGCGTCGTCACCGTCTCCTCGCTCGAGCACAGGGGTGGATCGATCCACTTTGCCGACCTCACCGGGGAGCGTTCCTACTCGCCGAGGGCCTTCTACCAGCAGTCCAAATTCGCCAACGTCCTGTTTGGTCTGGAGCTCGACCGCCGCCTGTGCAAGGCCGGCCTCCCCATCCGCTCGGTGCTGGCCCATCCCGGCTGGTCGAGGACCAATCTGCAGACGAGCGGCCCGACCGGTCCCGTGAAACAGGCCATGCGGCTAGGCAACCGGCTGCTCGCCCAGAACGCCTCGATAGGGGCGCTCCCGCAGCTCTACGCCGCCGTGGACCCCGCCGCCGAGAGCGGGCACTTCTACGGGCCGGGCGGTATCGGCGAGCTGCGCGGCTACCCGAGAGAGGTGCAACCGGTTGCCGCCGCCCGCGACGAACAGACCGCAAGGCGCCTCTGGGACGTCTCAGAAGAGCTGACGGGCGTCACCTACCACTTCTGAGCCGGAGAAGGGCTGTTGGCCTGCAGGCACAACGACGCCGGGGTGCCCGATCAGCGGTAAACGGGCGACATGTCAGGGTAACGATCGCCCGCGGTGACTCCGGGGGGAAACACCTTGTCGAGGCGTGCCAAGTCCTCCGGCGTGAGCACGACGTCGTCGGCGGCGGCGTTCTCTTCCAGGTAGGCCCGGCGCTTGGTGCCCGGGATCGGGACGACATCGTCGCCTCGGGCAAGCACCCAGGCGAGGGCGAGCTGTGTCGGGGTGATCCCCTTGTCGGCGGCCATCTGGCGGACGGCCGCGAGCAGGGCCAGGTTCGTGGCGAAGTTCTCCGCGGCAAATCGTGGGTTGTGGCGCCGGAAGTCGTCGGGGGCGAGGTCGTCGACATTTCGCAGAGAGCCCGAGAGAAAGCCTCGCCCTAACGGTGAGTAGGCGACAAAGCCGATGCCGAGCTCGCGCACGGTCGCGAGCACGTCGTTGGTCTCTGGGTCCCTCGTCCAGAGCGACCACTCCGTCTGAAGCGCCGTGATCGGGAAGGTGGCGTGCGCTCTGCGGATCGTCTCGGGCGCTGCCTCGGAGAGGCCGAGATGGCGCACCTTGCCGGTGGCGACGAGCTCGGCCATCGCCCCGACGGTCTCCTCGATCGGAGTTCGCGGGTCGACCCTGTGCTGGTAGTAGAGGTCGATGTGGTCCACCCCCAGGCGCTCGAGCGAGGCGTCGCAGGCGCTGATCACGTACTCCGGCCGGCCGCAGATGCCGACGCGGGTCCCGTCGGCCATGCGCTCGATGCCGAACTTGGTCGCGAGCACGACCTCGTCCCGGCGCCCGGCGATGGCACGGCCCACGAGCTTCTCATTGGTGAAGGGGCCGTACATGTCGGCGGTGTCGAGCAAACTGATGCCGAGATCGAGCGCCCGGTGGATGGTGGCGATCGACTCGTCCTCGTCCCCCGGCCCGTAGAACTCCGACATCCCCATGCATCCGAGGCCCTGGGCGGACACGGTGAGGCCCTGGCCGAGTGTTCTTTTTCGCATGCCCCCCTTCTAGCCGCAACCGGCGCCCAACGCTGCAGGCGCGCCCTGATTCGTGGTAGGCATCAAAATGACGTCGGGACCCTTGCTCCCAGCGCCGATCGGACAGGAGAAGAGCGTGGAGCTGGTTGTCGTAGCCATCGACAAGCCCGAGGACCTGAACGTAATCGTCGGCCAGGCGCACTTCATAAAGACGGTCGAGGACATCCACGAGGCCCTCGTCGGCTCGAGCCCCCATCTGCGTTTCGGGCTGGCGTTCTGCGAGGCGTCGGGCAAGTGCCTCGTGCGCCACTCGGGCAACGACAGCGAGCTCGAAGAGCTGGCGGCCGCCAACGCCCTCGCCCTTGGCGCCGGGCACTGTTTCGTCGTGTTCGTGCGCGACGGCTATCCGGTCAATGTTCTCAACCAGCTAAAGCAGGTACCCGAGGTCTGCACCGTCTACTGCGCCACTGCCAACCCGCTGCAGGTCGTGCTCGCCGAGACCGAGCAGGGCAGGGGCGTCCTTGGTGTCATCGACGGCTCGTCGCCCACCGGGGTCGAGACCGACCAGGACGCAGCCGAGCGCAGAGCTTTGCTGCGCGCCATCGGCTACAAGGCCTGAACGGGCCGGATGCAGAGATGTCTCGCGCGCTGATCCTCTTTCGCCACGCCAAGTCAGACTGGTCAAAAGACTACGAAGGCCCCGACATCGACCGGCCGCTGGCAAAGCGGGGTCGCAAGGCGGCCAAGATGGCCGGGCGCTTTCTCGCCGCCTGCGGGTCGGTGCCGGACTCGGTCATCTGCTCGCCGGCGGTGCGGGCGAGGGCGACCTTGGAGCTGGCCTCTGAGGAACGGGCCTGGGACTCGGCCGTACGGGAGGCCGCCGCCCTCTACGACGGCGGCGTCGAGGGCCTCATCGGTGAGGTCCGCCAAGAGCCGGCCTCGACCCGCCTGCTCATGGTCGTCGGTCACGAGCCGACCTGCTCGGAGACGGCCAGCTTTCTCATAGGCGGAGGTCTTCTCCGCATGCCGACCGCGGCGATCGCCCGCATAGAGCTCCCCGTCGACGACTGGGACGAGGTCGGGCCGGGCACGGGCGTGCTCTCCTGGCTTGTGGTGCCACGTCTGATCGAGCCGGGGTGACCTCCGCCTCCGGGCCGCCGTCAAGGACGGCCCCGACTTCATCGACGTGAGCCCAGTGCCGGTCCTCGAGTGCGAGGGCCTCACGAAGAGCTTCGGTGCCCGCCTCGCCGTCGACGGGGTCGGTTTCAAGATCGCAGAAGGTGAGGTCTACGGGCTGCTCGGCCCGAACGGCGCCGGGAAGACGACCACCATGAAGATGGTCTGCGGCCTGCTAGAGCCCGACAAAGGCACGATCTCGGTGGCGGGTCGCCAGGCGATCGGGAACCTCGAGGTGAAAGCGCTCATCGGCTACGTACCCCAGGACGTCGCCCTGTACCCCGACCTCACTGCTCGGGAGAACCTCGAGTTCCTCGCCCGGCTCTACAAGCTCGGCCGCCGTACCGTCGCCGCCCGGGTCGCCGAGGCCCTCGAGCTGACGGACCTCACCGAGAGGCGCGACGACCGGATCGACTCGTACTCGGGCGGCATGAAGCGCCGGCTCAACATCGCGGCCGGCCTGCTGAACCACCCGAAGCTGCTCGTCCTGGACGAGCCGACCGTCGGTGTGGACCCCCAGAGCCGCCACGCCATCTTGGAGCGGGTGCAGGCCTTCGGCCGGGAGGGCCTCGCTGTCGTCTACACGACGCACTACATGGAGGAGGCCGAGCGCGTCTGCGACCGGGTCGGCATCATCGACCAGGGTCACCTGATCGCGGAGGGGACGCGACGCGAGCTCGTCGCGCAGCTCGGCGAGCAGGACCGTATCGAGCTGAACGCGGCGGGGGACCTCGAGGCCCTGGCGAAGGCGTGTCGCGCCGTCGAAGGCGTCACCAGTGTCGCCACGGCGGACAACGGCGTCCAGATCGTCGCCTCGGAGGGCCGCCACTTGCTTCCCGCCCTATTGGAAGCCGCCGACGCCGCGGGCATCGCTGTCACGAGCGTCGAGGTCATCGAGCCTGACCTCGAGGCGGTCTTCTTGCATCTAACCGGCACGGCGCTCAGGGAGTGAGCAGCGCGTGCGCACAATCTTGGCCATTGCCCGCAAGGACCTGCGCCTGCGCATACGCGACCGGTCCGCCATCGTCGTAGGGGTCCTCGCCCCGGTGCTCATCGCCGGGCTCATGAGCCTCGCCTTCAGCGGCCTCAACAGCTTCCATTTCACATTGGGGCTCGTCGAGCTCGACCACGGTCCCGTCGCCGCCCAGCTCGTCAAGGCACTCGAGGCCCGCCAGCTGGATCAAGTGATCACGGTCAGAAGCTTCGCCTCGCCGGCACTCGCCCGGGCGGGGATAAAAGACGGGGAACTAGGCGCGGCGCTCGTGATCCCGGCCGGCTTCTCAGGCTCGGTGACGAGCCAGCACCCGGAGGCCCTCATGACGATCACCTCCAGCCAGGCGACCGTGTCCGGCGAGGTGACACGGTCCATCGTGGCCTCGTTCGCGGCGCAGCTCAACGCCGACCGCCTGGCCTTTGCGACGGCTCTCGCGGCAGGGGCGCCGAGGGCCGATACGGCAGAGCTGATAAGACGCGTCTCGGCGCTGCGCATCCCCTTACAGACTGTCGAGCGCCCCGCCGGCGCCCACGAGCTGAAGGTGATCAGCTACTACAGCCCCGGCATGGCTATCTTCTTCCTGCTGTTCACGATCAGCTACACGGCGCGCAGCTTCTTTGTCGAACGCTCCCAGGGTCTGGTCGAGCGCATACGGGCGGCCCCGGTCAGGCCCGTCGAGATACTCCTCGGCAAGGCGATGTCGGTCCTCGTCTATGGAGTCGTGAGCCTGGGCACGATCGGTGTCATCACCTCGGCCGCCTTCGGCGCCGACTGGGGCGCCCCTTTGCCCGCCGCCCTCGTCGGGTTGGCACTTGTCATCTCGGTCATCTGCCTCACCGCCCTCGTGATCGGCATCGCCCGAACCCAGCGCCAGGCCGAGGGTGTCGCGTCCATCATCGTCTTCGGCCTCGCCCTTTTAGGCGGCAACTTCTTCTTGATCTCAGGAGCGCCCTCGGCGATCCAGCACCTGGCGCTTTTGACCCCGAACGGCTGGGCGATACGCGGCTTCACCGACCTCGCCACGATCGGGGGAGGTGTGGGCACCGTCGTCCAGCCGGTGCTGGCCATCCTCGCTTTCAGCGCCATCGTGGGCGCCCTCGCCGTCAGCCTCGCCCGACGGGCGGTGAGCTCATGAGGGTCCTCGCCATAGCCAGGGCATCGGCGCTGAGGGTACTTCGCGACCGGGTATCCCTCTTTTTCTTGCTGGTCCTGCCCATCATCGTCATCGTCATCGTCGGTGCCGTCGCCCAGGGCTTCAACACCTTCCGCGTCGGGGTGATCAACCTCGACCAGACCAGCGCCAGCCGCCAGCTTGTGGCGAGCTTGAGCCACACCTCGGGCCTGAGTGTCACCACGTACCCGAATATCGCCTCGCTCGACAAGGCCGTTGGCCGATCGGATGTGTTCGCCGGGGTCGTGATCCCAGCCGGGCTCGGTGCCCACGAGCTCGCCGGCCGACCTACGGTCGTCGGCATCGTCGCCGAGGAGGCGAACAGCACCCAGCAGGCAGCCGCCACCCGGGTCAGCGCCGTCGTCGAGAGCTTCGGTGCAAAGCTCGAGGCCGCCCAGTTCGCCACTGGCTACGCAGGCAGTTTCGCAGAGGACCTCGCCCGGGCCGAGTCCCTCCAACCCGACACGCCCCAGGTGGGGCTCCGCTCCGCCGTCGTCCAGGAAAAGGCCGGCTCGCTACCCGCCGGCTATGAGTACAGTGCCCCGACCGAGCTGGTTCTCTTCGTCTTCTTGATGGCGATCGCGGGCGGGGCCTACATCGTCGAGAGCCGGCGGCTCGGCATGTTCGAGCGCATGTCGGCCGCCCCCGTGCGTCCGAGGACGATCATCGCCGGCGAGTCGGTGACCTATGTCGTGATCGCGGCGGTGCAGTCATTGGTCATCGTCGCCATCGGCAGCATCGTCTTCGGCGTGTCGTGGGGAAACCCCTTGGCCGCCGTGGCCCTCCTTGTCGTCTGGTGCCTAGTCGGTGCCAGTGCCGGCATGGTGGCCGGCACGATCTTTCGTACCCCCGAACAGGCAAGCGCCATGGGCCCGATCGTCGGGATCGTCTTCGCCATGCTCGGCGGTTGCATGTGGCCACTGTCCATCGTGTCCACGACCATGCGCGAGATCGGCCACGCAACCCCCCAGGCCTGGGCCGTCGACGCATGGACGAACCTGTTGTCGAACCACGGTGACATAGCCACCATCGCCCACCAGCTGGGCATTCTCGCCCTTTTCGCTCTGGGGTTTTTCGCCCTTGCCACCTGGCGACTCAAAGCCATGCTGGCCTCGCATGGTGCCTGAGCGTCCCTGACCGGCGAGGGACTGCTCCAGTCAAGACACGGCCCCAGTCACAGGACCGCACCAGGCAAAGCCCTTGGCGTCTCGGACCTCGCAGCTGTTGGCGCGGCGAGCGGACAGGACCGACCGCTTCGTGTCAGCGGGGGCCGGAGGTGGCGAACAGGTAGAGGTCGAAGACGGCGACCGAGCTCGTGACGACCATGAGCCCGACCACGATCGTCCGGTACGGGCGCCGCGAACTGACGTGTGCTTGCGGGGCCGATCGCAAGCTGTATGCGTGGCTCATGGGAGCCTCCTTAGGAATTGCGGCCATGACCCCGCCTCAAGGAGATCTGTCGCCGCTGGCCGCGGCTCGGCGCTGGCAGCCCGCGTGACACTTGGATCTGCTTGGGGTGGAAAGAGCTCGTCGTGGTGGTCGACGAGCAGCAGCAACTGGCGGGCGACCACCAACAGGGCGAGGCCGAGACCGGCGAGCCACGAGAGGCGGTCGACTTTGTCGTGCAGCTCCAACTTGACCGTGATGGCGCAAAGGGCCAGCAGGATCGGAATGTAGGGCGCCGCCAGCGAGACGAGCGATGTCTCGACGGGCTGCTCGGCGACCCGGATCGTTGCTCGGCCGTCGTCGCTCGAGGCCCCGGCGGCGATGGCGAGATAGCCCAGCACCCAGCCCGTGTCGACGATGTTGCCCGTCGCGTAACGGCCCACCTCGACGAGATAGGCGTAGGTGCTGTCGGCGACGGCCATGGCGAACAGGCCGAGGAGAACCCACATGAGCGGCCGCCGCCCTGTGTCGGAGACGGACCGGACCGTGAGGACAATGAGGAAGAGGATGATCACGTCGCCGAAGGGGTAGGCGAGGGCTACGACACCTCCAGCGGTGGAAAGGTCGGTGTGGCGCCATAGTGGCCCGAGCACGAAAGTCCAGCTCAACAGTAAAAGGGCTGTCCCCACGGCCAGCGCGTCCAAGGACGCCCGCGCCCTGTTGCTCCCCTTAGCGCGAATGCCGGGGTGCGAGAGCAGCGCGGCGGCCGCGAGCGGGATCGCCCCGAGGTACCCAATGTCGGCAAAAGAAGGCACGGGGACGGGCACGCGAAGGACCAGGTCGTAGATGGCCCAGATCACCTCGGCACAGGTCCAGGCCCCGAGCGCGAGGCCTAAGAGTGCCCAGAAACGACGGTCCGCCCCACTTTGGCGCCGAGCCGCCAGCAGGCAGGCGACACAAGCACTGAGTGCCGCCAGGGCCGTGACGATGTCGTCGAAATAGCGGACGCCGCTGGTGCCCCCCACGTGCAGCACGAGCCAGAGGAGGAAGACCACGCTCACCGCCAGCGCCGAGGCTGTCGTGGCGAGCTTTCTGCGGCCGTCGTTCGCCCTCACCTCGCATGTATCGGCACTTTCCCGGTGCCGGTGTAGGAAATCGTGACATTTGGCCCTAAGGCGCATAGACCTTCGGCCACGTGCTCAGCCCGGACGGGCCGCTCAGGCACGCTGGGAGGCTTAGCTTTTCGCCCCCTCGGCCCAGGCGACGGCGTCGGCCCGCTGGTCGAAGCCGACTATGTCGGTCACCCGGCCGTCATGCACGGTCAGCACCTGCCAGCGGTCGAACCCACCTCCTTCTTGCTCAGCGCCTCTTGGGTCTGAGACGAGGAGACCGACGAGGATCCGGCCACCGAGGGTGGAGACCTCGCGGACCTGGGCGCGCGCCCCTGCCTTCTTGCCCTTTTCGTACCACGCGAGAACTTGACGTCGGTTCTGGCACGGCGGCGACGGGTCACCGGGCGGCCCCCAGGTGACGTCGGGATCGAGGAGATCACTCAAGGCGTCGATATCGCCGTTCTCGAGGGCCAGTTTCACTCGCAGCGCCAGTTCTTGCAGCGGTCCGGTTCCTTCCATCATCAAGCCCCCCGATGCCTGGGCCGGTTCACTCGGCAAACTGGGCCGAGTCGGCGTTGGTGAATATCTTCCAAATTCTCGAGCGCCGTCCACCCCGTCGCTTCGTAAAGAGGCCTCCCGGCCGGAGTGGCCCCGAGCAGCCCGACGCTTGCTCCTTGTTTGCCAGCCCGGCACAGAACATCGGCGAGAAGGGCCCGTGCGTAACCGCGCCGCGCGAATGGCGGCGGTGTCGCCATGCACCACAGGCAGACGGCGTCGTCGACGACCGAGGTGAGGACAGCCGAGACTGCGACGCTGTGGTCGACAAGGAGCCAAATTGTCGCTTCGAGGTCATCGAGGAAGACGAGCATGGCCATGAGCTCGGCCACCTGTTGGCTGAGCGCGAAGGCACCGCCGAGCAGGCCGGCGAAGGCCTCGGCGTCATCGGGGCCTGCCCGCCGGACGCGGGGATCGATGCCCTGTGCGTCGCCCTTAAGGCTGACGGTCATGAACGGCATCTCTCCGACGTGGCGCCAGCTAGGTCCGAGAACAGCCGCCCGGGCGTCGCCAATGAGCATGAAAAGGGTCGGATAGCCCTCTTGTTCAACGATGCTGAGCGCAGCGGCGACGGCGGCCGCCTCGGAGGTATCGGCCAGGGCCATGTTCGCGTCCGGGCTCGGCGCCCCGCTTAGCGCCACCCAATAGCCCGGTCCTTGAGCGCCGACACCCTGAGGTCCTCTCGTCACGAAACTGAGGGCGCTACGCCCCATCTGGCTGCGTCGTAATGCGAGCTCGGGTTCTTGCACGCCTACCTGCTTTCGCCGAGGGTGGAGGCTGTGCGGCACATTAACGGGCCGCGGGCGCCTCGTCTCGGGCAGGTCTCCCGGACCTAAATCAATCACCATGGAATCAGTAGGAATAGTCGGATTTGCAGAGGCTGCGGCTAAGCTCGGGCTGTGCCCAAAGACGCAAGACTGATCGACGCCGCGGGCCTTCGCGAGGAGCTCGGGGACGAGAGGCTCCGTGTCGTCGATGCGACAGTCTTTCTCCGCCGCGAGATCCCCGATGGCCCTTACACGGTAGAAAGTGGGCGGCACAGCTACGAGGAGGCGCACATCCCCGGTGCAGTCTTCGCCGACATCCCGGGCGAGCTGTCCGAGCCGGAATCCCCCTTCCGATTCACCGTTCCCCCGCCGGAGCGTTTCGCCCGCGCAATGGGCGAGCTCGGTGTCGGGGAGTCGACCCGAGTCGTCGCCTACGCCCAGGAGTCGCCCATGTGGCCGACACGACTGTGGTGGTTGCTCAGGTACTTCGGGTTCGACGAGGTACGCGTGCTCGACGGCGGCCTCACCGCCTGGCGGCAGGCCGGTTACGAGCTCAGCTCGGACCCAGTCATCGTCGAGCCCTCCGTATTCGCGCCAAGAACGCGTCCGGAGCTGCTGGCGACAAAAGACGACATCGTCGCTGTTGTGGGCGGGGAGCCGGCCTGCCTGGTCAATGCCCTCACTCCCCAGGCTTTTTCTGGCCTCGGCCCCGGCGCGTACTCCCGGCCCGGTCGCATCCCGGGTTCGCTGAGCGTGCCCGCCCAGGAGCTGCTCGACACCGAGACGTGGCGTTTCCGTCCTCCAGATGAGCTCAACGAGGTCCTGTCTGGCCTGGTTGACAAGGACCCCGCCGAGCCGTTGATCGCTTATTGCGGCGGGGGCATCTCGGCGACGGTCGACGTGTTCGCCCTCTCGATGCTCGGGCGCAACGACGTCCGCCTCTACGACGGCTCGCTCACCGAGTGGAGCGCCGATCCCAGTCTCCCCTTGGAGGTGGGGTGAGCGTCGGTCCAAAGGCCGTCGTCTTCGACTGCGACGGCGTCCTCGTCGACAGTGAGAAGGCGTGGTTCGTGGGGATCGTGAACGTCTTCGAGCGCAAGGGGATCCACGAGCTCGTGACGGGCCCCGCCTCCGACCTGTATGGGGCTTCTGTGGGCGACGTCGTCGCCTTCTTGGAGCGCGAGCTCGGCCAGAGCCTGGATCACGAGGAGGCGACGAGGGAGGTCTACGACGCCATCCTCGAGGCGATCGACGAGGGTGTCGTCGCGATCGAGGGGGCGATCGGGCTCCTGGAGGAGATCGGGGGCACGCGCCCGCTTGCGGTGGCCTCCAACGGCTCGCTCGAAACCGTCGAGGCCTCGATGCGGGCCGCTCACATCCCTTTGGTCTTCGACGCCATCGTCGCCGTGAAGGCGCCGCTGCGACCCAAGCCCGAACCGGATCTCTACCTGCGCGCTTGTGAATTGCTCCGAGTGCGGGCGGCGGAGGCCATCGCCGTAGAGGACTCGCTCCCGGGCGCTCGCGCCGCCCGGGCGGCCGGGATGACGGTAGTCGGCCTCGGATCGTCGGAGGCGCTGAGGGCGACGGCGGACCTGGTCGTGCCCCGCCTCATGGACCCGGGCCTTCGCGGCCTGCTCGGTCTCGGGAGCCCGGCTGGCTATTAGCGCTAGTGACCCTCTCCGGCCGCCGCAGGGTCCTTGGCGGCCACTTTGGCGCAAAGGTTCTCGTAGCGGGCCCGTACGTCGTCGAGGTCGTTCGGTTCGGGCACGGACTCGGTCGCGCTGCGGGCGATCATCTTCCCCTGGCGTAAGAGGATATGGCGCTGGTCCGGCGAGGTCGTCTCCTCTACGACCGAGCTCAGGGCGTCCATCATGTGGATCATGACGACTGGCATGCCGGCTGCGGCCTGGCGGACCTTGTCGAAGGCGCGGTTGACCATGCGCGCGTATGAGGGGGCGGGCTCGATGAGGCGTACGCGTCCCGCACGGTCTCTGTAGATCCCCTCGCCGAGCGTGCGGCCCGATACCCGCCTAAGGCCTGCTCCGAGCCAGTCGATGCAGGTGAGGGCGGTGAAGGTGTCGTTCACAGCCGGCGACAGGGCCCGGATGGCGATCTCGACGAGTTGGTCGATGGCGAAGACCGGGTCCTGCATGAGGGTCCGGTGCGGCCCGGTCACGTGCGCTTTGGCGAGCGCCTGGGCCACCTGCTGGGCGGACCCTCGCGGCCAGACCTTGGCGAGCGGCCTCCCGGCTGCGATGAAGTGGCCCGGCCGGTGGGCTAGGCGGATGACCGAGTCGGTCTTGGTGGCGATCTCGACGAGTTGCGCATAGCCGACGAATTGCAGGTATCCGCTCGAGAGGGCAGGCACGACGCCGCTGCGCTCCTCGAGCAGCTGGATCATCTCCGACGGTGAGGTGCCGTATCCGGCGGCCGTGCTCTCGCCCGGGCCCGAGATTGCCCCCGGGAACTCGGCGTCTATCTCGCGGGTCAAGTCACGGGCGATACCGGCCACCACCTCGGGCAGCTGGACGGACTTGGCGATGTGGTGGATGAAGTAGATGAGCACGACGATGTTGACCACGAGCAGGGCCTCGGCGACCACGATCGAGAAGTGGGGCACGAAGATCCCCCGCGTGCCGCTGATGGCGGTCGAGCCGAGAGCGAGCGTCGAGTACACGAAGGTCGCCACGAACACACCGAGAGTTACCTGGTTGCCGACGTCGCGGACGAAGTTCCGCATCATGCGGGGGCCGAACTGCTGGGAGGCGAAGGTCACCGCCAGGATCGTGACCGAGAAGACGACGCCCACGACTGTGATGACAGCCGCCGCGATCGAGATCAGGATCTCCCGGCCCGCGTCGGCGCTCTCGGTCCGCATCCAGAAAGGAAGCGTGAGGTGACCGTAGTAGGCCGCCCGGTCGATCTCGTAGGTCACGACGAACAGCAGTCCGGCGACGACGACGAGCAGGGTCGGCACCATCCAAAATGTCGTCCGGAGCGCTTCCCAGCGCCAGCTGGCGAACTTGCGGTGCCGCTCCCAGGCCTGAACCGTGCCCGCCGCCGGGCGCGAACCGTCGCGCGGCGTGGACAGCTGGCCTGCTGATGGGGGAGAGGAATCGGTCATTTGGGTCGCTCCAACGAGTGCCGACCAGTCTTCCCGGCTCACCTGGGACCAAGGATACTCGAGGCGCTCCCCGACAGTTTCAAGGTCCCTGGCCCCGGCTCTGATTGGCTATATTCACCTTGCCCGGGCCGGCGTAATGGTTCGTGCAAGGTGGGGACCAAGGGGGGAAACCATGACCGACACGGCTGCTGACGTCCTCGGAAACGGCCATGTGGCCAGCCACGGCCCTCCCATCGGGGCCCCGGCGAGACCCGTCATCCAGATCGTCCCGCTGAAGGGGCTGCCGGTCGTAGCCGTCGTAATCGGCTTTTTGATCGCTTCGATCGGCTTCAACTGGCAGTGGGGCCTCGACTTCAACCACGTGGCCGGTGGCGCCTTGTGGACGGGCATCGACTTGTTCGTGGGCCTCGTCGTCGGCCCGATACTGGGGCGTCTTTCCATCCCGGCCCGGGCCGAGTTCTCGGCCCGCTTCATGCCGAAGATGGTCCTGTTGATGCCGACGCTCGTGGCCATGACACTTGCCTCGGGGTTCCAGCTTGCTTTGGACCTCGGCAACTTGAAGGCGACGAGCCCGAACCACTCCTGGCTGATCGCCTCGTTCATAGTGGTCGGTGTGATGGCCGTCATCGCTCTCGGCCTCCTCGAGCCGGCCAACCTCGCCGTCTTGTTCGAGATGCGCAAGCCCCACCCGAACGGCGAGGTGATCGCCAAGCTGATGAAGCGCTTCATCTACACCGCCGGCATCACCGGCCTGATGCAGGTCGCGACCCTTGTCATCATGACCCGGGTGGCTTCGCAATGAGCCGGACGAGCCCGCAGGTCAGCTTGCCGGAAGCGGCCGAGCGGCGTTTCGCCCCGGTCGCGGAGCTATGCGCCGCCGCCTTGGTGCTCATCGTCGTCGGGGGCATCTACATGGCCTCTTACGCCCCCCGTCGGGCACCGCTCGGGCTCCCCGTCGCCTTGGCGGTGGCCAGTGCCCTCCTCGTCGTCGCGAGCCTTGTTCTTCTTAGCCAGACCAAGGATCTCGCCTGGGACAAGTTCTTTCTTGTCGGCAGGTGGACCCTGCTCTCCTATGTGATCGCCGCAGGGCTGATCGAGTTCGCCTTCGTGAAGGACCACACCCGCGGCGACCCGCTCGTCCTCATCACGGCGATGCTGGTCCTGTTCGCCGTCATCGTCCCGCTCATCATCAGCTTCACCGTTGCCCGCTACCAGTCCCAAAGGACACAGCCCGAGACAAGCGCCTGAGGACCTTGTCTCAAGCCCGGCGCCGAGGCGTGGTCCTCCGGGCAGACACTGGCACCTCGCCAGCCGATGCTCCATGCTCGTTGGGTGCAAAGCGAGCCAAGCAACGGGCCCGGGCGAGCACACCTCGGGGGCGGGGGGGCCCGCCCGGCCAAGTCGACGACGCGGCACCGAAGCGAGACCTATGTCGCCCGCCGCTCGCCCGCCCTCGTCCTCGCCCAACTGAGACGCCTCGCCCATAGCCTCTACGAGGCGCGGTGGACCCTTCGCGTGATGACTGTGACCGCCGCCGCGGCCGGGGCGACATGGGCCGTGTGCCTGCCCCTCGGCGATGTCCCGTCCGCCTTCGGGGCCGCCTCGGCTGTGTACGCCGTGCAGCTGACGGTGCGTACCTCTGTCCTCGACGGCGCCAAGCGGACGGTCCTTATGTGCTTGAGCGTCCTGCTCGCCGTCGTGATCTTGCGGACCGTCGGGCTGTCGGCCTTCGCCGTCATAGCCGTTGTTTTTGTGTCCCTCGGCGCCGGCCAGCTCCTGCGGCTCGGCCTGAGCGGCTCGCTGCAGATCCCGAGCACCGCCATCTTCATCCTCGCCCTCGGGCCCGCCCTTACCACCGCCGAGGTCGCCGACCGCGTCCTGGCGACGCTAGTCGGGGCCATCGTCGGCGCTGCCGCCTCTTATGTCGCCTATCCGGGAGACCCGCGGGAAAGGGCGCGTCGTGTTCTTGCCGAGCTCTCCGGTTCCATCGCGGGGCTCCTGGGCGAGATGAGCGCTGGGGTGAAACGGACCCCGACCGCGACCGAGACCGATCTCTGGCTCGCCGCCTCAAGGGGCCTCGAGGAGGATCTAGCCCGCGCGAGGCCGCTTGTAGACGAGGCGGTGGCGTTCTCGCGGGTGGACATCTTCGGCCGCAAGGCAGGCTCTTCGGAGCTGTCGGAGATTCTCGCCGCCATGACCCACTCGGTGGCTCAGCTGCGCGCCATCGCCCGGACCTTATTCGACCATCGCCTGGACGGGGCGCCCCGCCTGCCGGCGAGCCTCGCCGAGGTGCTCTCGCGGACCGCTCATGCTTACCAGGCCCGGGCCGCGGCGCTGCAGGGGGACGACTTGAACGTGGACGCCGCCCTCGAGGCCGTCCGCCAGGCGCGCCGCGAGTCGCTGCGCAGCTTGCGACGTGTCGACCAGACGGGGTCCTGGGTCGTCTCGGGCGCCATCTTGACCGAGGTGGACCGCATGGTCCAACAGCTCGAGGGTGACGCCCCCGCCCTGAGCGTGGGGCCGACGCCTTCGAGCCGGCGCCCACACTTTTCGAGAAGGCGCGGCGTCCCGCGAGGCTGACGAGACCCGAAAGGCCCGGCTCGGGCTCGGTATCCTTGGCTCAGCTCATCTCGGGCGACGGTGATCCGGGCCCGACCGAAGAGATCGGGATTTCAGAATGGGATTCCAAGCAAGATGAACATGGAGTACAAGGTCAAAGAGTGGCACACCGGCTCGGTGCACGAGGGTGAGACCGGTGCGCTCGGACTCCAGGCGATGTTGAACGAGCCGGACCTGTCCGGTTATCGCCTGCACACGGTGCTCGGCGGCATAGACCAGTCCCTCTTGATCTTCACCAAGGAGACCGGGGAGACCTAGAGCCGGTCGGCCGAGATGACGCCCCTGTTGGCAACGTGCTCGGTCCAGCCCGAGCCGTCGAAGTAGCGCAGCTCGTTTCGGCCCGTCGGGTCGCTCAGCCACGCACTGAGTGTGGGCGCGGGCTTTTCCGGTGCCCAGCCCGTCTCGGGGGCGGGGCTAAAGCCCGTGGCCACCCCGTGGTCGTCCACCCCGGCGCGGTCGTTTGCCCGGCCGGACTGGAGCCGGGGCGACCAGGCGACGATGGACAACAAGGTGCCGAAGATGGCCACGAAGACGATCGACAGCAGTGTCACGAAGAAGGCGACAAAGACGCTGACCCCGCCCCAGATAAGGGGATGGATGTGCCAGGGACTATTGCCGGTGCGGCGCTTGTAGGCATTCGAGCGCACGAAGGCGAGCATCCCGAACACGAGGCCGAGGCTCACGTACAAGCTTGCCCGGACGAGCACCAGGCCGGTGATGCGCACCGGAGGAGTCTACGTCGGAGGCACGGCCGAGGCGATTGCGTTCCCGGTCCCGGCGATGAGTTGGCCGCTGCGCCTGCCTGCAAGCCTGGGAGCTGGCTGTGAGCCCAGCAGATGACGGGCGCATGCCATTAGCTTTGGCTCGCAATGTCCATATCGGCCACCGGTGAGCTCTACCTGCTGATCCTGCTCAGCGTCTTTCTCTTCCTCTTTGCCGGAGTGATCTTGTACCTCGGCTCGCGCGTCGCGACACGGGTCGTCGAAGACGTGAATGTGGACGACGGCCTCCTGGACAGCTTCGTGGGCAGCCTGCGCTGGGCGCTTCCCGGTCGTCTGGGCACCACGACGATGCCCGCACTGCTCGTCGGACTCGAGCTCTACCCGTGGGGGGTGCGCATCGGGGCGCGCTGGGCAGCCGTGCGCCCCTTCGTGCCCTCTTGGTATGCCCGTTACGAGGAGATCCTCCTTGTCGAGCACACAAGGCGCGCCTTTAGGCTCACAAAGCGCGGATTACACGGTGCGCGCTTCCGCAGCAGCATCGGGGGCGACCCGTTGATCTTTTGGACCACGAGGTGGACCCATTTGCTCGACGAACTCGAGGGTCACGGAGTAACGGTCATCCGCTATCCCACCCCGACGGTCTTCTGGTCGAACAAGTAGGCCTGTAGGGCGCAACCTCATAGCCCGTAGAAGAGGCGCTCGACGACCTTGCGGCTTCGCCTGGTCACACGCCGGTAGGACTCGCGTAGGTCCGTCGGGGTGGTCCCGAGGCTCCTCGCGAGGCGCGACTGGAGCTCCGGCTGTCGGGGCATGGCGTCCGCTCCGCTTCCGACCACGCCTCCGGCCCCGGCCACGTAGTTGCCCACGAGGTGCCAGCGGTTGCGGGTCTCGGCGCAAAAGCGGTAGGCCTCGCGCAAGATGGCCGCATCCGGCGCGCTGATGGCCCCGTCACGTTCCAGGCGGTCGAGGGCGTCGCGCGTCGCGCTCGCTCTCGTAGCGGTACGGAGCTGGAGAAGCTGGACCGTCCACTCCACGTCGCTAAGTGAGCCGCGGCCGAGCTTTAGATGGAACTGCGGGTCGTCGCTCGGCGGGATCCGCTCGCGCTCGACGCGGGCCTTCATCCTGCGTATCTCGCGCTCTGAGGCCTCGTCCAGGGGCGTGGCCCACACCGCCTTGTCCGCTAGGGCGACGAATCGCTCGGTCACAGCCGCGTCGCCGGCGACGGGCCGGGCCCTCAGCAAAGCCTGGCGCTCCCAGGTGGCGCCCCAGCGTCGGTGGTACTCCTCGAAGCCGTCGAGGCTGCGCGCGAGCGGTCCCTGGCGGCCCTCGGGGCGAAGAGAGGCGTCGATGCAGACAATCCCCTCGGCGGGGGTGGAGCCGTTCAAGAGACGGAACAGCGCCGTAGCTGCCTGTTCGGCCGCCTCGGCGTCGGCGGCACTGGCACCTTCGTAGGCGACGAGCACGTCGAGGTCGCTCCCATAGGCGATCTCGGCCCCACCGAAGCTGCCCATGGCGATCACCGCCATGGGCACGCGCGGCGCCACGGCCGAAAGGCCGGCCGCGACGACGGCGGCCCCGAGATCGGCCAGGGCGCGCCCCGTCTCGGCGAGGCCCGCCAAGCCGAGGATGTCCCGGGCTGCGATGCGGACCGTCTCGATCTCGACGAGGTGCTTGAGAGCCCCCGCCCGCCTCGCGGGGCCTTGTCCGATGGCGATTACCGCCTTGTGCGCCAGCTCTTCGCGCCCGGGGGCGACGAGCGCCGCCTTTTCGTCGACGAGGGCGACGAAGTCCGGGTTCCGGGCGATGATCTCGCCCAGGCGCCGGCTCGTGCCGACAAGCAGACAGAGGCGCCTTGCCACTTCTGGCGACTCCCGGAAAGCGGTCACGAGAAGATCGCGCCGGTGGGGGGCGCCGGCGAGGGTTCGCAGCGCCATGAGGCCCTGGTCAGGGTCTGGCGACTCAGACAGCCAGTCGAGCAGCAGCGGGAGCAGCTGTGACATGAGCCTCGATGAGCGGGTGAGGCCGCGTGTGAGCTCACCCAAGGCCTGGCGGGTCCTCTCGGCATCGGCGAAGCCGAAAGCGGCGAGGCGCTCCTCGGCTGCGCCTTGGGCAAAGCTGTGCTCGGCGACGGCACGCTCGTTCCCGGTTGGCCGCCCGCTCGGCCCTGCGAAGGCCTCCAGCAGCGGCCTGAAAAAGAGGCGCTCGTGGATCGCCCTTCCGGCGCTTTGGTGCCGGGCGAGGACCATGTCGAACCGCTCGGCAGGCGTTTGTGTCGGCAGGCCACGGAAGCCGAGCACGCGGGCAAGACGGTCCCTCGCCTCTCGCTCGGCCGGCACGGTGTGGACCTGGGCTTCCTCGACTAGCTGTAAGCGGTGCTCGACGGTGCGCAAGAAGCCGTAGGAAATGGCGAGGGCGGCGGCGTCCTCGGCCGCCACATAGCCCGCATCGGAGAGCTCGGCGAGGGCGGGAAGCGTCGCCCGCATGCGAAGCGCCGGGTCGCGTCCGCCGTGCACGAGCTGGAGGAGCTGGACGGAGAACTCCACGTCGCGGATCCCGCCCCTTCCCCGCTTGAGCTCGCGCTTTTCGAGGCCCCGGCGGGCGACGACCGCTTCGGCACGGGCTTTGAGCGTGCGCAGCTCGGCCAGCTCGTCGGCGCCGAAGGTCCTCGACCAAAGGTGCTCGGAGGCCGCCTCCTCGAACAGGTGCCCGGTGGTCTCGTCCCCGGCCGAGTGGCGCGCCTTGATGAGGGCCTGGAACTCCCACGGTCGCGCCCAGCGTTCCCAGTAGGCGGCATAGGAGGCGATGGAGCGCACGAGCGCGCCGGAGCGTCCTTCGGGACGAAGGTTCGTGTCGATCCGGTAGGCGCGAGAGGCGATTGCCACGACCGACTGGGCGAGGGACGGGTCGACCTCCTCGCCGTCCGCGGCCACGAGGACGATGTCGACGTCACTCGCGTAATTGATCTCCTTCGCGCCGTGCTTGCCCATGGCGATCACGGCGAGGCCGTCGCCGGCTCCGGCAAGGGCGATGGCCCCTGCGAGGACCCGGTCTGCGATCCGCGAGAGCGAGGTAGTCGTCTGGCCGAGATCGTCGAGCCCGATGAGGTCGCGCGCCGCAGCCTCCAAAAGTGAGAGCTGCTTGCGACGGACCAGTTCCTCGACGTCGCCGGCTGCAGCGGGGTCGAATCCCAAGCCGACCGGCACCCCACTCGACACCGAGGCGAGAACCTCGATGGCAGCCGCGTCGGTGATGATGACCCGCGACAGCGATCGGCTCGCGGATGCAACGGCCGCAAAGACCGAGGCGAGGCCGGGATCTGACACCAGGCGTTCGCCGGCTTGGGGAAAGACGGCGCACAGCTGGTCGGCGACGAGGCGCACCGTGTCGGGTGCAGCGGACTGCCGGACGAGGTCCTCGGGCAGGCGGGATGGTGGCATCGGCGGGGAGTTCCTCCGTCAAAGGCTAATGCCTCATACCCGGCTCGGCCCCGGGCCCGCCGGTAGCATCCATGCTGTGACCAGCTTGCGCGTCGCGCTCTGCCAGGTGGACGTCACCGTGGGTGATCTCGCGGCCAACACCGAGAAGGTCATCGCGATGCTCGCCGAGGCCGAGGCGGCCGGGGCGCACCTGGCGGTCTTCCCCGAGCTGGTGCTCACCGGGTACCCACCGGAGGACCTCGTGCTCGAGCCGGGCTTTGTCGAGGGCAACCTGCGCGCCCTCGAGAAGGTGGCGGCCGCCACCCAGGCTTGCGCAGCCATCGTCGGCTTTGTCGAAGAGGACGGTGACTTGTATAACGCAGCCGGAGTCTGCTCCTCGGGTGAGGTGCGCGGGATCGTGCGAAAGCAGGTGCTTCCCAACTACGGCGTCTTCGACGAGCGGCGCTACTTCACCCCGGGCGATCGCCATGACCAGCTCTTCTCCATAGCAGGGGTGCGCGTCGGGGTGACGATCTGCGAGGACGCCTGGAGCCCGTCGGGTCCCGTCGGCCGCCTGGGCGAGGGGGGCGCCGAGCTCGTCGTGACTTTGAACGCCTCCCCCTACCGCGCCGGCATCTTGGCCCAACGCGAGAGGATGCTCGCCACCCGGGCCGCGGACGCTTCCACCGCTCTTTGCTATGTGAACCTCGTCGGCGGCCAGGACGAGCTCGTGTTCGACGGGGCCTCGATGGTCTTCGACCACGATGGCGACCTCGTCGCCTCCGCTCCGCAATTCCAAGAGGCGCTCGTGATCTGCGACCTCGTCATCCGGCCCGTGTTCCGCAAGCGGCTCTTGGACCCGAGGGGCCACGAGGGAACCTCCACCCTCGACCACGTCACGATCTCGGAGCCGTCCCCGCTCGATTCGGGGCCGGTCGACGAGACACGCCCCGCTCTTGCCCCGCGCCTCGGCCGGGTGGCTGAGGTCTATGAGGCCCTCGTGCTCGGGACGGCCGACTACATCGCCAAGAACGGCTTCAGCGACGTGCTCGTCGGGCTTTCGGGTGGCGTCGACTCCTCCCTCGTCGCCACGATCGCCTCCGACGCCGCTCGGACCTGAGCGGGTGCACGGGGTGTTGATGCCCTCTCGGTTCTCCTCGCCCGGCTCTTTGAGCGATGCCTCCGCTCTCGCTGCGAACTTGGGCATTGCCACGACCACCGTGCCGATCGAGCAGGCGCACGGCGTCCTGCTCGAGATGCTCGCACCTGTGTCGGCGAGCGGGAGCCTCGCTGGGGGCCTCGCCGGTGAGAACCTGCAGGCACGTATCCGGGGCGTCATCTTGATGGCGATCTCCAACGAGCGGGGCTGGATAGTGCTCACGACGGGCAACAAATCTGAGATGGCCGTCGGCTACGCCACCTTGTACGGGGACATGGCGGGGGGTTACGCACTGTTGAAAGACGTCCCTAAGACCCTCGTCTACGAACTGTGCGAGTACCGAAATTGTCTTGCCGGCCATGACCTCGTCCCCCGGGCCGTCATCGACAAGCCCCCCTCGGCCGAGCTGCGCCCGGACCAGCGCGACGACGAGAGCCTGCCCGCCTATGAGGTGCTCGACCCGATCCTCGAGGGCTATGTCGAACGCGACCTCACCGTCTCGGACCTCGTCTCGGCCGGCTTCGACGAGGCGACAGTTCGCAGGGTCATCGATCTTGTCGACCACGCTGAGTACAAGCGCCGCCAGGCCCCGCCCGGGCCCCGTGTCACGAGTCGTGGCTTCGGCAAGGACAGGCGCATGCCGATCACGAACCGTTACCGGGCCTCTGCTGCGACCTCGGGCCCTTAGGCCCAGGTCTGTCAACAAGGCCTTGAAGCTGCTGGACGGTGCCCGCTACCTAGGGGCGCTTCGAGCAGTCGAGCTCGCCTGTTTCGAGCGCTTGGGCGAGCGCGCCGGGGAGCTCGAGCCCGCGAGCTGTGCCCGCTGGGCAGCTTCCGCGGCCCGAGCGCACGCATGGAGGGCCGCTGAGCTCGAGGCTCTCCTTCCTGTTTCGCCGGGTCTTCCCGGACCGCAGGAGCTGACCGTTCTCCCCGGCGGCGCCCTTTTCCTCGAGCTCGCCAGAGCATTGCCCGATCTCGGGGGGCGGACAGGCCGGGGACATAGCGACAGTCTCCGAGACACTGGGCAGGCCCTCGTCGGCGACCTGGTCGGGCGCCTTTACCCGGCCCTCTTTAGCGAATACGCCCGTGGCATGCACAACTGCGCCGAGGCCGGCGACGGCGCGATCGCTCGTGTCATCAAGCGAGCGGTAGCCGACCTGGAAGCAGTGCGGTCGGAGGGCGTCGCGCTCTGTCGAGAGCAGGGCTGGTCGTCGACGGCCAGCTGAGCCCATCGCATGCAGGCCTTTGCCAGTTTCACTTGTGTGTGCAAGTAAAACTGTCGGAACTGGTGGGCACTGGCGCCGGTAGGCTCCTAGCACGAACCCCGGCGGCAGGGCAAGGACCTGTGCACAGGACAGCTTGACTCGGCCGTTACACTTACGTTCGAGTAATGAGGCAGCGCAGTTCGCTGACCGGCGCAATGTGGGGCAGCGAAGGAAGACGCGGAAGGCCCCCGCCCAAGCGTCGCAACTTCGGATCAGCGCGGAGCTGTATCAGCCGAAACCCACGGAGGCTTTGAGATCTTGGCGAAAGAGCGAGTTGAGCGCGACGAGGAAGATCTCGTAAGGCTGTACCTGACCGACATCGGTCAGTATCCGCTGCTCACCAAGGACGACGAGGTAAGGCTGGCCCAGGCGATAGAGGCCCGTTGGAGCGCCGAAGAGGAGCTGCGGGCCAAGGCCAAGGGGACGACGCCCACCCGGCGCAGGGAGCTCAACCGCCTGGTGAGGGAGGGTGAGACCGCGCAGCGGACCTTCGTCCAGTCGAACCTGCGTCTCGTCGTGTCTATTGCGAAGAAGTACCAGGCCTCCGGCCTCCCGCTGCTTGATCTGATCCAGGAAGGCAACCTCGGCCTGATGCACGCCGTCGAGAAGTTCGACTGGCGCAAAGGCTTCAAGTTCTCCACCTATGCGACCTGGTGGATCCGCCAGGCGATTACCCGAGGCATAGCCAACACAGGTCGGACGATCCGACTTCCCGTGCACGCCGGCGACACCCTTGCCCGCGTGCAGAAGGCCCAGGCACGCCTGGAGCTCAAGCTGGGCAGGCCGGCGACGCTCACCGAGCTTGGTGCCGAGGTCGAGCTGCCAGAGGACAAACTGATCGAGGCGCTCAGGTTCCGGGCCGAGCCCTTGTCGCTCTCAGAGCCGCTGCGTGAGGACGGCGACGCCGAGCTGGGCGATGTCGTAGAGGACCGCTCCGCCGAGTCTCCCTTCGAGGTGGCTGCCACGGCGCTGTTGCCGCTTGAGATCAACCGGTTGCTCGCGCCGCTCGACGAGCGCGAGCGCGAGATCCTCAAGCTCCGCTTCGGCTTGGACCGCGGTGAGCCACGCACCCTCGAAGAGGTAGGCGAGCACTTCAACCTCACCCGTGAGCGCATCCGCCAGATCGAGGCAAGGGCGATGTCCAAGCTGCGCCACCCCTCGAGCGACACGGGCGCGAGGGACCTTCTCACCGTCTGAGACGACCCTGGCCCACCTGCGGCCATCTTGACGACTCTCACGGAACCGGGCGGCGGGTGCATCGGCCTGTCGCAAGCTGGGGCTGGCTACCATCGCGTCATGATCAAGAAGCTTGTGATTCTGGCCTTGCTCGTCGCCCTGGGTGCTATCGCGGCGAAGCGCCTTCGCGGCGACTGAGAGTCCCTAACAGTCAGGCTGTCAGCTGTCGCGCTTTCGTGAGCCGAGCCACCAGCCCGCGGCCGCGGCGCCGAAGCCGAGAGCTACGGCACCGGCCGACGCCGCGATGGCGGGCCGGGGCGGTACGGCACCCAGCCGGTCGCGCACCCGGCTCCAGAGGCTGACTGTCTGGCTGAAGTGGAGCACCTCGAACTCGTGCTCTTTGGCGTAGCGGTTGAGTACCCGGTCGGGGTTGACGGCGACGGGATGGCCGACGGCGACGAGCATCGGCAGGTCCGTGTAGGAGTCGGTGTAGGCGTAGGAGGAGGCGAGGTCGATACCCCGCTTGCGAGCGAGGGCGTCCATCGCCTCGGCTTTGAAGGGCCCGAAGGCGTAGAACTGCATCTTTCCCGTGTAGCGCCCCTCCTCGTCAAGGCGCGCCCGGCTCGCGATGCACTCGTCGGCGCCGAGGAACCTGCTGAGGGGCGTGACGATCTCCTCTGGTGAGGCAGAGACGATCACGACGAGGCGTCCCTCGTCGTGGTGCCGGTCAATGAGGTCGGCGGCCTCGGCGAAAATGATCGGCTCGACGATCTCCTCGATCGCCTCGGCCACGATCTCCCGCACCCTGTCGCTGTGCCAGCCCCTGATCAGGCGGAGGACCGATTCGCGGATCCGGTTCAGCTTCTGTTCGCTCGCGCCGAGGTGGAGGTAGATGAGCTCGCCGTAAAGCGCCCGGAGGACTGTGCGGCGGTTGATCAGGCCACCGTGGTAGAAGGGCCGGCCGAAAGCGACCATCGAGGCTTTGGCGATAACTGTCTTGTCGAGGTCGAAAAAGGCGGCCTGAAGCTCGCCGTAAGTGGCCGGGACGATGGGCTCGAGGACCCGCACCACCCCACCTGGGCTGCTGGCGGGGGCGCCCGCAGCTTGGTCGGCCGACTCGGTCTCGGCTCCGGTGTCAAAGCCGTGGCGGTGCCGGCCACGATTACGGCTCCGGCGGCGCCTCGGGACCGCGGGTGAGCTGGCGTCGCCTTCGGGTACCGGCTCCGGCTCGGTCCCCTCGACGCTCACCGTCTCGCTCTCTGCGATCGCGGTGTCCTCGCCAGTCTCAGACCGAGAAGCCGCCGCCTCTCCTGGCTCCTGCGGGCCTGGCGTCTCTACCGGCTCGCTTTCCTCGCCGGCTCGCGCCTCGTCCGGCGGTTCGCTCACGTGCCCTGGAGGAGGATCGAACGTATCTCGTCGTCCTCGCACTGGGCACTTACGAGCAGCACCACCTCGTCTCCCACGTCCAAGGGCGAGTCCGACCGGGGCACGACGACATGGCCCTCGCGTACCAGGGCCACGACGGCCGATCCTCGGGGGAGCACGACCGAGCCGAACTCGGTCCCGATGACCGGGGAGTCCTCACCGAGGGTCACTTCCATGAGCCGGGTGTGGCCACCATCGAACTGCAGGAGGCGGACGAGCATCCCGACTGAGACAGCCTCCTCGACCAGCCCCGCCAGCAGCTGCGGTGTCGACACGGCGACGTCGACGCCCCACATCTCGTTGAAGAGCCAGTGGTTCTTCGGATGGTTGACCCTCGCGAGCACGCGGGGGACGGCGAACTCCTGTTTGGCGAGCTGGGAGATGACGAGGTTGTCCTCGTCGTCGCCCGTCGTTGCGACGACGACGTCCATCTCGTCGAAGCGGGCCGCTTTGAGCGAGCTCACTTCGCAGGCGTCAGCCGTGATGTAGCGGACACCGTCCACGGGGGGCAGCGTCGCGACGAGATCGGCGTTCGAGTCGAGCAGCTCCACCTCGTGGCCGCCCTGGGCGAGGTCCTCGGCGAGGAAGCGGCCCACCTTGCCCGCACCGGCTATGGCGACCTTCATGAGAGCTCGATCCCGTGCCGGGGGGCGGCCACGATTGAGACGCCGGGGAACAGATCCTCAAGCTTGTCTTCGACGTCGTAGGTGACAATGAGGCTAAGCACGTCGCCCTCCTGGGCTATCAGATCCTCTACGTCGAGCGCGGGTACACCGGTCCTCGTCACGGCGACAACACGTATCCCGTCGCCATGGAGGGCAGCGACCGGCAGGCGGCGCCCAGCCCACTCTTTTGGCAAGGGCTGCTCCACGAGGTGGATGCGGCCCGTCGAGTTAGACCACAAGGTGACGCAGCGTTCGGGCAGCATGCGGCGCAGCACGTGGTCGATCGTCCAGGCCACGGTCGGCACGGTGGGGATGCCGAGGCGCTGGAAGATCTCCGCTCTCCGCGGGTCGTAGATGCGGGCCACGACGCTAGGGATCTCGTAGGTCTCCCGGGCGATGCGGGCACAAAGGATGTTGGAGTTGTCTCCGCTTGTGACAGCCGCCAGCGCCCCGGCGTCCTTGGCGCCGGCCTCTTCGAGGTGGTCCCGGTCGAACCCGTAGCCCACGACACGCTGGCCCGGCCAGTCCGCAGGCAACCGGCGGAACGAACGGGCCACCTTGTCGATGATGGCGACGGAGTGGCCGGCGTTGGTCAACTCAACGGCGAGGCCGGAGCCGACTCTTCCGCAACCTATGACGACTACGTGCATGGGACTATCGAACACGCTGGCATCCTCCGGCACAACTCACGGGCCCTTCCCGTTCGACGAGATCGGGGACTCTCGGCCTCGACAAGACCTGGAGGCCATCTCTGGCTGTCCGGAAGACAAAGTACGCTCGTTGGTCGTGCCCTACCGATCGACCGACCTGTCGAGCAGGTGACACCCCCAGAAGACGTTGTCGGGACGGTGATGCCGCCCGAGGCTGCCCTGAGTGATGGCGTCCTAGAGCGACCAAAGGACGGGGTCCTCCACCTGCGTGAACCTGACCAGGTCGTCATCCTTCCCGAGTCCCTTTCCTATCGCGTAAAGAAGGCACTCCTCGGTCCGCCGCTCACCACAGAGCGCCTTTCAGTCGAGCGCCTCAGCAAGCCGATGGCGCTCGGGGTTCTCTCCCCGGACTGCATCTCGTCTACCGCTTATGGGAGCGAGGAGATCCTCTTCGTGCTCGTGCGGGCGGTCGGAGTGGCGGCCTTCAGTCTCCTTTTGCCTCTGACATTGGCCATCATCATCGTGCTGTTGTTCGTGGCGCTTTCCTACCGCGAAGTCGTCATGGTCTATACCCACGCTGGCGGCTCGTATGTCGTGGCGCGGGAGAACTTCGGGGTGAAGGTGGCCCAGGTCGCGGCCGTCGCCTTGATCATCGACTACATCGTCACCGTCGCCGTTCAGGTAGCCGCTGGTACCGACGGGCTGACATCGGCGTTCCCGGCGCTGTCGCACGGCAAGATCCCGCTTGTCATCTCGTGCGTCATCGTCGCGTTCATGTGTTACGGCAACCTCCGCGGCATCCGCGAGGCTGGCCGGGTGTTCGCCATACCTACCTATCTTTTTGTCACGGCGACGGGTTCGCTCATCATCATCGGGCTCATCCGGGCTGCCCTCGGCCAGCTGCACGCACATCCGATCCCCTATAACGCACGCATCGTGCCCTTCGGCCACCCCGGCAGCGGGCTTCTCTATGGAGCTTCGCTGATCATCGTGCTGCGTGCCTTCGCCAACGGGGGATCGTCATTGACGGGCCTGGAAGCGATCTCGAACGGCGTGTCCAATTTTCGCCAGCCCGAGGGCCCAAATGCCCGCCGCGTGCTCGTCATCATGGCGGTCATCCTCGGCACGCTCGTCTCTGGCGTGTCACTTCTCGCTCACATCACCCACGCTGTTCCCTACTTGTCGAGCAGTCCGTCGGTGCTCTCCCAGGAGGCGACATACGTCTTCGGGCCGAACTGGTACGGCAGGTTCGGCTTCTACTTCGTCCAGGCGGCAACGGTGCTCATCTTGTGGACCGGAGGCAACACGAGCTTCAACGGCTTCCCGAACCTGGCGAGCTTCGTCGCTGAGGACTCCTTCCTGCCCCGTCAGCTCACCCGCCGCGGGCATCGCCTCGTTTTTTCGAACGGGATCATCCTGCTTACCATCGCCGCCGAGGCGCTCCTGATCGGAACCAATGCCCAGCTGAACATCCTCGTGGGCGTATACGCCGTCGGCGTCTTCACGGGCTTCACCTTCGCTGGCTTCGGCATGTGCAAGCATCATCTGCGCCTGCGCGAGAAAGGCTGGAAGTACAAGCTCGTCATCAACGGCTTCGCCGGCGTCCTCTCGCTGAGCATCGTGCTGATCTTCGTCATCGTTAAGTTCCGCGAGGGCGTCTGGATCGTCGTCGTGCTCTTCCTCGTCCTCGTTCCGACCCTGATCAGGCTCCACAAGCAGTACGAGGTGGAGCGGCGCGAGCTCGAGGAGAACGTCTCCAATGCGGCTGTCGCCCCGATACTTCGCCGCCACGTCGTGCTCGTGTTCGTCGACCGTCTCGACCTCGCCACCGCCCGCGCCCTGCAGTACGCCCGGACGCTCAACCCAGACGAGCTAAGAGCGGTCCACTTCGTGCTCGACTCGGTGCACGCCGACCAGCTCGAGACTCAGTGGAGCGAGCTAGGACTGAGCCGCTTCCCCCTCGACATCGTCGAGTGCCCGGACCGACGTCTGACGAGAGCGTCCATGGAGCTGATCGCAGAGGTCGCGGCGGACGGCCAGACAGAGGTGAGCGTGCTTTTGCCCCACCGAGTCTTCGAAGGGATCTGGCAGCGGATCCTGCACGACCACACCGCCGACCACATCGCCGCCTTTGTCGACCAGCTCCCTAATGTGAACGCCACGATCGTGCCCTTCCAGCTGGGCAGACGCCGAAGGTCGCTCGTCCCGTGGAAGGCGGGCGGGGAGCATGGCTCGCACGCGATACACGACGCCGAATTCGGCACCCTGGCCTCAAGCCGCGGGGCCCGAGCGGCTGGAGCCAAGACGGCCGCGGAACGCGTCGCCGGGCTGCAGAGCCCGTCTCCGTCCGGCCTCTCGGCCGGCGTGGTCCCGATCGGGAACGTGCAGGCTCGGCAACCGGCTCGCGTGGCGGGGCGCATCAAGACGATCCGCGTCCAGCCCCGCGCCGGTGTCTCCTCGCTCGAGTGCACGATCTCGGACGGGACGGGCCAGTTGCTGCTCGTGTTCCAAGGGCGCCGGCGCGTGGCAGGCATCGAGCCGGGGGCCCACGTCGTGGTCGAAGGCATGGTCGCCGCCCGCGGGCGCAACCTTGTCATGGTCAACCCGCTCTACTGGATCATCCCTTCCGGCGAGTCGGGCAAGCCGACCGTTCCGGACGGCGGCTAGGCCTTGGCGGCAGCCGACTCCGGGCAGGTTGCGGCCCGGGCTGCGGGCCTGGTAGGCAGCAGTGGAGGCTCAGGGTCGAGCCCTTTCCCGTGGCAATTAATTTGCCGACAGAAATCACGGAGTTTGAATCTGCCCTCCACCTGCCGTAACGTGCGACCCGACTTGACCAAAGGAGTAAGCAGTGCCTCACCTCCTCGCGGCTGACGGCGGCTACCAGGCTTTCGTGCTCGGCGGAGCGGAGCGAGTCTGGCTCGTCTTCGCCCTCGCCACCGGCCTCGTGGCTATCGCAACCGCCCTCTACTTGATGCGTGGCGTGTTGGCAGCAGATACCGGCACCGACTCGATGCGGGAGATCGCGGCCGCCATCCAAGAGGGCGCGAGCGCATTTCTGCGACGCCAGTTCAAGACGATCGCCTACATTGTCGTCCCCCTTTTCGTGCTCGTGTTCTTCACGGCCACCAAAGTGGTCCGCCCGGACGGGACCGTGGCGCTGAGCTTTGTCCAGTCGGGCTTGGCCCGGGCCGTCGCCTTCCTCTTGGGAGCGGCTTTCTCCGGGCTGACTGGCTTTATCGGCATGAGCCTTTCGGTGCGCGGCAACGTCCGCACTGCGGCCGCAGCACGCGAGGGCAAGCTTCCACCGGCGCTCAGGGTCGCCTTCCGGACCGGTGGCATCACGGGCCTTTTGTGCGTCGGGCTCGGGCTCATCGGGGCGACGGGGATCGTGTTCATCTTCCAGAACTCCGCCACGGCCGTGCTCGTCGGCTTTGGCTTCGGCGCTTCGCTCATCGCTTTGTTCATGCGTGTCGGCGGGGGAATCTTCACCAAGGCGGCCGACGTCGGGGCCGACCTCGTCGGCAAGGTCGAAGCAGGGATCCCAGAAGACGACCCCCGCAATGCCGCCACCATCGCCGACAACGTCGGTGACAACGTCGGCGACTGCGCCGGCATGGCCGCCGACCTGTTCGAGTCCTACGAGATCACGATCATCGCCTCTTTGATCCTCGGCTACTCCGCCTTCAGGTCACTCCACCTGCCCCCCGCCCGAGGACTGCTCTACCCGCTCATCGTCGCCGGCATCGGGATCCTCACCTCCGCCTTCGGCATCTTGATCGTGCGGGCTCGCCCCCACGACAAGTCCGCCATGGCGCCGATCAACCGGGGCTTTCGCGCCGGGGCCGTCCTCACCCTCGTCGGGGCGTTCCTCGTTGCCCAGTTCTACGTGCACGACCTGAAGGTCTTCTGGGCGGTGCTGTTCGGCGTCGTGCTCGCGAACGCCGCCAGCCTCATCGCCGAGCACTTCACCTCCACCGAGCAGAGCCCGGTGCAAGAGATCGCCGAGGCCACCCGTACCGGGCCGGCGACGACGGTGCTGGCGGGCATCTCCATCGGCCTCGAGTCGAGCGTGTGGGCCATCATCGCCATCGTCGTGGCCATCGCGGCCGCCGTCGCCCTCGGCGGTGGCAAGCTGACGGTCTCGTTGTACCTCGTCGCTCTTGTCGGCATCGGCATGCTGTCGACCACGGGGATGATCATCTCGGAGGACTCCTTCGGTCCGGTGTCGGACAACGCCGCGGGAATCGCCGAGATGTCCGGCGAGTTCACCGGAGAGGCCGAGAGGGTAATGGTGAGCCTGGACGCGGTGGGCAACACCACCAAGGCGATCACCAAGGGGGTCGCCATCGGCTCGGCCGTGATCGCGGCCGTCGCCCTGTTCTCCTCGTTCATCGAGACCATCGGCAACCAGCTGCCCCAGCTCAAGCACGTCACCGGGGACGCCTTGTTCCACAATCCCCTCACCCAGATCAACGTCGCCGTGCCGACGACTTTCATCGGGCTGCTCATAGGGGGCTCGATCGCCTTCCTGTTCTCCTCGCTTGCCATCCGCGCCGTCGGCCGCTCGGCGGGGACCGTCGTCCAAGAGGTGCGCCGCCAGTTCCGCGAGCACCCGGGGATCATGGACTACTCCGAGAAGCCGGAGTACGCGAATGTCATCTCGATATGCACCGCGGCGGCTCAGCGCGAGCTCGCCACGCCCGCCCTATTGGCGGTCCTCTCGCCGGTCATCGTCGGCTTCGGGATCAACTACATCGCCCTCGGGGCGTTTTTGACCGGGACCATCCTCACCGGCCAGCTGATGGCGAACTTCCTCTCGAACTCGGGTGGGGCCTGGGACAACGCCAAGAAGTTCATCGAGGACGGCAACCTGGGCGGCAAGGGGTCCGACGCCCACAAGGCGGCGGTCATAGGCGACACCGTCGGCGACCCGTTCAAGGACACGGCCGGCCCGGCGCTCAACCCGCTCATCAAGGTGATGAACCTCGTGTCCCTGCTCATCTTGCCGGCGGTGATCACCCTTCGCCACAACGATGCGGCACACTTTGCCATCGCCGGCGTCGCCCTTTTGATCCTCCTCGCCTCGATCACCTTCTCGAAGCGCTCGACCGGTAGCCTCGAGTCGGAAAGTGACGGGCCAGCTGTCGCCCTCCCGGGCAGCTCCCCGGCAGAGCCCGCCCCGGCCAGTACGGGCGATGCCGCCGTTGGCTCCTGAAATTGCTGCGGTCCGGACCTCCGGCTGCCCCGAACGGGACGAGCACACATGCCTAAGCCACTAGTGATCGTCGAGTCCCCGGCCAAGGCCAAGACGATCGCCGGCTACCTCGGCAGTGACTACGTCGTCGAGTCCTCGATCGGCCACATTCGTGACCTGCCCCGTTCGGCCGCCGACGTGCCGGCCGCGTTCAAGTCAGAGCCGTGGGCCCGTCTAGGCGTCGACGTGGACAACGACTTCAAGCCGCTCTATGTGATCTCGCGGGAAAAGCGCGAGCAGGTGGCAAAGCTGCGCCGCCTCGTGGGCGCTGCGAGCGAGGTATACCTCGCCACAGACGAGGACCGAGAAGGCGAGTCGATTGCCTGGCACCTGGCCGAGGTTCTCTCGCCCAGGGTGCCAGTCATGCGCATGGTCTTCCACGAGATCACGCCAGCGGCAATCCGCGCCGCCATCGAGCACCCCCGCGAGCTCGACCGGCGCCTCGTCGACGCGCAGGAGGCCAGGCGCATCCTCGACCGACTTTATGGTTACGAGGTATCGCCGGTGCTTTGGCGCAAGGTCGCGAAGGGCCTCTCCGCAGGCCGGGTGCAAAGTGTCGCCACCCGCATAGTCGTCGAGCGCGAGCGGGAGCGGATGAGGTTCCGTTCTGCCAGCTGGTGCAGCGTCGAAGGGAGCTTCAGCTCCGAGGCACAGCCGTTCTCCGCCCGTCTTGTCGACATAGGCGGCCGCCAGGTGGCCACAGGCGACGACTTCGCGCCGAGCGGGACGCTCGTGTCCCCAGACGCGGTCGTGCTCTTGGACGAGCCGCAAGCAAGCGGCCTCGTCGCTTCCTTGGACGGGGCAGGCTTCAAGGTCGCGAGCCTCGAGGAGCGCCCGTACAGGCGGTCGCCAGCCGCGCCGTTCATCACCTCCACGCTCCAGCAGGAGGCGGCCCGCAAGCTGCGCTTTTCGGCGCAACGGACAATGCAGGTGGCACAGCACCTCTACGAGAGGGGCTACATCACCTACATGAGGACCGACTCGACGACGCTGTCCGACACAGCCGTGCGGGCGGCTCGTGAACAGGCCCAGGCACTTTACGGGCAGGGCTCGGTCCCCCGTTCCCCCCGGGTGTACCGCAGCCGAGTGAAAAACGCCCAGGAAGCGCACGAGGCGATCCGTCCCGCCGGGGACAGCTTCCGCAGGCCGGCACAGCTGCAAGGCGAGCTCAGGGGTGAGGAGCTGCGCCTTTACGAGCTCGTCTGGCAACGGACCGTCGCCTCCCAGATGAACGACGCCACCGGGACGAGCGCCCGGGCGCGGATCGAGGCCAAGACCATGGCCGAGTCCCAGGTCGCGCCCGTGGGCACGACAACGGGCTTCGTGGCCACAGGGACGGTCATCAGCGATGCCGGTTTCCTCGCTGTCTACCGCGAGGACGAGGACGACGACGGTCATAACGAGCGTCGCGGCGACCAGGACGTGCGCCTGCCGAGGCTCGTTGCCGGAGACGCGGTCGACTGCGAAGGACTGGACGTCGAAGAGCACGCCACCAAGCCACCGGCCCGGTACACCGAGGCCTCGCTGGTACGACGTCTCGAAGAGCTCGGAGTGGGCCGCCCCTCGACATATGCCAGCATCATCGGGACGATCCAGGACCGGGGCTATGTCTGGAAGAAGGGGACCGCCCTCGTACCTTCCTTCACCGCCTTTGCCGTCGTAGGCCTCTTGGAGGACTACTTCGCCAATCTCGTCGACTACGGGTTCACCGCCGCGATGGAAGACGACCTTGACGAGATCGCCTCTGGGGGCGAGGAGCAGGTCCCGTGGTTGGAGCGCTTCTACTTCGGCGAGGCCCGGGCAAGCTCGCTCGCACCGGCCAGGGCGCCCGGCCGCTCCCTCGCGGTAGATGGCACGCACGGGCTCAAAGAGGCAGTCTTGATGCACCTCGGCGAGATCGACGCCCGCGAGGTCAACTCGATCTTGCTCGGCAACGACGAGGAAGGGCGCGAGATCGTCGTCCGTGTGGGTCGATACGGCCCTTACCTGCAGCGGGGCGAGGACCGGGCGGCTGTGCCTGAGGAGCTGGCTCCTGACGAGGTCACCTTGGACAAGGCAACCGAGCTGCTCGAGAGCCCGTCCAATGACCGCGTGCTCGGCGAGGACCCCGAGACCGGCAAGCCGGTCCTGCTCCGGGCGGGCCGTTACGGGCCATATGTCCAGCTCGGGGAAGCCACAGGTGAGGTCGACAAGCCCCGCACGGCCTCGCTGTTGAAGACCATGGCGGTGACCGAGGTGACCTTGGAGGACGCCCTTCGCCTCTTGCAGCTCCCCCGCAGTCTCGGGGCGGACCCCGCCACGGGCGAGGAGATCATCGCTGCCAACGGCCGTTTCGGCCCGTTCTTGAAGCGAGGGGCGGAGACCCGCAGCCTCGAGTCAGAGGGGCAGCTGTTCACCGTGACCATCGACGAGGCCGTGAGCCTGTTCGCCGAGCCCAAGCAGCGCCGCTACGGCGCGACGGCGGCGCCGCTTCGTGAGCTCGGCACTGATCCCGAGTCGGGATCGCCCATAGTGCTCCGCTCGGGGCGCTTCGGGCCTTATGTCACAGACGGGACAACGAACGCCTCCCTGCGCCGAGGCGACGATCCGGAGACCCTGACGCCCGAGCGCGCAGCCGAGCTGATCGCCGATCGTCGTGCCGCCGGGCCGTCCAAGCGGGCGGGGGCACGCAAGTCCACCGGGGCCAAGAGGCCGGGGGTCCGCAAAGCGGCGAAGAAGGCTCCTGCCAAGAAGACGGCGGGTGCGGGGGCCAAGGCCACGGTGAAAAAGACCGGGGCGAAGAAGGCCGCCGCGAAGAAGGCGGCGGGGGCGACCAAGGCCCCGACCCGTGCTGGCGGGGTGAAGAAGGCGGCCGCCCGACGTGCGCCGGGGGCGGCTCTGCGGACGGTGAGCCCGAGCCCCGACTCGACCGACGACTGGTAAAACCACTCGCTCGCGCCCATGAGCTGTGCCAAGCTCTCTGGCTGCCGCTTAGCGGTTCAGTCCGGGCAGGCTTCGGCGTAGAAGGGGGAGCACACAGGTGGCCAAGAAACTCGCAGCTGAGCTCGTAGGTACGTTCGTTCTCGTCTTCTTCGCCGTCGGAAGCGCCGTCGGCGGGTACAACGTCATCGGCCCGGTCGGGGTCGCTCTCGCCTTCGGGCTCGTGCTTCTCGCCCTCGTCTACGCGATCGGGCCCGTGTCGGGATGTCATGTCAACCCGGCTGTCACTCTCGGGGCGCTCATCGCAGGGCGCATCCCGGCGAGCGAGGCGGTCGGCTACTGGGCGGCCCAGTTCGTCGGAGGAATAGCCGGGGGCGCCCTGCTAAAGCTCATGACCTCGAGCTTCGGCAAGGTCGTCGACCAGACCGGCGCGCTCGGCACCGACTCCTACGGCAAGCACATAAGTGAGGGAGGAGCCTTCGTGCTCGAGATCGTCCTCACCTTTCTCCTTGTCTTCGTGGTCCTCATGGCGACCGAGAAGGCGGCCGCGGCCGGTTTCGCGGGCCTCGCCATCGGGCTGTCGCTCACGGTGATACACCTCGTCGGCATCCCCCTCGACGGCACATCGGTGAACCCGGCGCGAGCACTCGGTCCGGCCCTGTTCGAGGGGGGCGCCCGCCTGGGCCAGGTGTGGCTGTTCATCCTGGCGCCGCTCGTCGGGGGGGCGCTTGCGGCCGGGCTCAACATCTTGTTGCGAAGCGAGTCCAAGCCCCTCGAGCCCGAGCTCAAAAAAGAGGCCTGACGATCGGCCTTTAGTGCTGCGTGCCACCGGTGCGAGAACGGGGCCGCTCTGTTGCGATCCTCGAATCCCCGCTGCGTGATCGGTACCGTTCGCGCATGTCCGAATTCGCCTTCGCCTATCGACACCTCGTCCATCCCCACACCAAGGAGGTGCTCGGCGGCCTGGCACCGCCCACCACGACAGCTGAGCACCGTTTCAAGGGAAAGAAGGGCTTCGCGAGGTTCAACGCCAAGCTCGGGCTGTTGATCACTCTGGGCGTCGGCACGATGATCTGCGCCTACATCTTCGCCATCATCGCTCTGATCAGCCTGCCGTCGGCCATAAAGAGCCACAACCTGACGATCATCATCGCCTGGATCAGCTCCAACTTCCTCCAGTTGGTGCTGCTCCCGATCATCATCGTCGGCCAGAACATTCAGGCCACCGCCAGCGACAAGCGGGCCGAGGACACCTACAAGGACGCCGAGGCTGTCCTGCACGAAGCGGTCGAGATACAAAAGCACCTGGCGGTCCAAGACGAGGCGATCACCGAGATCGTGAACACGCTCCGGGGGATGATGCCCGCCGGAACATAGCCCGCGGCCGATCTGCCGGAGCGCCGGGCGTGAGGCTCTATCGTTCGAGCCGTGGGAACGACCGGTCTTCTCGTCGCGATCGAAGGCGGCGAGGGCGCCGGCAAGTCGACCCAGGCCGCGCTTCTGGCCACCTCAATCGGTGCCGAGGTAGGCCGTGAGCCGGGGGGGAGCCCCGTAGCCGAACGCATCAGAGCGCTCCTCTTGGACCCGTCACTCGGCCCGCTTGCCCCCCGTGCCGAGCTGCATCTGATGCTCGCGGCGCGCGCCGAGCATCTGCGCGAGCGCATCGAGCCGGCGCTTCGCGCCGGCACCCACTTCGTCGTAGACCGCTTTTCCGGCTCGACTCTCGCCTATCAAGGTTATGGCCGCGGGCTTGCCATCGAGGAGGTGCGCCAGGCTTGCGACCTCGCTGCCGGCGGGCGCTGGCCAGATCTCTCGGTCCTCTTGGACCTCCCCCTCGAGCTCGCCGAGAGACGCCGGGCTGCCGAGCACAGCCGGCTTGTGGGCCTGCGTCCCGACAGGATCGAGGCCGAGCACCGGGAGTTCCACACGAGGGTCATCGAAGGATTCCGCGCCCTGGCGGCAGAAGACCCCGGGCACTGGGTCGTGATCGACGGCTCCCCAGATACCGCCGAGGTCGCGGCCGCGGTACTGGCTGCGGTCCGGGCACGTCTCGAGATCCTCGAGTGTCCGTGAGCGTCTTCGAGGGGACCGAGCGAGCTCCGGTCCTTGATCGCGTGAAGGGCCAGCCGGAGGTGACAAGGCTGCTCGCGCGGCTCGCTCGAGTCGCCCTTGCACGCCTATTTGTTCCTCGGGCCGCGGGGCACGGGTAAGCGCGAGGCGGCGATCGCGTTCGCGGCTGCATTGTTGTGCCCGAACGGGGGTTGCGGCGAGTGCCCGTCGTGCGAAGAGGCCCTCACCTCGCGCCACCCGGACCTGGCCGTCATCGAACGGTCCGGACCGTTCATCATGGTCGAGCAGGCCGAGGAGGTCGTGCATCAGGCACTGCTCACGCCCCGGGCGGCCCGGTACCACGTACTGGTCCTGATCGACTTCGACATCATCGGAGGCTCTGCGCCGGCTCTGCTTAAGACCATCGAGGAGCCACCGGACACGACGGTGATAATCATCGTCGGCGAGACCATCTCCCAGCCGTTCGTAACGATCGCGAGCAGATGCCTTCGCGTGCAGTTCAAGCCCCTCGAGCTCGAGACGATCGTCGAGGTGCTAGTGGGCGAAGGCGCGGAAGCGGCGTTGTCCGCCTCGGCTGCCGAGGCCGCCGGCGGCCGGCTCGACCGGGCGCGCCTTCTCGTCCGCGACCCGGGTTTCATGGACCGCGTACGCCTTTGGAAAACCCTCCCGGGCCAGCTGGACGGCACGGGTGCGAGGGTCGCCCAGCTCACCGACGCGCTCTTAGCCTCTGTGAACGAGCCGCTTGAGGTCGTGCGTGCGCGTCAGAGCGAGGAGATAGCCCTTCTCCAAACTCAGGCTGAGCTACGCGGCGAGCGAGTGATCCCCGGGCGCAAGGACCTGGAGGATCGCCACAAACGCGAGCAGCGCCGGGTACGCACCGATGAGCTGCGAGCCGGGCTCGAGGCTCTCATGTCCCTCTACCGGGAGCGGCTCACGACGCCCGGGATCTCGGCACAGCGTTTGAGGACAACCCTCGACGCCATGGCGGCGGTGAACGAGGCGGCGACACGGCTCAGCCGCAACGTCAACGAGACAATGCTGCTGCAGTGGCTGCTGCTGCGCCTTGACACCTGAGGCCGGCGCCGGGCCCTTGAGCTTGTCCCCTACGACGCAGGTCTGGTCCGCTTGGGCTCGTGTCAGGGTCTGGGCCGCACCTCGTAGCGCCTCTGTTCGAGCACGGGCAGTGCTCCGCGCACCGCGCTCGAGGCGCGCCGCGGAAACCTCGGCGACGGCCACCCCATCGTCGTCGCCGAGCGCGGCAAGCTCCACGCCCATCGGGTCGAGCACGAGGCTGTGGCCGCAGTACTCGGGAGGTGGCTGGGCCGCCGCAGCGAGATAGGCGGTGTTCTCGATCGCCCGCGCCCTGCACATCGTCACCCAGTGCTCCAATTTGAACGGCCCCGCCACCCAAGCAGCCGGCACGGTGAACAAGGTGGCCCCCCTGTCGCAAAGGGCCCGGAACACCTCGGGGAAGCGCAGGTCGTAACAGGTCGCCACACCGATCACGAGCTCACCGTGAGCGATCACCAACAGTTCGTCGCCGTCTGTCGCTCCCGCCACGAAAGAGTCCGACTCCTTGTGGCCGAGAGCGTCGTAGAGGTGGAGCTTGCGGTACCGGCCCAAGAGTCCGGTGTCACCGACCGCGACGACGGTGTTGTGCACCCTGGCCTCGCCGGCAACCCTCTCGAACATGCCGGCCACGATTGTCACCTTGGCCGAGGCGGCCGCCTCGGCGAGAGCGGTCACGAAAGGTCCCTCAAGTGTCTCGGACGCGGCGGTGAGCTCGTCCAGGGGACGGTCGAATGGGTACATGGCGGCCTCGGGAAGCACGACCAGCTCGGCACCACCGTCGGCGGCGGACCTGACCAGGCAAAGGGCGCTCTCGCGGTTGGCGGCGAGATCGACACTCGAGGTGAACTGGGCGACGGCGACTCTCACGCCCAGAGCCTGCCACTTCTTCGACGAGAGGTGTGAGCTAGGCCAGGCGATGTCTCAGCTCTTGTCCTCGATCTCCCAAGCGTGGTCGAGCACGTGCCAGGCGATGCGGCGCGCCCCGTAGCGAACGGGCCAACGCGTCTCGGTTGGTGTTCCTTCTGTGTCCGGCGTGCCCAACAGCACGATCAGGGCCGCTCGGGTCGCGACGAAGTCGTGGCCGAGGCGGACGCCCAGCTTGCGGGCGTAGGCGATCTCCGCCTCAGCGACGTGCTCAGCGATCTGCTCGCGGTCGCGTCCGCCGCCCCTTGGTCCTTTTCTGAGCTCGGCGGGCGCAGTGGCAAGCGTCGAGCCCAGGTACTGCCAGCAGGCGCCCACAAGTGCGGCGAGGCGCCTGGCATCATCACGGTCGAGCGGTCGGCCCTCGTATTCGACCGCAACGCCCGGCGCGCCGAAATCCGTCGTGGCATTGCCCGTGAGGCGCTCGAGCACCTCGAAATTCTCCGACGCCCCCCGGGCCAGTCGCAGGCCCGCCTGCTCGGTTACCGGCGCGTAGCGGGCGGCGTAGGCGGCAAGGTCGCTGAGCGCCTCGTCCTCGGTTCGGCCCGATCGGCACCACCCAGGCCATTCCAAAGCTGAGGCGAAGACGCGCCGCTTTCCAACCTCGATCAAGACCAGTGTTCCCACTTTGAGATTCAATCATCTCGGCGACCTGGAACGTCCCAGTTAGAAGTGGACAAGTGCCTCGCCGACCAGGGGCCTGAGCAAACTGCGAGATGTTTAGCCCAAGCGCCGAACGAGCTCTTCGGCACCAAGCGAGGGATCGGAGGGCAAGACTTTGCGCCGACCGGTAGAAACGAACCCGACCCGTTCGTAAAACCGCCGCGCTCGGGCATTGCCGTCAGCGGTCCAGAGCGTGACGGCGTCGGCCTCCTGCTCGTGCGCCCAGGAGATAACGGCTTCGACGAGGTCGGCCGCGGTGGAGCTGCCACGCTCGGACGGCGCTACCCACATCGAGATCAGGCGCCGTTGCCCGGGCCGGTCGACCTCGGTGAAGGCTCCGACGATTCCCACGGGGCTTGTATCGCGGTAGGCAAGGAACCAGGCTCCGCTCTCGAGCCGAGATCGCCACTCTTCATCGGTCAGGAGCTGTTCGCTCTCAGCCGTGGAGCCGAAAGCGTAGGGAGCGTCCTCGAGAGCCCGCAACCTAGTGACCTTGACGGCGTCGAGGTCGACAAGGCCTACTCGGATCACGGTCAGTTCGTCGCTCATGTCTCATGCTTATCGCGTCGCACGACGCCTAGGGCTGGGCGCTCACGCGCGGCGGGCGAACTACCTGAGATCGCGCTATCCGCCGCTCTTAGGGAGTGGGTCGTCCCGGCAACGAGATGTGCTCCGAGGTCCATGAGCGCGGGACAGTCGGCGCCGGGGAGGGTTGTGCCGACCGGAATCCAATACGGGACGCAGGCCTACGAGGCTGCTTAGAGCGTTGTGTTAGCGATACCGAGCCCGTAGGACGTGGAAGCCGATTACCGACGCACAACCACAGAGAATCTCCACGCTCCAAACGACCGGACTCGGCACGAAGGTCCCGACTGGGTAGCCCCGCGTGATCGCCCAGAGCATTCGTGCCACGGGCTCTAGGACGAGCAGACCTGCTACGACAGCAGTAACCACCGTCCACCGCCCTCGGGCGGCGAGCCACGAGCCAGTCGCGCCCAACCCGACGCCACCGATTACTCCGATGAGCAACCATCGGTTCCCGCTCGCTGCGATCAGGTCGAAGCTGGCGCGTCCGCTCCCGCCGCCCGCGGCTCGGACAAAGGAGTAGCACGCCAGCGCCGCTGCGGTCGAAGCCGTGCCGACCAGGGCACCAAGTGCGAGCCGACGGGGCAAGACGAAGGCGCCGGCAAGAAAAGGCACGAACACCCAGGGTGCACTGAGGTTGCCGATGGCGTTCCGGACGCCACCGTGATGGCCTTTCACGACCGCAGCCACGGCGGCGAAAGCGCATATGACAACGAAGAGGATTAGGAGGCGGAGCCACGCGCGACGGCGCATTGGGCAGAGGTTAGATCTCGGCGACGAGATTGAGCCGGTCGCCACACCTTGGCGCCATGGGCGAGCCGCGCGTGCGCCGAAGTGACGACCGCGGCGACAACCGTGTCCCGACCGCGGAGCAGGGTTCACTCACGTGCATCGTCGCCCCGATCGAGGACCACGAGCTGATCGTGTTTGAGCCACCCTCTGGCTCGTTCGCGCCGAGTCGAGTTTCATCTGATTGGATCCAGCCTCATGGAGGCTTGTCTCCGGCTGACAGCTGTAGCGTCACGGAAGTGACAGACAGCGCAGAGATCCTCCTTCGGGCGGCCGTGCTCGCCGACGAGGACCTCTTTCCCGGAGCTCTTGAGACAGACGCCAGCCGGGTCGTGCCCCTCGACCGGCTCGACGCCCTTGGCGCCGCGGGCTTTTACGGGATGTTCGGCCCCGTGGAAGCTGGCGGACTGGATGCCGATCCACTCACCGGGGCCGAGGTGACCGAGATCCTCGCCGGCGCCTGCCTCACGACTACGTTCGTGTGGACCCAGCATCACAGCGCCGTCGTCGCCGTGGCGGGCTGTGAGTCCGAGGACCTGCGCTCTGAGTGGCTCGCCCCACTGTGCTCAGGTGAGCGCCGCGCCGGAGTCGCCTTCGCCGGCCTGCGCCGTACCGGGCCGCCCATCTTGACCGCGACATGCTCGGATGGCGGTTTCGTGCTCAATGGGATCGCTCCCTGGGTGAGTGGCTGGGGCCGCATCGACGTCGTCCACACGGCCGCCCGCGACGAAGAGGGCAAGGTCGTCTGGCTTCTCGTCGACGCCCTGGCGTCGAGCTCTCTCGAGCCGACCCGCCTCGAGCTGGCGGCTGTGAACGCCAGCTCGACAGTCAGGCTCGGTTTCCACGATCATTTTGTCTCCGAGGACCGACTCACCCTCGTGGAGCCATTTGCAGCCTGGAAGGAACGCGACGCCGCCGGGCTGTGGCGCAACGGGTCCTTCTCGCTCGGGCTCGCCCGGCGTTGCTCTTTGCTGTTGGGCTCGGACCTCATCGAGGACGAGATCGCCGCCTGCCGGAAGCTGCTTCTCAACTCGGCACCCGAGACGGTCGTCAACGCGCGGGTGAGGGCGTGCGAGCTTGCCGTGCGGGCCGCCTCGGCGCTCGTGGCAGCCGGGGGAGGGCGCTCGGTCCTCGCGAGCGAGCATGCCCAGCGCCTGGCCCGCGAGGCCATGTTCCTCCTCGTGCTCGGCCAGACCCCGGGCATGCGGGAGACACAGCTGCTCCGTTACCAGCAGAGCTCTGCGGCTGCGGCCCGGGAGCTCCACGGCGACGGTTAGGCGCAGAGCTAGGGTCGGGTCCGAGCGGCAACGTACTAGAGGGCGGAGAGGGCGCCGAGTGCGGCAATGCCGCTCTACGGCGCCCCCGCCACCACGGTACCCAGCGTTTGACCCCCCGGTGGCGCCGGGCACGGCCTTGGCTTCATATGTCCAAGTGAAGTGCAGATAACGTATTCGCCGATCGGGGCGCCGTCAATAGGCTGCTGTCACAGATATGGCCTGCAAGGCGCCGTCGGGTAGTGGTCCGGAAGTACGCTCACGGTGGTTGCCAGCAGGCGGGGACCAATCGCAGACCGTTTTGTGACGATAGGTGGTTGACAATGCGTAAAGCCGTTGTTCTTGTTGCGCTTGTGGTTGTCGGAGTCGCTCTGGCAGCACGCGGGCCGGGCGCCGTGGCAGCCTCGACGACCAAGGCGGCCGTCGCGCCGTGCTCGTATCCGGCGATCCAGCCCGACCTCTTCAAAAAGGGCGTACTGACGGTCGCCACCGACAGTCCGGCCTATGACCCGTGGTTCGTGAACAACACGCCGTCGAACGGCAAGGGCTACGAGAGCGCCGTCGCCTACGCCGTGGCGAAGCAGCTCGGCTTTTCCAAGTCGGAGGTCAAATGGACTGTCGAGCCTTTCGACGCCTCCTTCGCCCCCGGCCCGAAGAGCTTTGACTTTGACATCAACGAGATCTCCTACACCGCGGAGCGTGCCACAGTCGTCTCTTTCAGCGTCAGCTACTACGCCGTGCAACAGGCCCTCGTCGCCCTCAAGAAGGACCCCATCGTCAAGCACCACACGCCGGCCGAGCTGCGCACCTACGTCTATGGCGACCAGATCGGATCGACGAGCCTGGCCTACATCAACAACGAGCTGCGCCCGGTGCATCAGCCGTCGGTCTTCAACACCTTGAACGACGCCAAGTCGGCCCTGCAGGACGGCCGCATCGCGGCTCTTGTGGCAGACACGCCCACGGCGCAGTACATCAGCTCCTCGGAGATCCCGAATTCGCTCGTCGTCGGACAATTTCCGAGCACGGGCGAGCACTACGGGCTGCTGTTCGCGAAGAACGACAAGTTGGTGAGCTGCGTGGACAAGGCCATCGGCACGCTCACCTCGAACGGCACGCTCGCCAGGTTGCAACGCGAGTGGCTAGGCATCTACACCTCCATTCCGACGATCAAGCCGTAGCCGGGACGCGGCCACAAGGGCGGACCGGTGCCCGTGAGAGGTAGCCGCGAAGGCGCCTACCTCGACGAGCAGACACTTCTTGCGGCCGGGGCGCCACCGCCGGGCAGCTTCGAGCGCGGCTAGCCGCGGCCCACATATGTTCGGGGGCGGCCGGGCCGCCGCCGTCTCGACGGCCAGCACCGTCGTGTTCATCGCCGTCGTGGTCGTCTTGTTCATCTTCGCCCCCGGCGCGGCGGTAGTCCGCCACACCTTCTTCAACCCCCAGCAGATGTGGCAGGCCTTTAAGGGCGACCCGCGGCTCGGGCTCTACTCGGTGGGCAAGGGCCTCATCTTGAACATCGAGATGTTCCTCATCGCCGAGGTGCTGATCTTGTGCTGGGCCCTCGTCATCGCCGTGCTCCGCCAGTTGCGCAACCCGGTGCTCTTCCCGTTTCGCATGCTGGCTGTCGTCTACACCGATGTCTTCCGGGGCGTGCCCCTCATAATCGTCATCTACGGCATCGGTTTCGGCGCCCCCGCCCTTTACCTACGAGGTATCTCGAGCCAGTCCGACTTCGTCTACGGCATCGCCGCCCTCGTGCTGTCCTACAGCGCCTATGTGGCCGAGGTCTACCGCGCCGGCATCAACTCGGTGCACCAGAGCCAGGTGGCCGCGGCCCGGTCGCTCGGCCTTTCCCAGTGGAGGTCACTGCGTTTCGTGGTGCTCCCGCAGGCCTTCCGCACCGTCATACCGCCCCTGCTCAACGACTTCATAAGTCTGCAGAAAGACACGGCGCTCGTGTCGACCTTGGGGGCGGTCATCGAGGCGAACCGGGCAGCCCAGATCGACAGCTCGACACTGTTCGTCTACTCGTCCTACACCGTTGCCGCCTTGTTGTTCCTCTGCCTCACGATCCCCCTTGCCCGTTTCACCGACCACCTGATCGCCCGGGACGTGGGCCGCAGGATGGCAGGGGGCGGTGCAGTCAGATGAGCGATGAGACGCCCTTTTTGCCGGCCCCCGGCCCGTCCGGAGACCTGTTCGCCCAGTCCGGGCTCACGCCCTTCGGCGAGCCTGAGCCCAACGATGCCGAGGCCATCCGTCTCGAGGGGGTCCACAAGTCATTCGGCGACCTCCCGGTGCTGCGCGGTATCGACTTGTCGGTCGCGCCTCACGAGGTCATCTGCCTCATCGGGTCCTCGGGTTCGGGCAAGTCGACTCTGTTGCGGTGCGTGAACCTTCTCGAGCCGGTCAACAAGGGCCGGATCGTGCTGTGGGGCCAGGACGTCACCTCGGCCGGGGTCGACGAGAACGCCGTCCGGCGCCATATCGGCATCGTCTTCCAGTCCTTCAACCTGTTTCCTCACATGACAGTGCTGGCCAACATCACTCTTGGTCCCATCCGGGTGCTCGCGCTATCGCGCAGAGAGGCAGAGGCCCGCGCCCGCGCCCTTCTCGCCCGATTCGGGCTCTCGGACAAAGAGGACGACTATCCCGACCGGCTCTCAGGTGGCCAGCAGCAACGCGTCGCCATTGTCCGGGCTCTCGCCATGCAGCCGGGGATCATGCTCTTGGACGAGGTCACGAGCGCGCTTGACCCCGAGCTCGTGGGTGAGGTGCTTGGTGTCATCCGCGAGCTGGCCTCGGCCGGGATGACGATGCTCATTGCCACCCACGAGATGGGCTTTGCCCGCGACATCGCCGACCGCGTCTGTTTCTTGGACGAAGGCGTCATATTGGAGCAGGGGCCTCCCAAGCAAGTCTTCACCTCCCCGGTCAATGCCCGCACTCAGCAGTTCCTGCGCCGAATCGTGGAGGCGGGGAGGCTCTGAGACCGCCGGCGGTGCCCGTGCGGGCGCGCCGGCCGAGGTATTTTCAGGAGAAGAGCGGCTCCAGGGAGAGAATCGCTTCCAACGCCTCGGCGGGTATCGGGTGCGAGAAGAAGGACCCTTGGCCGAAGCGGCATTGCTCCTTTTGCAAGGTGGCGAGCTGCCAGCCCTGTTCGATCCCCTTGGCGAAGGTCTCGATTCCTAGCTTGCGGCAAAGCTCCAAGAGATGGTGGATCGACTCGATCGCGTCCGGCGAGTCCGCCATGGCGGCGACGAACGACTCATCGAGCTTGAGAGCGGTGATGGGTAGGTCGTGAAGGTGGTCCGGCGATGAGCAGGTGCCGAAGCCATCGGCGGCGATGAGGATGCCAAGGGACCTGAGCTCGCGTAGGCGGCGCTTGACCGCCTCCGTGGCGTCCACCAGTTTCGTCTCGGCGACGTCGAGGATGAGCGAGGTCGGCTCGAGCGATGCGGCGGCGAGCATCTGCTCGAGACGTTCGACAAAGTCGTTCGCCTCGAGCTGTCGGGTCGAGACGTTGACCGACATCATCAAGTTGTGACCGAGACGGTGCCAGGCGACGGCCTGCCTGCAGGCCTGCTTGAGGACCCAGGAGCCGACGGGCACGACCATCTCTGTGCTCTCGAGCACCGGCCCGAAGTACTCGGGGTCGACGACTCCCCTCACGGGGTGCCGCCAGCGCAGGTAGGCCTCCACGCCCCACACTCCGACGCTGTCGAGCTCGAACACCGGCTGGTAGACGAGGAAGAACTGGTTCTCCTGCAGCGCTTCGCGCAGGTCGGTCTCAAGCTCGAGCCGCTCCATGGCGGCTGTCTTCATGGCGGGCTTGAAGCGGACGTGACAGTTGCGCCCGCCGGCCTTGGCCTGGCAAAGGGCGACGGCGGCGTCGCGAAGCAGGTCGTCCGGCTCGTCCCGCTCGTTGGTCGCTATGCCGATGCTGGCCGTTATCGACACGGGGATGTTGTCGAAGCCCTCGATGTGGAAGGGCTCCCTCAAGGCGTCGAGCAGCCTCTCGGCGAGCAGTTCCGGCCCACCTGAAAGTGACAGTCCATCGGTCACAATGGCGAATTCGTCCCCGCTCGGTCGCCCTATCGTGTCGCATGCGCGCAGCACTCCTGTCAGGCGGCAGGCGACCGCCTTCAAGAGCTCGTCCCCGGCATCTTGGCCGAGCTTTTCGTTGACGGAGGCGAAATTGTCGAGATCGACCAAGAGGGCGGCCACGAGCTGGTGGTCGCGCTGGGAGCGCAAGAGGATCTGCTCGAGCCGGTCGCGGATGAGGGTGCGGTCGGGCAGGCAGGTAAGGGCGTCGTGCCCGAGGCGGTGACGTCCCTGGGCCGCTCCCCTCTCGGCCTCCTTGTGGGTCGACAGGTCGAATATCACCCCGTCGACATAGAGCGGCTGGTTGTCAGGGCCGGCGACGGTGCGGCCCTGCTCGGCGACCCAGCGGTAGTACCCCGTAGCGTCCGCCAGGCGGTACTCGACCGAGAACGACCCTTCGCGGCGCAGCTCCTCCTTCACGAGCTCGTTGACGCGGGTGCGGTCCTCTACGCAGATCACCGACTCGAAGCTCCGCCTGTTCGCCTCGGTGAACTCGCAGGCGGGATAACCCGTCAGAACTTCGATGTAGTCGCTAATGAAGACCATGTTGCGGGGCTCTGCGTAAAGACGGCGGTAGACGGCACCGGGAATGTTGAGGACGAGGGACCGGAACTGCTCTTCGTGCTCGTCCCCGGTCTCCCCGGCCCTCGCAACAGCCGCGTCCACCATCGGGGGGTTATTCATCTAGAGAATTGTCGACGGCAACTGGCCGAACTTGACCAGAAACCGCCATCAATAGACCAGGTTTAAGTTCCCTGTCGGGCCGCGGGCGATCCGACCGGCCAGCGGCCGACGCCGCCGCTTTCGAGCAGGAAGCTCGTGAGGCTGCGGTCGGCGTGCTCGGAGCGCCAGGCGAGCATCGAGGACGCCTGGGCAAGGACCCGCTCGCAGTCGTCGACCTCGGTCCGCCAGGTCGGGTCGGCCGCGAGGTCGTAGCAGCGCCACGAGCCGTCTCCGAACTGCACGAAGGCGGTGTCCTCGGACCTGCGGACGGCGAGGTTCTGCCGCTCGAGGCGCCTGTCCCACGGCCAGCCGAAGGCGCCCCGGGGAAGGCTCAGGTACCTCCAGTCGAACTCCCAGCTCGCAGCCGAACGCCACCACTCAGGAGCTCGTCCTTCCAAGAACGCGCTGAGCGGCAGGCCGTCACACTGAACTGGAATCTCGAGCCCGATCGCCTCGCAGATGGTGGGGAAGAGGTCGACGTTCTCGGTGAAAGCCTCGACGACGCTCCCGTGCCCACTGAGGAGTCCAGGAGCGCGCACGATGCCGGGTACGCGGTAGCTCTCCTCGAAGTAGCCGAGCTTTCCCAAAAGCCCGTGGTCCCCGAGCTGCTCTCCGTGGTCGGAGGTGACAATGACGAAGGTGTCGTCCCACTGACCGAGCCGCTCGAGGGAATCAAAGACCCGGCCGAGCTGGGCGTCGACGTCGCCGATCATCCCGTAGTACTGGGCTCGTAGCCTCCTCATGGCTGACTCCTCGACAGGAGCCGCTACCTCTTGCATGCCCAGGGCCTCCTCGTGGAGCCAGTGGCGCACGGGCGAGGGTCGGACCGGCATCTCGACCTCATCGGGGTCGACGGCGCTCGCAAAGCGGCCGGCTGCGGCGTAAGGGGGATGGGGACGCAGATAGCTCAGATGCGCGAACCAGGGCCGTTGTCTGCGTTCGAGCCAGTCGAGGTAGCGATTTGTCGTGAAGGCCGACACGCCGACGTCTTCGGGGCGCTCCGGCTCTGTCGAGAGGGCGCCCTCGGCGCATGAGGGCACGTCGTAGCCGAGGTCGCGGAGCCATTCGATCCAAGGGGCATGCTCGCCTGTCAGATCGAGCCCGACGCTGAAGCCCGGCAGGACTCCCTCGTAGCTGGAAAGGCGTGGGTCCTCGGGCGAGGTGACGGTTCGCGGGTCGACGCCCTGGTCGCTGTAACCGAAAAGGGTGGGGTCGAACCCGGCCCGCCTAGCGGCCCGGGCGAGATTGTCGAGCCCGTCGTCGAGGGGCGTGCCGTTGGCAACTACGCGGTTGTTCATCTGATAGGTGCCGGTGTACAGGCAGGCTCGCCCCGGTGAGCAGGGAGCTGCCTGGCTGTAGTGGCGGTTGAACCGAACCCCGGCGGCAGCCAGGCGGTCAAGGTTCGGCGTTCGCGCCAAGCTGTGGCCGGCCGACGAGAGACAGTCGCCGCGGAATTGGTCAAGGGTCACCAACAGCAGGTTCACTGTACCCCGAGCCCCAGCCCGAGCCCGCAGAACCTGATGACGCCGGGCTCGCGGAGCTGCGCGGCCGCCTTGCCCAGCTGCGGACCGACGGTTCTCTTTCCATCGCTCTTCAGCCAATAGTCGACCTTTCCACAAAGGAAGTGATCGGCTACGAGGCGCTGGCGCGCTTTCCCGGGGACGCGACGATCACACCTCGGCAATGGTTCGCCGAGGCTGCCGAGCTCGGCGTCCTGCAGGAGTTGAACATGGCGGCGGTCCGAGCGGCTCTCGCCGAATTGGACCAGCTACCACCGGACGCGTTCATCTCCATAAACGTCTCCCCGGAGACAGCCGCCTCGGAGGAGCTTCGCGAGCTGCTCGGCACCGCGGAGGGCTCTCGCGTCGTGATCGAGATCACCGAGACCGTGGCCCAGGGCGGCGGCTACGAGGAGGTCAGCGAGGCCGTGGGGGCGCTGCGGGCGAGCGGGATCAGGATCGCCCTCGACGATGCCGGGTCGGGATCGGTGAGTTTCTCGAGCTTGTTCGAGGTGCACGCCGACATCATCAAGATCGACATAGAAGTCACCCGGGGGATCGACGCCGACCCGATGAAGCAAGCGATGGCATCGGCCTTGAAGTCGCTCGCTGACCGGCTCGGAGCGATGAGCCTGGCGGAAGGCGTCGAGACCGACGAGGAGCTCGAGCTGCTGCGCCAACTTGGTGTTCAGGCAGGCCAGGGCTATCTTTTCGGCCGGCCGGAGCGGGTCGATGATTAGATGGCAGCCACCTGCCGCGACCGGGGCTATCGAGCGCCGGGCGCTTTTTAGGCTGGGCGCGCTCGCCGGAGAGGTCCGGTCTTGCCTCCGGCGTTCCTATCCAGTAACTATCTGGAAATAGAATCTTGATCGGCGTCAGCCGGACATTGGATGAGAGAGGCCGGTGGAACTAGGCAACTGGAGTGGGGCACAAGCGACCCGGAGCCTTGCTTCGGCCAAGGTTGCGCGCCCGGAGTTGCCCCATCTAGCCCGGGAGGCTCGATTCACCATCTCGGTTCTGGCCGAGAGGACCGGGACTCCTGTTCCGACGATCCACCACTACCGTCATCTCGGCCTCCTCCCCGAGGTCACAGAGCTGGCCTCCAACCGCTTTTTGTACGACGAAGGCCACGTGGAGGCCCTCAACGTCATCCGCCTGTTGCGCGAGCAGAGGAACCTCCCCCTCGAGGCGATCCGCGAGATGCTGCCCGAGCTGCTTGCCTTCGACCGTGAGGGCGACTTTTCCCAGGAGACCTGGGACGAGGTCATCGCCGCCTACCTCGAGCGCTCCGGCCCGGCGGCGGTCTCAGCCCGGCTCGTCGCCGCCGCCCGCGAGGCCTTTGCCCAGCACGGTTACGCGGGGGTGAACGTGGCTGACATCTGCGCTGCCGCGGATGTGGCCAAGGGCACCTTCTACCGGTACTTCGACTCGAAGGAAGCCATCTTCCTCGCCGCGGCCCGGTCCACGGTCGAAGCAGTCGGTGAGAAGCTCGACGAACTCCCGGCTCCAATGAGCGAGCACCAGGCGATCGAGAAGCTGAAGCTGCTCCTCGGCCCTATGGCGCCGCTGCTGTTGGAGGTGGCGACAGGCGAATTGCGCCACCAACCCAACCTCGTCGGTGTCGTCGGCGTCATCACGGCGGGGCTGGCGAGCCGTGTCGTTCCCAGGCTGCGGACCCGGGGCAAGGCCGCCCGGCCCGCGGCACGCCGGGTCGTGGACGCGGCCATGGTCGGCCTGCTTCGCCCGACTCTTGAGTCGGCCGGCTCGTCGCAAACGTCTTCCTCCTAATTTCTCCCCCGCCGAGCCGGGCCGTTACCGCCGGGGCGGTTCTTTCGAACCCGCAGGTGAGGCGGTGGTTCGCGTAGGACTCGGTCTCGCACTAGGACCGCTTGCGGGCCGGTTTCTCCCCGCCGGGGAGGGCGGCATCTCTTGACGGGGGAGCCCCCGCACGTATAACAAAGGTGGACTAGTAGTCATCGGCGCTACGCGAAGGAGTAGACCGATGGTGTCTATCGGATCAGGCCAATCCCCCGGAGGCAGCCTCGACGTGCCCGAGCGGCTCGCGACGACGGTATCTGGCCTCCCCTTGGGAGGTGACTTCGACGCGCCTGACGTCCTTGCCGCCAAGGCCGGCAGGGAGAACTTCCCGGTCGCCTCACGCCTCCTGCCCCAGGCGTCGCGCAAGGCCCTCATGGCCATCTACGGATTTGCCCGCTTGACCGACGACCTCGGCGACGAGGCAGCAGGGGACCGCCTCGAGCTGTTGGACTGGCTCGACAAAGACCTCGAGCGGGCCGCGGCCGGAAAGGCACTCCATCCGGTCTGCCGCCAGCTGAGCCCGGTGATCGCGCAGTATCAGCTGAGCCTGGAACCGTTCCGCCAGCTGATCGAGGCCAACCGCATGGACCAGCGCGTAACGCGCTACGAGAGCTTCGGCGACCTCGTGGAGTACTGCATGCTCTCCGCGGCGCCGGTAGGCCGCCTCGTGCTGGCGGTGTTCGAGCTATCGAGCCCGGAGCGTGTCACGCTCTCCGACAAGGTCTGCATCGGCTTGCAGCTCGTCGAACACCTGCAGGACCTGGGGGAGGACGCGGCGCGGGGTCGTGTCTACATGCCGGCCGAGGACATGAGGCGCGTCGGCTGCCCCGAGTCCGACCTATTAGCGGTGACCGCTTCGGCGCCGTTGCGCGAGCTGGTGGCGATCGAGATCTCCCGTGCCCGTGGCCTGCTCGGCGCGGGCGTATCGCTCGCAAGGACGCTCCCGTGGCGATCAAGGGTGGCCGTCGTCGGTTTCGCCGCCGGAGGTATGACGGCCCTCGACTCGATCGAACGGGCCGGCAACGACGTGCTCTCGACGAGATGCCGCCCAGGCAAAGCGCGTTTTTTCGCCCGGGCTCTGGCGGACCTGTCGGCCACGAGCCGCGCGAGGAACAGGTCTTGAACACCGAGCTCGCCTACGACTTCTGCGAGACCGTCACCCGGCAGGAGGCAAAGAACTTCGCCTACGGCATCAGGCTCTTGAGGCGGCCCGAGCGCCGCGCCCTGTCTGCTGTTTACGCCCTGGCCCGGCGCATCGACGACATCGGTGACGGGCCAGGCGCGCCTGAGCTGAAGCTCGCCGGCCTGCAAACGGTCCGCAAGGAGATCGATCCCATCGATCCTTCGACCAACGACCCGGTGCTCGTGGCAGTGGCCGACGCCGCCGAACGGTATGGCCTTTCTATGTCGTGCTTCGGGGAGATCATCGACGGCTGCGAGATGGACGTGACCGGCACTTCGTACGAGACGATCGACGATCTCGTCGGCTACTGCCGCAGGGTGGCAGGCTCGGTCGGGCGACTCTCGCTCGCCTTTTTCGGCCCTCGCCAACTCGAAGATGCGGTGCCGCTCGCCGATTCGCTCGGAGTCGCGCTGCAGCTCACCAACATCCTGCGCGACATAGTTGAGGACCGCTCCATCGGGCGTGTCTATCTGCCGGCCTCAGACGCTCTCTCGGTCGGGTGCGATCCGGGGCTTTCAGGGCCACCAGCCGAGATCGCAAGGCTCGTCGCCCTCGAGTGCCGCAGGGCCGACGAGTGGTTCGCCGAGGGCCTGCAGCTGCTCGGGCTTCTCGACAGCCGCGGCCGGGCCTGCGTCGCCGCCATGGCCGGCATCTACCGACGACTGCTCGTACGCATAGAGCGCGACCCGATGGCTGTCACGAGAGGCCGGGTCTCCTTGCCGGCCTTCGAGAAGGTCGCGGTCGCAGTCCGCAGTCTGGCGGGTGCCAAGCCGTGAGCCCGGCCCGCATCGGCGTAGTCGGCGGTGGACTGGCCGGGACGGCGGCCGCGCTCTGTGCCGCCGACGGCGGGGCTGAGGTCGTTCTCTTCGAGCGCCGGAGTGTGCTCGGGGGTCTCACCTCCTCGATCAGGCGCAACGGGCTCTCGTTCGACAACGGCCAGCACCTCTTCATGCGTTGTTGCACCGCCTACAGAGGTTTCGTCGAGCGGATCGGCGCAGTTGACGAGGTGTTCCTACAGCCGCGTCTCGAGGTACCAGTGCTGGCGCCAGGGGGCCGGCGGTCCTCGATCAAGCGCACGGCGCTGCCCGCCCCGTTGCACCTTGGCGGCGCCCTCGGCCGTTACAGCCATCTTTCGTTGCGGGAAAGATTGCGCCTGTTGTCACCCGTTCTGGCGCTCAGCCGGCTCGACCCGGACGATCCCGCCCTCGACGAAATAGCTTTTGGTCCTTGGCTCAGCGAGCACGGCCAGAGCGAGCAGGCGATAGACCACCTCTGGAACCTGATCGTCTCGGCAACGATCAACGTCCCGGCTGCCGAGGCCTCTCTCGCCGTTGCCACCAAGGTCTTTCGCACAGGCCTGCTGGACAGCCACGACGCCGGTGACATCGGCTGGTCGGTGGTCCCCCTGGCCGAGATCCACGGGGCCATGCCCGCCCGCGCGCTCGAGGCCTGCGGCGCAGAGGTAGTGCTGGGAGAGCCGGTGCGAGGTGTAAGCCGCCTACCCGCAGGCACCTTTGTCATTCGTGCCGGCGAGCGGACTGAGGTCGTCGACGCCGTTGTCGTGGCGACCCCGCTCCGCCAGGCCGCTGCGCTCGGGGCCTTTGAGAGCGCAGGTGACATCGAGCGACTCGGCCTGTCCCCGATCGTCAATATCCACCTAGTCCTCGACCGCAAGATCACCGATCTCGACCTTGCTGCCTGTGTCGACTCCCCGCTGCAGTTCGTCTTCGACCGTACCGTTTCGAGTGGGGCACGCTCGGGTCAATGCCTCGCGCTTTCCCTCTCGACGGCGGGCGGCTACATCGGCCGTGGATCGAGTGAGCTCGTGAGCACCTTTTTCGAGGCGCTGGGCGAGATCTTCCCGCCGGCACGCGAGGCCCGGCTGATCGATGCCCTTGTGACAAGGGAGCGGGCGGCTACCTTCCGCGCCGGTGTGGGGAGCCGCGCCCTGCGGCCCGCCACGGCGACGAAGGTGCCGGGGATGTTCCTGGCCGGAGCCTGGTGCGACACGGGTTGGCCAGCGACGATGGAAGGCGCGGTACGCGCCGGCCAGCAAGCGGCCCAGGAGGCGTTGGCGCTGGTTTCCGGCGCCCGTCACGAGGGCCCGAGAGAACTGGAAGGAGCAGGCACGTGACTGTGGTCTCCACTCCGGCGCGGCGCGAGAGCACCCAGGTGGCCGACGAGGCCCTCACGCGGGCCAAGGGGCGCGTGACCCCGGCGCTGGAGGCCGCTGTTATGCGACTCTGCCCGCAGCTGGTGCCAGCGGTCTCAGAGCACCTCGCCGGCGGCGGCAAGTTCGTACGTGCCGGGCTCGTGCTGACCTCGGCGGCCGCATGCGGGGCCGAGGACGGTGCCGGGGTTGTGGGCGGCGTCGCCATCGAGCTCGTGCACAACTTCTCCCTCGTACACGACGACATCATCGACGGGGATCTCGAGCGGCGGCACCGTCCCACGGTCTGGGCGGCACACGGCGTCGGCCACGCCATCATCGCCGGCGACGCCCTCGCCACGCTTGCCTTCCAGATCCTCCTTGAGGACCCGACGCCCGAACGGGTGCGCGCCGCCGGACGGCTCGCCGAGGCCACCCAGGCGATGATCGCCGGGCAGGCCGAGGACATGGCCTCCGAGTTGCTCGTCTCGCTCTCGGTGGAGGAGTGCCTGCAGATGGGGGCAGGAAAGACCGGTGCACTGCTCTCGTGCGCGGCGGCGATGGGGGCGATACTCGCCGCGGCCCCGGCCTCGAGCGTTGAGGCACTGGCCGAGTTCGGCCGCCACCTCGGCATCGCCTTCCAGGCAATCGACGATGTGCTCGGCGTCTGGGGTGAGCCGGCTGTGACGGGCAAGGCGGTCGGCAACGACCTGCGCCAGCACAAAAAGACGCTCCCAGTTGCCCTCGCGCTTGCCCGCGGTGGCGAGGCTGCCACTAGCTTGGAGCGGCTCTTGGAGGGCGAGATGGGCGAGGCGGAGATCGACAGGGCCACGTCCCTGCTCGAGCAGTGCGGCGCCCGGGAAGAGACCATGGCAATCGGGGAGTCCCAGCTTGCTGCTGCCCTCGCCTCATTGGAACGCGTTCCCCTCGAGCTCGGGCCCAGGGCGGAGCTGGCTGCCATTGCCCGCTACGTGACGGCACGGGACCGATGAGCGCCCTGCGTGACCCCGGCCCCGCCGACACAAGTGCTCGGCTAGGCGAGACCGGCCAGGAGAACCTCGAGGACGATGCCCGCAACTGCCTGAAGCGAGCCGTCGAGGCGCTCGTCGGCCTGCAGGACCCGCGCGGCTGGTGGAAGGGCGAGCTGGAGACAAACGTCTCCATGGACGCCGAGGACCTGCTGCTGCGCGAGTTCCTCGGGATCCGCACCGAGGAGCAAACCGCTGCGGCAGCGCGCTGGATCCGCTCGTGCCAGCGCGACGACGGTACATGGGCGAACTTTTTCGAGGGGCCGCCGGAGCTCTCCACGACCGTCGAGGCCTATGTGGCACTTCGCCTCGCCGGCGACCCGGCCGAGGCAGATCACATGAGCCGGACCGCCGCTTTCATAAGGCAGGCCGGCGGCATCGAGCGGACCCGGGTTTTCACAAGGATCTGGCTGGCCTTGTTCGGGCTCTGGTCGTGGGATGAGCTGCCCGTCCTCCCGCCGGAGATCATGTACCTGCCGAGCTTCGTCCCTCTCAACATCTACGACTTCGGCTGCTGGGCGCGCCAGACCGTCGTGGCGCTTACCGTCGTCAGCACCCACCGGCCCGTCCACCAGATGGCCTTCGACATCGACGAGCTCAGGACCGGCGTGCCCGCTCCCGCGGCCGAATCTCTGCGCACCTGGGCAGGCCGCTTCCAGGCCCTCGACCGCGCCTTGAAGCTCTACGAGCGCCGGCCGATCAAGTTGGTGCGCCGGGCGGCCCTGCGTCGCGCCGAGCGTTGGATCCTGCAGCGCCAGGAGGCCGACGGGTCCTGGGGTGGCATCCAGCCGCCCTGGGTGTACTCACTGATGGCCCTGTGGTTGCAGGGCTACGCCCTTGACCACCCCTCCATGCGAGCGGGCCTTTCGGGTCTTGACGGATTCACGATCGACGACGAGCGGGGGAGGCGCCTCGAAGCTTGCCAGTCCCCGGTCTGGGACACGGCCCTGGCCGTCACCGCCCTCGCCGACGCCGGTCTCGCTCCGAGTGACCCGGTGCTCATCTCGGCGGCGCGCTACCTGCTCGCCGAGGAGATCGCCGTCCCTGGCGACTGGTCCGTCCGCCGGCCGACGTTGCCCCCTGGCGGCTGGGCCTTCGAATTCGCCAACGACAACTACCCCGACATCGACGACACGGCCGAAGTCGTGCTCGCGCTCAACCGAACCGATGAGGACGCGACCGCCGCCGTCGAGCGGGGGCTCGCCTGGATCGAGGGCATGCAGTGCCGTGACGGGGGATGGGGCGCCTTCGACGTCGACAACACCCAGACACTGTGTCGGGAGCTGCCCTTCTGCGACTTCGGGGAGCTCATCGACCCCCCGAGCGCGGACGTCACCGCCCATGTCGTGGAGATGCTGGCCAAGCTGGGGCGGTCGAGGCATGCGGTCAATCGGGGCGTGGACTGGCTGCTCTCTGCCCAAGAGGAGGACGGCTCGTGGTTCGGGCGCTGGGGGGCCAACTACGTATACGGCACCGGGGCGGTGCTCCCGGCACTCGTCGCGGCGGGCTTGCCTGTGCACCACCCCGCTATACGGCGCGCCGTCACCTGGCTCGAAGAGCACCAGAACGAGGACGGCGGGTGGGGAGAGGACCTGCGCTCTTACCGCGACCCCACCTTGGCAGGACGGGGTGTATCGACGGCTTCGCAGACGGCCTGGGCCCTTCTTGCCCTGCTCGCAGCCGAGGAGCGGTCCGAAACAACGAGAGGCGGGATCGCCTTCCTCGCCGCCACTCAGGACGAGGCCGGCTCGTGGGACGAGCCCTACTACACCGGGACCGGCTTCCCGGGCGACTTCTACATCAACTATCACCTGTACCGGCTCGTATTCCCGGTCACGGCTCTCGGCCGTTACGTGAACGGTGACGCCGACGGCTGATCTAAAGGTCCTTACCGCGCTTCGGGTCGAAGCCTTCGCCGTCGGGGGCGCCGACGTCGTCATCGGCGCGGGCGCCGAGCGTGCCCGGCGCGCCGGCGCCGAGCTCGCCGCCAGGCTCGACGAACAGACAGCCGTCGCCCTTGTCGGGGTGGCGGGAGCGCTCGCTCCCGAGCTGCGCACGGGTGACCTCGTCATCGCCAGCGAGCTGCGCTGCACCGAGTCGCCACAGGCACGTCGCCTGGCCGGCACGGAGCCGCTCGCAGCCGAGTTCCGCCGTGCCGGTCTCGGCGTCCTCACCGGGCCGCTCATCTCTTCTCCCCGCTACGTGGGTGGCTGCGAGCGCCGGGCGCTGGCGGCCTCTGGTGCGGTCGCTGTGGACATGGAGTCGGCCTGGCTGATGGCGAGCCTGCCGAAGAACCCTCTCGCCGTGATCCGCTCGATATCCGACACCGCAGAGCGGGGTCCGGTTCGAGGAGGTGTCCGAGCCCTCGGCTCCCTGCTCGCCGTGCGCCGCCCGCTCGAGCGCTGGGCTCGCGCCCTCGGTGAGCACGAAGTCGTTCTCGCCTCCCCCCGCTCGTTCTGCGCCGGGGTGGACAGGGCCATCGAGATCGTCGAGCGCGCTCTCGAGCGCAACGGGTCGCCGGTCTACGTCCGCCGCCAGATCGTCCACAACCTGCACGTCGTGCGCGACCTCGAGTCAAAGGGGGCCGTGTTCGTCGAGGAGCTCGACGAAGTGCCGGCCGGTGCCGTCGTCGTGCTCGCCGCCCACGGCGTCTCTCCGGCCGTGCGCCGGCAGGCAGCCGACAGAGGTGACCTGAAGGTGATCGATGCCACCTGCCCCCTTGTGGCCAAGGTGCACACCGAGGCGCGCCGCTACGCGGCCCATGGATACGACCTCATCTTGATCGGCCATCCCGAGCACGAAGAGGTGATCGGTACCCTCGGTGAGGCCCCGGACCGCTTTCACGTCGTCGAGGGGACCGAGGACGTCGCCCGGCTCGAACTCGACGCCGGCTCGAAGCGACCGGTGGTCTACCTGACCCAGACGACGCTTGCCACCGACGAGACGGCCGGGATCGTCTCCGCCTTGCGCCGCCGCTTCCCCGACATCACCGCCCCGCCCGCCGATGACATCTGTTATGCCACCCAGAACCGCCAGGACGCCGTCCGTCGGATCGCGCATCGCTGCGACCTCATGCTCGTGGTGGGGTCGGCCAATTCCTCCAACACGGCCCGTCTTGTCGAGGTGGCCGAACGGGAAGGATGCCGGGCCGAGCTCATAGAGGACGCCTCCCAGCTCGAGCTTGGCTGGCTCGCGGGCGTGCGGAGCATCGGACTCACAGCCGGGGCCTCGGCTCCTGACTCCTTGGTCCAAGAAGTGATCGACACAGTCCGCTCTCTCGGCCCGGTTCGCCTGAGCGAGGAGAGGACAGCAGAAGAAACCGTCCGTTTTGCCCTACCGACACAGGTGCGTTGATGCCAATCCCACTCCGTCAGAACGTCCGTATCGGTGCCCATCTCATGCGGCACCGCTTGAAGAAGACCAAGTACTACCCCTTCATCGTTGAGATCGAGCCGCTTTTTGCATGCAACTTGGCCTGTCCCGGCTGCGGCAAGATCCAGCACCCGACCGAGGTGCTTCGCCAGAGGCTCTCTGTCGACGACGTCCTTGGAGCGGTGGCAGAGTCGGGCACGCCGATGGTCTCGATAGCCGGCGGCGAGCCGCTCTTGCATCCCGACATTGAGCGCATGGTCAAAGAGCTCGTCTCGCGGAAGATCTACGTCTATCTGTGCACCAACGCCGTTCTCCTGCGCCGGCGCCTCGACAAGTTCACCCCGTCTCACTACTTCTCCTGGGTGGTCCACATGGACGGCACCAGGGAGCGCCATGACGCGGCTGTCAACAGACCGGGCGTCTTCGACGAGGCGGTCGCAGCTATCCGCGAGGCCAAGTCACGGGGATTTCGCGTGACCACCAACTCGACGTTTTTCAACACCGACTCGCCGAAGACGGTGCGCGACGTCCTCAACTTCTTGAACGACGACCTCAAGGTCGACGCCATGATGATCTCGCCCGCCTACGCCTACGAGAAGGCGCCCGACCAGGAGCACTTCCTCGGAGTCGAGCAAACCCGCCAGCTGTTCAAGGAGGCCTTCTCAGAAAAGCACCGCCGCCGCTGGCGCCTCAACCACTCGCCCATGTTCCTCGACTTCTTGGAGGGCAAGGTCGACTTCCAGTGCACGGCCTGGGGCATCCCGAGCTACTCGGTCTTCGGCTGGCAACGGCCCTGCTACCTCATGGGGGACGGCTATGCCAAGAGCTACCACGAGCTCGTCGAGTCGACCGACTGGACCGCCTACGGCCGCGGCCGCGACCCGCGATGTGAGAACTGCATGGCGCACTGCGGATATGAGCCCTCGGCGGTCATCGCCAGTCTCGGTTCGTTGCGCCAGTCGCTGCGCGCCCTGGTCAACACGCACTGAGCGATATGGCCGTCATCGAGGTCCCAACCCAGTCCGTCCTCTCGAGGGCGGTCTCGCCTGAACGGCTCCGCGAGATGAGCTATCGCGAGCTGGCCGTGCTCGCGGCGGAGATCCGTCGCTTCCTCGTCACGAGCGTTTCAGTGACCGGTGGCCATCTCGGCTCCAACCTCGGCGTGGTCGAGCTCACCATTGCCCTCCACCGCGTCTTCTGCTCACCCGAGGACGCCATCGTCTGGGACACCGGGCACCAGGCCTATGTGCACAAGGTCGTCACCGGTCGTGAGCACGCCTTCTCGCGCCTGCGCCAGCGGGGCGGGTTGTCGGGCTACCCGAACCGGGCCGAGTCCGAGCATGACCTCGTCGAGAACAGCCATGCCTCGACGGCGCTCTCTTATGCCTATGGGCTCGCCAAGGCGCGCCAGATACGCCGTGACGACCGTCGTGTCGTCGCCGTCGTCGGAGACGGATCGCTCACCGGCGGCGTCGCCTTTGAGGCACTCAACAACATCGGCATCTCGGGTGCCAACGTCATCGTCGTCCTCAATGACAACGGGCGTTCCTACGCCCCGACCGTGTCGCGGATCTCCTCGGCCGGGAGCTTCCCCGCAACCGCAGGCGCCCCGGCGCGCAAGTTCTTCGAGGCTCTCGGCCTCGAATACATGGGCCCGGTCGACGGCCACGACGTTGAATCGCTCGAGGAGGCGCTCCGGGCTGTCGGAGGACGGCGAGGCCCGGTGGTCCTGCACGTGCACACGCGCAAGGGCCGCGGCTACGCCCCGGCGGAGCTCGACGAGGACAAGTGCCTGCACGATGTCGGCCCCTTCGACCCGGAGACCGGCATCGCCGTCGTCGGCGGTGCCGGCCGCCTCAGCTACACCGAGGCGTTCACCGCCGCCTTGCTCAGCGAGGCGGCCTCGCACCCCGAGCTCGTCGCCATCACCGCCGCCATGGCCGGACCGACTGGGCTGACAGCCTTTCGTGACCGGTATCCGGAGCGCTTCTTCGACGTCGGCATCGCCGAGCAGCACGCCGTCAACGCGGCAGCAGGCATGGCCATGGGCGGCCTCCGCCCTGTGGTGGCCGTCTACTCCACGTTCCTCAACCGGGCCTGGGACCAGGTCTACTACGACGTCGGGCTCCATCGCCTGCCGGTGGTCTTTTGTCTCGACCGCGCCGGGATAACCGGTGACGACGGTCCGAGCCACCATGGCGTGCTCGACATGATGCTGCTCACCAAGGTGCCCGGGATGACTGTTTTCGCCCCCTCGTCGTATGAGGAGGTGGGCAACATGTTGCACGAGGCCATGTCGATAACGACGGGACCGGTCGCCATCCGCTGGCCGAAGAGTGAAGCCCACTCGTCGGGCGAGATAGGCAGCGGACTCAGGGCGCGCAGGCTCCGGGCGGGGTCGGGTGTCTGCATCATCGGTCTCGGCAAGCTCGTCGCCGCATGCGAGCAGGCAGCGCGCCTGCTCTCGGCGCACGGGGTCGACGCCACGGTCTGGGACGCCCGTCTCGCAGCTCCTCTCGACGAGACGATGATCGACGACGCCCTTTCTCATGACCTGGTTGTCTCGGCCGAGGACGGGATCGCAGATGGGGGTGTGGGCGGGCGGATCGAGTCGGCACTCGGCAGGCGTTCGGCGCGTGGCCAGGCCCCGGAGGTGGTCAGTTGCGGTGTCCCGACGGCTTACCTTCCCCACGGCGACGCCGCCGGCATCTTGAGCAGTCTCGGCCTCGACGCCCCTGGCATCGCCGCAGTGGTGCTCGAGCACCTTTGAGATCGCCGCTCGCCGGAACACACCGGGGCTTATAAGAGCTTCGTCTAGCCGGGCTCGGAGCCTCTTTGCGGCGGTATGGTGCCGCCGAGGAGGTGTCCTGTGGGCGATTTTTTTAAGGTGGTCTCAGCTGGGCCGTTGTTCTTCGTGAGCGCATGGGTGCTGATGGTGTTCGTTGGGATCGCGAGCAAGGACCTGGGCGTGCACCCGCTCGGCTACCTGAGCGCGATGGTGGTCACAATCGGTTTGTGGCTGACCGTGGCGCCGGCGATCGGTGCAGTTTCCCGGGTCTCGATAAAAAAGGCCAAGCACCGCTAGGAGAGGCGAAGAGCGGGCTGTCCTTTTTAGGGGCGAGCCCGAGACCCGCGGTCGCGGACGCTTGTCGTGAGGCACCCACAGGGCGAAATCGCTCGGGCGTAGTCTGGGGGTCTAAGGGCGCGTGTCGCGTGCTTGAGAGCTTGTTCGAGAGAAATTGAGGAGCACAATGACCCAGACCCAGACCCGTTCTCACGCGGAGAGCGCGCCTGTGAACCAAGCCGACGACTCGCATGTGTTCTACTCCTGGTCGGCTCAATCGGCCATCAAGCCGATGCTCATCGTGCGGGCGCAGGGTTCTCACGTCTTCGACGCCGCCGGCAAGGACTACTTGGACTTCTCCTCCCAGCTCGTCAACACCAACATCGGCCACCAGCACCCCAAGGTCGTAGCTGCGATAAAGGCGCAGGCTGATCTGCTCTGCACGGTGAGCCCACTGCACGCCAACGCCACGCGCAACGAGGCGGCGCGACTCATCTGCGAGCTTGCTCCCGAGGCAATGAACCAGGTCCTTTTCACCTGTGACGGATCGGAGGCCGTCGAGCACGCCACCCGCCTCGCGAGGTTGCACACCGGCCGGATCAAGCTCCTGTCCACCTACCGCTCCTACCACGGCAGCACGACGACGGCCACCAACCTGACCGGCGAGCCGAGGCGCTGGCCGAACGACTACGGCAGCACAGGGACCGGGCACTTCTTCGGCCCGTTCCTTTACCGCTCGCCCTTCCATTCTTCGAGCGAGGAAGAAGAGTCGGCCCGCGCCCTTGAGCACCTCGAACAGGTGGTGGGCTTCGAGGGCCCCTCGACGATCGCAGCCGTCGTCATCGAGACGGTCCCTGGGACAGCCGGCATCATGCCGCCGCCGCCGGGCTACCTAGCTGGCGTGCGCGACATCTGTCACCGGCATGGGATCGTGTTCATCACCGACGAGGTCATGGCTGGATTCGGCCGCACGGGGAAGTGGTTCGCCTTTGAGAACTACGGCGTCGTGCCGGACCTGATCACCTTTGCCAAAGGTGTCAACTCCGGCTACGTGCCCCTCGGGGGCGTCATCATCTCCGACGAGATCGCGGCGAGCTTCGACGAGCGCGTCTATGCCGGTGGCCACACCTATTCCGGACACCCGCTTGCCTGCGCGGCGGCTGTCGCGACGATAAATGCCATGAAAGAGGAGAGGATCGTCGAGAACGCCGCCTTCATCGGCGAGAACGTGCTCGGGCCTGGCCTGCGCGAGCTCGCTGCCAAGCACCCCTGTGTCGGCGAGGCGCGTGGCCTCGGGGTGTTTTGGGCCCTCGATCTCGTAAAGGACAAGGCGACGCGTGAGCCGATCGCTCCTTACGGCGGCTCGAGCCCAGCCATGGCGGACCTACTGGCGGCGTGCAAGAAGGGCGGGCTGCTTCCTTTCATGCAGTTCAACCGGATCCACGCAGTGCCTCCGTGCAACGTGAGCGAGGCCGAGGCGAAAGAGGGCATAGCCATACTGGACGAGGCGCTCGTGGCTGCCGACGCCTACTGCACGAGCTAGCGAAGACAGGTCGCGAGCGTGCCCCTCGCCGCCGAGCGGATAGTAACAATCTCCCAGCGGCTCGTCCTCGAGCCCTTGTCGGTGGACGACGCCGAGGAGATGGTGGCCGTGCTCGACGACGAGGCCCTCTTCGAGTTCACAGGCGGGGGTCCTCCCGGCCTCAACGAGCTGCGAGACCGCTACCGGTACTTGGCGGCGGGACCCGAAGAACCTGGTGAGACCTGGCTCAACTGGGTTGTGCGAGTTGCGGGTGACGGCGTCGCCCTCGGAACTGTGCAGGCGACGATCTCGTGCGGGCCCTCGGCCCGGCCCGTGGCAGAGCTCTCGTGGGTCATCGGTACCAGGTGGCAGCGCCAGGGAATCGCCACCGAAGCGACCCGCGCCGTGGCGGGCTGGCTCGACTCCCACGGCGTCGAGGACCTCTGCGCCCACATCCACGCCAGCCATTACGCCTCAGCCGCCGTCGCCCGCCACCTCGGTCTGGCCCCGACCGGCACCGGGAACGAGGGCGGCGAGGTTCTCTGGCGTAGCGCCTGAGGCGTCCACCTGCAGCTCTTTGTACCTGCCGGCCGCACCCGGCCGGTATCATCAGCCCGTCAGCCTGACGCAGTGGGGGGCCTGGATCACAAGGAGCGTCCGCAATGCAATGCTCTGGAGGGCGTCTGTACCCGGGCGCGCCCGCTCCGGGGCACCTGTGGCAGTGAGCCGGCGTTGGGCACTCGCCCTCGTCGTGGCCTCAGTGTCCCTCGCCGCTTGCTCGAGCACTGCGACCCCGAAAGGGGCGGGGCAGGTGACAATCACGCTCTACAACGGTCAGCACGTGCAGACGACCGATACCCTCGTCGCGAGTTTCGAGAAGGCGACCGGCATCAAGGTCGCCGTGCGAAGCGACGACGAGGACGTCCTCGACGCTCAGATCCTCGCCGAGGGTTCGCACTCGCCGGCCGACGTGATCTTCACGGAGAACTCGCCCGCGCTGGAATACCTGCAGGAAAAGGGTCTCCTCGCCCGGGTTGCGTCCTCGACCCTTGCGCACACCCCGGGCCGGTTCAACTCGCCCGTCGGTGACTGGGTCGGGGTCTCGGCGCGTGTCAGCGTCCTCATCTACAACCCGGCCCTGATAAAAAAGAGCGCCCTGCCGACAAAGGTGATGGAGCTCGCCGACCCCCGCTACAGGGGCGAGCTCGCTTTTGCCGCCGACGAGACCGACGTCCAGCCGGTCATCACCTCGGTGTTGCGAACCTATGGGCAAAAGGCTGCCTTGACCTGGCTGGAGGGCATCAGGTCAAACGCAGGCAGCCACATCTATCCCGACAACGAGTCGATCTCTGCCGCCGTCAACCGGGGCATCGTCGCCTTCGGCCTGGTGAACCAGTACTACTGGTACCGGATGCGGGCCGAGATCGGCGCCGACAACATCCACTCGAAGATCGCCTACTTCGCCCCCCTCGACCCCGGCTACGTCGTCGATGTCTCCGGCGCGGGGATCTTGAGATCGTCGCGGCACAAGGCGGCCGCGCAGAGGTTCCTCGCCTTTCTCGTCTCGCGGACGGGCCAGGAGATCATCGCCCACTCGATCAGCTTCGAGTACCCGATCGCCTCAGGCGTCGAGACCGCCCAGCCCGAGACGCCCTTCTCCCAGTTGAGGCCGAACCCGATCGACGTCGCCGAGCTCGGCACGGGAGCACAGGCGGTCGCCCTCTTGCACGAGGCGCAGCTTCTTTGAGGACGTGTCGCCTGGTAGGCGGTCGGGACCACGCCCGGTGACCCCATGACGCTGTTGTCTGCACGAGTGGACGCCGGCAAGCTGGCCGACGAAACCGGGCCCGCCCCCGGCGCCCGCGTCGGCCGCCGGCGCCCGCTCGTCCTCCTCGGCGCCAGCCTGCTCGTGGTCGCCGTGCTCGCCCTTCCCCTTGCCTTTCTTCTCACCGACGCGGCCGGCGCGGGCGCTCTCGGGATCTGGCATCTCATCTGGCGCTCCTTGACGGCCAGCTTGTTGTGGAACACGATCCGCCTCACGGTCGTGGTCACCGTGTTATGTGCGGTCATCGGGACCCTCGCCGCCTATGGCATCGAGCGGACCGACCTGCCCGGGCGGCACATCTTCGCCGTCCTCGTCGTCGTCCCTTTCGCCATCCCCGACTTCGTCGTGAGCTTCGCCTGGTCCTCCCTGTCGACCTGGGTACAGGGCTTCAGGGGAGCAGTGCTCGTCATGACCCTCGCCGTCTACCCGCTCGTCTACCTGCCCGTGGCCGCGAGCCTGCGGGGAGCTGACCCCGGCCAGGAGGAGATCGCCCGCAGCCTCGGGGCGAGCGCGCTCTCCACCTTTTTCCGCGTGACCCTCGGCCAAGCCCGCCGGGCGATCCTCGGCGGATGCCTGCTCGTCGCCCTTGTCATCCTCGCCGAGTACGGCGCCTTCGAGATCCTCGGCTTTCAGACCTTTTCCACCGAGATCTTCACCGAGTACAGCGTCGGCTTCGCTGTCCCGGCCGCGTGCGCCCTCTCACTTGTTCTCGTGGTCTTGAGTTTCCTCGTCCTGGTCGGCGAGAGCTCAGCGCGCGGGGCAGGACGGCTGAGCCGTACCGGTCCCGGTGCCCAACGCGGCCTTGTCCGCAGGCGCCTCGGCCGGGCGCGCCCGTTCGTGCTGTGCGCCTACGGCCTCCTCGTTCTCTGTGCCCTCGGTGTACCGGTCGGCTCGTCGATCTACTGGATCTTCGCGGGCGGAGCCCACGACCTGGGCGGCCTCTCGCTCGGCTCAGCCGCTTTGTACACGCTCGCCTACGGGCTCTCGGCTGCGCTCGTGGCCACCCTCATGGCGCTCCCGGTAGCACTGCTGGTGACCCGGCACCCCGGCAGGCTGCACCTGATGCTCGAGCGAACGACCTTCCTCGTTCTTGCCATGCCCGGGCTCGTGGTCGCCCTGGCGCTCTCGTATTTCTCCAACCAGTACCTCAACGACTTCGCCTACCAGACAGCACCCTTGCTCGTGCTCGCCTACTCGATCATGTCCTTCCCGCTCGCCCTCGTGTGCGTGCGGGCCTCGCTCGTGCTCGCTCCTGTCGGCCTCGAGGAGGTCGCCGGCTCACTGGGGGTGGGGCGGCTCCGGGCACTGTTGAGGGTGACGCTGCCCCTCGTCGCCCCGGGGATCGGAGCCGCCTTCTGCCTGGTTTTCCTCTCCACTGTCACCGAGCTCACCGCAACGCTGATCCTGATCCCGACCAACACAGCGACGCTCGCGACGCAGTTCTGGGCCTATCAGCAGAACCTCTCCTACGGCCAGGCCGCCCCCTTCGCGCTCGTCATCATCGCCATCGCGGCCGTGCCGAGCTACGTGCTCGGACGCTTTTTCGATCGGCTCCCCCGCAAGGGCGTGTCGCAGGTGTCCGTGGTGGCCACATGACCGATCTCGAGGTCACAGGGATCTACAAGTCCTATGGGGGCCAACGCGTTCTTTCGGGGCTCGACCTCGCTGTCGGGGCGGGATCTTTCACGTCGATTCTCGGCCCGTCGGGAAGCGGGAAGACGACGCTCTTGCGGGTGGTCGCGGGCTTCGAAAGGGCCGACGGCGGCTCGGTCCGCCTCGGTGCCGAAGTGGTCGACGGAGATGGCCGCTTCATCGGCCCCGACCGTCGTCGCATCGGGTTCGTGCCCCAAGACGGGAGTCTGTTTCCCCACCTGTCGGTCGTGCAGAACGTCGGCTTCGGCCTGCCCCGCCGGGAGAGGCACGGCAAGAAAGTGCTCCAGCTGCTCGACATGGTCGGGCTGGGCGGGCTGGAAAAGCGCTATCCCCACCAGCTCTCCGGCGGCCAGCAGCAACGCGTTGCCCTCGCCCGGGCACTTGCCATAGAGCCCTCCCTCGTGCTTTTGGACGAGCCTTTCGCATCCTTGGACGCGAGCTTGCGGGTGGCACTTCGCCAAGATGTCCGCCGCGTGCTCAAAAAGGCGGGGGCGACCGTCGTGCTGGTGACCCACGACCAGGACGAGGCTCTCTCGCTTGCCGACCAAGTTGCGGTGCTTCGCGATGGCCGCGTCGGCCAGTGCGACACGCCTCAGGAGCTATACGCCCGCCCATCGACCCCCGAGCTCGCCCTCGGCCTCGGTGAGACGAACTTCCTCAACGGGCGCGCCCAGGGGCGCACCGTGGCGACCGCGTTGGGACTGCTGGCCCTCGAGCGCCCCCCCGAGCTTGGGCTGAATGAGGCCGCCATGCTCGTGCTTGTCCGTCCCGAGCAGATTCTTCTCTCCGTCGAGCCCGGCGGCGACCGGCCATGCGGCCGAGTGATCAGCACCGAGTTCTACGGCCACGACGCCGTGGTCCGGGTGCTCGCTGATCTTGACGGGCCGAAGACGCTCATCGTGCGCACTTCGCAGGCGGCCGCCCTGCCGGCAGAAGGCTCCTTGGTGGCGATCTCGGTCCGAGGGAGCGTCGTCGCCTGGGTTGATGCGGCGCGGCCGGGCGAGGCGGCCGATGCGGTGGGCACAGAGGCGAGCCTCGACAGATAGCACCCAGTGCGGGCTCTCCTCGCGGGAGGATAGGCGTGTGCCGAGACGGCGTTGGGACCCGCGGGTCAGCTGGCCTCATGGTCTTTCGAGGCGCCACGTCGTGCCCTCCGCCGCGAGGCGGGCGCTCGCCGTCCTGGTGGTGGCCGGTGTGGCTCTGGCCGGCTGCGCGAGCCCGTCCTCGAGTCCTGCCACGACGTCCACGGGTGCGACGACCGTGCCCACTACGACGACCGTGCCCACAACGACGGCCGCGCCTACAACGACGGCCCTGCCTCCAACGACGACTCTGCCTCCAACGACGACAAGTAGCCCGGTCACGAGCACGACCACAACCTGCCCGAGTGCGGGGGACCTCGCCAGCTGGACCTTGCAACGCCTCGCCGAGCAGACAGTCGTCGTGCCTGTCGACGAGACTGACGTCGCCTCGGTCGGCCCAGAGGTGGCGGCGGGTGCCGGCGGCGTGATCCTGTTCGGGAGCACGGCCCCCAGCGACCTCGGCACATCTTTGCAGAGCCTCGACTCGCTGGCTCCGGGAGGGATCGCCCCCTTTGTCATGAGCGACGAGGAGGGGGGAGTCGTGCAGCGCATGGCGAACCTCGTCGGGTCGATCCCCTCGGCCCGTGAGATGGGCGCCACCATGACCCCGACCGAGATCGGCCACCTGGCGACGGACCTCGCCGAGCGGATGAGGCAGGCGGGGGTGACGATGGACCTCGCCCCTGTGCTCGACGTCGACGGTGGGCAGGGGCCGAACAACACCGATCCTGACGGGACACGCTCGTTCAGCCCAGAGGTAAGCGTCGCCTCCGAGGACGGGCTCGCCTTTGCCGAGGGCCTCGAATCCGGCGGCGTCGTGCCTGTCATCAAGCATTTCCCCGGCCTCGGAGGGGCGAGTGGGAACACCGATGTCATGTCGGCCTCCACGCCGCCGTGGAGCACGCTGCAGAAAGTCGGGCTCGTCCCTTTCGAGAAGGCGATTCGCGCTGGGGTACCCGCGGTGATGATCGCCAACGCCTCCGTACCTGGCCTCACAAAGTTGCCTGCGAGCATCTCAGCCAATGTCATCACCGGGCTCCTGCGGGACCAGCTCGGCTTTCAGGGTCTCGTGATCACCGACTCGCTCTCGGCCGTGTCGCTCAGTGCCATCGGATACAGCGTCCCAGCAGCCACGGTCGCGGCCCTCGTGGCCGGGGCCGACATGGTGCTCTTTGCCGCTGACGAGTCGGAGGTACCGGCCATCACCTCCGATACCGTCTCCGCCGTCGTGGCCGCCGTGGACGCGGGCCGGCTGAGCCGGGCCAGGCTGGAGAACGCTGTTGGCCACATCCTCACTGCCAAAGGTGTGCGCGTCTGCTCGCCGAGCTGAGCCGCCCATCGGCGCCGGGGACCGGGCCAGGTCCCGGCCTGGCGGTGAGCCCTAGACTCCAGCCCGACAGATGGAGGTATTCGTCTTGGAGACGTCAGAAGTCCTTGCCAGTGCGCAAGACCGGATCGTGGACGAGGCGGTCTCCGAGCTCGACCAACGCCATGCCCGTGCCAAGCCCACGAGCGCAGAGTCGAGCCGCCAGCATCTGCAGCACCTGTTCGAGCTCGTCGTACGTTGCGTCCGCGAGGGTGACGCCGACCCGATCATCGCCTCTTCCCACGAACTTGCGGCCGACCGCTTCAAGGCGGGCTTCGACATAGGTGAGGTCCAGGGCGAGTTCAACGTCCTCGAGGAGGTGCTCTGGCGTGAGGTAGCTGACACCTTGTCCGGGGAGCAGCGCATCGAGGCCCTTGAGCTTCTGAGCGCCATCTTGTCGGCCGGGCAGCGACGCTCTGGCTCGCACCTATGTGACCCTTGCCGGGGCGAGCCGCTCGCCGGACAGCAAGGACCGGGAGGATTCGGCGGCTGCCTTGGAGCTGGCGACGGCCGGGGGCCTGCTTCACACCGAGATCGTTGGCAGGGTCGGAGTGATAACCCTCAACGACCAACGCCGGCGCAACTCGATCAGCGCCAAGCTGGCAAACGGCATCGTCGCCGCCCTCGAGAACCTGCAGGCCGATGACATTCGTGCTGTCGTCATCCGGGCCGCGGAGGGCATGAGCGTATGGTCGTCCGGCCGAGACATCACCGAGCTTCCCCGGGGCCGTCGCGACCCGCTTGCCTACAACGACCCCTTGGAGGAGATGCTCCGTGCGGTCCGTATCTTTCCCGCACCCGTTGTCGCCATGGTGCACGGCTCGGTCTGGGGTGGCGCCTTCGACCTTGTTCTCAGCTGCGATCTGGTGGTCGCCGACGAGACGGCGAGCTTCGCCATCACTCCGGCGAACCTGGGGCTGCCGTACAACACGACCGGGCTTCTCCACTTCCTCGGCCGGCTGCCCATCAACCTCATAAAGGAGATGTTCTTCACCGCCGTCCCAGTCGACGCTCAAAAGGCCAAGGAATGGCTCGTCGTCAACCACCTCGTCGAGGCGGCCGAGCTCGAGAGCTTCACCCTGAAACTCGCGACGAAGATGGCCGCCAAGTCGCCTCTCGCCATCACGGTCATCAAAGAGCAGCTACGCGTCCTCAACGACTACCAGCCCATCGCCGCCCAGGTTTATGAGCGCATCCAGGGCCTGCGGCGCCAGGCTTACGACTCGAGCGACTACCTAGAGGGGCTCAACGCCTTCGCCGAGAAGCGCCAGCCGGTATTCCGCGGAACCTGAATTCCGCCGAGTTAAAGGCGGCATCGGTGTCGGACGGACCGCATTTGGCAAGCGGCACACTTTGCCGGCACGGGGTTTGGTGCGTGGGCGCTCGTACAGCTTGACATGTGATCCCCTGCGCCCCTGGACTGTCGCGTGCGGCTTTCGCCGTGCGGGCGAGTAGGGATGGAGGTTCCGTGGACCCCTCGACAATTGCAAGTGGTGGTGGGTTTCCCGATCTAGGCCTTTCAGGCTCGGTCATAGTCGTGACAGGCGCCGGGAGCGGCATCGGGGCGGCAACGGCGCTGCGCCTTGGGGCGTCCGGCGCCAAGGTCGTGCTCGTCGGGCGCAGGATCGAACCTCTGCAATTGACCGCTGAGGCGGTGACGGCGGCCGGCGGCCAGGCACTTTGTGTCTCGGCCGACCTCGGCCTCGCCGAGAGCCCGGGTCGGATCGTGAGCGAGGCGACCGAGCATTTCGGCACTCTCGACGGGCTTGTCAACAACGCTGCCGTCGTGCGCCATGTACCACTGTCAGAGTGGCAGCTCGAGGTCTTCGACGAGCACATGGCCGTCAATGTGCGCGCCCCCTTCTTCCTTCTTAGGGACGCCCTTCCCTACCTCTTGTCCTCTCCCGTGCGCTCTGTCGTCAACGTCAGCTCATCGTCGGGCACGCTTCGCCTTGCCGGTCAGTCCGTCTATGGGACGAGCAAGGCGGCCCTCAACTACCTCACCCAGTCGCTGGCGGGCGAGCTCGCCGGAACCGGGGTGCGCGTCAACGCCGTCGCTCCAGGCCCCATCGACACCCCGATCCACCAGACATGGGCGGACGACTTGGAGGAGGCCTACCGCTGGCTGGCGACCCAGGTCCCCCTTGGGCGCATCGGCGTCGCCGACGAGGTCGCCCGCTGGATCGCCTTGTTGCTCAGTCCTGTCTCCTCCTTCGTCACCGGTGCGGTCATCCCCGTCGACGGGGGACAGGTGATAAAGCCCGAGTAGCCCAGGTGAGCAACGAGGACCCTTACGACCTCGGGCGCTTCGTCGCCGCCCAGGACGAAGGCCGCACCTACGAGCTCGCCCTGGGCGAGATCCGGGACGGCCACAAGAGCGGGCACTGGATGTGGTTCGTCTTCCCCCAGATCGCCGGCCTCGGCCGAAGTGTCACCTCGCGGCACTTCGCCATCTCCTGTGTCGAGGAGGCCCGTGCCTACGTGGGCCATGTCGTCTTAGGCCCGCGGCTGTTGGAGTGCGCGGCCAGCCTCTTACAGGTGGCGGGCCGGAGCGCTGAAGAGATATTCGGGACGGTCGACGCTCAAAAGCTGCGCTCTTCGATGACCTTGTTCATGCGGGCCGCGCCGCAGGAGGTAGTTTTCGCCGAGGTGCTGACGCGTTTTTTCGATGGTCAGGCTGACCCGGCGACCGAGGAGCGCATCTGACCGCTGGCCTCTCAGAGGGGAGCGCGGGAGAACAGCCTCAAGAAGACGAGCCAGACGTGGAGCACGGCGGTTCCCTTGGTCAGCACGGCCGTCTTGGCGAGCACCGGCCGGTAGGGGCCGAGCTCGATCAAGGCGCTCGCGAATCCCTCGCCGGTTCTCGAGAGCAAGAGCAGCTCGGCGGGGCGCCGGCGTGCGAGCTTGGCCTCTGCTGAGGCATCAAGGACGGGCAGGCCCGAAAGCATGTTGAACCCGGCGTGGAAGATGCCGATCGGCTCGATCAGGAGCCCGACCGGCCCGGCCGGCAGCCAGGTTAGGAGCTGTTCTCCTTTGTAGGTGGGATCGCCCACGAAGCCGGGAAGCTCGGCGCTGACCTGGTACCAGTCGACGAGGTTTGTGGCGCTTCCGCCCAGAGCTCCGGCGTAGACCGCAGAAGGGTCGGGCTCGGCCGCCAGATTCACGAGCGGTGGTATCGGGGTGGTTGGCGCAACGGTGAGCACGAGGAGCGACCCCGTCACCGCCACGAGGCAGACGATGGCGGGGAGGAAGATCACCACCGTCCTGTGCTTGGAGCGCCGGTCCCCGGCACGGTTGACGACGGCCATGGCACCGGCGCCGAGCACGACGACGCCGGCGAGCACGGCCCCGGTCGGCCACCACCCGAACTCGGGCACATGCGGGTCGGCCTCATACAAAAGGGCGACGCCCAATACGACGACGAGGCCGACGAGGCCCCCGAGGGGGCTCGGCGTGAGCCTGGACGCCATCTCAGCGAGCAGCAAGGAAAGGGCCAAGCAGACCACGCCCCACAAGGTGGAGGAGAAAAAGTGCATCTCCAAGGCCTGCACGTGGTAGCCGAACTGCAAGTAGGAGAAGGCGGCGAGCTGGAGAGCAGCACACAGCCCGACGTACAAGACGGCGCTCGGGACATTTCGTAGCCGGCGGGCAAAGCTCAGGAAAAAAGCGACGACGACAGCGGGGGGCACGAGCAGGTAGGCGACATGGGGGGCCCAGCGCCAGTTGGCCGAGTGCCACTGGCGGATCTGGTCGGGGTGGTTCAAGAACTCTGCCCCGGCAATGGCAGGGGCGATGAAGTTGAACTGGCCGAGCACATAGCGCGAGGCGACCATGAGGCCCAAGGTGCAAAGCCCCCCCGTAGTCAAAAGGACCGCCCCGTGCAAAAAGATGCGCCTCCGGGCCCGAAACAGTGCGATCACGCCATAGCTCAAAACTGCCGCGGCCGTGAGCACCAGGCCCATGCCGTGCGACCACACCGACAAGGTCAAAAAGATGCCACCTGCCACCAAATAGGCGTTCTTGTGCTTTGCCTCGAGGCTAAGTGCCAAACAGGCGACCCCGCCGGCGACATAGGAGACAACGGCACTGTCTGGGTAGTCAGTCCCCCAGGCGGTGATGACGACCGGGCAGCTCATCAACACCGCCACCGCCAAGAACCCCGCCGAGATGCCGTAGAGGCGCCGCAACAACAAATAGGCGGGCACGAGGGCGAACAAAGAGAGCAGGTAACGGGTGAGGAAAAAGCCCGGCAGGATCCCAAAGCCGAGGTAGCAGAGCCTCGCCAGCACCAAAAAGCCCGCCTGGGCCCCCTCGCGCATGCGGGCCGTGGCGGCAAAAGCGGCCGCGTAGCGGGTGAACATCTGGCTCGGGTCCACGATGTAGACCGTGTGCATGCTCGGGTCGGGCAGCTCCACAGGCGACATGGCCCGCAGCCTCAGCAGGAAAAAGGCGACGACAGGAGACAGGGCGACACCGAGCGACTCGAGGGCGAGAAGCGACGCGCGATTGCCCGAAGGCCGCGCGGAGACTGCATGTTCAGGGACGTTTGAGCTCAGGCGACCGGCAGCGAGCACGAGAGGACGCTAGCAATGCGATGGGCAGCCATTGTGTCGGTCGAAGGGACTAATCCCACCCCAAAGGCGTTACATCACGTGCAGGTCAGCTCAGGTGCTCGGGGCGATCGAACGCAATGAGGCGGAGTCCAGTTTGACATCGACCGCCGTGTCCGCTGCGAGGCTAAGAGCCACTGCGCTGGAGACGTCGGCCAGCAGCGGCCCGAGGTTGGTGTCGAGGCCCACCCTGGTTACCGGCCCTAGGAATGTCAGGCTCGTCACACGGCCAGCAAGCATTCCAGGTGATGGCTCAGCCCCATTGGTGGGCACCTGGAGGGTGATGTCCTCGGGCCGCAAGAAAAGCTCCACCTTTTCTCCCGCTGCATGGTTGAACGAGGGATCTGGCACGTTCAAGAGGAGCGGTCCGCAACGTACCGTTCGGTCGGTGGGCGACACCACCACGCCTTCCAGCTTGTTCATCGTCCCGACGAAGTTCGCGACAAAGGCCGTTCTCGGAGCACTGTAGATCTGTGCCGGTGACCCGAGCTGCTCGATGCGCCCCTGGGACATCACAGCCACCCGATCAGAGATAGAAAGCGCCTCTTCCTGATCGTGTGTCACATAGAGGGTCGTGATCCCGAGCTCGAGCTGGATACGTCGGACCTCCTCGCGAAGCTGAACTCTTACCTTGGCGTCGAGGGCAGAGAGAGGCTCGTCGAGCAGGAGGACATTCGGTTGAATAGCCAGCGACCTCGCGAGAGCGACTCGTTGTTGTTGGCCGCCGGACATCTGGCGCGGGTAGCGGTTCATGGCGCTAGCGAGGCCTACCAGCTCGAGCAGCTCCCTGGCACGCTGAACTCGCTTTTCTCGGCTCTGCTTTCGCACCCTAAGACCGAACTCCACATTTTGCTGGGCTGTGAGGTTCGGGAAGAGGCTGTATGCCTGAAAGACCATGCCCATGTTGCGTTTGTTGGCAGGTTTCGCGAGCACGTCCTCGCCGTCGATCAGCACCTCGCCCGAGTCCGGCCAGTCGAAGCCGGCGATGATCCGCAGCGCCGTCGTCTTGCCGCAGCCGCTCGGACCAAGCAGGGACACGAACTCGCCGGATCGAACATCTAGGTCGAGGTGGTCGAGCGCGACCACGGCCCCAAAGGTGCGGCGCAGGCCGCGAAGTTCGACAGTTGACATCAGGATGACTTCCTCTCGCCGACCATAACTGCGGCCGACGTGCTGCTCCCACCCCTGCCGAGGAGGTACAGCCCCAGCATCGCTCCCCAGACAAGGAGGAGGCTGATGAACGTCGAGCGCGACACCTTCGTAGGCAGTGCTCGTCCCGATGTTGTAGGTGTACACCGCGAAGGTGCTGAAGCCCATGAGGCTTGCAACGGTGAACTCTCCCATGGCTATGGCGACGGTGAGTAGAGACCCGCCGATGATCGCGGCCCGCAGATTTGGGAGGATCACCCGGAAAAGGGTCCTAGGCAGCGAGGCCCCCAGGCTTTCTGCCGCCTCCGTGAGGGTCCGCAGGTCTATCGCCCGAAGGCCAGCGTCAAGTGCCCTGTACATGAAGGGGAGCGCGAAAACCACGTAGATGAGCGAGAGAACCTCAGGACGTACGAAGAGCCAAGTGCTGAAGGCCTTAAGGAATGGTGCGAGGCCCACGATGAGCACTATTGGCGGGACGACGAAAGGGACAACCGAGACGAGGTCCATTATCGGCCGCAGGCCAGGCAGGCGCAGGTGGACCCAGAACACCGTCGGCACGAGAAGGACGAGGCTCGCCGCGACTGTCTCGAGCGCAATCTGCACCGAGAGCCAGAACGAGCTCCGAAAGGCCGGGTCGTCGAAGACTGTCAGGTACCAGTGGAACGGGCTCTGGCCTGGGACCGTTCCCTGAAGGCTGAACCTGACGACTGAGTAGATGGGCAGGAGGAAGAAAAGGGCACCGAGAAAGGCCAAGAACAGGTGCCAGACGGGAAGCCGGTTCCGCAGCCGGCGCATCCTGTGCACTGCCGAGCGCGAGGAGGGGGCGTTTACCTGAGCCATCGACTTGTCCGGCGCTGGAGGACGCTGTAAATCGTGATCGTCACGAGGATGATCACGATCATCCCCGATGCGAGCGCGTAGGCGTCTTGAGGATTGAGTGTCATGTTGCCGTCAACGAGCTGGGCGATGTCGATTGTCACGAGATTTGATACCCCGAGTGCCTCAGCGGTCGCGTAGGCAGAAAAGGCGTTGCCGAACAGCAGCACCATGAGTCCCAATAGCGAAGGTGTGATGACCGGTAGCCCGACGTACCTCCAAAACGTGAAGGAACTAGCACCGAGGTTCGACGCTGCCTCACGCCACTCGGTGCGCAGGCCCTCTATGACTGGGACCATCAGCAAGATCATGAGCGGGAACTGGAAGTAGGCGTACACGAGCGACACGCCGAGCAAGCTCTGGAGGCTGAATGAGGGATAGATATGCAGCCCCAAGCGGGAAAGAAGTGAGGTGAGGACACCAAGCGAGCCAAGCGTGGCGCCGTAAGCGAAGGCAAGAGGAACGCCGGCAAAGTTGGCGGCCATGCCCGAGAACGAGACATACGCCGGCCGGAGCCAGCGTGGCATGCCGTGATGCAGGATGGCATTGGCGACGAGGAACCCAAAGACGCCGCCTATAAGCGCACTGAGGGCTGAGAGCTCGAGGGAGAATTCGAACGCCGCCGGGTAGGGCGCCTGGAATATGTCGGAGATGTTCGAGAAGGTGAACGACCCGCTCGCGGTCCGGAGCGCGCCGACGAGGAGCTCTCCGGTCGGTATAAGCAAGAAGATGCTGATGTAAGCGGCAAATGGCAACATCCCCAGGTACGCCCACCGTCGAGAACGCGAACGCTTGCGCGTCGCGTTCCCAACGGTGGGTTTCGACTGGGTCCCCGCTTGCGCGGTACCCGCGAGCGCCATCAGCGCCTCCTGGCTAAGCGGGCGTCAGTGTGTCTAGGAGCCCCCGACCATCGAGTCCCAGTTCTTCACGACAAGAGCGCTTGCCTTGGCGATCTGCTCGACGGTGGCGAAGCGAACGCCTTCGTACTCGCTAGCTGGTGGCAGGAGCTTGGCGAGCGAGGCAGGGATCTTCCCGGCCGCAGCCATAGCCGTGTAACGAGCCGGGTGGGCGTAGCCGGCCAAATATGCAAGCTGTCCCTCGTCGGAGTAGATGAACTCCTCCCAGAGCTCGGCAGCCTTTGGATGCGGGGCCGAGGCGCTGATCGCCTGGCAGTAGTAACCGCCGTAGCGACCAGAGGTCGGGATGCTCACCGTGTACTTGATCCCGGGATACTGCTTTCTGTAACCGAGGTTCAGGTAGTCCCAAACGATTGCGATGGGCGTCTCCCCGCTGACGATGTTGGCCGGGTAGCAGTCAGTGGCGTTGAAGTTGCCAATTTCCTTGAGGTGCTTGAAGTATTCGAGGCCCGGCATGATGTTGTCGAGGGACCCGCCCATGGCGAGAGCGGCGCTGAACACGGCCGCAAACGCGTCGCCCGCGCTACCGGGGTTGCCGTCGATGGCCACTTGGCCCTTGTACTCGGGTTTCTCCAGATCCGCCCACGACGTTGGGGGGTTCTTCACGACCTTGGTGTTGGTCCCGAAGGAGATGACGCCGTAGTAGTCGCCGTACCAGTAGCCGTCAGCGGATTTCATGCTGGCCGGTATTTCGTCCCAGGTCTGCACCTTGTAGGGCGCGAAGTAGTGTCCTGCAGCACCCTCCACGGCAATGGCAGCCGAAACGTCAACGACGTCGGGTTCCTTGCTCGTGCCCGTGTTGGCCTTGATTGCGGCCAGCTCTTGTGCGGAGCTGTCGTCAGGCGCGACCGAGTTGCAGGTGATCTTGTAGTTGGCATAGAAGTCGCCGATCACAGTGTTCTTCATGCTTTGGGTGCCGTAGTTCGCCCAGTTGTCGGGGAGGGCGATCAGGTTGATCTGCCCTTCCTTTTGTGCAGCTGCCACAAGGCCGGGTGGCAGGCCCGTGTCCGCTCTACCGGCGAGCCTCGATGCGAGTGGACTCGCGGAGCTGGCGCCAGCATCGAGCAGCATGCCGCCCGCTATGCCGGCAACACCGAGTCCTGCTTGTCGGAGGAACCGCCGGCGGTCGTATGCCGCGCCATCAGATCGGACAACATCTTCATCCCGCTGAGCCATGCCGTCTTCCCCTCTCGTTATTACGATTGCGATGCGAACTGTACACAAGAGATACTCAAAATGTCGCCAAAACGTCGCCAACCGCTGTATCACCTGGTGGGCGGTACCCGATGGCTTTTCTGCCCCCAGGAAGGATCGTCGCCCCTCGCGGCTGTGGGTGATCTGCCCAGCTAGAAGGGCTGTTTCTGCCTTAACAGCCTCCCGGCCCGGCCACATCAAGACCTCAGGATCGAGGGCAATCGTCCACGGAGAAGTCGCCTCAGGTTAATAGAGAGTTAACTTAAGATGAATCACCGGACGCATTCAGGTGTATTCAACATGAATGGTGCCCCTTTCGTCGCTCTCTGCCCAGCGTGACGCTGAGCACCACTCGCCCAGGGCCGAAGTCAGGCACGCGGCGCGTTACGAGGCGCCAGGGCGGGGCACTTGAGGTGGGAACTCCCATGAGCTGCCACCGCGGAGGAGGGCGACCGTACGGGTGTGTGACTCGCAGCGCGGCGACGCGGCGACAGCACGGCAGAGCCGGTTACGCCTCGCACTGCATGTGCCGAGACCCGAGCGCGCTGAAGACGGTCGTCAAAGGGTGGCTCTCTTGCCTACCCGGCCGCGGATTGCAACGACTTGTATCTAGGTCCGTGCAGCCCTCCCACGTGGCTGAGTCGCGACGGCATCGTTACTTGTCTGAACGCTGATCGACGTCAACGAGGACAACAGTTCATTTCGAATTAACTCTTGGACCCCCACTTGTCGCCCTAACTTGGTCTGTCGGCCATTTTGGATTTACTTCCGCCAGTTATGTTGCCGCCGGGCTGCCAGTTCGGTGGTTCCGAAAACCCGCGGAGGTGGTGGGAAGTGGCATTTACGAAGCTCAAGGCGGTGCTAGCCGCCGGAGTGACGGTGCTCGGTCTCGTAGCCGTGACAGCGACCGGTTCGGCAGCGACGGCAAAGTCGTCGACCGTCAACTGGGCGACAGTTACCAAGCTCGGCCCGGCTGGCTCAGCAACGTCTTACACGGCGCTGGTTGCGGCCGCGAAGGCTGAAGGCAAGCTGAACGTGATCACGCTGCCGTCCAACTGGGCGAACTACGGGACGATCATCAACGACTTCCAGTCGGAATTCGGCATCAAGATCAACTCGGAGAACCCGGAGGGTTCCAGCCAGGACGAGCTCAACGCCATCCAAGCTGACTCCGGTCGTTCGGACGACCCAGACGTGCTCGACGTGGGACAGAGCTTCGGGATCGAGGCTGCCCAGAAGGGATGGCTCGCTCCCTACGAGGTGCAGACGTGGGCCAACATCCCCACGTCTCAGAAGGCCTCCAACGGTGACTGGTACGCAGACTACGGCGGCTATGTCGCCATCGGCTGCGACACGAAGACCGTCAAGCACTGCCCGACGTCGTTCAAGCAGATGCTCGAGCTGAACCAGGGCTACAAGATCGGCATCAACAACAACCCGACCGAGGCGGGCGCGGCGTTCGCCGCGGTCTTCGCTGCGGCCCTCGCCAACGGTGGATCTTTCAACAACATCAAGCCCGGCGTCGACTACTTCCAGAAGCTGTCGCAGGCTGGCAACTTCGTGGCGACGGTTGCTGGTCCCGCCACCGTCCAGAGCGGTGCGACCAACATCGTTCTGTGGTGGGACTACCTGCAGGCTTCCGAGGTCAACTCGCTGCCAGGATGGTCGAAGCGCTGGAAGGTCGTCATCCCGTCCGACGCGGCCTACGCGGCCTACTACGCCCAGGCGATCAACAAGCAGGCGCCGAACCCAGCGGCTGCCCGCCTTTGGGAAGAGTACCTGTACTCGACCGTCGGCCAGAACCTGTGGCTCGAGGGTGAGGCACGCCCGATCGAGCTGCCCTACCTCCAGGCTCATCATTTGGCGAATGCCAAGGCGCTGGCTGCGCTACCGCCCGCGCCCGCGGGTGTGACCAAGTTCCCGACGCAGGCCCAGCTGACCACGGCCAAGGCCGTTGTCGCGAAGTACTGGCCAATTGAGGTTGCCACCGGCGCATGAGTTGCCCAATTGGCATCTGAAGTGACATTCGACGAGGCGGCGGCCTTCGGCTCGGGGATTACGGTTCCCGTGGCCGGAGGCGCCGACCTCCCGGAACGAGCCCGTCTCAAGGGCCTGTTGCGTGGCGTCCGGCCCACCCTGGCCATGGCGCCATTTGTGATCTACACCTTCTTGGGCCTCGGGATACCGACCGCGGCCGTCGTCGAGCTCGCCTTCAGAAGCGAAGCGGGCAAGCTCACCTTGAGCAACTTGAGCACGGTCACCCAGGGCACCTACCGCCTTGGGTTCGAGAACAGCATCCTCCTTGCTGCCATAACCTCGGTCCTGCCGGGGATTCTCGGTCTCTTCCTCGCCTACGCCATCCAGACTTCGCGTAGTGGTATTTTGCGGCGGCTCGTTGCCACGGCCTCCGGCGTGCTCGCCAATTTCGGCGGCATCAACTTGACCTTCATCTTCATCGCCACCCTGGGCTCGACCGGGTTCCTCACAGCCTGGCTGAATGTCATCAAGCTCAACCCGTGGCACTACGGATTCAACCTGTACTCCTTTTTCGGCGTGGTCATTGTCTACATGTACTTCCAGATCCCTCTCATGGTGCTCGTAATCACTCCAGCCCTAGGGGGTTTGCGACCCGCGTGGAGGGAGGCGGCCGAGAATCTCGGTGCCTCGAGCTTCAGCTACTGGCGAACTGTTGGCGTCCCCGTCCTGCTCCCCTCGGTCCTCGGGGGCATGTTGCTGCTGTTTGGTAGCGGCTTTGCTGCTTACGCGACGGCCGACACCTTGACCGCCGGCACGGTCACCCTCGTGCCGATCCAGATCGGAGAGGTCCTCAACGGCAACGTGATCTCCGGCCAGGAGAACATTGGCTACGCGCTCGGCTTCGGGATGCTCGTCGTGCTCTCCATAACGATGATCCTCTACGGCCTCGTGCGAAGGAGGGCTTCGCGATGGCTGCGATGATCCCGGAGATAGCCGTCGAGGAGGTTCAAGGCGGAGTTCCCCACATCCACGGGGACCCGTCGCGCCGACGCAGGCCACGCCTGCGCGCCTGGCGGGGCGTGGTCCTCGTCCTCGCCGGGGCCTACTTCCTGCTTCCCCTTTACGCCGGGCTTCGCTTCTCGTTCCAAGACGACGCCGGCCACTGGTCCACCTACGCCGTCGCGGCCATCCCTCACCAGACGGGTTTCACAGCTGCGTTCTATCTGTCGTTGCGCCTCGCGGCGGTAACAACGGTGCTGACGATGGTGCTGATGGTGCCCACCGCCACCTACGTGCACCTGAAGCTGCCGAAGATGCGGCGACTGCTCGAGTTCGTCACAATCCTGCCCATCGTGATCCCGCCCATCGTGCTCATCTTGGGCGTGCTGCATTCCGCACCTCTATGGCTGCGGTCGTCCCCGTACCTGCTGAGCCTCGTCTATGTCATCCTCGCCCTTCCCTTCGTCTACCGCTCGCTCGACGCGGGCCTCTCGGCCATCGATCTGAAGACCCTCGTCGAGGCCTCCCGCTCACTTGGTGGCAGGTGGATCGCCACGCTCTGGCACGTGATCCTCCCCAACCTGAGAGCAGCGATGCTCTCGGCGACCGTGCTCACGATCGCCCTCGTACTGGGAGAGTTCACGATGGCGAGCCTGGACCTGTGGACGACGCTGCCGGTGTGGATCTACCAGTTCTCCCAGCTCGACGCCCATATCGCTACGGCCGTGTCGATGCTCTCGCTTCTCGGCACGTGGGTGCTACTGACCGTGATCGTCTCGGTGGACCGTTCCCAGTCCCGACGGACGCGAAGAAGGACGGGGACACTGTGACCGCCTCACAAGAGGGACCCCTTATGACCAGCTCCTCGCCTCCCAACGCCCGGTCCGGAGGGGCGCGGGTTGACCTCGTGAACCTGGTTCGAGTCTTCGGCCAGACGCGCGCCCTGGACGGGTTTTCCATCTCGATCGAGCCGGGGGAGTTCGTCGCCCTCTTGGGCCCGTCGGGTTGCGGCAAGACGACGGCCCTGCGCGTGCTGGCGGGCTTTGAACGCCTCGACAGGGGTCAGGTAGTTGTCAACGGCCAGGATCTCGGCAGCGTCAGTGCACAAAGGCGCGACATGGGCATGGTGTTCCAGAGCTACTCGCTTTTCCCGAACATGAATGCCCTCAACAATGTCGCCTATGGCCTTCGCATGCGCCGCCAGCGCTCCAACCAGCGCAAGCAGAAGGCGGCCGAGCTGCTCGATCTCGTCGGTCTGGGCGATCAGGCAGCGAAGTACCCCCACCAGATGTCTGGTGGTCAGCAGCAGCGGATCGCCCTCGCTCGGGCGCTTGCCATCGAGCCCAGGGTATTGCTCTTGGACGAGCCTCTCTCCGCCCTCGACGCCAAGGTGCGGTCGGAGCTTCGCGACCAGATCCGCTCTCTGCAACAGCGCCTGTCGATCACCACCGTGTTTGTCACCCACGACCAGGAAGAGGCGCTCTCCATGGCCGACAGGGTCTGCGTTATGTCGAAGGGGCGCAACGAGCAGACAGCCACCCCAGCTGTGCTCTACGCCCGTCCGACGACGTCCTTCGTGGCCGAGTTCGTCGGCGTATCGAGCAGGGTCCCAGTCGAGAGGGCAGGCAGTGACGTCCTCGTGTTCGGTCAGCAGTGCCCTGTGCGAGGCATCAGCGAAACCTCCGGCGTGCTGGATGCCGCCGACGCCCTCTTGCGCCCCGAGGACGTCGCGATCGAGGTCGATGCCTCGGGAAAGGGATTCGTGACCCACCGCAGCTTCCTCGGTGCCACGACCCGCCTCGTGGTGCAAGTCGGCGAAGTCCCTGTCCGTGTCGACGTCCGGAGCGAGACCGCGGCCGAGATCGAGCTCGGGACGCACGTGAACGTGCAGGTCATCTCCCGAGACGTGCTTGTGGCGCCACGCTTGGCGAAGTCCGACACCGCGGCTTCTTGAGGAGAGCCATGAGTCTTCTATGCAGACGCCCCTACTTCGATAGCGTTCCGAGGTGCCCATGAACTCGCCCTATTTGCTGACCCCTGGCCCTCTCACGACCTCAAAGACGGTCAAGGAGGCGATGCTTCGCGACTGGGGGTCGCACGACGGAGCCTTCATAGCCATGAACCGTGACTTGCGTGCCCGACTCGTAGCACTCGTTGGTGGCGAGGGGACCTATGTCTGCGTCTCCCTCCAGGGATCGGGCACCTTCACCGTCGAAGCCGTGATCGGTACCCTCGTGCCCCGCGACGGCAAGCTTCTCGTGCTCGTCAACGGCGCCTACGGCACTCGCATGGTCGAGATAGCCCGCGTCATGGGGCGGGCGGTGGAGGCTCTCGAGTGGCGCGAGGACGAGCAAGTCGACCCCCAGGCCGTCGACCTCCGGCTAAGCGGGGACGCGACCATCACCCACGTCGCCGTCGTGCACTGCGAGACGACCTCGGGCATCTTGAACCCGATAAAGGCGGTGGCCGGAGTAGTGGCTAAGCACGACCGACACCTGATCATCGACTCGATGAGCGCTTTCGGGGCCCTCCCCCTCGACGCCGGCCAGGTCCGTTTTGCTGCTGTCGCCGCCTCGTCGAACAAGTGCCTGGAGGGCGTTCCCGGCATGGGCTTCGCCCTCATCCGCCATGATGTGCTCGAACAGTGCAAGGGCAACGCCCACTCCTTGAGCCTTGACCTGTTCGCACAGTGGCAGGGTTTTGAGAAGAACGGTCAGTGGCGTTTCACGCCCCCGACCCACGTCGTCGCCGCCTTCATGCGGGCCCTGGACGAGCACGCCGAGGAGGGCGGAGTGGCTGGCCACGGGGCGCGCTATGCCCGCAACCACGAGGTCCTCGTCGACGGCATGGAGGCCCTCGGCTTCGTCTGCCTGCTGCCGAGGGCGGTGCAGGCACCAATCATCGTGACCTTCCACATGCCAGCCGACGAGAAGTTCGACTTCGGCGAGTTTTACGAGCGACTGAGCGACAAGGGCTACTTGATCTACCCCGGCAAGCTCACGGTTGCCGACTCGTTCCGCATCGGCTGCATCGGCCGGCTCGGAGAGGCAGAGATGCGAGGGGCGCTCGGGGCGATCGAAGGTGTCTTGGAAGACATGGGCGTGCACGACCGCGCCCCAGCGGTGGCGGTGTGACGGCGGCGTTGCTGTTCGGGGTTGTTGGACCATTTAGAGGCTGGAGGCCTGAGAATGTCGTCGCAAACTGATCACCGCTACCGCGGACCGCTCAAGGCCGTCGTGCTCGACTGGGCGGGCACGACCGTCGATCACGGCTGCATGGCCCCGGTGGCGACTTTCATGCAGGCCTTCGCCGAGACGGGGGTCCCCATCACTGTCGAGGAGGCCCGCGCCCCGATGGGGATGCCGAAATGGCACCACATCCAGGCGATAACGCGTGACGAGAGCGTCGCCGAGCGGTGGCAGGCCGTCCACGCAAAGCGCCCCGACGACTCAGATGTCGACGCGCTCTACCAGCGCTTCTTGCCCTTGCAGGTAAAGACCGTGGAGCAGCACTCCGACATGATCCCCGGCGTAATCGACACAGTTGCCACCTTGAGGGCGCGGGGGCTGGCCATCGCCTCTACCACTGGTTACCCGCGTGAGGTGATGGACGTGGTCCTCCGGGTAGCCAAAGAGCAGGGCTACGAGCCGGACGTCACCATCTGTGCCGGCGACACGCCCGCCGGCCGGCCGGGCCCGTTCATGGCGCTGCAGGCCTTGATAAAGCTTTCCGTCAGCCCGGTCGAGTCAGTCGTGAAGATTGGCGACACGTCCGTCGACATCGGCGAAGGTCTGAACGGCGGCATGTGGTCGGTCGGCGTTGCCGTGACGGGCAACGAGGTCGGCCTCACAGTGGCCGAGTACGCAGCGCTTCCCGCCGAGGAGAGGCGCAGGCTTGCCGAGGTGGCGACCGACAGGCTGCTCGCCGCCGGAGCGCATTACGTCGTCGACAGTCTGGTTGACGTCATACCGGTCCTTGACAGCATCGAAGCTCGCTTGGCCGCAGGCGAGAAGCCCTGAGCACGGGCGAGGCCCGCAGGGCGGCTTCCTTGGACCAGCGCGAAGGCGACGTCAACCTCAGCTCGAATCGTGCCACCTGGACCAACCAAGCCATCGGCGAGGCTTCGCGGGCGTTGCTCGCCCACGACGAGGCCGTGTTCCTCCATCAGTCCCTGTCGACTCCTTGCCTGAGCGCAGTCGTGAAGGCCGAGGGTTCCTGGCTGGAGGACGCGGACGGCCGTCGTTATCTCGACTTCCACGGCAACTCGGTCCACCACATCGGCTACGGCCACCCCAAAGTGCTCGCCGCGGTGCAGGCCCAGATGCAGACCTTGAGCTTTGCCCCCCGCCGCTTCACGTGTGAGCCGGCCGTGAGATTGGCCGAGACGCTCTCGGCCATGGTCCCCGGCGGGCCCTGGAAGGTCCTCTTTGCCCCCGGGGGCTCGGAAGCGATCGAGATCGCCCTCAAGATCGCCCGTCTTTCGACGGGACGTTTCAAGACCGTCAGCTTCTGGGACTCCTTTCATGGAGCCGGCTTCGGCGCCGCCTCAGTCGGTGGCGAGGCGTTGTTCCGTTCAGGTGGGATCGGGCCTCTTTTGACCGGGACCGAGCATGTGCCTCCATTTTCCTGCTTTCGCTGCCCCTATGGCTTCGAGTCCTTGAACGGAGCTCCGGACCTCGACCGCTGCAAGATGGCCTGCGCCCAGACCGTCGGCTACGTGCTTGAGCGTGAGAGCGACGTAGCGGCCGTCGTCGCCGAGCCGATCCGGGCCGTTCCTATCCTGCCTCCGCCAGGGTTCTGGCAAAGCGTCCGGCGAGCTTGTGACGACAACGGGGCTCTTCTCATCTTCGACGAGATACCCACCGGGCTCGGCAAGACCGGCCGATTCTGTGCCCACGAGCACGTCGGCGCCTCGCCCGACATCCTGGTACTGGGCAAGGCCCTCGGTGGTGGGGTGCTCCCTCTGGCCGCGGTGCTGGCCCGGGCGGACCTCGATGTGATGGCCGACAAGGCGATCGGGCACTACACCCATGAGAAGAACCCCGTTCTCGCCGCGGCGGCCCTTGCCACTTTGGAGGTGATCGCCAGCGAGGGCCTCGTGTCGAGGGCAGCCGAGCTTGGGGAGTACCTGCTCACCCAGCTGCGCGCCAAGGCTGCACACCTCCCCGTAGTAGGCGACGTCCGCGGTTGCGGGCTGCTCGTAGGGGTGGAGCTCGTCACTCGACAAGGTGCGCCTGCACTCGCCGAGGCGGACGCGGTGCTGTACGCGGCCTTGCGGCGTGGCCTGTCTTTCAAGACGACCATGGGCAGCGTGTTGACGCTTTCTCCTCCCCTTAACGTCTCCCGGGAAGACCTGGACCTCGCTGTGGCCATCCTCGCTGACTGCCTGAACGAGGTGACCTGGTGAGCTCCCACGAGCTGAGAGTCGTTGTGGTCGGCGGTGGGATCCTCGGCACGATGCACGCCCTGTTCGCCGTCCGTGCGGGCGCCTCGGTCGTCCACCTAGACCGTTACGAGCAGCCACGCGGGGCGTCGGTGCGGAATTTCGGCCTCGTCTGGGTATCGGGGCGCCCGCCCGGTGCCGAGCTCGCCTTGGCGCTGCGGGCCCGCGAGCTGTGGGAGCAGGTAGGCCATGACGTTCCCGGGACCGGCTTCAGGGCGAACGGCTCGCTGACGGTAGTTTCGGATGAGGCCGAGTTGAAGGTCCTAGAGGCGACGGCCGCCCGCAGGGACGCTTCGGAGCGGGGGCTGTCGGTCTTGGACGCCGACGAGGTGCGCCACACTAATCCCGGCCTCAGAGGCGAGTTCCTCGGCGGTTTGCACTGCTCGCTCGATGCCGCCGTCGAGCCCCGCTCGGCCCTCGGCGCCCTGCGGGGGTTTCTCGAGACGTCGGGGAGGTATACATTCCTCGCCCCGCGTGAGGTGCTCGAGGTGGCGGACCACGAGGTGACCGACTCGACGGGGACCCGCCATCGGGCCGACCTCGTCGTGCTCTGTCTCGGTGCCGCCCACGGCGGAGCGTTGGGCAGCCTCCTCGCAGGCTCGCCCTTGCAGCCGGTGCGCCTGCAGATGGCCGAGACAGAGCCGTTGGGGCGTGAGCTCAAGACCTCGGTGGCCGACGGCAACTCGCTGCGCTACTACGGCGCCTTCCGGGAGTTCTCCGACGTACTGCTCGGCCCGCAGGACGAGTCCCTTGCCCGCTACCGGATCCAGCTGCTGTGCCAGCAACGCCTTGACGGCGGGCTCACCATCGGCGACACCCACGAGTACGCTCAGCCTTTCGCCTTCGACCTGTCCGAGGAGGCGGCTTCACTTGTGCACGGGCTCGCGCTCTCGGCTGTCGGAACGCCCTTCCCGAGTATCAGGCGCCGTTGGGTCGGTGTCTATGACCAGATGGCGCAGGTCTCAGACGATGAGCTCTACCTAAGGCGCGAAGTCGCTCAGGGCGTCGTCGTCGTGACCGGTGTCGGAGGCCGGGGGATGACGATCTCGCCGGCCGTGGCCGAGAGGACCTTTTCCTGAGATCACCGGTTCCTTAGATCACCGGGTCTCGGCGCACGGGCGAGGTGTGAGCGAGCGACGAGATCTCATTAAGGTTGCCCCCGGACCGGGCTCGGCCGGGCCCCGAAGAGCACAGGGGACGTGTGGGAGATGGCGCTTGACGAGGACGTTGTCCGCTTAGCCAAAGGCGCGAATCTGGCGACAGTCGTGACGCTAATGCCCGACGGCCAGCCTCAGGCGTTGCTTACTTGGATAGACACAGACGGTGACGTCCTCCTCGTCAACACCGAGCCGCAGCGCCAGAAGGCGCGCAACCTGGCTCGTGACCCGCGGGTGACTGTTCTCATCCACTCGGCGACCGATCCCGCCGATTGGGCCGAGGTGCGCGGTCACCTCGTCGGCACGGTTACGGGCGAGGCCGCCAGGAGGCACATCGACGAGCTCTCCAACCGGTACGAGCACACCGACTACCAGGCGATGGTGGGGCCGAGGGGCCGGGTGATCCTGCGTATCGCCGCCGACAAGGTCAACACCCCGCGTTAGGCGGCGCCCTGGGCGGTGGACGACCCTCGCCGCTTCGTCAACCGGCGCCAGCGCCGGTCACCTCCTGCACGAGCCAGGTGTTGCCGTCGGGGTCGTTGAACGAGCAGAACGAGTTGTAGTCGGCGCGGTCCGGGTCCGCTCCGGGCTGCTGCTGACCCGCCTCGAAATGGAAGATCCCGCTCGGGCCTGCCCCGCGCCGCTCCAGTTCGTCCCGGGCCGCGTAGATGTCGGAGACGACGAGGTGCAGGCCGTGGAGCGAGCCGGCGGCCTCGTCGGCCATGATCGCGATCGAGCAAGCTGAGCCCTTGGGGGTGAGCTGGACAACGCGGAAGTCCCCGTCGCTATGGTCGACGTGCAGTTCGAAGCCCGCCTTGTCCACGTAGAAGGCCTTGGCTCGCTCGACGTCGGACACCGGTACGACAATGAGCTCGAGCCTCCATTCCACTGGCCGCTCCTTTCCTTGGATCCTCGATGATGGGCGGCGCCGTCCCTCAGACCGCAACCTATCTGCAAGGCCGGAGCTCCCAGGCGCTCGTACCGGCGGACGATCACCGAGTCGGCCGCCTGTCTTCCGATACCTTGGCGGAGCTCCGGGGTACGAGACGCTGGTACGTCCCCATGTACGAGCTTTGGAGTTGACGGCCGTCGAGGTCGCGGCGGAGCTTGACGAGACCCCTCGCTGCGAGGAACTCGACCGGGCCCGCCATGACGAAAGAGGGCAAACTCCAGGTCCCAAACACCTTTGTGGACCTTGGCCGACATGATCGCGCCACAACCCTGGTAGCCGGCACCACCGCGGGACAAGAGGAAGCGTCCAGGCCGAATTCGTCGCGATACGGCAGGAGGCGAACAGTGATCCGCTTCGGTCGACGGTCGGCTGGCCTCGCCCGGTGATGATGCCGCCAACTCGTTGCTGTAGGGCCGATCTGTGAGCGCGGCGAGCTGATCACGGCGCTTTTGGCACTACTGCAAGCTGACAGGCTCGCATGGTTTTGAGAGTCCGGTCAGGACGCTCCCGCTCAGGAGTTGATGTGTTCCAAGCCCTTCAAAATGGCGGGCATTGCTGTCTCCAGGTCCAGCACGGTCCTCGAGTCGAATTCGAGAAACTCGCCTAGGGCGAGTGTCGTCGAGAGCTCGATGGCGGCAGCGGCGTCAGGGTCGGTATATCTCGACACGGTCACACCACCCGACGCATCGCTGAAGATGTACCAACAGAGCCTTTCCACGCTCGGGTTCTCGGCCGCGATCGCTTCGAGCTTGCCCCAAACCTGCATCATCCGGTTCGCCTGCTCGCGCGTGAGCGGCCGGGCCTTCCAGGTCGTGCAGACCAGCATGACGTCCCCCCTGTAGTTCATTGGCTGTTTTTCCCTGGGGACGGTACCCCAGGACTTGGGTGCGCGCCACAAGATCCCGGCAGGCGGGCGCCAGCTTTGCGAGACCGCCGCAGGCGGACCTTGTTCCGGGCGCGAGGACCACCAGATGTGTAAGGCGCATGACCCGAGACGTTGATAGTGCAGAGCTGCACCGGCACGACGACAGAGACAGGACTCGCTTGCGAGGCGGTCTCTCCCGTGCTGGGATCGGCGAGTGGATCTTGTCTCGAAGTTGCAGCTGAAACAGAACAGTCTCGTCGCCCTCCTCGAGCCGCCGGAGGGAGCCGACGCCGCGCTGGACGGGCTCAATACGACTTCTTACACGGCCGACGCCGACACGCTGATCGTCTTCGTTGTCGATCGCGAGGCACTCGAGCGCTGCCGGGGAGAGATCATCGGTGCAGTCGGCCGCGACGCTCTTGTGTGGGTCGCCTACCCAAAGGCAGGACAGCTCGGCACAGATCTCAACCGCGACCTGCTCGCCGTCGCCCTCGCAGGACAGGGCGTGCGGCCGGTTCGCCAGATCGCCGTCGACGAGCTCTGGTCGGCGCTGCGCTTCCGCCCGGCATGAGCGTCCTGTCGTGGCGCGATTGGTGGTGGCTCGCTCTCGCCGGCGCACCGTCGTCCCGCTGGATCAGCCGGCGGTGGCCAGGCAGACGCAGCCAGCTTGAGCCAATGGCAGCCGAGGAGAGGGTTGACATCTGGGCGAGGCCGGATCGGCCTTGACCCAGAGCGAAGAAGGCGATTACCTAACCATGGCCGGGTTCTTTGTGGTTGACACAACCGGGTGAACAGACCACGAGTCGAGCAGTGCCCTCGCGCGTAGGGATCCTCGTTGGCTAGCTGGCCCGGCAGGCTTGGCGGGGGACCGCCTGAGGCTGCCGCGGCCTAGCGCCTCTTTTTGGCTGCGGGCGGATCGAATCCCTGCCTCTCGGTGCTGGCGGGTGGGACGACCTTCGCCGGCCGACGCGTGCCGCGGCGGACGTCATACATAACAAGGACTATCGCTGCGACTACGAGCACGATCACGAGCGCGATCACATCGAGCCCCCTTCTCTCTTGTGGCGCGGAGCTGTCGGCACCGGGCAGCTCATGGCGCTCGGCTGGCCAGCCACGACTGCAAATCCCGGAAGACGAGGGTGGCATCGGACACGATGAACTTCTCCCGACCGTGCGGGCCGACAACGGTGACACGCAGCTTGCGCAGTGTGGGTTTGAGGTGGATGTCGTCGATTGCGGAGAGGTCGAAACAAACCGGACGTGCCCCGAAGAGAGCGTCGATCCTCCTCGGCTCGAACCCGAGCCTCTCGTCGGACATATACAGCAATCCGCTACGGGCGACACCGTGCTGCATATGGCTCGCGGGCCGCGACCAGCGCAGCCCCGCTGTCTCCAGGCCGGGCTGGCCGAACCAGCGGCTCAATCCGGCCGACACGACGATCCCCGTGAGCGTTGGGCGCGTCGGGCGGGCAGGGCAGCCTTGCTATCGCGTCGCAACTCAACGTCATTCAGATGACGACGCATCGCGCTACCTTCTCGGACCCGAGTGGTCAGGTCACGCACATGGCGCCCCTCACAAGAGGGATCCAGCCGGGTGCCGCCGACGTCCACTCCGTGAGGGTACTTCAGTGGCACGAGGCGACCAGCCTAATTGGCACCAAAGTGTCGTTGGACCCTAGTGAAGCGGTCCGCACGACCGTACGGTGCGAATAAGAAACGGTGAGGGCATTGCCAGTGGCCGGTGGGCCGCGGACCGTTGTCGTGGCCCCTCGGCTTTGGGGTAGTTGGCCTGAGAAAGGGGTAGCAGATGAGCCTACAAGGCTTATGGAAGGTTCACGGCGACGGAAAACACATTCCCCCGACGGAGGTGGTCGCGCCTGACGAGCGCCTCGCCTGGCCGCAGACCGTCGGTCTCGGCTTCCAGCACGTCCTGGCGATGTTCGGTGCCACGTTCATCGTGCCCGTGCTGATCGGCTTTCCTCCTAACACGACCATCTTCTTCTCGGGCATCGGCACCTTGATCTTCCTCTTGATCACGATCGGACGTGGACAGCGCCTCGGCCTGCCGAGCTACCTGGGAAGCAGCTTCGCTTTCATCTCCCCGGTCCTCGTCGCCGAGCAGCACGGCGGCATCCCCTCGGCCTTGGCCGGCATCTTCGTGGCCGGCGCCGTCTTCTTCGTCATCGGCCTGATCGTCAACAAGTGGGGCTCCGCCTTCATCGAGTGGCTCATGCCGCCCGTGGTCACCGGTGCCGTCGTCGCCCTCATTGGGCTCAACCTCGCGTCGAGTGCATTCGCCAATTTTGACAAGCAGCCCTGGACCGCGTTCGCGACCTTGTGCGGGGTCGTGCTCGTCACGGTCTTGTTCCGTGGCTTCATCGGCCGGCTGTCAATCCTGGTAGGGGTGGCCTTCGGCTACCTGATCGGCTGGGGACAGGGCCAGATCAGCTTCACCTCTGTGAAGTCCGCGGCCTGGGTCGGGCTCCCGAAGTTCACCGGGCCACACTTCTCCATGCGCCCGATCTTCCTCATCGTCCCGGTCGTGATAGTGCTTATCGCCGAGAACACGGGCCACATCAAGGCGGTGGCTTCGATGACGGGCCGGAACCTGGACCGTTCTCTTGGACGCGGCTACATGGCCGACGGCCTTGCCACCATGCTTGCCGGCCTCGGAGGCGGTAGCGGCACCACGACATATGCCGAGAACATCGGCGTCATGGCGGCCACCAAGGTGTACTCGACCTCGGCTTACTACGTGGCGGCCGTCGTCGCGATCGCCTTCGGGTGTATTCCGAAGTTCGGGGCCCTCATCTCCACCTTGCCGGCCGGAGTGCTCGGCGGCGCAGGCACCATCCTCTACGGCCTCATCGCCGTGCTCGGTGGGCGCATCTGGGTCGAGAACCGGGTCAACTTCTCCAACCCGGTCAACCTCATCCCCTGTGCGATCGGCCTTGTCGTCGGAGCTGGGAACTACACCCTCATCTTCGACCACGGCAACGTCCAGTTCAACGGCATCGCCATGGGCGCCTTCGGCGTCATCATCGCCTACCAGCTCATGCGCTGGGTCAGTCGCTACGGCGTGTTCCACGACGGGCAGCCTGCGGCTTTCGCCAACACCGTGCCTTCGCCTGACGACTTGGCGGAGGTCCGCGCGGTCGATGCGTAGCAGTTCAACTACGGGCGCCTAGCGGTCCAAGAGATCCCTCGCGGACACAAAGCCCTCCTTCAGCCCGGTACACCCAGCCGGCATCTCGGGTGTGCCGGGCTGAACCCTGTCGGTGAGCGGCATGTCTGCCCGGTGCCTCTGTCGATTCGCGGCGTGGGAAGATCTCCTGTGCGCGCTGTTCAGGGTAGGACGCGTGGGACCTGTCGAGGGCCCCATCCGGTGCCCGCGTTGCGACAACTCGCTCCACCCTGCAGGCTCTCTCGGCCCGGGAACTTGCGGGAGCTGTCGTGGTCGCCGGTTTTGAGCCACCACTCCGGCTGCTCGCAAGAAGCGGTGCAAGGAGTGTGTGCATGATCATCTCGCTGGAAATCGACGCCACGAGCGAGACGGTCTGGGCCTCTCTCGAGGAGATCAGCAGCCACGTCGAGTGGATGAAGGACGCCGAGTCGATACGTTTCAGGACGGACTCGCACACAGGAGTCGGGACAGTCTTTGAATGCGCCACTCGGGTTGGCCCGATACGCCTGACCGACGTCATGTCGGTGACCGAATGGGTACCACGACAGTCAATGGGAGTCGAACACCGCGGTCTCGTGCGGGGAGCGGGACGCTTCAGCCTCGAGCCGCGGACTGGCAAGAGCGCGACCTGCTTGTCTTGGACGGAGAACCTCTCGTTTCCCTGGTGGCTGGGCGGACCGATCGGCGAACGCCTGTCCCGTCCGATCCTGAGGAGAATCTGGCGAGGGAACCTTGTCAGGTTGAAGAGACTCGTCGAGAAAGCCTGAGCGCAAGGGCCGAAGCTGCCATCTCAGAGACTGCCCTTCCTGCTGGTGCCCGGCGTCACTGTCCAATCGGCGAGGCGGCAACTCGCTTTCGGCGCTCCGAGAGAGTGACCCTGGGCTGAGCCTCAGCTCCAGTCCTAGACGGCTTCCCTCCGGTGCTCGCGCATGCCGACGAGAACCACCTCGTACAAGATCATGCTCACAACAACCAGGGTGATGACGATCGAGATGGTGTCGGTGAGCGCCAGCAGGACGGCGACGGCCAGCAGCCCGAGAGCGAGCGCTGCGAGACCCAGGCCGCGCCGCACGCGGTCCATGATGATCACCCGTTTGCCGAACCCCTCGCTGCGAAGCGACTCTGCCAAAAGGGCGAATTCGAGATCGTCAGACATGAGCCCCCACCGCCTCCTCGCCGGCAATCGAGCCGGTGACGAAATGGACTGTCACGTTCGCTCGCCCCCCCTTTTTTGGTTAGCCCGACCGACCTCTAGGCACTGTGCAACTCCAAGAGCCCGTCTGAGATTCCCAGTCGACCCCTGCGGTCACTCTGGGACCCCGCCCCCTTTTCCAGCCCACGTCGGGCCAGAGCTCGGGCCCGGGCCTTCGAGAACGCGTGCTGCGAAGAAGCGGCGCAGTGCCACCATCGTCCAGACGGCCTCCACGGCACCGAAGGGCCAAGTCCCGGCCAAAAAGCCGTAGCTACTAGAGAGGGCACATCCAAGGGCGAAAGCCGCGATGAAGTACGGGCTACGTGACTCGAACGTGTACATGACCATCATGAAAGTGACGGCCAAGGCTCCGTAGAGGGTCAGCACCCGGCTGGCGGACGTTGGCAGGGGTGGTTCATAACTGAACTGCGACGCTACCGAGCCATAGGATGCGCCCACGCGACAGGCCGGTCACGAAGAAGGCCTGCCAGCGAGCCGGATGCGAACGTCGGCAGCCACCGCCCCATCCTCCAAGACGAAGAGGGGATTGATGTCCATCTCGGCGATCTCGGGCAGATCGACAGCGAGCGCCGACACGCGGTGCAGAACCTGGGAGAGCGAGGCGAGGTCAAGTGGGGGTCGCCCCCGGTGTCCAGTGAGCAGCCTGTAGCACCTGAGCGAGGTCAACATCTCGTCGACATCGCGATCTGTGAGAGGCGCAATCCCGAGGGCGACGTCTTCGAGCACCTCGACGAGAGTTCCGCCGAGGCCGACGAGGACAACAGGACCGAGAAGCGGGTCGCGCTTGAGGCCGACGATCATCTCCAGGCCGGGTCCGACCTGCTCTTGCACCAAGAGCTCGTCGGCCACTGCGCCCATTCCAGCTGAGCTGACATCGGCGCGGATCGCCTCTACAGCGCCGGCCGCCTCGGTCGGGGTCGTCAACCCGAGTCGCACGCCGCCGACATCGCTCTTGTGGATGGCGGTATCGAGCTTGACGACGACGACGCCTCCGAGCTGTTCCTGGGCCGCAGCTGCCTCGGCCGGGGTGTGAATCCGAATCGCCCGAGGCAGGGCAATGCCATAGGCCTCGAGCAGCGCCTGGGCCGAACCCGGCTCAAGCCAGCTGTCATCAGCGCCCTTCGCGGCGGTGGCGACGTGGCGCCGGACGAGCTCGGTGTCGACCAAAGGCCGCAGCACGACGCCGGCCGGCCGGTCACGCCGCTGCGACCACGAGATGGACTGCCCGAGGGCGCGCACGGCGTTCTCGGGGAAGGTGAAGGCCGGGATGGCGGCTTGTCGCAGGAGCTCCGGCGGTCCTTCCCTGTTCATGAACACCGCCAGCAGGGGCACGGCCCGTCCGAGCTCGCCACGGACGGCGACGAGCTCGGCGGCCACATCGACGGCCTTGGTGAGAAGTGGCGTGTTGAACATCACGATGAGGGCGTCCACCTCCGGGGCCGCCCCTAGGATGCGCGCGGCTTGGCCGTACTGCTCGGCGGTGGCAGCCGCGACCATGTCGACGGGGTTGGAGACGCTTGCCTCCTTGGCAAGCAGGGAGCGAAGAAGTGCCCTCGTTTGCTCGCTGAGCTCGGGAACGACGAGGCCGTTCGTCTCGCAGGCATCTGCCGCGAGCACACCCGGCCCACCCCCGTTGGTAAGTATCGCCACCCGGCGTCCCTTGAAGAGGGTCTCTGAGCTCAACAGCGTGGCGAGATCGAGCAATTCCTCGATGGATGCCGCCCTTATCACTCCCGCTTGGCGAAACACAGCTTCGACTGCTGAGTCGCCGGCCGCGAGCGCCGCAGTGTGCGAGGCGGCTCCTCTCCTTCCTGCCTCGGTCCGGCCAGCCTTCACAGCCACGACCGGGACTCGCCCCGACAGCATGCGGGCCACGCGAATGAACGTCCCCGGGTCCGGGACGGACTCGAGGTAAAGCAGGACGAGGTCGGTTGTGGCGTCCTCGTTCCAGTGCATGAGCAAGTCGTTGCCGGCGACATCGACACTGTTGCCCACAGATACGAACCCGCCTATGCCAAGCCCGCGGCTCTCGGCACCCTCAAGCACGGCGAGGCCTATGGCGCCGGACTGGCTCAACAGCTTGATCCGCCCCTCTGCTGGGACCGTCCGGCTGAAGGTGGCGTTGAAGCGCCGATCGCCAGCGCCCGCGAGTATCCCTGTGCAGTTGGGGCCAACGAGCCTCACGCCGTGGGCGAGCGCCTCTTGAACAAGAGCTGCCTGCAGGTCCGTCCCGCCCGCGCCGGTCTCGGCGAAGCCGGCCGAGATGACGCAAACTGCCTTGACCCCGAGCGCGCCCGCCTCGGCGACGACCGCTGGTGCGGCCGGGGCCGGCACGCAGACGATGACCAGGTCCGGGACGACAGGGCACGAGGCCAGGTCCGGATAAGAGGTGACACCTTGCACGACCGGGTGCTTCTTGTTTACCGGTAGTACAGCCCCGCCGTAGTTGCTCGCGAGCAGATTGGAGAAGAGAAGGCCCGAGATCGTGTCAGGGTCCGTGCTAGCTCCGACAACGGCGATCGCCTGTGGGTGCAGGAAGGCTTCAAGGGCTGGCCGCGTCGCCACCACCTGTTCCAAGAGCGCAGCGTCGAGAATGTGTTCGCCCTCTTTGTCATCGTGCAGGCACGTCACGACTCCACTCTGCGACGCCAGCAGGCGCGCTTGTAGGGTCGAAGGACTCTCGCACCTGCTCGCAGGGCCTTTAGCCCCCAAAAAGACCCGAAAGGGTCTTTCGGGCCTACCCCACCACTCCTGAGAGGGTCGAAGATGGGACCGGTGACAATGTTGTCCCGTGTGGGCGCCGGAGGCGTTTGCGCAGTCTTTGCGTAGACGATGTCGGCCTCTGCAGGAGGTGGTGCCATGAGCAAAGTGGCCGAACGACCGAGGCCCTTCGTCGTGCCGGAGTTCTGCAAGGGCTGCGGCCGATGCATCGCCTCGTGCCCCAAGGGCTGTATCTCGATGGGCACCGAGATCAATCCGGTCACGGGCCTCGTCCCGATCGTCCTCGATCTGACTCTGTGCAACGGTTGCGACCTGTGCATGGACGCCTGCCCGGAGCCCTACGGCCTGCGGCCCGAGGGTGACGAGGAGCCCTTCGAGATACTGCACCCCGCCGTTGCCTTCGGCCCGAGGCCGTCCGACGCGCCGGTGCCCGAGCCCTGTCCGGACACCACGGTTGACCTGCCCGAGCGCGAGCCCCTCATTGTGAAGGGCACCTACGCGGTCGCAGTCGGGGCCGTGCTTGCCGGGTGTCGTCACGTCTTCGGCTACCCGATCACACCTTCGACCGAAGGCGCCGAGCTCATGGCCAAGGTGCTGCCCAAGCTCGACGGCATCTTCGTGCAGGCGGTGAGCGAGGTTGCGACGGTCAACATGATGTATGGGGCTGGGGGAGCAGGCAAGCGCTGTATGACCTTCACCAGCTCCCCGGGCTTCAGCCTGATGCTCGAGGGCATCTCCTACATGATCGGCGCCGAGGTGCCTGGAGTCTTCGTGAACATCATGCGGGGAGGCCCGGGCCTTGGCAACATCGCTCCCGAGCAGGCCGACATCAAGCTCGTCTGCCGCGGACTCGGCCACGGCAACACACATGCCATCGTGCTTGCCCCCGCAACGCCCCAAGAGATGCTCGACATCGCCATGATCGCGTTCGAGCTCGCCTTCAAGTATCGCAACCCGGTCGTGATCGTCGGTGACGGCTACCTCGGCCAAATGACAGGCAAGGTACGGCTGCCCGCACAGATGGTGGTCCCAGGCATCCCCGAGTGGGCCGTCTTCGGCGACCACTCCCACCGGGGCAACCTCATCTGCTCGATCAGTCTTTCCGAGCTGGAGCTTGAGCAGCACAACATGGCCCTGAACGACAAGTACGCGGCCATGGCCGCCACCGAGCAGCGTTATGACCTGTTTGGTTGCGAGGATGCCGAGATCATCGTCGTTGCATGCAACACTCCTTCGCAGCTCGCCAAGGGCGCCATAAAGGACCTGCGGGACAAAGGCGTCAAGGTGGGCCTCTTTCGCCCGATAACGCTCTGGCCCTTCCCCATCGACGGGCTTCTCGGAGTCCTAAAAGGCGCCCGGCGACTGGTCGTCGTCGAAGCGAGCAGCGGGCAGCTCGAAGACGAGTTGCGGCTGGCGCTCAGCCATGCGGAGGTTCACCAGCCACCTCCGATCAGCCATGTGCGCCGAATGGGCGGGATCCTCCCGTCCCAAAACGAGATCGTCGAGCACGTGCTCGGACTCGGGGAGGTGTCCTGATGCCGACTTCGGTCTTCTATCACGAGTTCGAACGCCACGCCCACGGCGAGGGGATAAACGCCCACTCGACGACGTACTGCCCCGGCTGCGGCCACGGCCTGGCGCAGAAGTACTTGGCCGAGGCCATCGACGAGCTTGGCGTCCAGGACCGCACGGTCCTCGTCTCGCCGGTTGGTTGCTCGGTGTTCATGTACTACTACTTCGATGTGGGCAACTCACAAGCTGCCCACGGCCGTGCTCCGGCCGTCGCCCTCGGTCACAAGACCTCGAACCCCGACTCGGTCGTGATCTGCTATCAGGGAGACGGCGACCTCGCCTCCATCGGGCTTGCGGAGATCGTCAGCACGGCACAGCTCGGGATCCCGATCACCGTCATCTTCATCAACAACGCCATCTACGGGATGACCGGTGGCCAGATGGCGCCAACCACCTTGCTCGGCCAGCGCACGACGACAACCCCGGGCGGACGTAGCCTGCTTGCTGGTCAGCCGATGAAGGTCGCCGAGATGATCGCCGGCCTGGACGGGCCCGTCTTTGTAGAACGCGTGGCGCTCTATGACAACAAGCGGCGCACCCACGCCCGGCGTTCAATCAAAAAAGCGCTCGAGCTGCAGGTCAGCCACAATGGCTTTGCTTTCATCGAGGTCCTCTCCGAGTGCCCCGTCAACCTCGGGCTCGAGCCCGAGGAAGCCGAGCACTGGGTCAGGGAGAACATGGAGCCGGTCTTCCCGCTCGGAGTGAAGAAAGACGTCAGCGACACCCAGTCGTTCCCGGTCATCCCGAAAGCCAATTTCGATCCTGAGGCGGCGCTTAGCGCAGTGGGCACCACGACAGAACGACCACCCCGCTACGCGGACGGCTTTCCGACCCATATCGACCCCGAGGACATCAGCTTCAAGTTCGCCGGCTCAGGCGGCGACGGGGCCCAGACTGCAGCCATGATCCTTACCCGGGCCACGATCGCCGAGGGTTTCGACGCGACGCATATCCCTAGCTACGGCCCGGAGTCTCGCGGTGGTACCTCCTACGCGGACGTCCACGTGGCGGTAAAAGAGGTGCTGTCACCGGCTGCGCCGAGTCCCCACGTGCTCGTGGCGTTCAACGCTCCGAGCCTCGTCAAGTTCGGCCCGACAGTTAGGCCGGGGGGAATGGTCATCTACGACAGTTCCGTAATCGTCAACCCGCCGGAGGACCTCGCCCCTGGCGTGAAGACGATCGGAGTGCCCTTCGCCGCTGTGGCCAAGGACCTCGGCGCCACGCTCGTGAAGAACGTCGTCGCCCTCGGTGCTCTGCAGGGAGCGACGAAGATGTTTCCCGAGGAGTCGTTCCTCACTGCGATCTGTTCGGCGCTGAAGGACAAGTGCGCCCTGATCCCGGTCAACGAGGAAGCTTTCAGAGTGGGAGCCAAGATCGCCGGAGAACAGCTGGACTGACGCCCTCGGGGCCATCCGTACATGGCAGCAAAGTTTGAGCCTGCCCGACTCGTCTAGAGACGCCCCGGCTGGCTTGTTGAGGGCTACCGACCGCTCGGCTTTGCCGCCGCCGCTTGACATATTCGCGTATACTCACAGTGGCGCGGTCCCCACGGAGGGAGACTGTGATTGGGGGGAGGGCGCGGCAGCCACGTGGATGAACCTCGGCGCGAAATGGACCGTCGTTCGGCCCTAAAGCTGATCGGCGGGGCAGCTGCAAGTGCAGCTGTCGCACCGCGTATGCTGGCCCGCCCGGCCCCTTCATCGAAGTACGCCCTAGTGGCCACGAGGCCCAAGCTCCGCTACGGCGAAGCGATGCCAGAGGCGCTGCGCTCCGCCCTTTCCGACTCAAGTCCGAGCCTTGCTTTTCAGGCCATCCGCACGACGGACATGGTCTATCTCGGCTTCGAGTTCTACAACGCCAAGGCCGTTACCACCGCAGGGCAGACAGAGATCGTCGCCACGGACTCCAAGCTGCCCATCTACATGGTCGTGGTGTTCCCCGCCCAGCACCTCGGCGAGGAGTGTGTGGCCTACTCGACCTCCATGACGAGCTGGCCGACGCCTCCGCTCAACGGCGCCTTGGCAGGCTTCAGCTGGCTGGCCTTCGAGATAGCCGGGACGTCCAAGATCCCCTACACGATGTCTTCACTGCTCGACTGGTCCAAGGCCAAGCCCGAGCTCGTCCCCGTCGCCACATCGAGCTCCGGTGTCCCAGCTGCGCCAGATCCTCTCCATACCGCTCTTGAGGTTCCATGGCAGCTCTGGGTCACGCCTTTGGCGCATGGCACCTGGCACCATTCGACGAGCCCGGTTGTCTTCAAGCAGATAACCGAGCTCTGGCACACTCGTCTCGGCGCGGGCGAACTCGAGCCTCCGGCGGTGACGCCAAAGCTCAAGGCGTTCTGGGCTCCTGGCTATGGCGGCACTCTCGCCGGGCCGCCGGGCGACCCGTGGCTCATGTCGCTCGACCCGGACGACCGGATCGACATCGTGGCCCTAACGACGGGTACCTCGCCCGGCGAAGGGCCAGTCGACGTCGACCTGCTGCTGCTGTCGGCCCTGGGGGCCTCGGTCAACCTCCAGGGCTCGTGGTCTCCCGGTCCCAACTCGCCGAGCGATCTCGCCTCCTGGTGGCACCGGGCCTCGATGGGCCGGGACAGTTACGTTCGCGTCGTCAACATCGGCTATCTGTTCCCCTGGGGCAACCGGGCCGTCAGGATCACGATCACCGACCGGGAGATACAGGTCGACTCGAACAACAACGCCGTCGCCTACCTCGTGCAAAAGCAGTACATCGTCGTGAAAGAACCTCAGGTGATCTACACGGGTGACGCCGCCGAGCCGCACGCCGGGCGGGGCAACCCGATCCGGAACCTGCTAGTGAAGACCGTTGCGACTCCGCCGATCGACTTCGAGGCTTCAACCGACCCAGCGATACAGGTCGGCAGTTATTCGACCGACGACGTCTTGTGGGTAAGGAGCGGGGACAGCGACGTCCCGTTCTCCTTCGTGGGCACCGACCGCGAGGGACGCACCGTCGACTTCACGACCGGAGTCATCTGGATGTCGTCGACATTTGCTGGCGAGACCGCGAACCTCCCCGGCGTTGTGAGCGCTTACGGCTCTGTCGACGCCGCTCGCAGATCGCCTTTGTTCGGTGGCTCGCTCTTCGCTTTCGCCGACACCGACGGCGGCAGCCCGGGATCGACGGCCCAGCACGTCAGCAGCTACGGCCTTACCGCCTTCGTGGCTCCAAACGGCAGAGCCAATGTCTATCCTGCTCTCGATGCCGCCGAGGTCCGCCTGCCCGGCGCAGAGCAGATCGTCGGTGCCGGCGCCAGCCCTCTTTCGAGCCCCAGCGTGTCGATCTCGAAGAACTACCTGACCGACGGGTTCCAAAGTGGCGTGACCGAGGTGTACCTCGAGGTGACGAAGAACGGCCCCGGCCTGTCGTTCCCGAGCAACCTCGTCGGTGGTATGGCCACGCCCAACTTCGACGTAAGCGGTATCGCCCGCGAGCTCGGCCCGGTCGGCGGTGATCTCAACGACCTGTTGGGCGGGACCTTTGACCCGACGAAGTACTTCAACATGGCCTCGGGTGCAGTCGGCAAACTGCTCGGCGCCATAGACGTAGCCGAGATCATCGCGAAGATCGACCCAGACGAGGCGGCGTCGAACGGCCAAGCACCGCAGATCTCGGACAAGTTCGTCTACCCGGACAACGACGACACCAAGCCTCCAACCGCACTCGAGGTCATGATCGACTGGACGCCAACGGTGACGGCCGATCCACTCGGGTTCTTCCAGCCCCAATCCGGGGCCTCCCTCACGATCAATGCCGAGATCTACACACCAGTAGCGGACCCGAGCCAGACGACCTACTCGATCCACGGCGACCTGACGAACTTCGAGCTCGTCCTGTTCGGATCCGGCAACGAGTTCATCGGGATCACCTTCAACTCGTTCACCTTCGACTCAAAGACCGGGGCGAAGACCTCGATCCAGCCAGACATCGACTCGGTCAGCTTCCTCGGCCCGCTCACCTTCATCAATGCCCTCGAGGACCTCTTGAGCTCGCTTGGGGGCCCGTCGATCTCGGTTACAGGTGGAGGTATCGAGGCGAGCTACTCGCTGGCCTTGCCAGATGTCGGTGTCGGCGTCTTCTCCCTGCAGAACCTGGCGCTTTCCGCCGGTGTGAACATCCCCTTTGACGGGACGCCCGTGCGGGTTCGTTTCGGCCTTTCCTCGAGGGACAACCCCTTCATCCTCACTATCGACCTATTCGGTGGGGGTGGTTTCTTCTCGCTGGCCATAGGTGCGGACGGGGTCGAGATGATCGAGGTCTCGCTCGAGTTCGGTGCCGATCTTTCCATAGATCTTGGTGTCGCCAGCGGTGGTGTCTCGATAATGGCGGGCATCTACTTCTCCCTCTCGACGGTGCCGACCGAGCAGATCCAGCTCACAGGTTTCCTGCGGGCGGACGGCAATTTGTCGGTGCTCGGCATCATCTCCATCTCGATGGAGTTCTACCTCGGCCTCACCTATCTCGACCCTGGAAAGGCGTACGGCACTGCGAGCATCTCCGTGTCGGTATCGGTGCTGTTCTTCAGCGCCTCGGTCAGCGTGACGATGCAAAAGACGATCGGGGGCAGCGGCGACCCGGACTTCAGACAGGCACTGACAAGAGAGAACTGGGCGACGTATTGTGAGGCTTTCGCATGACGAAGCAAAGGGTGCTCTGGACCGCATGCCCCCACGGGAGAGGGTCGGACGGCAGCCTACGTGTTTCGGTGCATGTCGCTCCCCAGCTCTTCCCAAACGGCGACAAAGTGTCGACCCTGGCAGAGTTCCACGACTGGAGTGAATGGCCTGCGACCAAGGTCGCCTTCAAGGTCAAGATCGGTTCTCTAAGCCACGACGCCAGCATCGTGAGCGCAAAACCTTCCTTGTCCCTCTGGCAGTCACTCTTTCCCTTGTCAACCGTCGTCGAGCCTTACGAGTACTCGAGCCCGACCGGGTCGCCGCTCTACAGTTACCCGGCCGGGTTCGTCCGGGAGTTCTTCCAGAGCACCTACACAGCCCTCGTGAACACGGCGCCGGGCGGGGGCTTTCCTGGTGTCAACGAGCTCACGAGCGACGCCAGCCTCGGTGTGCTGCCGCTTGACAGCCGGGAGCTGCTCGACGAGATCGAAGAGGTAAGAGCAAGATTCCCCAAGGGCGGGGGGCCCATCCCGCCAGGTACCGGACCGGACCCGAAGAGCGACTTGACGCAGGCCTACTTGTTCCTGCAGGCGCTTTCCAAGCCCGCGCCCCACCAGACCTACGCAGAGACCCCACCTCTTTCCGTGCCCCAGTTCGACTTCCACCAGGCCGTCTCGCTCCTCGGTCGCCACCCCGCCCTGTTGCGGCTCTTCGGTCTCGTCTACGAGCTCGAGCTCACGCCGCCAGTCACGCTGTCAGGCACCGTGGCGGTGTCGGTAGAACCGAGCTGGGCACCCAAGCTCGGAAGGCATCTCACGACAGACGTGAAGCCGATGACCATGACCAACTCGAGCGAATGGCTCCCGGCGCACAGGGCTTCGGACCCGGAGATAGCCGCTGGGTTCATGCGCTTTTCTGATCCGGACTACTCGGTCGTGGAGATGGACCTCGACGGGGCGACCATGAAAGCCTTCAACTTCCTGCAGGGCATTGTACGCGCGACCGGCGATATGGTCTCTGCAGACACCCCGACTCATTACGGAGTCCCCTCATTGCGATCGGCTGGCCTCTCAGTCGCCAAGAGTGGCGCTGCATTGTCGCTCTATAATAATTGGCAGAGCAACGACGCATTCAACACCACCATTGAGTCGTCACCTCCGGGATCGGTCACGCTCTATTTCGAGGACATCGCTCAGGGATACCGCATCGACGTTTGGTCAAAGTCTCGCAACCGCTGGTTCCAATTGTGGCTCTACGCGACCAACTGGGGTGAGTGAGCCCGCATTGTCGTAGCCGGATGAGCGTCCCATTTGATGCCACCGCAGTGCAAGAGGACGCGTAGGCGGTAGTTGCGGAAGCTCTTGAAGCCGTGCCCACAGCGCTTGATCTTCTTCACGAGCAGGTTCATCGCTTCGGTCGGTCCGTTCGAGGCGCCGGTCAAGTGATGAGCGAGGATCTGGGTGCGCCAGCGCTTCAAGGTGTTGCCGAGCGAGACGATCTCGTCGACCTCATCAGCTAGACAACCTGCGATCACCCGGTCGAGCAAGAGTGCGGCCTCGTTCGGGTCATCGGTGAGATAGACGTCACGCAGGTACTCCTTGGCAAGCCAGGCGCCGAGGACTTCGTCGTCGGGATCGCCGAGGCGAAGCCCGAGGGCCATCCGGTCGACGCCTCTTTGGTTGAGCCGCTCCGAGCCTGTCAGCAGTACCCGACGGATCTTGTAGAGCGGGTCGTCCTTGCGGCCGCGGTGGCCCAAGAGCTCGTTTTGCACCCTGCGGCGCACGAGGTCGACACAGCGGTTCCCAGCCGCCACGACATGGAAGGGATCGGCCACCTGGCGGGCGTGGTCGAGATGGGGGTGGAGCCCGGAACGGTAGCCCTCGTGCAGGTCGCAGGCGACGGTCCTAATGCCGGCCAAGAAGGCGTCGTCTTTGGCTGACAGCCAACGCGAGACGTCGATCGCCCGGTTTCCCTCGATCATGTCGATGAGCACGCGTCGTTCGAGATCGACAAGTCCCGTGACATACATCGTCGGGTGCTCGGCCTTCGCCTTCAAGAACGCCGTCTCGTCGATGCCGAGTGAGTTCACCTCCTCAACCCGGCCCGGGTCGTCGACAAGCGGTATCCCGTAGTCGCGCACCGCCGACATCACCGTCGCCCAGGAGACACCGAGCCAGCGTGCGAGCGAGGCGACAGATCGCGCCTCTTGGCCGACGGCACGCGTGCACTCACGTCCTGCCCGTGCCGAAAGCACACGACGATCGGGGAGCTCGTCCGAGCGCTCGGTCCAGGTCTGCTGCGGACAATCAGGGTCCGGGCAAGTGAAGCGCCGCTTGGACCAGACGAGCCGCACGCGGTGGTTGAACGCCGGCAGGTCCCTGATCAACACCCGGAGCCGGTCCTTTGTCCTCGCGATCACCCCGCAGGAGGGACACCCCGCCACCCGGCGGATCGTTTCGATGCCCACGAGCAGCTCATCGCCGTCCTCGGTCACCGCCAGCACCCTGAACCCGGGCAGTCCCAACAACGCGTCGTCGAATTCGGTACCGTCACCCATGGCGGGGGTCTCCCTCTCTCGAAGCTTTGGACAGCCACGAGAATGGCGAGGCCCCTTGCCACGCCGGTGGATACCTATCCGGGCGCGGTCAGTTGTTCACGCGCCCCAGTTCGTTGAGAAGAGCCCCAATTGTGCGCCCGCACGGGGGCGCAGGACCCCGGGCTTGGCGGTTACGGGATCGGCTCTCCGCCGACGGTCGTGCCGGTCCCCGATGGGGACGAGGGCTGGGTCGAGCCCGCCACGATGCAGAGCGCAAGTTCGGGCGGCGCTCCGAACCCGCCCGTCTATCTGCCCGAGTATCTCATGCGCTGGGCCGGATGGAGCCTTGTAGGTGCCCGACCCGGAAAGCAGTTGTCGGATGTGCCCTCCGACGGGCTTGAGCCCGAGTCGGACAATCCGGCACAGAGCAACCTCCAGCTGCAGATCGACTATGGCGCGACGCCCGGCACGTTACCGACGCTGCGTTTTGGTGGCACCTACCGTTTCCGGGGACGGGCCGTCGACCTCGCCGGAAACAGCGTTGCGTTCACCAAGACAGGCGCTTTTACTTGGGCAACGCCGGAGGTGACCTACCGGCGCTTTGAGCCCGTGCCCTCGCCCGTGCTGGTTCCGGGGGCACCGCGGACGCCCGGCGAGCACCTTGAGCACCTCGTGATTCGCTCGAACTACGACGTCCCCGACGACGACCCAAGCATCGTCGCCTGCGAGCGCCACATCGCTCCGCCCTCGACGGGCGAGGACATGGCCGAGACCCATGGGGTGCTCGACGGCGCCGACGGCCACCCGGACGCCTCGAGCTACGCGCTGATCGCTGATCGGGACGGGCTGACGTACAAGTCGCACTCGGTGCGCCAGTTGTACGGCGGTGAGATAGACACCCAGGACCTCAACGGGAAGAACGAGTGGATCTACTATCCGCCCGGAGCCGCCTCCACCGCGTTCGGGGTCCCTTACCTGCCCGACGTCTTGTCGAGAGGGGTGAGCTTGTTCAACCTTCCCGGCAGGCTTGCCGGCGTCGTGCGTGCCCCGTTCGACTCGGTCGGGGCTTGGCCGCAGCGACGCGCCGTTCGTCTTGTCGTCAACGCCGGGGTGGACGCACCTTCGCTACCCACATTGAGCGAGCTTGACGGCGCCATCAAGGTGAAGGCGCCGAAGGCATCGGTCACCACCGTGCTCATGAGCTCGTACCTGGAGGCGGCAGACCTCGAGGTGATGGCGCTTTGGCAGTGGCTTGTGGACGCGGGCAAGGCAACGCCGGGCATAAGGGCAGAGATCCTCGACAGGCTCCACTACATGTTCACACCTTTTCGCGAGCTCCTGATCGTCCACGCCGTCCGCCAACCCTTGACGCCGCCCGTCATCGGCAAGCTGATCGCCGCCAGGTCCTACGGGGCCACCTACGCCCTGTTGAGCGGCGAGGCCGTCGCCAATGTGCAGAGCACGGTCCACGTCGACGTGCTTGCCGCCTGGGCCGACCCCTACGACGACTCCAAGAGCAAGCAGGGCGCGGTTTTCCTGGACAAGACGTCGCGGGTCGACGAAATACCGCTCTCGCTTGGGCAAAGCGACCTCTTGAAGCTCGACAAGATCAGACACGACTTCGGCGACACACAGCATCACGAGGTCTTCTACAACGCCGTCGCGACGACCAGGTTCCTCGAGTACTTCACCGAGGTTGTCACCGAGCACCTAACGGGCACCACTCCGGTCGTCTGTTCGCCGAAGGGCTTTGCTCCCGGCACCGTCGACGTGCGGGCCGCCGGCGACACGGCGACCATCTACCGCTCCGGTGTCGACTTCACCGAGGACGACAAGGCGGGCGCGATCGCACGGATCAAGGCGGGATCGATCCCCGATGGCGCCGCGGTGACAGTTCAGTTCGTGCCTCCTCCTGTGACCCGCTCGAGCCTCGAGGCCGATGCCCACCCGCCGACGAAGTTCGGCAATCTCGTTTCCATCCCGAGCACCGCCCGCCCGCCCGCGCCGGACGTGCGCTACCTGATACCGGCTTGGAACTGGGTCACCGCTTCGTCGGCGTCGTCGCCTAGCTCCAGTCGTGTGGGCAACGTGCTCAGGGTCTACCTGGGACGTCCCTGGTTTAAGAGCGGTATCGGTGAGTTGCTGGGCGTCGTCGTCGCAAGCCCGGCCCCCGGGACCGTCCTGCCGGTTGGTCTGCAGCCTTTTGTGAGCGGCTTCGGCTCGGACCCTGTGTTCTTCACCGGGCCTGTCGGTGCTCCGAAGGTGACCGACTTTCCCTTGGCCAGCCACGTCGGCAGCGGGCTGCTGCTCGAGGAGCAGACGGGCACGGTCGGCTGGGTCGACGTGGCCGGTCACGAGGTCGCCTGGGACGAGGACCGGCTCTTGTGGTTCGCCGACATTTCCGTTGGGGTGGGTCAGTCGTACTTCCCCTTTGTCAAGCTGGCCCTCGTCCGCTACCAGCCAGCGTCACTGGCTGGCATCGAGCTCTCACGGGTCGTGCAGGCCGACCTCATCCAGCTCGCCCCCAACCGGTCAATGGGCCTTACCTACCCCTCGGCCGACGAGGTGAACGTCGAAGTGCTCGGCCCCGGTTACCTCGCCACAGCCAAGAACTCGACACCCGACACGATGCGGGCCTACGTGCAGGTCAAGACGGTCGAGACGAGCGATCCCGACCTGCAGTGGGTGATCGACCCGGCTCAGGCAGCGGGCACGTTGCTGAGCGTGACCAGCTCGAGCGAGACGAACACCGTCTGGACCGGCACGGTCAACTTGCCAGCAGCGCGGGGGAGCGCGCCCTACAGGATCCTCGTTGCCGAGTTCGAGGAGCACGCCATCGTCCGCGACGGCAATCTCGGCGCCAAGGTCACATATCTCGACGCCATCGAGATCTGAGCCCTTCACCTCGCTTTATCTATGAGTCGGTGCGGCGGGAACCGATCTGCAGCGAGGCTCCAACCAGCCCGTGACCAGTTGGGGGCCAAGCACGCCATAGCCAGCTCAGCCGGTGAAAAACAGCCAGAACAGGACGTCATTTGTCGCCGCCCGGGTCCCTTGTGCCGGCCACCTAAGCCGGGGCGCGTCACCAGCTCGTACGCGGTGGCGACAAGACCATTGTCACGACCTGTTGACGAGCCTGGTACCTTTCGTGACTGCCGCCGGTTAGAGCTGGGCGGTCGACGGATGGATGACCGTGCCTCTAGAGAAGAGCCCGCGTCGCCGGGTGACAATTGCCGACATAGCGCTACGTGCGGGGGTGTCGAAGGGGGCCGTGTCGTACGCCCTGAACGGCCGTCCCGGAATCTCCGAGCCGACTCGTCAACGCATCCTCGAGATCTCAGAGGAGCTCGGGTGGTACCCGAACAGCGCCGCGCGGGCCCTGTCGGCGGCTCGAGCCGGGGCGTGCGGCCTCGTGCTCGCCCGGGGTGCGCACACCGTTGCCTTCGAGCCTTTCTTCATGCAGATGATGGGCGGTATCGAGGCGGAGCTTTCCGCCCGTTCGGTAGCTCTCACGATCCAGGTGGTCGAAGACCTCGAGGCGGAGATGGCGGTCTACCGTCGTTGGTGGGCCGAGCACCGAGTCGACGGCGTGTTCATCGTCGACCTCCGCCTCGTCGACCCGAGAGTCGAGCAGATCGAGCAGCTCGGCCTTCCGGCGGTCATCATCGGCGGCCCGGAGGGCACGGGCAGCCTGTCGGCGGTGTGGAGTGACGATGCCGGCGCCGTCGTCGACGTCGTGCGCTACCTGGCCCGTCTCGGGCACGAGCGGATCGCCCGCGTTGCCGGCGTGCCTGAGTTCCTCCACACCGAGATCCGCACGCGGGCTTTTTTCGCGACCATGGCGGAGCTCTCGTTGTCCCCCCGGGTCGTAAATACCGACTACATGGCCGAGAGCGGGGCGACAGTGACCCGCCAGCTCCTCTCTGGCCGGGAGCCACCGACGGCGATCGTGTATGACAACGACGTGCTTGCTGTCGCGGGTCTGGGAGTGGCTCACGAGATGGGCCTCTCGGTGCCGCGCGACGTCTCGCTCGTCGCCTGGGACGACTCGCTCTACACCCAGGCGGTCCACCCTCCTTTGAGTGCGGTCACAAGGGACATTGTCGCCATGGGGATGCACGCCGCCACCGCGTTGCTGGGAGTTATCGAAAAAGGAGAGCCGACCAGGATCGGCGAGGCACGCGCCCAGCTCATCCCGCGTGGCACAACCGCGTGGCTAACTGGCCGTTCTGTCGCACCGGCACCTGTCCGCAACGGGACTCGCCGTCCCTCCCCACGGCGCCCGAACGTGCTTGACACTTAACCGGGAAAGTAGTTCACTCTGTTGACGACGGGTTAACGGCGTAACGCTGGCGTAACTGGTCTGAGGACCTGGATGGGTCGCGCTGGCATGAGCAGCTGGGAGATACGGTGACGCAGCTTGGCCAGGGGCGTCCCTGGATTGGGGCCAATTTCTGGTCACGTGCTGGTGGACCGAGAATGTGGAGCCGCTACGACCCGAAAGTCGTGCGTGACGAGCTGAAAGTCCTCGCCGACCACGGTTGCAATGTCACCCGCTCCTTCTGCTTCTGGCCCGACTTCGTTCCCGAACCGGAACGCCTTGATCCGAAGGTGCTTGAACGGTTCAGTGATTTCTTGGACGCCCACGCTGAGGTCGGTCTCGGGACCATCCCGACTTTCATCGTCGGGCACATGTCGGGACAGAACTGGGACCCGGCCTGGCGAGCGGGTCGCGATCTGTACCGCGATGTGTGGCTCGTATCGCAACAAGCATGGCTCGCAGCCGAGCTCGGCCGGCGTTTCGGCTCTCACAACTCGATCGTGGCCTGGCTCGTGTCCAACGAGATGCCTCTTTATGGCGGACCCGGGACGGTCGAGGAAGTCACCGCCTGGGCGCGCCTAGTTGTGCAGGCACTTCGCTCATCTGGTGCCACACAGCCGATCTCGCTCGGAGACGGAGCGTGGGGTGTCGAGGTGTCCGGAAAGGACAACGGCTACTCGTTGCGCGCGCTCGCGCCCATCGTCGACTTCATCGGGCCGCATGTGTACCCGATGCTCGACGACCAGGTCCGCCAAGCGCTCACGGCCGCCTTTGTCTGCGAGCTCTCGGGCTCTTTCGATAAGCCGGTCATCTTGGAGGAGTTCGGCGTCAGCTCCGACTTCGTCTCGGGTGAGAACGCGGCCGATTACTACCGTCAGGTGCTCTATACGACCCTGCTCGCCGGTTGCACCGGCTGGATCGCCTGGAACAACTGCGACTACGACGACCTGCGCTACGAAGACCCCTATCGCCATCATGCCTTCGAGCTGCATTTTGGGCTGATCGACTCTAAGGGCAGCCCGAAGCCACAACTTGTCGAGCTGAAGAGATTCTCCGACAAGCTCGCCGAGATCGCCCCACAAGGATGGGAGACCGTCGCGGGAGAGGCCGCCATCGTCGTGCCCGAGCACCTCGAAAGAGTGCTTCCCTTCACCGCCCAGCAGTACCGCGACGACATTCGCGACGACCTCCTACAGAGCTACATCGCGGCGAGAGAGGCAGACCTGCCAGTGTGTCTCCTCCGCGAGCGCGACGGACTTCCCGAAGGGGCTCACCTCTATCTCGTCCCGAGCGGCAAGCTGATCACCGCGCCGGGCGCGGACAGGCTCCGCGCCCTGGCAGAAGGCGGCGCCACCGTCTACATGTCGTACTTCGCCGGGAGCACGCCCAACCAGAGAGGCCCCTGGGTATCTGGCCTCGGTGACCTGTTCGGCCTTCGCCACATGCTGCGCTACGGTCTCGTCGACCCGATAACAGAAGACGTCGTCACCTTCGAGTTCGTCGAGGAATTCGGCGATCTCTCACCAGGCATGACCCTTTCTTTCCCGGTCGCCGGCAGCGTGAGCGCCCGCTCCTACATGCCGGTGGAGCCGACCGACGCCAAAGTCCTGGCCGTCGACGGAGCCGGGCGGCCAGCGCTGCTGCGCCACACGATCGGCACCGGCTCGGCGGTGTTCTGCACCTATCCGATCGAGCACATGGCTGCGCACCGGGCCTCGGCGAACCCAGAGGACACCTGGCGGCTTTACTCGGCCCTTGCCTCATCGGCTGGCGTCACAAGGCCGGTGCGTGTCGAGGACCCCCGCGTCATGGTGGGCCGGATCCGCACCAGTACGAACGAATTCGCAATCTTTGTGAACTGCTCGCCTGACACGGTCGCGATCTCCCCGATCGTGTCAGGCGCGCCGCTGCCGCAGACCGGAGGCTGGGCGAAGCTCGAGCCTTTCGGTGTCGTGGCGGTGAGCTGCAAGGAGTCCATCAACAATCTCCCCGGAGCTAAAGGGGAATCAGCGAAGAACACGAGAGAAGAGGAGGAGGGCGGAGTCTGAATCAAACCCGTGCACACTCGCCCGGCAACGGAGCGGTCAAACGGGAGAGCAGCAAATCAAAAAGGCGCGACGCAGCCTAGCTGCGAGCAATAACGACAGGAGATAACTGGGATCATGTCAATGCACAGTAGAAAGATTGCAGTCGGGCTCGGGACTTTGATCGCGGCGACAGCACTGGTGGTGCCGTTGCTCGCCGCGGGCGTTTCCAGCGCATCGACGACCCACGCAAGGACGGTCGTCCCGATCACGAGCTTGCCCCGCAACGAGACGGTGTACACAAGCGGCGTCGCCTACAGCGCGCCGACCAACTGGAACCCGATGAACATCGGCAACTACGCGACGGGTACCCAGGGTCTGCTCTATGAGACCTTGTTCCTCTACAACCCGATCAAGAACACCTACATCCCGTGGCTCGCGAGGAGCGGCACGTGGACCAACTCCAGCACCTACACAATCGACCTGCGTGACGGGATCACCTGGAGTGACGGCTCAGCCTTCACCTCCGCGGACGTCGCCTACACAATCGAGCTCGCGAAGACGAACCCAGCCGTGCCTTACTCCAACCTCGGCCCGTTCATCAAGAGCGTCTCGACCCCTGACGCAAACACCGTGGTCGTCCACTTCAATCCCGGTGCTTACCAGGTCTGGCTGAACTTCCTCTGGCACAACCCGATCATCGACAAGGCTGTCTGGTCGACGCTGTCGCCGGCCGACCAGGTGACCGGCGCCAACGCCAGCCCGATCGGGACCGGCCCGATGCTCCTCGACACCGCCAACGACCAAGAGGTCGCCTACACGGTCAACCCCAACTGGTGGGCCATCAAGGACCTCAACTTGAGCTTTAAGTTCAAGTACCTCGTTGACATCGTGAACGGCTCCAACAACGTCGAGCTCGGCCAGCTGCTCGAGAGCAACATCGACCTGAGCAACAACTTCCTTCCTGGCATCTCGCAGCTCATCAGCTCGCCAGCTGCGACAGGAAAGCTCAACAGCAATGGCGGTTACGGCCTTGCCACCTACTACCCGACGGCTCCTTACATGTTGTCGGCCAACACGGTCTGGCTCGAGCCCAACTTGACCCTGGCCCCGATGAACAACCTGAACTTCCGCAAGGCGCTCGCCTACGCCATCAACCCGCAGCAGATCGCCAACGTGATCTACTCGAACCTCGTTGACCCGGCGACGCCGACCGGACTGCTCCCCAACCTCAACCCCTTCATCAACAAGAGCGTGGTGTCCAAGTACGGCTTCTTCTACAACCCGAAGGTGGCCAAGCAGTTCTTGAAGGCGTCGAGCTACAAGGGCCAGACCATCACGATCCAGGACCCCGACGGTTGGACGGACTGGAACTCGGCCACTGACGTCATCGTGCAGGAGCTTCAAGCCATCGGCATCAAGGCCGTGGCCTTCTTCCCGCAAGATGCTGCACGTAACGTGAACCTGACGGACGGGACCTACGACTTGGCGCTCGACAACAACGCTGGGCCGAGCTCGAACCCGTGGTCTTACTTCGACCGCGTGTTCCAGCTTCCGATCCTCAAGAAGCAGACGGCGCAGCTCAACTGGGAACGTGACGACAACCCGACCGCTTGGGCCCTCGTCGAGAAGCTGGGCACGATCTCGCCGACCGACCCGGCCGCCTCTCAGGCGATCTACTCTCAGCTCGAGCAGATCGAGCTGTCGACGCTTCCTGAGATCCCGCTGTGGTACAACGGGGCGTGGGCGCAGTACAACACGACGTACTGGAAGGACTTCCCCACGGCCTCGACCGACCAGTACACCCCCGTTATGTGGGGCGGCTGGCTCGGCAACATGACCACCGTCCTGGCACTGGCCCACCTCCAGCCGGTCCCAGCCTCATAATCATCCCCAACTAGCGCGCTGCGAACCCGGCCACCTCGCCCTCCCATGCGGGCGAGGTGGCCGGCCGCAACCGGGAGAGTGTTCAATATCAAGCCGTGAGAAGGTACCTGGTCAGAAAGTTCATCATCTACTTGATCACGTTCTTCGTCGCGGCCACCATCGACTGGCTCCTGCCCAGGCTCGTGCCGGGCAACCCCGTCCAGCTCCTGTTGTCGAAGATGAACCTGCAGCCCCAGACCTACAACGCCACCTACAACCTCTACATGAAGGCGTTCGGCTTCAACCGTCCGTGGTGGAGGCAGTACATAAGCTTTTGGCAGGCCCTCCTTCACGGGAACCTCGGTGTGAGCATCTACGAGTTCCCCAAACCCGTGACGCACGTCATCGCCGACTACGTGCTGTTCACCCTTGCCTTGCTCATTCCGGCGATACTCCTGGCCTACTTCGCAGGCAACAAAGTCGGTGCCATGGCCGCCCGTCGGAAGATCCTGGACAACTCGGTGCTTCCGGTCGGCTACATCCTCACCGCGACGGCCTATCCCTGGTTGGCGCTGCTCCTCGCGTTCCTCCTGGCGGCGGGCGGCATCGGTCACTTCTTCCCGATCTCAGGCGGCTTTTCTTACGGCCTCATCCCCACTTGGTCCTGGACCTTCATATGGAGCCTCATAACCCACTGGGTGTTGCCCTTCCTCACCTTGTTCCTCGTCGCTTTCGGGGGCTGGGCGATCGGCATGCGCAACCTCATCATCTACGAGCTCGAGTCCGACTATTCGCACTACCTCGAAGCCCTGGGTGCCCCGAGCCGTCTGGTACGCAAGTACGCCTACCGCAACGCCCGGCTGCCTCAGCTCACCGGGCTCGCCCTGCAGCTGGGTGTCCTTGTCGGTGGAGCCGTCGTCACCGAGGTGACCTTTGCTTACCCGGGACTCGGCTATCTCATCCTTCAGGCGGTCGGCAACGATGATTACTTTTTGCTGCAAGGGATCTTCTTGTTCATAATCATCGGTGTTCTCATCGCCAACTTCGCAATCGACATCGTCTACGTGCTCGTCGATCCCCGTACCCGCGTCGGGATCAGCGGTGAGTAGGCCCCAAGCCGTGCCGGGGAGGCCGGAATGACCGTCCTGCGACCGGATGAGGTCGAAGCGGCCGGCAATATTGCCGGTGCGCCCGCACCCCAAGCTCTCAGCATGCCGCCAGCGATCAAGCGCCGGCGTTTCGAGTTCCTTTACTTCGCCCTGCGCAACAAGAAGCTGCTCATCGGGCTCAGTTTGGTGCTTGTGATGGTGCTCATCGCCCTTATCGGCCCACTGTTCGTCAAGCACTCGATGCTCACCTACGGGCCGCCCTTCCGCCCCCCGTCGAGCTCCTACTGGTTCGGCACGAACTATTTCGGCGTCGACGTCTTCTCCCAGTTCGTCTACGGTCTTCGCGAGAGCCTGTTCGTCGGCGTGCTCGGAGGGTGCGGGGCGACGGTGATCGGCATGACCCTCGGATTCATCGCCGGCTACAAGGGCGGTCTAATTGACGAGGCGCTCAACGTGCTCTGTAACGTCCTTTTGACGATCCCCGGCCTTGTGCTGTTGATCCTCATTGCCGGCTTTCTCCACCACACGAGCGCCATCATCGAGGCTGCCCTGATCGCGGGCACGACATGGACATGGGCGATGCGCGCCATCAGGGCGCAGACCTTCTCGCTCGTCTCGCGGGACTTCGTCGGGCTCGCCCGGCTCTCGGGCGAGAAGAGCCGCTCGATCATTGTCCGGGAGATCGCGCCCAACATGAGTTCTTATCTCTTCTTGGTCTTCATCCTCCTCTTCGGAGGCGCCATTCTCGTGGCGGCGAGCTTCGACTTTCTCGGCTTGGGACCGCCCAACGGCATGTCCCTCGGCATCATGATGGAGCAGGCGAGCGACTGGAGCGCCCTCCCACTGCACTTGTGGTGGTGGTTCGTTCCACCGGGGGCCGCCATCACCTGCATGGTCGGAGGCCTTTATCTGGCCAACGTTGGCCTCGACGAGGTCTTCAACCCCAAGCTGCGGGCCCTATAAGAGATGGGGCTCAAGGTAGAGAACCTACGGCTTTGCTACCGCACTCTGCCGCGGTGACGTCGTCGCTGTGGACGATGTCACCTTCGGCATCGAAGACGGCGAGATCATGGGGCTCGCGGGTGAGTCCGGCTGTGGCAAGTCGACTCTCGGCAACGGTCTCGTACGCATGGACATCCGCATGGCCCAGCTCGGGGGCCGGGTCGAGCTCGACGGCAAGGAGCTGCCGATCTCGAACGACAAGGCAATGCGCCGTTTCCGCTTCGCCGATGTCTCGATCGTCCCCCAGTACGCCATGAGCGCTCTCAATCCGACGCGTCGCGTCGGCAAGATGGTGTCCGAGCTTCTCAAGTCGCGGGGGTTCGACTACAAAAAGGCCCTGCCCGAGCTCGAGCGCCGCGTGAAGCTGGTGGGGCTCGACGCCGATGTCCTTCACCGGTACCCGATCGAGCTGTCGGGTGGCATGAAGCAGCGCCTCGTCATGGTCATCTCGACGTTGCTCAACCCGTCGCTGCTCATCGCCGATGAGGTCACCTCCGCCCTCGACGTCTCGACCCAGCGAGCGGTGGGCGAGATGCTGCTCGAGTTCCGCGACCGGGAATTCGTCAAGAGCACGATGGTGATCACCCACGACCTGTCGATTCTGGCGCAGGTGGCCGACACGATCCTTGTCATGTACGCGGGCAAGCTCGCCGAGAAGGCGAGCGCCGACGTGGTCATCAACAGCCCGCTTCACCCTTACACCCAACTGCTGATCTCTTCCCTGCCCGAGGTGGGGGTCCGCCACGACGAGAAGACCCTCGTCGGTATACCGGGGCGCCCTCCCTCGCTTTTGAACCCCCCTCCCGGTTGCCGCTTTCGCGACCGGTGCCCCGCAGCCTTCGACCGGTGTGTCGAACAGCCTCCTTTCCTCGAGGTGAAACCGGGCCACTCCGTGGCGTGCTGGCTGCATGCCGACGCTGCACTGCCGGCGGGAGGGCCCGGGACATGCTGAGCCTCGAGAACGTCACAAAGGTGTTCAAGACAGGCGCTTTCGGCGGCGCCTCGTTGCCAGCGGTGCGCCGGGCGAGCTTCGACATCCTCCCCGGCGAGGTGACAGCTCTCATCGGCGAGAGCGGGAGCGGGAAGTCGACCCTCGGCAGGTTGATCCTGCGGCTCACGCCCGTCACCTCGGGGAAGATCACCTATGAAGGCACAGACGTCTCCGCTCTCAAAGGCAAGGCGCTACGGGAGTACTACCGTCACGTCCAAGGTGTGTTCCAGGACCCGTTCAGCTCCTATAACCCTGTGTTCAGAGCTGACCGCGTCTTTGCCACAATCAAGCGCTCCTACTTTCCCGAGGTGAGCGCCGCAGACTGGCGTGGCCGGGTCGGCAACTCGCTCGAGTCCGTCGGTCTCAACCCCGTCGACGTGCTCGACAAGTTCACCCACCAGCTCTCAGGCGGTCAGCTGCAGCGGATCCTTATCGCCCGGGCCCTGCTGCTCGACATCAAGATCCTCGTCGCCGACGAGATCATCTCGATGCTGGACGCTTCGACCAGGGTGGACGTCCTAAACCTGCTCTCGAACCTCAAAGCGCGCGGTCTCGGCGTGCTGTTCATCACCCACGACCTGTCTCTCGGCAACTACATCTCCGAGCGGACGATCATTCTGCGACGCGGCATCGTCGTCGAGATGGGGGCCACCGAGAAGGTGTTCGACAACCCCCAGCACGATTACACAAAGATGCTGCTCACCTCCGTCCCCCAGCTGCACAAGAAGTGGGAGCCCGACACCGGTGTCGACCTCGATGAGACCACCGATGAGGACGCGAAGGTGCTCGCGGGCCGCTACTCCAAGAGCGAGCTTCACCCCCTTGCCAGGTCCCACTCACGAAAGGGGCGCCGCGCCCAAGCGGCCATAACCGAGCGTGAAGCCGCCGAGGGGTTGCTGCGCACAGATACCTATCTACGCGTCCACGAGGAGATACCCCAGCTCGTCGAGGTGGAAGAGGACCATCTTGTAGCGATGTAGGTGGCGGCCCGTTAGCCTTGAGCCTTCGGCTTTGTGGGCCGGTGACCGAAGGGGGAGCGGTGAGCGCTCGGGGGGGTTCTCGGAAGCTTCGCGGGCGAGTCGTCCTCGTCCTGGTTTGCTGTCTCGTCGGATCATCGGCATCGCTCGGCGCTGTCTCGGCGGCTCAGGCGACAAAGGTGTCCCAAGTCGCCGGACACGGCTCTTACTGCATCGATCCCCAGCTTCACGCCACCGTCGTGGGGTCGCCTCGCCTCCGCTCGGTGCCCGCTCTGGCCGGCGTGGTTGTGACCCCTTTCAACGGGGGCCTAGATGTGTCGTTCCTCTTCCGTCACCGCCTCGTGGCCGCACCCGCAGGCGTGCTCATCTCTTGGCGGGTCTTCGTCTACCGCCACCGCCACGACACCGCGGACGCGGCAAGCGCCTTGGCGCTCAACATCGAGGACCGGGGCGCGGGCTGGGAGCCTCCGGGCTGGACGATCACCACTGCCCTCGGCACCAAGCTCGGGCAGGTGGACGGCAACGTCATCCTGAGTCGGACCCACGAGGAGCTGTCGGCGTTCTTCCCCAAGGGTTTCGGAGACATGCTCCCGCCCTTTTACTGGTACGCGAACGAATGGGAGATCAGGGCCTTCCTGCCGACCAACAACCCGGACAAGCCCAACTACGCCGTGAACGGCTCTGAGTCGTTCGACTGCCCGACAGGGACCGACGCCAGCGGGCTGCCCGACCCGAAGCTGCTCCTCCACGCCACAAGTTGAGCTACCGAGGCACCGGGTTACTGGGAGGTTGACCTCGTCAGACCTCCGCCACCGGTGAGCTTGGCGGCGAGGGCGACCGGGACGACGGTCAGCAGGAGCACCACCGTCACGACGACGTTCACTTCAGGCAGCTGCTGGCCGAGCCTTATCGCGCCGAATATCCAGATCGGCAATGTCGTCTGGGCGCCGGCAGTGAAAGTCGTCACGATGACTTCGTCGAAGGAAAGCCCGAAGGCCAAGAGGCCCCCTGAAACGAGGGCAGTGGCGATCGTGGGCAAGGTGACATAACGGAACGTCTGCAGCCCATGGGCGCCGAGGTCCATGGAGGCCTCGCCGAGGGATCCCGAGGTGCGTCTGAGCCTGGCGATGACGTTGTTGTAGACGACGACGATGCAAAACGTCGTATGCCCGATGATGATCGTCACAAGAGAGAGGTTGATCCCTGCGAAGGTGAAAAAAGAGCGCAGGGCCAGGCCGGTGATGATGCCAGGCAGGGCGATCGGGAGCACGAGGAAAAGCGAGACGGCATCGCGCCCGAAAAAGCGGAAGCGATGGACGCCGAAAGCGGCAGCCGAGCCGAGGATCAGCGCCAGCACCGTCGCCGCGACGGCGGCTTTCACCGAGAGCCAGAGGGCGGACCTGACCGCCGGGTCGTCCCAGGCAACGAGGACCCAGTGCGTCGTGAACTCGCGGATGGGCCAGCTCTGGATGTTCGAGCGGTCGAAGGCGAAGATGACGATGGTCGCGATCGGTATGAACAAGAACAGCAGCACACCGATCACCCAGGCGACGAGTACGGCCCTGGTCACGCGCCCTTCCATCACATCGCCTCGAAGGCGCCGAGCGCCCGTGCCCCGAGGAGGTAGGCGACCATGATCACTATGGGCACGACGGCGAGGGCGGCGGCAAAGGGGAGATTGTTGGCGAGGCCGATGTTGTCGTAGATGACGTTGCCGATGAGGTTCGTGCCCGATCCCGAGCCTATGAGAAGTGGAGTGATGTAGTCGCCGAGGGTTAGCGAGAAAGTGAAGATCGACCCCGCCACCACGCCGGGCAGGGCGAGGGGCAACACGATGCTGCGTAAGGTCCTCGAATTCCGCGCCCCGAGATCGGCCGACGCTTCGATGAACGAGTCCGGTATCCGCTCGAAGGCGCTGTAAACGGGCAGGATCATGAAGGGCAGCCAGATGTAGGAGAACACGATCCACATGGCGACGTTGGTGTAGGCGATGTTTGGCTGCCCGAGTCCGAGGTGCTGGGTCGTCCAGTCGAGCGTCCCGTCCTTGGTGAGGATGACTATCCAGGCATAGACCCGGGCGAGGTAGCTCGCCCACAAGGGCAGCAGGACGGCAACGAACAGTGCGTTGCGCACCCTTTGGGTGGCGACGCGGGCCATGAAGTAGGCGAAGGGGACAGCAATGATGGCGTCGGTCAGGGTGACAAGGGCCGCGAGCAAGACGGTTCGGCCGATGATGGCAGGGATCGGTGCGTCGAAGAGAGCCCCGAAATTGCTGAGCGTCAACTGATGCTCGAGGTTATTGGTAAAAGGGTTCACGCTCCAAAAGGCCGTGACGAGCATGACCACGAGCGAGGCCAGGTAGATGACGAGGAACCAGGCGAGCGGGGGGGAGAGGGTCAGGGCGGCCCGGAGCCAGGTTCGGCGCCACAGCGCCGCCGAGACCCGGGCCACCCCCGTCGACTCTCGGCCCTCTCGGGCCTCAGCTTTCGACACCGTTCGGTCAGGTCACCCGGTGATCTGTGTCCATGCGGTGACCCACTGCTGGAACGGGACGCAGTCGTCCTTTCCGTTGTCGCACTGGGCGAGTGGAGTCTTCCAGAACTTGATGGTCTTGAAGTAGGCGTCCGGCTCGTTGGCATGCAGCGAGTCGCATGACCCCTTCTGCAGCTTGTTCATAAGAGGACATGCGAGCGAGTTGTCGGGGGTCTCGCCGTAGGAGACGGCCTGCTCGGCTTGCACCTGCGGGGTCGAGACGTACGCCATCCACTTGTAGGCGCAATTGGGGTGGGGTGCCTTGGTGGCAAGCAGCCAGGAGTCGGCCCAGCCAGTTGCCCCCTCGCTCGGGATAGTGTCGGCAACCTTGTCCCCGGCGGCCTGCAGCTGGCCCGTCTGGTAGGGCCAGGCGGCACCGGCGACGACCTCACCGTTCTGGAAGAGCGAGATCTCATCGGAGGCCAGGTTCCAGTACTTCTTGATAAGCGGCCTTTGCGCCCTCAGCAGGTTCACGGCCGCATTGAACTGGGTCTGCGTGAGCTCGTATGGGTCCGTGATACCGAGCTTCGGCTCGTGAGCCGACAGGTAGAGCGCGGCGTCAGCGATCTGAATTGGGTTGTTCGGGATCGTGATGCGCCCGGAGTACTTCTTGGAGTAGATCACCGACCAGGACGTCGGAGGCTTGGGGAAGACCTTGGTCGAATAGAGCAGATCGTTCGGGCCGAACTGCAACGAGACTCCGTAGTGCACGCCGTTGATCGTGTTGAAGTCGGGGCTCTGCAAGAAGGGCCGCAGCTGCTTCCAAGACGGGATCAGCTTGATGTTGACCGGCTTGACGTCCCCGGCGTAGATGAGGCGCAGGTCCGCGTCACCCGAGGCCGAGACGAGGTCGAACTGCCCGCCACCACCATTGGCCATGAGTGAGACCATCTCGCTCGAGGAGCCTGCGTACTTGGTGTTCACCGTGCACCCGGTTTGGCGCTCGAAGGGCTTCACCCATTCGGGCTGGGCATAGCCCTCCCAGGCGATCAAGTTGAGCTGCCCTTCGCCCTTGCCGATACTGCTTTGCGGCGTCATGTTCTGCGTAGGCGGCGTCATCTCGCTTCCGGCGGTTCGCGCGCTCGCGCCCGGCGAGGCAGCCGCCTCACCGATCCAGCCGGCCAGCGCCAAGGGCAGTGCGAGCGCGACCATCACCGCCGCCCGACGGTTCTTCCCACGGGAAAACTTCCGATACCTCATAACCCCTCCCTCTATCTTGGCTAAAGCACCTTCCTCTGGCGGGTGGTCTAGGTCCCGATTCGGAATGCCTGATCCGGATGCCATGCCACCCGGACCCGCCGCCCCCGTGCCTCCAGCGCCTCGGCCGCCGCCGTCTGCAGGTTTTGGCGTACCGCGACGAGCTGGCCGCCCCCGTCGAGTTCGACACGGTATCGCGTGACGACGCCGAGGTAGGTCACTTCGTCGATGACTCCCGACTCGACGTGAGCGCCCTCAGGGACTACGTCGCCGTCCTCGAGGAGCAGGTGGACCTTTTCCGGTCGCACGGTGAGCCGGTGCCCGTCTCGGTCGATCAGGTTCGAGACCCCTATGAAACCGGCGACAAACTCGGTTGCTGGGCGCTCGTAGACGTCGATCGGTGTGCCGATCTGCTCGATCTGGCCGGCGCTCATCACCGCGAGCCGGTCGCTCATGGTGAGCGCCTCCTCCTGGTCATGGGTGACGTAGATAAAGGTGATCCCGACTTCGCGCTGAATCCGCTTAAGTTCAGTCTGCATCTCCTGGCGCAGTTTCAAGTCGAGAGCGCCGAGCGGCTCGTCGAGGAGCAAGACCTCGGGCTCGTTCACTATCGCCCGGGCGAGCGCTACGCGCTGGCGCTGGCCGCCCGAGAGTTGCAGGGGTTTGCGGCCCCCGAGGCCGGACAGCCGCACCATGTCGAGCATCCGCTCGGCTCGCTCGCGCCTTTTCACCCTCGGCACCTTGCGGATCTTGAGCCCGTACTCGACGTTCTCGATCACGGTCATGTGAGGAAAGAGCGCGTAGTCCTGGAAGACGGTGTTCACGTCCCTGGCATAAGGCGGCTGGCGTGTCACATCGGCGCCGCCCAACTCGACAGTCCCGCTGTCGGGTCGCTCGAAGCCGGCGATGATCCTCAAGAGCGTGGTCTTGCCCGAGCCTGAAGGCCCGAGCATGGTGAAGAACTCGCCCTCGGCGATCTCGAGGTCGACTCCGTCGGCCGCGACGACATGGCCGTAGCTCTTGCGCAGCGCGCTAAGGCGCACGGCTGGCCGCGCAGCGCCGACACCTGCCCGCGGACCGACCTCAGTTGCTGCTTGGCTCACCGCTTCCCCCCTGCATGCCGCCGTAGAATACCTTCCGGCAACCCCGTGTGACGCTCACGCTGCCGGGGAGCTTCGAGCCAGGGGTCCGCGCCCCTCGTCGCGCGCGGCGAGCGACCGCCCCGGGAAGAAATAGAGGGGCGTTTTGCTGATGGGGGCAGTCACGCACCGTCGTCGAGCCGGGCGCCTGCACCACCGCTCGACGACAGGCTATGGGCAGTCGGCCAGGCCGCGGCGCGGCCAGGAACCTCCTCAAAGATCCCGGCATTAGGGGTGCTGGGCACGATCAAGCCCGAATCGGAGGAGGCACTCACCGGCCGGTAATCGTTGCGACATGGCCACGCGACGAGCCAGACTGACCCGTCTCGCCAAACGCCGTGTACCAAGGCCCGGGTCCTCGGTCGTATATGGTCGTTGCAGTCGCCGAGACGAGGATGAGTCCATGAGGAGTCGCTTTACAGCTTTCTCATTCGCGGGCGTCTTGGCAGTGACGTCTCTTGTCGCCGGCGTCGCGCGTTCAGGCGCCCAGGCGAGCAGTCCGTCTGGGCTAAGAGTGCTCCGAGCCAGTGCAGGGCCAGAGCTTCCTGTTCACTCCCATGTGCTCGGGGCCGTTTCCTCCTCGGAGGCTATCCGTGTCGATGTGACCTTGAAGTTGCCGGACCCGGCGGCGGTGACCGCGTTCATAGCGTCGCTTTCCGACAGGAGCTCGGCCGATTTTCACCACTTCCTCCGGCCAGGGCAGTTCGGCCAGCTGTTCGGGCCGCCATTGTCTGAGGTCGCTTCCGTCGACGCCGTGCTCCGCTCTGATGGCCTAAAACCGGGACAGGTGACCTCGGACCACCTGTCTATACCGGTGACGGCTCCTGCCCGTGTAATCGAGCGTGCCTTTCACATCCGTCTTCTCCGTTACCGGTTGCCCGGCGGGCGGACAGCATGGACGACCTCGTCAGCACCGAGCATCTCAGCGGTGGTGGCCGACGACGTCGAGGGAGTTGTCGGTCTCGGCAACCTCGACCAGCCGCGGAACATGCTCGCGCGGTCCGATCGTACGCGGGTAGGGCACTCAGCTCTCCCGATGGCTTCCCACCAGGGCTCCGCGGCTCAGGAGCCGTGCTCGCAAGCCAGCGCGGCAGCCATCGGCGATGGGCTCACGGCTGACCAGCTCGCCGCTCAATACGACATGACGCCGCTCTACTCGCTAGACGATTTCGGCCAGGGCGTGAATGTGGCTCTCGTGGAGTTCGAGAGTGAACCGACTGTGACCGCCGACGTCGCTGCCTACCAGGCTTGCTACGGCACCGATGCCACGGTCAATTACATAAGCGTCGACTCCGGGCCAGAGGGTGTGGCTAGCGACCCGACTGGCCTCGAGACGGCCCTCGACATAGAGGATGTGATCGGCCTTGCTCCCGAGGCAAGTGTCGACGTCTATCAGGGGCCTTTCGACACCGACCAGGAAGCCTTGGACATGTACGGGGCCATCATCAACGCCGACACCGATCAGATCATCTCGACTTCGTGGGGGGAGTGCGAGCTCGACAGCGACTCGTCGCTCATCGAGTCCGAGCAGCCCCTCTTCGAGCAGGCCGCCGCCCAGGGACAGGCTGTCTTCGCGGCTGCTGGGGACGACGGCTCGACGGACTGCTACAGCGACGTGGGAACCACGAACGGCGCCACTCTGGCTGTCGATGACCCGGGCAGCCAGCCATATGTCACCGACGTCGGGGGCACGTCACTGGTCGGAAGCTCAGAGACCGTCTGGAACGACTCCGACGCCTCGCTCGGCGCCGGCGGCGGCGGAGTATCCAGCTACTGGTGCATGCCCTCCTACCAGGACCAACCGACGGTGGCGGGCATAATCGGCCCCGACTCGACGACGGACTCGACCGATTGCGGGACCTCGACGCCCTACATGCGCGAGGTCCCAGACGTGTCCGCCGATGCCGACCCAGACTCGGGCTACGTCGTCTACAACGACGGGTACTGGCAGTCGATCGGCGGTACCAGTGGCGCCGCCCCGCTCTGGGCTGCCGCCGCCGCCTTGATCGACTCCTCGCCTTTTTGCTCTGACTACGGCGCGGGGGACATCGGGGGGCTCCCCGAAGGCCTCTACACCATCGCCAGCTCAAACACGTCCTTGTATTCGCTTGCGTTCAACGACATCACGACCGGGAACAACGACTACTTGCCGTCGGGATACTCAGCTGGCCTGTACCCGGCGACTACCGGCTACGACATGGCGAGCGGGCTCGGCTCCATGCAGCTTGCCCATGCAGGCAATTTCCTCCCCGGTCTCGCTGCCCAGGTGTGCTTCGCCTACTCGACCGACCTCGTGACGACGAGTATTACCGACGTCTCCCCTAATGTGGGGCCGAGCTCCGGTTCGACCGCTGTGACCATAACCGGATCGGGCTTCCTTCCTATCGCCGGAGCGGACGTGCTCGAGGTCGGCTCTCAGCGAGTGACCGTGTCTTGTTCCAGCACGACTGAGTGCACGGGCACGCTGCCTCCGACAGCGCAGGGGACCGTCAACCTTGTCATGTCCGTCGAGGACCTGACGACGAGCCCTCTTAGCGAGTCGGACGAGTTCACCTTTGTGGCTGGCGAGCCGCCCGTCGTTAAAGTGACTAGCCCAGCACAGGTCTTCCAGCTGGGAAAGAACCTGCTCGTCAAGTACTCGGCGAGCGGTGACCTGCCGGTGGCCTCCTACGACGCGCGATATCAGGTCTCCACCTGGGACACCGGTGACCTCGGCCAGTACGTCTACCCTGCAAGATGGCAGGCGACAAAGGCCACATCGGAGAGTCTCGCCGGGCTCCCGGGAAACGAGTACTGCTTTGCGGCGCGGGCGGAGACCTCATCGGGGACCGTCTCGCAGTGGTCGGCGAATCGTTGCACGGCCTTGCCCCTCGGTTCGGGGGCACTTGCGCTCGTCACCTCTGGGTGGACCCGCCACGCCGCTAAGGGTTTCTACCTCGGCTCGTATGTGGAGACGACGAATGACGGCTCCGAGCTCCGTCTTGCCGGCGCCATGGCCAGCCGGGTCGAGCTGATAGTGACCGAGTGTCCTAAGTGCGGAACCGTGACGGTGTTCCTGAACGGGCGGACGCTCAAAACAGTGAGCACTTACGCACGAACGACCGAGCACGGCGTCGCTGTCACCTTGCCCTCCTTCTCGCGGCGCCGGGCGACCATCGTGCTCAGGGCCACCAGTAAAGAGGCGCTCATAGTGGAAGGTATCGGGATCGACTGAACCTGACGCGGACTCCTAAAAGGTGAGCTTGGACACCTGAGTGGCCTCCGACCTTCGATCACAAACCTGCGACCTTCAGCACTCTGTGGATCTGGCGCGTCGAGCCGACGAGGAAATGGGAGTGGCGGTGTCTGCCTGAGTCACTTCACCGCGCCGGCGAGCATGCCGCGGACGAAGTGCCGCTGGAAAGCCAAAAAGACGATGAGAGGGACGACGATGGACACCATCGACCCCGTCGAGATGATCCAGAAGTTGGCTGCCAGGGTTCGTTCCTGGTCATAGAGGAACAAGGTGAGAGGCACGTGCGGGTCGCCTCCGAGGAAGACCAGGGCCACGAGCAGATCGTTCCAGACCCAAATGAACTGGAAGATGGCCAAGGACGCAGCCGCCGCTATTCCTAGGGGAACCACAACTCGTCGGAACAGAGTCCACTCGCCCGCCCCGTCGATCCTGCCCGCTTCGATTAGGGCGGTCGGTATTCCCGTGAAGAAGTTGCGCATCAAAAAGACCCCGAAGGGCAGACCGAAGGCGACGTGGAATATGACCACGCCGGTTATCGTGCCGAAAGGATTCCAGCCGGTGAGTGAGCCCATGTCCCTGTAGAGGTCGGCGACGGGTATGAGCGCCACCTGGAGCGGCACAACCATCAAGCCGACGATGGTCAAAAAGACGGCATTGCGGCCCCGCCACCTGCCAAAGACGATGGAGTAGGCCGTAAGGCTTGAGATGAGCGTCACGAGGATCGTGGCGGGGACGCTGATCTCGATTGAGGTCCGCAGCGAGTCGAGGACGCTTCCGGGCGCAAGGCCCGAAGGGACTCCGCCGCCGAGGGCCGTGGACGAGCCACCGGTGAAGAGCTCCTTGTAGTTCTGCAATGTGAGCTGGGTGGGGGCGGTGAAGACCTTCCACCATCCGGAAATCTCGAAGAGCCCTGCTGGGCGGAACGAGATGATGAGCATCGATATCGTCGGCACGAGCCAGAACAGAGCAATCGCGCCGAGGACGATGTTGATCGCCATACGTGAAGGACGGAGTCCTCCGAGGAACCTGCGCATTTTGCTCGAGGTCTGCGGGACGGCACGGGGGCCAGCAGCCTCGGGGATGGCGGTGGTGGTCATCGGCCGCTGATCCTCTTCAGGTTGAACAGCATCGCCGGCACGACGAGCACGAAAAGTATGACGGCGAGCGCGCTCGCAAGGCCCGTATGGACGCCCCCGCCGAAGCCGAGGTAATAGACGTCCGAGGCGAGAGTGCTGGACTGACCACCTGGTTGGGACGAGTCGATGCCCAAATTGATGACGATGTCAAATATCTTCAGCACGTTGATCACCATGGTCACGAAGACGACGGTCAGCACCGGAGCCAGCATCGGGATTGTGACGAGCCGGAACGTCTGCCATTCCGTGGCCCCGTCGACATGAGATGCCTCCACAACCTCGCGGTCTAGGGCCGCGAGACCGGCGGCCACCACGACCATCGTGAAACCCGCCCAGATCCACAGGTAGGCAAGAATCATGGAGATGTCGATGAGCGGCACGCTGAGCAGCGCCTGAGCAGTCTGACTGAGGTTGCTGGTGGGGGTCAGCGATTGTGGGCCGAGCCAAAAGGTGCCGGAGAAGCCGGGCTGAAAGTTGGACGCTTCGATCTGCACGCGAAACAAGCCCGGGGCGACATTTGAGAAGTGGAACTGCCCGAAGGCGTTCGTGCTCGTCGTAGCGACCGAGGCGCCGCTCGGACCGAGCAGCGCCAGGCGCAGATTGGGAAAGCCGTCCTCATCGGGGTAGATGCCCGTGATGTTGGAAGGGTTCGAGATGGAGAAGTCGCGCCACACGAGCCCGGTGATCGAACCAGCAGCGCGAGACGACGCACGAGCTGGACGGGCTCCGAGCACACTCAGCGTGGACGGGTCGACTCCTGTCAGTCCCATACGCAGTGTCTCGCCCGCCATAACGGTCTTGCTGCTCAAGAGCGACCCGTGCGGACCTGCAACGACACCGCTCGTTGCGAGTGATGCCGCCGTTTGACCTGCCGAGAGGGGGTAGGCCCCAGGTGGGTTGAACCACTCGTCCACGGTCTGAACGATGGCGTTGAGGACCCCGACGTGGGGATCCAACTGGAATATCTGCGTGAACACGAGCGAGGAGGCCGTGACGCTGAAGACGATCGGTAGGAAGATGACGGTCTTGAAGGCAGTGGCCCAGCGGATGCGCTCGGACAGAACGGCGAACACCAGTCCTATCACCGTGACGATGAACGGGAAGACGACGACCCAGATGACGTTGTTGCGCAACGCGATCAGGGTGTCGGCGGTCGAGAAGAGAGATTTGTAGTTGGAAAGTCCGACCAGCTTGGTTGCCGAGCCGTTGTAGAAGCTGTAACGGATCGTCGCGATGGCGGGCCAGATGACGATCGCCAGAAGCAGTATCGCTCCGGGGACAAGGAAGGCAAGCGACTGAAGATGGTGTTGGCCGTGGCGCGCGGAGCTTGGGCGCGCAGCGCCTTGCTGTTGGCCAACGGCTACCACTGCCACCTAGGGCCTCCGGATCCTTGTGATGGGCCAGGGCACGCCCGGAAGCTCCCGGGCGTGCCCTGTGTGGTCTGATCGAACAGCTGTCCTAGTGGCCTAGCGACGCCGTTGCTTGGGACTGCATGGTCTTTTCGATGGAGGAGATGCTCGACGCGCTCGGGTTCTTGACGAAGTTGAGCATGTCCTGCCAAAGACTCGGCTCCCAGCTGCCCTGCAGGTCATCGAGGCTGAATACGAAGCTCGTGGCCTGCTGCAGCTCTTGAGCGTCGGCTCGCGTGACCGGGTCCGGGTAACTCGTCAGCGGCACCATCTTGTTCGGCGAGGCGAAGCCACCGAGGTGCGCCCAGATCTCACCGGCTTCCGGGCTGCCCAGGTACTTGACGAGCGCCTTGGCCGCCTTGGTCGGTTTGAAGAGCATCGCCACGTCGCCCGATCCCTGGATCGCTGAGTTGTTCATCTGGTCGGCCGCCGGGGCAGGGAAGGGGAAGAAGTCGTAACACGGCGTCTTTGAGGGATCGGCGGTGCACTTCTTCCCACTGGCCCCGGTCGTGCCGGCGGTGTAGTTGGCCGAATTCCCCACGATCTCCGATACCACGAAGTCGGCCTCGATGACCATGGCCGCCTGGGGCATCGTCCCCGGCTTGGGGAACACCTTGTCCACGCATTCGGGGTAGCTGTTAGCGAGCGACCCCTTGGTACCGCCTAGCAGATAGGAAGGCTGGCCGATCAGTCCGGCAAGGGTGTCGAACGCCTTTGTCACCGTCGGGCTCGTCCAGGCGATGTTGTGAGCAGCGAGCGCGTCATAGTTGGTCGCCCCCGCTGTCTTCAAGTACACGTTCTGCCAGAGGTCGGCCACGGGCCAACCGATGTCGGTGCAGAGTGAGAATGGCGTTACCCCAGCCCTTTTTAGCGTGGCTGCGTCGGCGAGCAGCTGCTGCCAGGTCTTGGGTGTGCTCTTCAGACCGGCCATGGCGAACTCGGCGGGGTTGTACCAGATCGTGTTCTTGTTGGCGCCCTTAAACCAGACCCCGTACAGCTTGTTCTTGTAGGTGACGAGGTTGTTCCAGGCCGAGCCGTAGTCGGATGCTTCGCTTCCGATGACTGGCGCAAGTGGCTGGATTGCACCCTTCTTGGCGAGGTTGATCACCGTACCGGGATCGGGCACGAGCGCCACCTGTGGGGGTGCCCCGCCAGCTACCGCGGCGTCGATGGCCGTGTCCATGTTGCTTCCCTTGCCGCTGTATATGACGTTGACGCCAGTCTCGGCCTCGAACGGCGAAAGCACTGCCTCGAAATCCTGCTGCTCGGTGCTTGTCCATTCGGCCCAAAGCGAGACTGAGCCACCGATGTGCGTCAAGGCCGGGCTGGCCGTCGAGATACTCGCAGGCACCATGCTGGCCGCAAGTGCCAACAAACCTGCCAGTGCTGCTGCGGAGGACAGCCTGTGCCTGCTAAACGATCCAAGACGGACTCGTCCCCGTTGCGTCCCGTTCTCTCCTCTTCTGAGTGTCATGCGCGTACCCTCCCCTTTCTCCCATCAATTGCCAACTGGCGGATTACCCGACCCCGCTTGCTTCGAATCGTCAGGGCCGTGGCATTGTGGCTGGTCACAGCCGTTAGCGCGCTCGCGATCTACCGTCGGATGGCGACGACTAGCTCGTCTTTGCCATTAGTCAAGACCTGTACGCAGGCTGGAGGGGACGGTCCCCCGTGGTCCCCGCCCACAGTCGCGAGGAGGTGGACTGGCGCAGGGGGCCCTCTGCAAAAGGCGGAAAAGGAGCCTCGGGCGCGCGGACCGAAACTTCTGCACGAGCAATGTGCTGGGGGTGGAGGCGAGGCTACCCGCGCGAAAGGGCCAGTCCGAAGCTTAGAGAGGGCGCCAACACACTGGCGGCACGAGGAACAGTCGGCTGGTGCCGTCCCGACTTGAGGGCGGCAACAGGGCGCGCGCCTAGCACGTGCTCCTTGGCCACTGAACATCCCCCTCACCGTCGTGGCCAACGCCCCCCCACTCCAGGCTGGCCGCCTGTGGCTGCATACAACCCCCGGGCACAGGTCCGAGGAACGGCACGATAGCGCCGTAGCAAACATCGGGCAAGGGGGGGCGACCTCACCCCCGCTTTGGAGGGCAGTCAGGCCTGACGGCGACGTGCCATGCTCTCCTGCAGCCCTGGCGAGGCCACAGGACCTTACCCGGGCACCTGGGGTTCTCCCCGAGTCTGCTGACCTCGTGACTGCCCCTAGGGCCGTCAACAATGCTCGACGGCACGGTGGCGGAGTACCGTCGCGACATGCCCAAAGTGCTGGCGATCGTACTGGCGGGCGGCGAAGGCAAGCGCCTGATGCCCTTGACGCTGGACCGGGCCAAACCGGCCGTGCCGTTCGGGGGTCAGTACCGTCTGGTCGATTTCGCGTTGTCGAACCTGGCCAACGCCGGGTTCTTGAAGATCGTGGTCTTGACCCAGTACAAGAGCCACAGCCTCGACCTACACATCTCCCGCACTTGGATGATGTCGACCCTGCTGGGCAACTACGTGACGACCGTGCCGGCCCAGATGAGAAGAGGACGGCAGTGGTTCTCCGGTTCAGCCGACGCCGTGTACCAGAACCTCAACATCATCGGCGACGAGCGGCCGGACTACATCTGCGTCTTTGGAGCTGACCACATCTACCGCATGGACCCTCGCCAAATGCTGGACCAGCATCTCGCCAGCTCTGCCGGTGTGACCGTGGCGGGAATCCGCGTGGACATCGCTGGGGCGTCCCAGTTCGGGGTGATCGAGCCCGGCGAAGGCACGGCGATCCGCAGGTTCCTCGAGAAGCCTCCTAGCCCGGAGCCCTTGCCCGACCATCCGGGCCAGGTCTTGGCTTCGATGGGCAACTACATCTTCTCCACTGAAGCGCTTCTGGAGGCGCTCGCCGTCGACTCGGAGGACGAATCGTCTGGCCACGACATGGGCGGTGACGTGATCCCTTCAATGGTGGCCAAGGGCATGGCCGACGTCTACGACTTCTCGCTCAACCAGGTACCCGGCTCTACTGAGCGCGACCGGGGATACTGGCGGGACGTTGGGACTCTCGACACCTACTACGACGCGAGCATGGATCTTGTCTCGGTGCACCCGATATTCAACCTCTACAACCACCAGTGGCCGATATACACCTCCCTCGCTTCCGATCTCCCGCCAGCCAAGTTCGTCTTCGAGGAGGCGGACCGCACCGGGCGCGCCGTTCGACTCGGTCGTAAGCGGCGGCGTCATCGTCAGTGGGGGGACGGTTCGGCGCTCAGTCCTGTCGCCCGGGGTGCTGGTGGATTCTGGGGCGTTGGTGGAGGACTCCGTGCTGATGAACGACGTCAGGGTGGGTCCAGGCGCAGTTGTGCGCCGGGCCATTGTGGACAAGAACGTCATTGTGCATGAACGCGCCGGTCTTGAATCCCGATGACGAGCGCAGCTGCAAGATGTTCAAGGTGTCGCCTCGAGGCGTTGTCGTCGTGGGCAAAGGGGCCGAGGTCACCCGGCCGTGAAGGTAGCGGTCCTCACCCGGGAGTTTCCGCCTGAGGTATACGGCGGCGCAGGCGTCCACGTCGAGTACCTGACCCGCGAGTTGGCCAAGCTCGCCGAGATAGAGGTCTATTGCTTCGGCAAGCCACGTCACTCGCCGCTCGTGCGCGCGACCTACGAGCCCTGGGACGCGCTTTCCTCGGGCAGGGCGGCAGCCGCCCTTCAGGCCATGGCAACCGACCTGCGCATGGCTGCAGACCTTCGCGGAGCAGAGATAGCCCACAGCCACACCTGGTACGCCAACCTGGGCGGTCATCTGGCCAAGCTCCTATACGGCATTCCGCACGTCATGACTTGCCACAGTCTTGAACCGCTACGGCCTTGGAAAGCGGAGCAGCTCGGAGGCGGCTACGGCGTGTCGAGCTTCTGCGAGCGCACGTCGATCGAGGCTGCCGACGCCGTCATCGCCGTTTCATCGAGCATGGCCGAGGACGTGCACCGGGTCTACCCGGCTGTGGACGCCTCCCGGATCGCCGTCATCCACAACGGTATCGACCCCACGGAATACCAGCCGGACCCGCGCACCGACGTCCTCGAGCGCTACGGCATCGAGCCCGGGCGCCCGAGTGTGGTTTGGATCGGACGGGTTACGGCGCAAAAAGGCATCAGCCACCTTCTGGACATGGCGACCCTCATACCTCGTGGCGTCCAGCTCGTGTTCCTCGCCGGAGCCCCGGACACTCCTGAGATCGGCGCCGAGATGGCGGCTCGCGCCGCCGCTTTGCGCCAAGAGCGCCGAGAAGGCGTGCACTGGATCGAGTCGATGTTGCCCCGGTCCGAGGTCGTGCAGCTCCTCAGCCATGCCACAGTGTTCGTCTGCCCGTCTGTTTACGAGCCCTTCGGCCTCATCAACCTCGAGGCCATGGCCTGCGAGCTGCCCGTCGTTGCCACTGCTGTCGGCGGTATACCCGAGATAGTGGTGGAAGGAGTGACCGGCTACCTCGTCCCGTTGCCGGACACGGGCTACGGCCTTGGATCGGCTCTTGCCGAGCGGGTCAACGCCATTCTGGAGGACCCGACACGGGCTCGGACGATGGGCCGGGCCGGTCGCGAGCGGGTACTGGCCGAATTCACCTGGCAGGCGATCGCCGCTCGGACGGCCGCGCTCTATGCCTCTTTAGTGTGAAGCTCGACCGACAGACGCCGGTCATCGCAACTCCACGATCATGGCGAGGGGAAGGAATCTCCCACCGAGCTGACGGGCTTGCCGGGCGGGTACCGTCTGGTTCTCGTCGAGCGCCTCGGCCCCGTCCGTCGCCTGCGCGACTTCCAGGGTCGGGGGTAGTCGTCACGACAAGAGCAGCTCTAGCCCCGGCGGCCACTACGGCCCCGTTGACCACAGAGTCCGGGCCGCCGGAAGACGCTTCTTTCGAGGCAAGGAGGTACGGGAGAAGCTTCCCGCGAGCGTCCTTGGCAATTGAGCCCGCTTGTCTCGCGTAACTGAGGTGGCGTGCTTCGACGAAACGGCTTGGGGGTACCGGTAGTCCGTTGGTTCGAGAAATGTAGGCTCCGTGACAAAGGAGATGTTGTCATTTCCGTCACGTATTTAGTCGATCGCCCGGCTAACCGAGCGAGGCAGAGACTGCAAAGCAACCCAAGCTTATGACTGTACGACGTCATTAACCGCGCTAATAGTGCCTACAAGTCGCGCACATATCAACATTGAAACCCCCCGCAGCCGGGCCCTGTAGCTACGGCCAACGCATGCCTATCGCACGACGTCGTCAAACTCCTTCGCCCAGGTGACCGAGCGCCGGTAGTGGGCTTACCCTGCGCTGGAGTGTTGGGTGACGAGCCTCGTGGCGGGCGGAAGTAGACTACCTATCCGTATGAGGTAAGTCGCCTTCTTTCGGCTGCGACAGCCAAACACAAGAGTGATGGAAGGATCTGACAAGGTGGGTCTGGGTACCGCGAGATATCTACCAACGAGCTCGCGAGCCTCGGGCCATGGTCTTTCCCTCCGACCACCTAGTTTCAAAAGACGATATGCCCCTGGCCACGCCAGGCGCATATCGAGCAACCCGGACGGAGGATTCGAAACCGGAGGTGCCGGATTCGGCGGTTGGGGCGGGTGTTAAATGAGACTTCTTCTCTACACCGATTCCCCAGTCATAGGTGGGGGGGAGGGTGTCGCTCGTGACCTTCTCGCTAGCCTTGGGCCGTCTTTTGAGACTGCCGTCGTCGGTCCCTTTGCAGAGGTCGTAGCTCACATCGCCAGCGGTCGGACTGGGACCGAGACCCGGGTCTTGCCGGCAGTTACCGGTCGCACAGAGCTCAGCGCCATTAGGGCCCAAGCGGCTCTGATCGCCGAACTGAGGCCTGACGTAGTCCATATCAACCAACATCTTTGGTCCGGGCAGTACGGAGTCGTGGCAAGTGCCTTGGCCCGCGTGCCGTGCATATGTGTTGTTCACGGAGTCCTTCCCTGCTCTAGCAGGAGCCAGCGTTATCTGAGCATGGCCGTGACGCGGTTGGCGCGTGCCCATGTCGGGGTGTCGGGGTCCGTGGCCGCCTCTATCGTTCGCGAACTGCACGTTCCTGCAGCGCGGTAAGAACGATCCGAAATGGGATCTCCGTAGTCGCGGAGTCAGTAGAACCGCAGCAGATAGCCGCGCGCACCGTTGCGGGCGTTGGTCGCCTCGCATGGGAGAAGGGCTTCGACCTTCTTATAGAGGCGCTTTCAGAGGTTCCCGACTGCCGGCTTGTTCTGGTGGGCGACGGCGCCGATCGGCACAATCTCGAGAAACTTGCTGCTCGCTTGGGTGTCTCGGACCGTGTCGAGTTTCGAGGCTGGGTGAGCGAGTCGTGGACGCGCCTTTTGCGGCCGCAGGTCGTGGCGGTGCCCTCAAGGGCTGAAGCCTTGTCACTCGTCGCCTTGGAGGCGATGAGGGCCGGCTTGCCCATCGTTGCAACTCGCGTGGGCGGGATCCCGGAGGTTGTGATCGACTCGGTGACCGGGGTCATCGTCGAGCCGGGTAACTCGAGTGCCCTTGCTGCTGGTCTCCGCAGGGTCCTAGACGACGCCAGCCTTGCTGCGGCAATGGGTGCTGCCGGCCGTATTCGTGTGCGTGAACATTTCAGCCTGGAGAGGGAAGTCGCAGCGTACGAGCATCTTTATGAGACGACGGCGCTACGCGCGAACTAGCGGCTCACGGCGGGCGTTATCGAACGTAGATGGTGGGTCTAAGAGCCTGGAATCCACGGGTTTCGGAAGCGAGCCGGAGTCCAACTGGTTCCATGAGGTGGTGCGCGTTCTTCCTCCTGGGATTCGGAACGCTGTAAGAAGTGGCGCGGCGACGGGGCTACGTCTAGTTGGGACACGATCGGAAAGAAGGCTGGATACAGCGTTTCAGCAGTTTGTCACTGCCAATATCGACGCGGTTAAGGGCGACGTGCTTGAAACTCGTGGGTCGCGATTTACCAATGAAGCGATTTCGATGGGGGCACGGGTGGGCGATACCACAGTCTGGGATATCGAGCCAAGGAACCTAGAGGCGACATTGGTCGTTGACATTGCTGAGAGAGACTCGCTCGGTGAGTGTATGTACGACTGTGGGATCGTCTTCGGGGCGCCGTGGCCGCGGGGCACAGCGAAGCGCGGGCTGGTCAATTTGTGGCGCGCCATGCGCCAAGATGGGACCCTACTGCTCGGTCTTGCGTACTCGGAGCTACCGGAGGCGCCAGAGGCCGGCATCTGCGCAGTGAGGAGCCTTTTAGAGGAGTGCCTCCAGGGCGCCCTAGTAACGGTCGAGGAATTCGGCTTCCGGTCGAGGAGTTCTAAGCGGTCGCCCCAGGGTCGGGCGGTCTTCGTGAGAGCGAACCGTGTCGTCGAGGTCGCCAACTAGTGGGTCGCCGGACCATCCTCATGTATCACCGGGTAGCCGATGCCCCGTTCGATCCGTACTCTCTTTGTGTTACGCCCGGCCACTTCGCAGAGCAGCTCGAGGCGATTAAGAACTCAGCAGACGTGGTTGCTCTAGAGGGCCTCGACGGACGTACATCCCGCCCCCAGATCGCCCTTACCTTCGACGACGGCTATGCCGACGTTTTTCAAACGGCTCTGCCACTTGTTGAGGCTGCAGGTGTCCCGTTCACGGTATTCGTCGTGAGCGGGATGCTCGATCACACCATCGGCTTCTGGTGGGATCGGCTGGCGCTCATGCTGCGAGGTCGAGACGAGGTAGAGGTCGATCTCGAGATCGATGACCGGCCTTTGCGGATTTCGCTTCGCGGCGGCAGGGCCGGGGCGACTGCCCTTGTGGCATTGCACTCACGACTTCGCGTCTTGCCGCTTGCGACCATTGAGGCAACGCTCACTGCCATTGCCTCGCAGCTAGATGTCTCCATATCTGAGGCGCAGCTGGCAAGAACAATGACCTCTGACGAGGTTCGCATACTTTCAGAGAACTCACTCGCCACCATAGGAGCACACACGGTCGACCATATGCTGGTTGCTGGACATTCCTTGAGCGAGCAGGTCGACACGATGTCGCAGTCGAAGAGGAACCTTGAGGCTCTGATCGCAGCGCCTGTGAGGCACTTTGCCTATCCGTACGGGGATGGCGACGCGTTCGATTCGTTGTCGGTCAAGGCAGCTCAGCAGTGCGGATTCTCGACAGCCTCCACAGCGCTCGCGGGAAGAGTGACGCGCCTCAACCACCGCCTACGGCTACCGAGAAGGATGGTTCTTAACTGGAGCTTTGAGGAAATGGCCGCCCGCCTGTCGGCGTGGCGAGCGGTTTGACCAACGGGTGTCTGGTCACTCGAACAGTCCGTGACCTCGGCTGCAGAACAGCCAAGGTAAGCACCGCTAGGTGACGATGATGAGGGTCACCTTGGCCGAAGTCGAACCCTTGAAGAACTTGCTACCGCTGTAGGTAGCCACGAGTTGGTATATGCCGGGCTTGAGCTTGTTGGCCGACATCGCCCACCGGCCCTCACCGGACGCCAGCTTGATCAGGCAAAGGGTTGTCTCTGGTGTCTTGACCGTAACGGTCCCGGTCGGCGCGGCGGCGGGGCCCCGCGGCGAGACGACGACCGAGATGTACTCGGTCTGCTCGTCCCCGTAGGTGAGCTTCTTGGCGGACAGTTTGAGGGTGACGTCAGAGCTCGCCTTGGCCGGGATGACCGGGTTGGAGATGCTAGAGCTCGGCCCCGTCCCGACGTCGTTGACCGCCGCCACCGAGAAGCGGTATGCGGTGCCGTTGGCCAGACCCTTAATGGTGTACCTGGTCACATCGCCCACTGTGACTGTAAGACCGTGCGAGACCTCTATGACATAGCCGGTGACGACAGTGCCACCGTCGGAGGCGGGAGCTGTCCAGGTGAGCGTCGCCGAGGCGTTTCCGGCGGTGGCCGACAGATCGGTCGGTGCTCCTGGAGCAGTGAGGAGGGCCACCGCCGCGAAGACCGTTCCGGTCAGCTGCGAGAGACTTGGGTCGCTCGCAGCTGTGATCGTCGCCACGAGGCAGGAGGGCGTTCCGACGGTGTAGACGGGCGTCGGTGTCACCTGCTCCCAGGCGCCTCCGCCGGCTTGCGGATTCCACCATTCGAGGCTCGTAGCGCCGTTGAGGTTGCAGTCAGTAATGGAGAGGCTGGCGAAGCTGCTCCCCGAGGCGACTTCGACGTCGAAGTATCCACCCGGTGCGGAAAGGCTCGGTGTGCTCAGCGGGTCGCTGCCGTACTGGGACAGCGTCAGTGCTCCCCCGCCGCTCGCGCTCACTGTCGTTTCGCCGTTGGTGGCGTTGCAGTCCCCTGTGGCACTCGACGAGGAGCAGTCCTGCGAGCTGATCACCCCCGACGGGGGCGATGGGGGCGAAGGTGAAGGTGACGGTGGAGGTGATGGAGCAGGAGGAGGTGGCGGGCCCACCACTGGGTTGATCGTGAGATCGAAGCTCCACGTGCCAGTGTCACCATTGGTGTCGCGGTCGGTACCCGAGACGCTATAGCTCCCCGGTGCGAGCGAGGAGGCAGCGGCGATTCCACCGGTGGAGCTGACCACGACCTCAGCCGAGTCTGTGGAGCTGGTCTCGCTGTAGCTGACCGTGCCGACGCCATCGGTCACGGTGAGCTGACCGCTGTAGCCCGCGCCGTCTGCGACACTCGCTGAGGTCGGGCTGGCCTGGGTGAGCGTGATGGTCAGCCCGCCGTCGTCGGTGGTCACATACAGCCCATCGGTCGTCGCAACGCAGAACACTCTGATTGCGCAAGAGACTGTCCCTTCCTGGTTGGTCGTGTCGTCATAGGTCGCCTGCCAGGACTGACCTCCGTCAGTTGTGCCCGCCAAAGCCAGTGTCGTGCCGGCCCCCGCCACCCAACAATCGCTCGTGTCGCTGCACGAGATCGAACTCAGCCAGCCGGAGCCCCCCAGGAACTGTTCGCCGAACCAGGCAGAGCCCCCGTCCGAGGACGTCAGGGTCACGGGTCCTTCGTCTCCAGCGACCCCAGCCGTCTCACACCATGGCTGGCCAGAGGATTGGGCGACACATGAGACTGCGAAAAGCTCCTGGATATGAGAAAGGGTCGGATCGGGGGACAACGACCAGCTTGCGCCGCCGTCAGTCGTCGACACGACGCTTGCGGTACCGTCCGCCTCGTTTAGGCCGCCGACGGCGACGCAAGAGATCGCTGAGACACATGAGATGCCGTTCAAGGCGTACGTGCCGTTTGGATCCTTCGACACGACAGAGGGCAGGGAAGAGGCGCTTACCCATGATGCTGACGCATCAGCAGAGCTCGCGTAGGTGCTCCATGTCTGGCCACCGTCGGTTGTCACCGCGACGACGGGGTCCTGCAAGCTGTTCGAGGTCTCTCCCGCCAGCCAGCAGGTGGTGGCAGTCACGCAATCGATCGAGTTCGGCCACCACGAATAGACGCTGTCGTTCCACAAAGAGGGCGTTTCGAGGGTCCAGGTCTCACCTCCATTGCTGGAGTGTGCCACCTCGGGCTGGTCACTCGGCCCGCCGCCCGCTGCCCAGCAGTCGGTCTCCGAGTAGCACGAAACCGAGTGCCAGTCCACCCTGCTCGGCTCGGCGTAGTGCGGATCTGTCACCATCGGAAGCGTCAGGTAACGGGTCCAGTCCGAACCATTCGTAGTTACAAGCACAGCGTCTCCGATCCAGGAGTTGGAGTCCACCACGGACAAATCGGGCTCGAGCACTACACAAAAGGTCGTGCCAGTCACACAACTGACCGGATCAGGGAGGCCTTGAACGGCGAAAGCCGTCGACGGCACGCTTTGTCTCACCCATGTGGGAGCCGGTGAGGTCGTGAACGTCGAATTGCCGCCGTCTGTGGTGCCACCGGAGTTCTTCGCGACGAGCTGGAAGTCATAGGTCGTGTTGGCGCTAAGCCCCGTGAGGCTCGCTGTCTCAGCGACCGTGCTCGTAGCCGACCCCGCGCCTTCCGAGCTGGTCGTCGAGCCATAGGAGTCAGTCGTGCCGTACTCGAAGTAGTACGTCGTGGACGAGCCGCTTGGGTTCACCGTCCCGTTGAGAGTGGCGGTGGTGGAACCGACGGAGGTGGCTGCGCCGGTCGTTGCATTTGGAACCGGCGTCGGAGTGTAGGTGAACTGGTCGGCAGTGCTGACAGCGGATGTGCCGCCCGGGGTCGTGACAGTGACGTCGACCGTACCCACCGATTCTTCCGGGCTAACGGCGGTGATGGTGGTGGGGGAGACGGCGGCAAAGCTGGCGGCACTAGTGGCCCCGAAGTCAACTGTGGCGGCCCCGGCAAGGTCGGTCCCGGTGATGGTCACGCTCGTTCCACCTGAAGGAAGACCCGAAATAGGGCTGATGTTCGTGACTGTGGGTGTGCCGAAGGTCGGTGTTACGGGCGGCGTCGCGACTGTGAACGCGGAGGTCCAGCTGCCAGCATTGTAGGCGGCCACCGAAAACGAATAGAAGTCGCCTGGCGTGAGTCCCGTGACGGTCATCGACGTGGTCGCCACATCGATGGTCTGCTGGAATGCGCCAGAGAGGTACTCGTCTAGGTAGTAACCGGCGATCGGGGTTCCCCCGTCATATGTCGGGCTCTGCCACGACAGATAGACCGAGTAGACGCCCGCTGTTGCGACCAGATCGGTCGGAGTGCCGGGGGCGGTGAGGTAGGTGTCGGAGAAACTCTGGCCGGTAACCGAGGGAGGAGAAGGAGAAGAAGGCATGGCCAGGACGGTGGTGCCGGCCTCGTTGACCATCTCGATCTCATTGTCGGCGTCCATGTCAGTGCTGTACCAGCTCGTACCGCTACTGCCGAGGTCACCATAGACCTCCGTTCCCGAGAAACCGACCGTGCCGAAGTCTGCCGGGGTCGACTGTTCCCCGTTCACCGTCGGAGCTTCCTCAATCCACTCCGCCGATTGGCCAGGTCCGTCATAGGTGAAGTTCTGGTTGAAGTACCAGTTCTGCGTGCTGTCCTCTATGGAGATCATCCACTCGTCTGAGGCGGGGGCGGTCTGTTGGACATAGGCGCTTATCTGATCGCCCGGCTCAACTGGAGCGGGACCGCCGCCAGGACTGAAGAGCTCCTCCTCTGCCGCTGGAAGAATCTCGATCCAGGCGTAGTAGCCATCGCTAGTGTCTTGTGCAGTGCCAGTTTGAATGAGGTCACTGTCGTTCATGCCGTCGACGCCCACCCAGGTTGCGGAGTACAGCGGGGAGGCCGAGGGCTCAATGGCAGGCACGGTCCACTGACCTGCGGCGCCTTCGATGCCGCTGCCTTCACCGCCCAACCCCGACCAGTTGGTTGAATCAGTGGTCTCTGTGACGCGACCCACCTGCATTCGGCGCCCTTCTGGATGGCGAGACTCCGAGGCCACGCTTATGTTCGCGCCGGCCCGTAAGGGAGCAAGATGGCCCATGAACGCGGCGATTCCTCCCGTAGGCAAAGGTGACGTCCCAGCTGAGGCGGCAGCTTGCACGATCCCAGTGGAGAGCAGCGCTGTGACGACACCGAGGAGGACAGCGACTCTCACCCGAGAGTGACGCCTAGCTCCCATGAAAGCGTTGCGAGCTCGTTCAGCCGAGGTCACGGACTGTTCCCTTCAAGTGGCGCTGGGTCTGCCCAGCTGGGCGCGAGCCGAACTCTGTCGTCTCGGTCCGAGGTCTGCCACGTTCAAGTCCTGTGTCTGTGCCGACCTGCACGCTGCCTCCTTACCCCGAACCTCGGCGAAAAATCACTTCCGCGTGATGGACGATACCGTTTCTACGAAAGTCCCACTAGACGGGAAATATGTTCTCCGTCAACGCGTCAGTCTCTATGACCCGAGAAGAGCTCCCCGGTCACAGCCGCTCGGGGGCGCGCTCAGTTTCGCGCTACCGAGGCAGCGGGTTCAGCTCCTGGGTGCCCTAACCGTGACGGCGGAAACGGCGCTTTTCGCGTAAGGCGTGCAGAGGTGTCGTCGACGCCATTGCACCCGCTCAAACCGGAACCCCGAGAACTACAAGCGACCAACCGACGCTCAGATAGACCGCAAGGTGACCGGGCCTGAATCTCCGAGACAGGGCGACGTTCCCACTTTTCGGGTAGTGATTCCGCCTGGCTCGAGCTTGGCGTCGCTCACGACTGGCGACCGATGGCGCAGTGGGCCGAGAGCCAGCCTAGAACTCGAGACCAGTAGTCGGCGATGTGCTCAGGCTCGGTGATCTGGTGGCCCTCTCGGGGGTAGATCACCATTTCCACCTCGGCGCCAGCCGCCGTGAGGGCTCCGTACAGCTCGTGAGCCTGAGCGACGGGCACGCAGCTGTCGTTTGCACCGTGCAGTATGAGCGTAGGGGCTAGCGCACCGCCGCATCTGTAGACAGCGGACCGATCGACGTAAAGTCGTTGCGCGATCGTCCCCGAAGGCGGACCTCCGAGAACCAGATCGTAGAACGGGGCGTTGTTGCAAGTGTTACGACAGCTCGCAAGGTCGGACATGCCGGCTCCGACGACAGCGCAGGCAACTGGCCGCGTTACGGCAGCCAGAGCAGAGAGATATCCTCCGTAGCTCGAACCCATCACGGCAGGCGCCTGTTTAGGTATCCGACCGGACGACATGAGAAAGTCCGCCCCTGCGAGCACATCGTCAAGCTCAGCACCGCCCGGGTCGCCATGGTTGGCCTTGGCAAACTCGCTGCCGCGACCCGGGCCGCCTCGCTGGTTAGCCAGCAGCACGCAGTAACCCGCCTCGAGCAACCGGTTGACGTGAAAGAGATCGAAGCTGTGGTGGTGAGCAAGGCTCGGTCCGCCGTGGATGAGAAGTACGAGTGAGCCGGCGTGGGCCGGTCCCAAGTCGGAACGAGATGCGTCAGATTGCAGGAACAGGCCGTGTATGTCCGTTGCCAGTGGTCCTTGCCACGAGACCTCCTCGACAGAAAGGCCGCTTGGCACAGCACCTCTACCTTCTACCCAGCTCTCGAAGTGGCCTCCGGAACCGAGAACGGCAACCTGGCGAGGAGTGCGCTCGTCCGAGCGACATGCCACTATCGTCTGCCCATCCCGGGAGACGGCGAGCGATGGCCGCCATGGCGAGTTCAGGAGGGAAGCCGGCACGTAAGTGGCCCTCTGTGTTTGCACGAGCTCCCCGCTCTCGTCAAATGAAACAGTCCCAAACGACGTGCCGAGGTCCTTCCACCCGGCAAAATGAAGGTGATCGCGTTCGTCGAACTCGACATAGGTGACGTCGGCGCCAAGGTCGGCGAGACGATGTTGTACGACCCCATCGGCAGTGAGGATGACAACTTCACCGGCGACCAGTCCTCGGTCACTTGCCCAGCCCTCCACAAAGGCGACGCGCCCTGACGCGGAGTCAGCGGCCAGACCCATGACCTGCCAGCTGGGTCGGTAGAGAACCTCCATGCTCCCCGAGCCATGGTGCAGTCGCCCGACCCAGGCTGAATACCAGCCCGCTTCGCCCGGCGCGGACGAGCAGATGCAGATGGTGACGTCCGGGCCAAAGGGGACGATCTCCCAGATAGAGAGCTCCGGCGATGTCACCGGCCACGTCTCTTTGCCTTCGATGTCCAGCTGCCAGAGTCGCTGACCTCTCTCACGGCTCGTAACGAAGGGATCGGCACCCGAAGGGTCATGACGCGTACCTGAGGTCAAAGACGCGCTGTCGGACCCAGGTTCGGCCACGACCGCCAGCACCCCCGCCCCATTTGCGCGCCAGGCGAGCTGTTGCGCTGAGCCGGCGATCGTGCCCAATCGGACCGAGGGCGCGCGATCTGCGATGACGTTGTAGATCTCGATCGTTGTCAGGTCTTCCTCGACGAAGGCAGCGACCAGCCGCCGTCCTTCACCATCCAGGGCAGGCATCGCGCTCGGCACAAGCTCGCTGAGCCGCTCCGGCGCCTGGCCGATCCGCCCCCAGTAGAGACCTTCGTCTCCTTGGGGCACGGCACCATATGGAGGCATTCGCACGAAACCGGCACTTGACCCGTCCGGAGAGACCACTGCCCACTGTGGTATGCCCTGGGGCACTTGGCTCACCTCATCATCACTCTCGCGTCGTGTTTCGTTGGTCGATAGCGGCAGGGCACCGGTCGAAAAGGCAGCACTTTGGCCGAGCACCTATCGAGGATGAGCTGGGCCCAAGGCCGGCTTCATTGGTGATTACCGTCAATGGAGCCTGACGCGGGGATCGAGGACCGCGTAGACGACGTCGACGACGATGTTGGCCACCACGACGGCCGCCGAGGCAACGATCACGACCCCGATGATCACCGGCAAGTCCTGGTTGCTTATCGCCTGCACCGCGGTGTAGCCGAGCCCGGGAAGGCCGTACACGTTCTCGGTGATAACCGCGCCACCGAGCAACGATCCGACGTCGATCCCGAACTGCGTGACGACCGGTGTGAGCGCCGCGCGAAGGGCGTGGCGAAAGGTGATCCGCGTCTCGGATAACCCCTTCGCGCCGCGCCGTGCGGATGTAGTCCTCGCCGAGCACGTCGAGCATGGCCGTGCGGGTGAGACGGGTGTAGGCGGCCGCAGAGACGAGGGCGAGGGTCAACCAGGGAAGCACCAGACCGCGGAACCATTCGAAGAGGCTCTGGGTAGGCGAGGTGTAACCGGAGCCGGGGAACCAACGCAGCCCGTGGACTGTGAGCTGATAGTAGAACACCTCGATCATCAGCAGTCCGAGCACGAACGTCGGCATCGAGTAGAAGACGAGGGCGGTGAAGGTCGCCCCGCGGTCGAGCAACGAGCGTGGCCGAATGGCAGAGGCGACCCCGCTCAGCACGCCGATGGTGAACCAGATGACGGCGGCGCCGGCGGCAAGTGAGAGGGTCACGGGGAATGCCTGGGCGATGACCGAGTTCACAGACTCGCCGTGGTAGTAGTCGTAGCCGAGATTGCCCTGCAGAAGCTGTGACAGGAAGTGTCCGTACTGCACGTACCAGGGGCGGTTGAGCAACAGTCGTCGGGCGATCAGCGCCACAGTCTGGGGCGGTGCCTCGCGTCCCGCGAGCACGCGCGCCACATAGCCGGGCCCAGGTCCTACGTAGAAGATGAGATAGACGATGACCGTGACACAGAACATGACGAGCGCACCGAGAAGGACGCGCCGGATGAGGAAGCGGATCACGATCGGGTCCCGGTGGAGCGGGGGTCGAAGGCGTCGCGGATGCCGTCGCCGAGGATGTTGAACGCAAGCGTCGTGATGATAAGGGCGAGGCACGGGAACACGAGGAACCACCACGCTTCTTGGTAGTACTGCTGGGCTTCGGCGATCATCGAACCCCAGTCCGCCGTCGGAGGCGGGATCCCGACGCCTAGGAACGACAGCGAGGCCTCCGAGACGATGCTCAGCGGGATGAGGAGCGTGGCGTAGATGATGATCGGCGCGAGCACGTTCGGCAGTACGTCGATGACGATGATCCGCCACGACCCGGCCCCGAGTGAACGTGCCGCCTCGATGTACTCCTTCTCCCGTATCGCCAGCACCTGGCCGCGCACGATGCGTGCCACTGTTGCCCAGCTGAACGTGCCGATCACGATCACGACGATCCCGATGCCCTGCTGGAGCTTGATCGGGCCGATGTGCAGCGGCGTCACCGAGACAACCGAGGCGAGCGAGATGGCGAAGAGAAGGAACGGGATCGAGAGCATGACGTCGACGACGCGGGCGAGCACCGTGTCGACCATGCGGCCGAAGTAGCCGGCAGCGAGACCGACGAGGGCTCCTATTGCCACGGCGAGAAGCGTGGCGAGCACCCCGACAAGGAGCGAGACCTGGGTTCCATAGGCCACACGCACGAGGACGTCGCGGCCGAGGTCGTCGGTACCGAAGAGGAAAGAGAACGTCGGCGCCTTCGGCAGGCCGTCGATGGTCGTGCCGACAGGCGGCGGGTACTGGACGTTCGGACCGTGGCCGGTGAGTGCCGCGATCACTGGCGCCAAGACCGCGATGAGGGCGATCATCAACACGACACCGAGGGCGATCATCGCTGCCCGGTCACGGCGCAACTTCGCGAGACCTAGTCGCCACGGGCTTCGGCCCTGGATCACGTCCGCCTGTTCGGTCTCCACCTCCCAGGCATCAGGGGCACCCGGCGCCGGCACATTAGCGGGGCGCAGTCTCACGGGAGCGGACTCTCGGTAGGGGCCGGATCGGTGCGGGTGAAGATCTCTCCGTCCGCGAGAGGGTAAAAGCAGGCAGTCGTGTGCGCGGGCGGGTCGTCAAAGCGCGGTTCGAGCGGCGGTACTGCAGCCGAGCAATCGGGACGGACTCGCGGGCAGCGAGAGCTGAACCGGCAACCCGCCGGGGGGTGGATCGGCGAGGGCAGGTCGCCGACAAGCACGATCCGTTCCCGACGGTCGGCGAAGTCTGGATCCGGGACGGTCGCCGCGGAAAGCAGCGCCGCGCTGTAAGGGTGGCGTGGGGTCCGATAGAAGTCGTCCGCCGCGGCCTGCTCGAGCACCTTGCCGAGGTACATCACCGCGATCCGGTTGCTGACGTTACGTACGACCGAAAGGTCGTGAGCGATGAACACGTAGGTCAGCTTGAATTCTTCTTGCAGGTCGACGAGCAGATTGAGGATCTGCGCCTGGATGCTCACGTCGAGCGCAGAAACGGGCTCGTCGCAGACGATCAGCTTGGGACGTAGAGCGAGCGCGCGGGCCACACCGATCCGCTGACGCTGGCCCCCGGAGAACTCGGCGGGGAACCGGTTGTAATGCTCGGGGTTCAGGCCGACGAGCTCCATCAGCTCCTGCACTTCGCGCTTGCGGTCGGCCCCGGAGCCTTTGGTGTGGATGGCGAGCGGGTCACCGATGATCGATCCGACCCGTCGACGAGGGTTGAGCGCGCCGAAGGGATCCTGGAAGATCATCTGCATCTCGCGGCGCACCGGCCGCAGACGGCGCTGGGAGAGCTTGGTGATGTCCTCTCCGTCGAAGACGACACGCCCCGTAGTCACCTCCTGGAGGCGGAGGATGCATCTTGCCAGGGTTGATTTGCCAGAGCCCGATTCACCGACGATGCCGAGGGTCTCGCCACGATGCACCTCGAGGCTCACACCGTCGATCGCGTGCACGACCTCCCTTTCACCGTGGTGCCGACGCGCACCGTGTACGGGGAAGTGCTTCACGACATCCTCGAGCCGGACGAGCACGTCGCCCGGGACCGCACTCACCTCAGTTCCACCGGCGCTGGGTCGTTGACCGGTGCGGAAGTGGCGCCCGCAGGGCGGTCCTGCAGCCAACAGGCCGAGAGGTGCGCCTCGTGCCCGGCGACGGGGGCGAGCGGTGGGCGCTCGAGTCGGCAGCGTTCGAGGCGCTCCGAGCAGCGCGGACCGAAGGGGCAGCCTTTGCGGAGCGCGATGAGGCTCGGCGGCTGTCCTGGGATCGAGCTGAGCCGCCGCCGTCCACCCGCGAAGGTTGGCACAGACCTGAGCAGTCCTGCAGTGTAGGGGTGGTAGTAGTCGTAGAAGAGCTCCCGGCGCTCGGCCTGTTCCATGACCGATCCGGCGTACATCACGATGACCTCGTCGGCGACTTCGGCGATCACGCCGAGGTCATGGGTGATGAGGATGATCGCCGTGCCGAACTCATCCTGCATGCGCTGGATCACGCCGAGGATCTGGGCTTGCACCGTGACGTCGAGAGCCGTCGTCGGCTCGTCGGCTATGAGCAAGGAGGGGTTGAGGGCCATCGCCATCGCGATCATCACCCGTTGGCGCATCCCGCCAGAGAACTGATGCGGGTAGTCGTCGACGCGTCGTGCCGGCTCTGGGATGCCTACGAGTCCGAGCAGCTCGATCGCCCGGCCACGCGCCTCACGTTTGCTCATCTTCTTGTCGTGCTCGCGGAGCAGCTCGACGACTTGCCAGCCGACACGGTAGAACGGGTGGAGGCTCGAGAGCGGGTCCTGGAAGATCATGCCGATGCGGGCGCCGCGGATCGAACGCAGCTGGGCGGAAGTCATCGTCAACAGGCTCGAGCCTTCGAACAGTGCCTCACCGCTCACCTGAACGTTTGCACCCCGAGTAAGCCCAACGATCGTCTGGACCGAGACGCTCTTGCCCGACCCGGACTCGCCGACGATGCCGAGGGTCTGTCCACGTTCGACGCTGAACGACAGCTCGCGCACGGCCCGAACCAGACCATCCGGGGTGCCGAACGACACCGAGAGCCGGTTCACCTCGAGCATGGCCACGGCTTCATCCTGTCATTTGGCGCAGGCTGCGCGCGAACCAACCCATACCGGGCGGGTGCTCTACCCGGTATGGGTTGGTTCTGCTCAGAAGCGGGTCAGGCCTTCTGACGGTCGTTCGGCGACAGCCAGACGTTCGTCGGGTCGATCCCCTGGATCCAGGACAAGTAGACAGCGTTGTGGACCTGGGTCGGGTGGAACGTGGCGAACAGCGGGCTGTTGATCATGTAGACAGCTGCGTCCTCCATGACCTGGTGGTCGGCTTGCGCCCAGAGCGAGTTGGCGGCCGCGACGCTCGGCGCGAGGAGCGCTTTGGCGATCAAGGAGTTGACCTTCGGATTGCTCTCGAAGCCGAAGTTGTCGCCGATGGGCGGAATGGCGGACGTCTGGTACTGGTCGATCAGGAACGATGCGGCATTGTTGCCGTACCAGTCCGGGTACCACTGGCCGAAGCCGAAGTCCCAGACTCCCTGCTCGCCGGGGGTTGGCGTCGTGTAGTACTTGACGTAGATGTCCGCAGATGGCACGCCCTCTCCTTGGACTGTGATCCCGACCGCGGAGAGCTCGTACTGGATGGTCTGGAACATCTTCACCTGCACCGGGTTGTTGATCTGGTACAGGAACTTGAACGTGTAGTGCTTGCCGCCGAGCAGCTTCTTGGCCTTAGCAGGGTTATAGGGGTAAAGGTCGAAGTTCGACGTTCCGGGAACGCCCGGGGGCAGCAGTTGGGTGAGCGGCGGGCTTACTTGCGGACCGCCGGCGTCTGTGATGAGGGCGGCACGGTCGAGGGCATAGGAGATCGCCCTACGGACGTTGACGTTCTGCATCGCCTTGTTGAAATTGGGGTCCTTCTGGTTGAAGATGACAAACGGGTCTTGTCCCTGCGTGAGGCCGAGGTACACGCCTGGGTTGTGGGAGGCGAGGAGCGCCGGCAGCTGGGCGGGCGGGATCGGGGTGTCACCCCACTCAAGGTCGGCGTTCGGCGAGTTCGTCTGCAGCTGCTGCTGCACACTGGTCGCGCTGTCCGTCTCGATCACCTTGATCTCGTCGACATAGGCCTTGCTGATCGGGTCGAGCGACGCCTTCCACACCGGGTTCCGGACGAACGTAATGCTCCGCGTAGGAACGTAGGACTGCACCTCGTACGGGCCGTCGGAAATGGTGTGCTGCGCCAGAGCGGCACTGGCCGGCAGGTAGCTCAGGTCCTCGATCGGCGCGGGCGTGAAGGCCGCCATGGCGAGCAGGTTGGTGAAGTAGCTCTCCGGGTGAACGAGCTTGAAGCTGATCTGCAACGGGTTGGCCGGATTGAGAATGACGCCCGGGATCGAGTGCGTGGCGAGGAACTGCTTGATCGCCGGCACGGTCGGCTTCACCTTCTCGAACGCGCTGCAGAAGCTCGGCATGCCGACTATGAGGCCTTCGTAGTCCGCCACACCGCCGAAGGGCTCGGCGGGATTGCACGTCCGTTCGAGGCCGCGCCGTGCGTCCGCCGCAGTCACCTGACACGGGGGAGTCGTGTTCCACTCCACACCCTTGCGGATCGTGAGGGTGTAGAGGGTGCCCCCGTCGGTCACGGTCGGCATCCCCGTCGCGAGTTGCGGCACGACGTCGAGCGTCTTGCCCGGGGTCGCGGGATAGGCAAGGAGAGTCTCTGTCCAGATACGGACACCTAGGTACCCGACGGTGTAGTAGGTGATGTTCGGGTCGAAATAGTCGACGTCGCCCGTGCCGAGCATGTAGAGGACGCCCCCGTAATGCGAGCTCGATCGCGGCGTCGCGGCCGAGCTTGCCTGCGGGAGCGCGGTGAAGCCGGCAAGCGAGACTGCTGCCGCCGAAAGCATCGCGAGCGCCATCACGCGCCGCCTTTGGAAGAATCGTGTCATCGTGTTCAGCCTCCCAATCCCCTGTATTTGTCGACCCATTGACTGGCAGCTTCGACCGTGGCGGTGACCGCCCCGTCCACCTGCCTGATTCAACAGCTCGCTGCCGCGCTTAGGCGGTCAGGGTCGAATCGTACCCGGAGTCGAAACAAGGCGCTTAGGTCCGTTGAGTTGGCTTCGCCGAACCGATTGGTTCCGGCCACTGCTCGGCGATGATGGTGGCGCCTGTGGTGTCATGACCGACTGTGCTTTCCAGGACTGGAAATCCGCGAGCGTGTGTACGATCTCGCTGTGCAACAAGCGGCCGAACTCGCGGCACTACGGTCGTCGGATCAACCGGGTGGGCCCATGTGCCGCAGCATGGCAGGCCTGTTATCCCCGGTCTCGACCGCTAGCGGGCCGACTACCCAGGGGCGTTAACAACCTATCTCGGTGCGATCTGACCCGTCGGAAGAGACACCTCAAGCATGACCCCTGACCAGAGCACGTTGGCGCGACCGGCACCGTGCGCGCTGCCGGGTTGCCCGGAGCCGGCAAGGGAATTGATCGTCGTCGACGCCCACGCAGGTGGCGAACCAGGGCGTGTCATCGTGAGAGGGGTCGACGACGTGCCCGGGGCGACGATGTTCGAGAAGATGCGCCACCTCGCCACTTTCCACGACGACCTTCGCCAGCGCATGCTCCGAGAGCCCCGGGGTTACCCAGCGGCTAACTGCAACCTGGTGCTGCCGCCCACCGATCCCACCGCGGCTGCCGGCTTTGTGATCATGGAGCACGTCGAGTATCCGCCGATGTCCGGCACTAACACCATCTGCGTGGCCACCGTGCTGATCGACCGAGGCATTGTGGAGGTGCACGAGCCGGTGACGAGCTTCACACTGGAGACTCCTGCCGGTCTTGTCCACGTCAAGGCGGAGGTCGTCGGCGGACGGGCCCGAAGCGTCACGTTCGAGAACGTGCCCTGTTTTGCCATGCAGCTTGACGCCCCGGTTGAGGTGACCGGCCTCGGCACAGTGAGCGTCGACCTGGCCTATGGCGGCATGATCTATGTGATCGCCGACGCCGCCGCCTTGGGCCTGCACCTCGCCCCCGATGAGGCCCGTGACCTTGTGAGAGTCGGCGAATGTATCAAGGCCGCCGCCCGTGAGCAGGTGCCTCAGCGGCACCCAGATAACCCCGAGCTGGTTGGCCCTACGATCGCCTGCCTGGTGGGACCGGCCAGCGGTCCGCATGCCGACAGGCGAAACGCCGTCGTCGTCTCCACGGGTGCCCTCGACTGGCGCCGGCCGGACACCTGGACAGGTGTGCTTGACCGTTCCCCCTGCGGGACCGGGACCTGCGCACAGATGGCCGTTCTCAACGCTCGTGGGCAGCTACCGCTTGGTCGTGACTTTCGCAGCGAGGGGATTCTCGGGACTGTGTTCACCGGCAGGTTGGTCGCCGAGGCGAGCGTTGCGGGCCGTCCCGCCGTGGTCCCTACCATCACGGGTACCGCCTGGGTGACGGGCTACTCCCGTTTCGTGCTCGACCCCGAGGACCCCTTCCCGGCCGGTTACACAGTCGGCGATATCTGGGGCGCCGGTACCGCGGCCGCGAGCGGCGATGGATAGCCTCTAACCTCGCCTGATGCGGTCTCGCCTGGTCTTCGGAGCGGTCGACAGCCACACAGAGGGCATGCCGACGCGCGTGATCACCTCTGGGGTAGGCGAGTTGCCCGGTGCCACCATGGCTGAGCGGCGGCTGTACGTCATGAACGAACGGGACGACCTTCGTACGCTCCTGATGCACGAGCCCCGCGGCCACAGCGCCATGTCGGGGGCAATCTTGCAGCCTGCTACGCGTCCCGACGCCGATGTCGGGGTCGTCTTCATAGAAGTGTCAGGGTGCCTGCCGATGTGCGGCCATGGGACCATCGGCACGGCTACCGTGCTTGTGGAGACGGGCATGGTGCCGGTCACAGAGCCACTCACGGTGATCCGCCTCGACACTCCTGCCGGTCTCGTTGAAGCGTCGGTCGAGGTGGGCGACGGGAGAGCCAAGAGCGTCACGATCCGCAACGTTCCCGCCTATTTGCACATCCGCGACGCCACTGTCACGGTGCCCGGGATCGGGGAGTTGGTGATCGACTTGGCCTGGGGTGGAAACTTCTACGCTCTTTTGCCAGCTTCGTCAGTTGGGCTGGCCGTACGACCTTCGCTCCACGACGACCTGATAAGAGCCGGTCTTGCGATCATGGCCGCCGTCAACGACCAACTCGACTTCGCCCATCCAGAGCATCAGTCCATCGACTACTGCCACCACGTCGTGCTCACCGAGCCGGGTGACGGGGCCGTCTCCGGTCGTGCTGCGGTTGCCATCCACCCGGGCTGGCTGGACCGGTCACCTTGCGGTACGGGGACATCCGCCCGCATGGCCCAGTTGCATGCCCGCGGGGAATTGGGTCTGGACGAGGACTTCGTGCACGCCTCCGTCCTCGGGACGCGTTTCACAGGGCGCCTGATCGGCACCACAAGAGTGGGCAGGTTCGACGCCGTCATACCCACGGTGCGTGGCCGAGCCTGGATCACCGGGCTGGCTAGCTATCTCTTGGACCCGGACGATCCCTTCCCTGCCGGGTTCCTCTTCGGACGACATGCGTGACCGGCGCTAGGCCTGAAGACTCAGGCGGCGGGCGTGGCCACCGCGCGCTCGGCGGGGCAGCGTCGCTGCCAACTCGCGTCGAGGTGCTGGTGATCGGGGCGGGCATCATCGGAGCCGCCATCTCGAGCAGGCTGGCGTCGGCCGGTTTGGAGGTTTGCCTCCTGGACCGTGTAGGCCCAGCTGCGGGCACCTCCTCGGCGGGCGAGGGCAACGTGCTTGTGTCCGACAAGGCGCCCGGGCCGGATCTAGCCCTCGCTCTGCGGGGGGTGGAACTGTGGCATGAGCTGGCGCAAGAGGCGGGAGACGCTGGAGACCGGGTCGAGTTCGAGCCCAAGGGCGGTCTGGTAGTGGCCCGCGGCGAGGAAGAACTTGAAGCGTTGTTCGCTCTGGCCGAGTCGCAGCGGCTCTTGGGAGCGCGGGTCGAGTTGGTCACCGCCGGCGATTTGCACGAGCTGGAGCCAGCCCTCACAGAGGACCTGAGTGGCGGGGTCTTCTACGAGCAGGACTGCCAAGTGCAGCCCGTGGCAGCTGTCGACTTCCTCGTCCGCCAGTTCGGCGCGCGAGGGGGGCTTGTTGGTGAGGGGGGCCGAGGTCGTAGGAGCAGAGCACGACAGGCAGGGAAACGTCTGCTCGGTCCGCACCACCATGGGCACAGTTGGCGTCGACAAGTTCGTCGTGAACGCCGCCGGTCCCTGGGCTGGCGAGGTTGCCCGGCACTTGGGCACCGACATTCCGGTCGTGCCCCGGCGCGGCCATGTGCTCGTGACCGAACCAGAGCCTCTGTTCGTCAGGCACAAGGTCTACGAGGCCGGCTACGTGAGCACCGTCCACGACGACGGGACCGGCCTAGCCTGCTCCGCGGTGGTCGAGGCGACCCGGAGCGGCACCATGCTTCTCGGCTCCTCCCGGGAGTTCGTTGGCTTCTCCAGGGAGATCGACCCTGGGATTATGAGGACGATCGCGGCTCGCGCAGTGGCCCTGTTCCCCGATCTCGGCCGGGCGCGCCTGATACGGGCCTATGTCGGCTTCCGCCCGACGACGCCCGACCGGCTCCCCATCATCGGGGCGGACCGCTCTGTCGGCGGCATCTACCACGCCACGGGCCACGAGGGAGCGGGCATCGGCCTGGCGTTGGTCACCGCCGAGATCGTGGAGGACCTAGTTCTCGGCGGGAGGCCTTCTGTGGACCTGGCGCCGTTCGCCCCCGAGCGCTTTGCCTCTGGCACTCGAGCTGGCGAAACGAGTGCCACGGCTCTCCAAGGGCCTGGTCAAGGCGCGGAGACCGAGGTGGCAGCACCGTCGTCCAGCGCCGGTGCCGGCAGCGCCGGCCGGTTCCCGACATCAAGACGGGGCAAGCAGAGACTGCTCACGGCGCTTGGCTCTCTTAGCCGCGGACGGTCCTCACCACCATCGGACCGCCCGGTGTCGCTGCGGTTCCGTTTTGACGGTCGAGAGCTCACGGCTCCACGCGGCAGCACCATAGCGGGCGCTCTGCTGTCAAACGGGCAGCGGGCATGGAGGACCACGCGAACGGGCGACCAGCGGCGCGGGCTCTTCTGCGGGATTGGCACGTGCTTTGACTGCCTCGTGGACCTGAACGGCGACAAAGCCGTCCGTGCCTGCCTGGCTCTGCTCCAGGAAGGGGACGAGGTCTCTAGTTCGGATTCGGTTGGCCCAGGCGAGTTGTCTGCTAGCCCCACCAATGGGGGGCCGGCGCCGGGCGGAAACCCGCGGGCGGTGGGCCAAGGTGGGCATCCTCAGGATGCCTGACGTCATAGTTGTGGGCGCCGGGCCGGCAGGCATGGCAGCAGCCGCCGCGTCCTCCCGCCGGGGTGCTCGGGTAGTTCTGGTCGATGGAGCGCCTCGTCTGGGCGGCCAGTACTTCCGCCAGCCGCTGGCGGAGCCAGCGAACAACGGTGATCAGCCGGTACCTACGGCTGGCCCCCGGCTGCCGGCGCGGTTCCAGCACCTCACAGCCAACCCGGCTGTAGAGCTCCGTCTCGGTTGCGAGGTTTGGTCCGTGTCGAAGGGTCCATCGGGCTTCACCGTCCGTCTTACCGACGGCGCGCCCTCTGCGCTCCATTCGCCTGCGCTCGTAATGGCCCCAGGAGCTTCCGAGCTGACGCTCCCATTTCCCGGATGGGAGCTCCCGGGTGTCGCTACCGCGGGTGCCGCGCAAGCTCTGCTCAAGTCTCAGCATGTCCCCATCGGCCGGCGGGTCGTGGTGGCCGGTACCGGGCCCTTCCTGCTTCCGGTGGCGGCCGCTTTGGCCGACGCAGGTGCCCGTGTACTCGTGGTCGAGGCAGCGCGGCTCCGCTCAGCGCCCCGGGCCATGGCGACTCTCCTGCGGCATCCGCGCAAGTTGAGGGAGGCGGCCGGATATGTTCTGGCGCTGGGCCGGCACCGGGTGCCGGTGCTCACGGGCTGGGGTGTTGCCCGTTGCGAGGGCGACGGCTGTGTCGAGCAAGCGGTCCTTGCCCGTTTGGGGCCGAGCTGGGAACGGCTGGCTGAACCGCGCCGGATCATCCAAGCCGACGCGGTCTGTGTCTCTCACGGGTTCGTGCCTCGCCTCGAACTTGCGTCCCAGCTCGGCGCGTCCACATTTAGCGGTCCCGACCGGCTGGCTACAGGCGTTGTGACAGATGCCACCATGGGCACCTCTGTCAGCGGCCTTTTTGTTGCCGGAGAACTGGCGGGAGTCGCCGGTGCCGAGGTGGCCGAGCTTGAGGGCGAGCTCGCCGGGCACTCGGCGGCTCAGTACCTCGGGCTCGCCGACGGTCGTGGCCCCGCTGAAAGACAACGGCTCCTGCGTCGTCTCCGCCGTGGCCGCGCGTTCGCGGCGCAGCTGTCGGCCCTCTACCCGCTCGCCGTCGGCTGGAGCTCTGGGCTCGAGCCTTCGACAGTGTTCTGCCGGTGCGAGCAGGTGCCGTGGGAGGCGGTCGAGGCCACCATCGCCCGGGGCGCCACAACCGCGCGCGAGGTGCGCAACCTCACTCGCTGCGGAATGGGCTATTGCCAGGGGCGGACCTGCGGGCCAGCCCTTCAGATCGCCGTCGCGTCCCTCGCGGGCCGGCCGTTCGACGAGGTCGGCGATCTGCACAAGCGCCCGGTCGCCGTGCCGGTCTCATTGGACAGGGTCGCCAACTCTTAACTTAGGCTTCGGCTCCTGCCAGGCTTGGGGGAGGGACCTGGGTCGCCCATAAGGAGGTTGACATGGGGTTGCCAGCGGACCGGATCGACCGGATGGAGGTCTACAGCTGTCCTCTTACTTATGCCCACGGTACCTACGTCATGTCGGCTAACCGGACGATCACGACCCTCGAGAGCACCGTCGTCGTCCTGCGCACCGCCGACGGCGCGTCCGGATACGGGGAGATCTGCCCGTTGGGCTCCACCTATCTGCCCTCGTCCGCCGCCGGTGCCCGGGCCGCCCTCCGCGAGGTCGCGGGAGCGGTGGTGGGCGGCAACGCCACCAACATCGGCCAGCTGCACGCCGCGATGGACACGGCACTGGCTGGTCATGGCTACGCGAAAAGCGCCGTGGACATTGCCGCCTTTGACCTGTTCGGCAAGCTCTGCGGGGTGTCCGCATGTGAGCTGCTAGGCGGCCGACAGATGACAAAAGTGCCCCTCTACGTCGCCGTGCCGCTCGGGCCGTCCGCGGAGATGGTCGGCTTCGTGCTCGCCGAGCGAGCCGGAGGTACACGTCGGTTCCAGCTCAAGGTGGGCTCGGATGCCGAATCGGATGTCGCCCGGGTGCTAGCGGTGGTAGAGGCCACCGGAGAAGGCGACACGATAGTCGCCGATGCCAACGGCGGGTGGCATCTATACGAAGCCGTCCAAGCCGTAGGGATGCTGGAAGGCACGCCCCGCCTGCGGATCGAGCAGCCGTGCCGGTCGTTCGAAGAGTGCCTGCAAGTACGGCGCAGGACCTCGCTGCCAATGGTCTTAGACGAGGTCATCACGGACATGCAGGCGCTGTTGCGGGCCACGGGCGAACGGGCTGTCGAAGGCATCAACCTCAAGATCAGCCGAGTCGGCGGGCTCTTACCGGCGCGTGCCATGCGCGATGTCTGCGTCGAGCTCGGTGTCGCCGTCCTGATCGAGGACACATGGGGCGGCGACCTGTGCAGCGCCGCTGTAGCGGCCCTGGCCGGGTCCACCTCTCCTTCGGCTTTGTGGGCGGCGTCTTTCATGAACGACTGGACCCTGGAGCACGTTGCCGGTTATCAGCCCCGCTCGGCAGAAGGTTTCGGACCCGTTCCGGACGCACCTGGACTTGGCATCGAGGTCGACGAGGACCAGCTTGGGGAGCTCTTGTTCGAGGCGCGCGCAGACGGTGCCTAGCATGAGCCGAACCCTGGCTCTGGCGCCTCCAAGACGACATTGATCAACGGGGAGCCTGCCGCCTGGGAGTGCCGACGATCCTTGAGACGGCAGGGATGAGCTCTCTTCATCGGGCGCGGCGACCTCCCCATTGCACCCGCTGTTCTCGGTACGCTGCGCAAGTCGTCTTGCTAAGGCGCGATGATTTAGCTCGGTCAAGGCGCGACTGTGCTCGTCGCCTCCACCTCCCAAGCTTGGCCACACCCGGCCGGAAGAGGAGCTCGCGTGAGTAACGCCCAAGAGCTGAGCGGCATACTGCCGGCATTAGTGACCCCGTTCATGGACGACCTTTCCATTGACGAGGCTGCACTGCGTGCGCTCGTGTCCCGGCTCGTCGCTGCCGGGGTCGGCGGCCTTGTCCCCTGCGGCAGTACCGGCGAGTTCACGACTCTTTCTTCCGATGAACGCAAACGCGTCACCGAGCTCGTCGTTGAGGTGGCTGCCGGCGCGGTGCCCGTCGTCCCTCAGACCGGTGCCCTGACGACCAAGGAGGCCGTGGAGCTGAGCAAACATGCCGAGGACGTGGGCTGCGCCGCCGTGATGGTCGTCCCGCCCTTCTACGAGCCACCGGAGTGGGCGGACCTACTCGCGCACTACGAAACGGTTGCAAGCGCCATCGGCATACCCATCATGCTCTACAACATTCCCGCCAGCGGTACGACGATGACTGTGGAGAGGATCGATGAGCTGGCCGGTATATCTGGCGTGCGGTACATCAAGGACAGCAGTGGGGACGCCGTCATGCTGACACGCCTCATACAGGAGTACGGCGACCGGCTCGGTATCTTCAACGGCGCAGACACGCTCTCGTTTTGCGCCCTTGCCGCAGGTGCGGTGGGCGGTGTGTGGGGAGCGGCAAACTTCATTCCTGAGCTGACAGTTCGGCTTTACCGTCACCTGGTCACAGACAAGGACCTGGACGCGGCGCACGATCTCTGGGACAAGATCTGGCCCATCTGCCACATCCTCGAGAGCACGCACTACGCGAGCGCAGTCAAGACAGCTTGCGAGCTGGCCGGGGTGGCGGCCGGCCCCACAAGGCCCCCGGTCCGGCTCCTTCACGACGACCGGCGCAAGCAGTTGGCCACGGCCCTGGCCAAGGCAGGCGTTACCGGATAGTCATCCAGATAGTTTTCACCTCGGTGTACTGATCGAAGGCCTCCAAACCGTTGTCGCGGCCACCGAAGCCGGACTCCTTGTAGCCGCCAAACGGCGTCGTTACATCTCCTTCGGAGAAGCAGTTCACCGACACGGTTCCCGCCCGGACAGCACGCGAGACACGCAGCGCGCTGTCGAGGCTCCTGGTCCAAAGTGACGCGGTGAGCCCGTAGTTGGTGTCATTGGCGAGCTCGACCGCTTCTTCTTCGTCCTTGAACGGGATGACGCAGATGACCGGGCCGAAGATCTCCTCCACCGCGACGCGCATGTCGCGCTGGACGTTGTCGAAGATCGTGGGGGCGACAAAGTAGCCGCCCGTCTCTTCCAGCACACGCTCACCACCTATGACAACTTCGGCGCCCTCGTCCCGACCCGTCTCGATGTACCCCAGCACCTTTTCCATGTGCCGTTCCTCCACCATGGGCCCTATCTTCGTAATGGGGTCGAGCGGGTCGCCGACGATCCACTCGGTCGAATGTTTCACGACACTTTCCAGCAGTTCGTCCTTGATCGAGTAGTGAACGAGAAGACGCGACCCTGCCGAACAGTTCTCGCCCATGTTCCAGTAGCCCGCCGCCAGGACGTCCTGGGCGACTATTTCGAAATCTGGCGCATCGGCAAGCACTATCTGAGGGTTCTTTCCCCCAAGCTCAAGCACTACCTTTTTCAGGTTGCTCTCTGACGAATAGCCCAGGAACAGGCGGCCGACCTCGGTCGAACCGGTCACCGACACCGCGTCCACGTCCTTGTGGCAACCCAGAGCCTGTCCCACTTTGTCGCCAGAACCGGGCACGATGTTCAGCACCCCGGCAGGGACGCCGGCTTCTGCCGCCAGCTCGGTCATGCGGATTGCGCTCAGCGAGGTCAGCTTCGACGGCTTGACCACCACGCTGTTGCCCGCGGCGAGGGCGGGCGCCACCTTCCAGGTGAACATGAGGGCCGGGAAATTCCACGGCAAGACAGCCGCCACGACACCGACGGGTTCCCGGACGATCAACCCCAGGTGTCCCGGGCCGGTCGGGGCGATGGAATGGAAGACTTTGTCGGAAGCTTCGGCGTACCAGCGGAAACACTTGACGGTCTCGGGGACATCGATGGTCCGGCAATCGGTGATCGGCTTTCCCGCGTCCAAGGCGTCAAGAAGTGCAATCTCCTCGGCATTGTCCTCCAAGAGCTGCGCGAAACCTAACAGAGCTTCTTTCCGCTGTTCGGGGGATTGTCGCGACCATCTGCCATCTTCGAAGGCACGGCGAGCTGCAGCGACGGCCCGGTCCACATCGACCTTGTCACACGAGGTGACCTCCGCCAAGGTCTTCCCGGTCGCCGGGTTTATGCTGATGAACTGCTCCCCCGACGAGGCATCGCAGAAGCTGCCGTCGATGAAGGCCTGAGTGCGAAATGCGAGGGGCTTCTGCTCGCCTGTGATTGTCATCGGGACACCTCCGATTCATTCTGAGGCTCGCCTGTGTGGCCACCGGCCGGTCCGATGTCGGGCTACCTCGGTCCTTCAGGTACTCCTCGGGACATCCTAGGTGCTCCCCTTTGTTTTGCCCTGAAGACGCCGTTCCAACTAGGGCGGCTGCCTCGGCGCTCGTGTCTGCCATGTGCCCGGAGCACCGCTCCGTCCACCGACGCGCCTCGGCCCGCGCCTCACAACAGGTGACTGGACGATTTCACCGCACAGGTCGCTGTACAGGCGGCCCCGGTCAAGTCTTGGTCGGCCGATGCTACGTTCCTGAAGGTCCTATTTGGAGGCGACTATGACAAGCCAGTTCGAGCCGGTGCCGGGCCTGTTCCAAGCCAACTTCTCACCTGCCGAGTTCGCAGAACGCCGACGGAGGGTCTTCGCCCAGATCGGCGACGGCATCGCTTTGCTGCAAGGAGCCGGTGCCGCAGGCGGCGTCAGCCTGTTTCGCCAGACGAACGAGTTCTACTACCTATGCGGAGTCGAAGTCCCGCACTCCTACCTCCTCTTGGACGGCGTCACCGGTCGATCGACTGTCTACCTGCCCCACCGCGACGCCATGGAAATGAACGTTGGGCCGCGACTGGCGGCAGAAGACGCCGAGGAGGCGGTTGCCCTCCTAGGGGTCGACGCGGTCGCCTCGACCGAGACGATGAGCCTCGACCTGCAGCAATTCGTGTTGAAGCGGGGAGCCTTCGAGTGCTACACGCCGTTCGCACCTGCCGAGCAGGGCGGCACTCGTGATCAGCTGCTGAGGGCCAGGGCCCTGGCGGCCGCGGACGGATGGGCGGAGCCCCAGAACAGGGAGGGTCATCTCGCAGGCCTCTTAGAGAGGCGCTTTCCGATTTTGCAAGTGCGGGACCTTACCCCGGTGCTCGACCGGCTCCGCCTCATCAAGTCCGAGCGCGAGGCGGACCTGTTGCGCAATGCGGGCCGGCTCTCCGGACTGGCCACGGCCGAAGCCATGCGGTCGTGTGCCCCCGGCGTCACCGAGTATGAGCTTGGCGCGCTCGCAGCCTTCTGTTTCGGCCTAGGTGGGGCCCGGGGCGAAGGGTATCGGGCGATCATCGCTAGCGGGCACAACATCTGGTTCAGCCATTACGGCCGTCTCGCAGACGCGCTCGAGGACGGTGAGATGGTGCTCATGGACTTCGCTCCTGATGTCTCCTATTACACGAGCGACATCGGGCGGATGTGGCCGGTAAGTGGGACCTACTCCCCCCTGCAGAGATTGATGTACGGATTCATGGTCGAGTACCACAAGGAGTTGTTGGCCCGCATCCGCCCCGGGGCAGAACCGGCGCAGATCCTCGCGGAGAGCGCCGAAGCGATGCGACCCCGCATCGATGAGGCTGCCTTTCCGGAGGCGTGCTACCGGGAAGCCGCACTCAGGACATTGGCTTATCCAGGCCACCTGTCCCACACTGTCGGCATGGCCGTGCACGATGTCGGGAGCTACATGAGCGCGCCTCTTGCGGCCGGAACTGTCTTTGCCGTGGATCCGCAGTTGTGGGTGCCCGAGGTCGAGATGTATGTCCGCGTGGAGGACACCGTGCTTGTCACCGACGCCGGCGTCGAGGTTCTCACCTCTGCCGCTCCGCTGGAACTAGACGACGTGGAAGAAACGATGCGCGAGACAGGGCTGCTGCAATTAGTCAGGTCTTCGCGCCCGGACTGGTTGATGGGCACCTCTACCACTTGAGGGATCCCGTTAAGGACTGTCGCGCCATGAGCCGCGCACTGGCGCGCTTGAGAACCGCCTTCCGCTCCCGGTTTTTGGCTCCGCACTGGCTTGCGAGGAGGGGATCGAGGAGCGACGAGTGTCTTTCGAACCTGTTACCGGCGACCGACGAAACAAGGCCTGTTCGTCGTGACACCGTGCACACGGACGTCACAACGACTGTCAATTTTAACAACAACAGATGTGCTGTTGAACTGAGGTTTTCGGCAGCAGGTGAGCTGAGTCGTCGATAGGAAAGCGTGCGAGGCCTGGGTTCCAAAGGAATCGTTTAAGTCACTATTCGTGGGCGTCGATGCACTCTAAGTGACTGTCCCTCACGGTTTGGCTGGCAGGACCCGTCGTAACAGGCACCACGGCGGCATGGCATGTGCTGCGTTGATCCGTCGTGGCGTCGTCGCAAGCGTCTTTGTCGGGTTGGCCGTGCAGCTCGGTGGCACACCGGCGCAAGGAGCGCCAAGAGGCTCGCGCCTCGGCGCCGACCGGGCTACGGTGGCGTGCCCGGTAACGAGATGGGACCCGACTGCTGCCGGCACCGGCGGCGCGCCGGTTGCAACAGGAACAGGCGGACAACTACAAGTGACCGTGCCTCCCCTGGTCTTCGTAAGGGTCGAGTCCGGGCTCCTGCGGGTCTCCACCAATACCGGACGCCCGCCAGCCACGACGGACGGGTTCTACCTCATCCGCCGCGGTCGGGCCGGCCGTGCGCCCGCGAGTGTGATCGAGACGGTCCTGCATAACTGTCGCTGAGGAGCGGTGGAAAACAAACGCTCCCGGATGGAACCGCAGAGGCGACGATCGCTCGCGGTCGGCTTTGAACCGTATTGAGTCGTGCAGGAAGGGTGGGCCGGGGCACTGTGACATATCTATCGCGTTGCGCCCTACCGTCGGTTCATCGAGATCGGACGCGGGGACATCCGACAGAGGGGCAGGGCAAGGGCGTCCGGCGGCTTGCCGAATCCCACTGCCAGGGGCCTTCAAGCGGGGTCGCCCTCATTGCTGCCCACCGAGCCCAGAGGCGGCGCATGTCTCTTCGATGTCGTCAGAGTCGATGGCTAGCCCTTCGCTCGGTATGTCATAGCGGTAGCCGATGCCGCGGATCGTCACAATCCGTGAAGGGTCATCCGCGTTGGTCTCAATCTGGGCACGCAGCCGGCTTACCAGGCTCGAGAGAATCCTTCGATTTCCCCACCCCGGTCCCCATATCCGCTCAATGAGCACCTGGCGGGTGAGCAGGCGTCCTGGTTTATCAAGCAGTGCCTCGAGCAGGAGAAATTCTCGGCGCGGGAGGTCAATGGTTCTGTCCCGGAGGAGCACTTCGTGTCTCGCTCGGTCGAGGCTGAGATCGCCGACCTTGAGGATGCTCGGCCCGGAGTCACCGCTTTGGTCAGGCACACCACCTCGCGACGATCCGAAGCGAGGGCCCATGATCCGCGCCGGCTGGGCCCGCGTGCTCAACCCATGCTGAGCGCCTGTCTTCGTGGGGGGCGCCGGCTGGTGTCCGTAGGACGAATACCTTGCGAACGGAGACGGTACGGGATTCGCAGTCGCCGGTCTGTAGCTTCGGCGAAGCACGGCTCTGACTCGGGCCACTAGCTCGCGCATGCCATAGGGTTCAGCAATGAAGTCGTCCGCGCCCATCTCCATCGCCACGACGACGTCGATCTCGTCGGATCGTGAGCTCAGTACGATGATCGGGACCTCTGACCCGGCTCTACGCAGCTGCCGACACACATCGACGCCGGGCATGCCCGGAAGGATTGCGTACACGAGCAGAAGGTCGGGCATCTCTTGGGCCATGAGGGCGAAGCCTGCCGGACCATCGCTGGCGTAGCGAACAGCGAAGCCCTGCTGTTCTAACTCCGTCGTCACTTTGAGAGCTCGCGTCTCATCCTTGTCGATGACGAGGACTCGGGCGCTGCGATCCAGTCCGACACATCGATCAATCGGGCTTGAGGGCGGTGCCACGGGGGTCGACGCTAGGCGGACAGTCTGGCTACATAGTTAACGGATGATTAATGACCGCCCAACAGTTGGCAACAAGTTGGCAAGAAAGTGGTGAAAACCTTGGTCAACGGACAGTTGAAACCCCGCGCATGGTGTAAAGGCGGGCTCCGCCAGTCTGGTGGCGCCATCGGGCGATCTTCAATGCGCGACGCCGCCACCACACCGTATGAGACACCAATCTCAGGTGTCGTTCTGGGGCGTCCGCCATGCGGATACGCGCATCGTGCACTGGTTCATGTGAGTAGAAGACACCTGGTGGTTGATGATCGCGCAAAACAATGACATGACCTCGCCGCTCAATCCCTTTGATCTGTCTCGGTCGCGCGCGAAGTGCCAAAAGGGAAGATGCTGTGGATGGTTCCCCCCAAGCGCGGCCCTGTCGAACTCGGGACTCAGACCGAGACGGAGTAACTCCTTGCGACCTGGATCGCGGCCATTGGCGGCCTGTTCTCGCGCAACCGAGTGTCGATCCAGACACCCGCACACGGTTCGAGGGAGCGTTCACTACTTGTCGGGAGGCGCGCCATTCACCCGGAAGCGGACGTTGCAGCCGGCGGCCTTGCCGTCACTGGCTGATTCGAGCACCCGGTTACCCGACGACTAGAAGCCCTCGAATTGTCGTCGAGGGGTGATGGGGCCGCCTACAGGTCCCAAAGGAACGGAGAAGTACCCGCGTATGCAGCTTCGGGCCGGAAACCCATCTCAGTCGGGACGACTCCGTCCGGAAGTCGGAATCCGACGCAACCTACTGACGATGCCCCTTCGCTGAGTGCCGCTCTGCCGAAGTCAAGGTCTTTGCATCCCCTCAATGGGTACGTGAATGCCGTGTAGGTCTCGCCGTCGGCGCCGACAACGGTCACATCGTTGTTCATGTCGTCGGTGAATGCTGAGGACGCGTTATTGGTAACAGAGATCTTCAAGGCTACGTAGCGGTAGCCGGTCCCAGCAGGTTTCTCCGACCGGACGGGATCGATAACGCCCAATAAACTGACCGTGACGTTGTCGCCCGCGATGGCTAGGGTCCAGGACCCACCGACGTGAGCGACCCACGGCTGGGTCGTCGAGGTAATAGCCGATGTCGTCGTCGTGGCTAGTGTACTGGGCTCAAGCGTGCTGGAAGTCGTCGAACCGGACGTAGTTGTGGTGCAGCCCGCAAAGATCAGGACGAGGAAAATGACTGTTGCGAAGCTGAAGCCACGGCGTCGTGTCATCGGTTATCACCCCTTGCCCCCAACTCTACGCCCAGTTTGTGACGGTGGCCATGCCGATAGAATCGAAGATTAAGCGCCGGCCTGCTATCACTCGTCGCTCACCGCGGCGGCGACCCAAGATTTCAACAATATAGGAGGAGGGCACTCCCGCCGCTCCGGCATGCCTCCGAGATCCGCCCAGCCCAGTTTGAGTCGGCGCTTCGCATAGTCAGACAAACCGCGCGAGTAAATCACCACGCACAGATCGTTTCCCGTGCCCAGGCTTTCGTGGGCGAGACGGCACCATCCGGGCCACCCTTTGGTCCCCCAGCATCGTTCATAACGACCTGGCCGATCCGAGGTCGAAAGTGAAGCCCACCTTTGAGCCGTTTGGCAAGTTCCCATCCTGTTGAGCATTGCTTGAAGTTGATCGGCAATGAAGCGGCACCATCGTCACCGGTCAATGGTCTGGGCGGTGAACTCCGGCCGTAGCCGGTGCGAAGGAAAGGCGGCGGGCGCCTTGCTCGCGAACAATTCGACTAAGACGAAGAGTTAGCAGGGTGGACTTCGCTGCCGACGGGAGCCGCCCAATAGTCCGAAGGTCCATCGGGTGGCGGCGGCAGGCCCGAGTTCGACGGCGTGGATCGTTCCGGAGACCTCGTCCCAAGGTCCGCGACGGATCTGCTGGTCGGCCCCTGATGGCGCTGCCGAGACCGCGGGTCCGCATGTCTGGATCGACCGACTCGCCGCCGATGCCCGTCAGGGACCTACAAGGCCGGCAACCCATCGCCTGTGCCAGACCAGTGTCTTGCGTAGCTCCGAAGCCGTTTCCGACAACACCTAGACCGCACGGGTAATGCAGCTGAAACCGTCAGAACGTCCGAAATCGATTACGAACAGGTGAACAGTCGATTCCAATAGATGAATGGTCGATACGGATAGGTGAACAGTCGATATGAAATAGGTGAACGGCCGATGACGAAAAGAAGCTAAATCATTCAGGTTGCGAGTCCTGACGAGGCCCAGTTAGTGTGGCCCGTCACTACCTTCAAGGGGCATAAGGAAATCTCATGCGAAAGTCGCGCTGGGCAAGGTCCGCTGTACTGGCGGGGATATCACTTTTGGCGTTGGGAGCACCTCTGATGGTCGGAGTGAGTGCGTCGTTCGCCGCCGGGACAGCCCCCGCTTGGGAACCGGACGCCAATGCCGCAGCCCCTTACGGCAACGTCACCTTCTACGACGCCAACGGTAACGAGGTCACGAGCGGGACCAACTTGACCAGCCCGTTCGCCTATGTGGTGGCGAACACCGCCGCCGACCCGGGAGCCACGAAGGCTTCCCTTGCCTTCTACAATCCCCAGCACGCTCTTGTGCCGGGCAACTGGACCGGCACAGACGAGGCCGGTCCGACGACATTCAGCCCCAGCTTGGCTGGCGCGCCCGACGACATCACGGCCTTGGCGCCGACGTACCCGGTCACGGCCGCCTCGTCCGCCGACATCGGGACCTGGTTGTCGGCGAACATTCCCGATACGACCGCTGGCTATGCCAACACAATCGAGGTCCGTTTGACCGACTCGGGCCCGCATCTTTCTGGCAACGCGGGCGGCACCTACTGGGAGTCCGACATCGGATACAACAACACCTCGTCGCCGATCACCGTCGACGGCACCACGGTCCCGGCCAACGGATGGGCTCAGCTGTTCCCACTAGTCAGCCCCGCCGATATTTCCCTCGCTGCATCCCCAACCAGCCCTCAGACCCCCGGCACCCAGGTCACCCTGACGGCTACTGTCACACCCTCCAGCGCCGCGGGCGAGGTCCAGTTCTTCGACGGCACGACTTTGCTGGCCGACTCGACGACCCCGGGTTCGGGGTCCTACACCTACAGCTATACACCGGCCGCAGGCGATCACAGCTACACCGCCGACTTTGTGCCCAAACCAGGCGATGAGACCGGGGCCTACACCGCCACAGCAACGACCATCGTCGGGTCCACGTCAGCGGCGCTTGCCTACACAGTCGGTTCTGTTACTTCTACGCCGAAAGTGACGGTAACCTCATTCTCGCCGAAGCGGCTTGGCCGGGGCGCATCGAACGTCGGCGTCATCCTCACCGGCACCGGGTTCGTCACCGGAGCCACAGTTAGGGTCTCCGGAATCAGCTTCTCGTCGGTGAAGGCGGTTAATTCCACCACCATCACGGCCAAAGCGAACGTCGTCTCGGCGAAGGTCGGAGCCGCCACTGTCGCCGTCGCTGACTCGTCGGGGTCAGGTTCGTGCATGACGTGCCTCACGATCGTCGCGGCCCCCACGGTGAAGTCGATCACGCCGTCGTCACTGAAGCCCGGAGCATCGGAGTCGGTGACGGTCACAGGCAGCGGCTTTTTCAGCGGAGCGACGCTTACAGGTCCTACTGGAGTGACCTTCAGCAAGGTCAAGGTGGTCAGTCCTACCAAGATCACCGCCACCGTTAAGGTGGCCGCCAAAGCGAAGGCAGGCAAGGGTCTGACGGTCACGGTCATCAACGGTGTCGCGGGCGGCCAGGGCCGGGGAACTGGCAAGGTCTTGACCATCGTCGCCGTCGCCGCCCCTACAGTGAAGGCGATCACGCCGTCGTCACTGAAGCCAGGAACATCGGAGTCGGTGACGATCACAGGCACCGGCTTCTTGAGCGGAGCGACGCTCTCAGGTCCTACTGGAGTGACCTTCAGTAAGGTCAAGGTGGTCAGTTCCACCAAGATCACCGCCACCGCGAAGGTTGCCACCGGAGCGAAGGCAGGCAAGCATCTGCCGGTCACCGTCATCGACGGTGTCGCCGGCGGCGGAAGCCGGGGAACTGGCAAGGTCTTGACCATCACGTGACGGCCAAGATCGCCTCGGCGACGACCAGTCAGCACAGTCAATCACTATGTCCGTGCCTCGGACCTTCTCGGTGACGACCTTCTCGGTGCCGCCGCTCGAGGCACTGCCCCAACAGCCAGTTTCGGATGAAAGGTCCGTGCCATGGTAGGGCGAGGCATCGAAAGCCCAGCCCGTGTCAGCCACGACGAAGTGTTTCGGGCAAAAACCCCCTAAGGCAGCGCCGATCGTGCTCACCAGTCTCGATGCCATCTCGGGTATCCGAGGACCACGAATCCGGGCGACCAAGCTGAGGGGTGCAGTCCTGACGCTCCTCGTGGCGCTGGCGGCTGCCGGATGCAGCTCGAGTCACGCGCTGGCGACCACCCCCGCGGTGCTCACCGCTCGCCAGTTGACGACCAGGATCTTACCTGCCCCTAACGGCTACGAGATCGACCCGACCCCGCATTCCTCGGGTGCCATAACCCGGGCGTTATTCGACCAGTTTGGCGGGGTACGGTCGCCCTCGAAGTTCGGGTTCGTCGCCGGCTTCAAACAGAACTATCTGAATCCCGGTACGGGCGAAGGGCTTATCGTGACAGTGATCGAGTTCAAGTCCTCCAGATACGCGAGCGACTACTATGCTCAGACGAGGCCGAATACCCTCAGTTATGCGGGGGCGACGCTGAAGTCTTTCCCCCATATTCCCGGGGCTTTAGCGGCGGAAGGAACGAAGCCTTACAATCACGGCTACTACCACGCCATCGTCGATACAGCCAACAACTTCTACTTCCAGGTCGCTTACGCAACAGCCGAACCGTCGTCGGCGCCGGTTGAACTCGGATCGTGGGCGGACCTGCAGTACACGGTCCTTAAGCACAGCTGACCGGGTGGTGTTCAGGCGAATTCATCTGCGCGCTACCTTCCCGTTGCCTTCACTCCATCGGGCGGTCGGGTCGGGTGTTTAGGATCAGCTATGAGACCGGAAATGACCCACTGGGAAGGGAGGAAGGAGCCGGCTTGCCAACAATCGAAGAGATCGGGCCGGGGTCCCTCGTTTCGAGTCCGGTGCTGACGACCGGAATCACGGGTGCCCAACTCGACGCGGTCGACGTATCGGCCTGGTTCGGTACCAACCGGGTTCTGAGCCGGGTGTCGCTCTCCATGCCACCTGGCACTGTCACTGCCCTTATCGGCCCGTCTGGGTGTGGCAAGTCGACCTTCCTGCGGATCCTCAACCGCATGCACGAACTGGTTCCCTCGGCCAAGCTGGCAGGACACGTCAAACTCAGCGGCCAGGATATCTACGCCGCAGGCCAGCGCATCACAGAAACCCGCAAGAAAATCGGGATGGTCTTCCAGAAACCGAACCCTTTTCCGACCATGTCGATCGCCGAGAATGTGACTGCCGGGTTGAAACTAGTTGGAATCAAGGGCAGCCGATCCGAACGAGAAGAGCTCATCGAGAGGTCGCTGACCCGGGCTGGGTTGTGGACCGAGGTGAAGGACCGCCTCCGTGACCCGGGGGGCGCTCTCTCGGGCGGGCAGCAACAGCGGCTATGCATCGCTCGCGCACTAGCGGTCGACCCCATGGTGCTGCTCATGGACGAACCCTGCTCCGCGCTGGACCCAACGTCCACCAGGAGGGTCGAAGATACGGTCCAGGAGATCAAGGATGAGGTGACGGTCGTGATAGTCACTCATAACATGCAGCAGGCTGCTCGCGTGTCACAGCAGTGCGCATTCTTCCTTGCCCAGCAGGGCAAACCTGGAGTTATCGTCGAGGTGGGTAGGACCGAGAAGATCTTCAGTTCGCCCGACGACCCTCGTACCGAGGACTATGTCAATGGTCGCTTCGGCTGAAACCCCCGACCTCCTCGACTCTTTGGATGAGCCGATCAGCCCGCAGGCGACTAATCCCCTGGGCGATCGTGTGTTCCACCTGGTGGTGCGAGGCATAGCCGCCGTCGTCCTCGTCATCTTCGGCTCGATCGGGGTCTTCCTTGCCTATCAGTCGATACCGACATTCCAACGCTACGGCCTCAGTTTCCTAACGCAGTCCCAATTCGTTCCGGAGCTGGACAAAGTCGGGATTTCATCCACTCTCCTTGGCACCGTCGAGGTGGCGCTCGTGGCGCTCGTTGTGGCCTTTCCGATCGCACTGGCCACGGCCCTTTTCATCAGTGAGTACGCCCCGCTGCGGATCAAGGGATTGCTGGTGGCGCTGGTCGACTTGATGGCGGCAGTCCCCAGCGTGATCTACGGCGCCTGGGGTTTCTTCCTCCTGATGCCCCACGCCGAGCTGACATCTCGCTGGATCAGCGAGTACTTCGGATGGATTCCGTTATTCAAGGTCAACGCCGACCCCGCGGCCGCGGTGTGGGCCCAGTCGCGCTTTGTCAACTCAGCATTTATCGCTGGGCTATGCGTATCGATGATGGTCATACCGATCACTTGCTCGGTCATGCGAGGCGTCTTCGCCGAGGCCCCACTTGGCGAGCGCGAGGCCGCCTACGCTCTGGGATCGACCAAGTGGGGAATGATCAGGACTGTGGTGCTGCCCTTCGGGCGGGGTGGCATCATCGGGGGCACCATGTTGGGGCTTGGTCGAGCCCTCGGGGAGACCATCGCAGTGCTGTTCATCATCTCCCTCACCTTCAACGTCAACTTCCATATCCTCCAGAACGGTACGAGCACCATCTCCGCTCTGATCGCGAACGACTTCGGAGACTCGACTAGTGCCCAGCTAGCGGCGCTGCTCACCGCCGGGCTGGTCCTCTTCGTCATGACCCTCGGGGTCAACACCATCGCCGCCGTCTTCATCACCCGCAGCCGAAGCGGCGCGGCGACCGAGATCTAGCTTTCTCCGATGGCTCCTGACGCGGCCTTTACAACCATCGATCCCATCGCGGTGGCGCAGGCGGGTGAGCTGCCGCCCGTGGGTGTCGCGGCCGCCGGTCCTCCCGAAGAGGACATACCGAGCCCACTTCGGCACGTGGCCCCCGAAGACGTCTACTCAATTGCGGGATCGATAGTGGGATCGTTCGCGCTCGTCTGGTTGGTGTTCTCCGATGTCCTTCCGCTGAGCGGCGTCGTCGGCTTCGTGGTTTGCTGGTTCGTAGCCTTCCTTGCGATGTACGCCGGTGTCACCGGCTGCAGCCATCCGCGTCCGGTCGTGGTGAGCAGAGTCATGGCCGCTGTCATCGTCGGACTCGCGGTGCTGGTGGGTTTCGTGCTCATGACCGTCGTGATCTACGTAGTGGCCCACGGGTTCGACGCTGCGCGTCATCTCAACTTCTTCACCCAATCGGCGTCAGCCGGCTCGCTGACTGGGGCGTACACGCAGAGCGGGATCTATAACGCCCTGGTCGGGTCTTTGATCCAGGTCGGCATCGCGATAGCCATCGCCCTTCCTTTGGGGATCGGCACGGCGGTGTTCATGACTGAGACGCGCGGCTGGTTCGTCAGGGTGGTGCGGACCGTTGTGGAGGCCATGACGGCTGTTCCCGACCTCCTTGCCGGCTTGTTCATCTATGTCGTCTTTGTCCTACCGTTTCACGGTAACTACCCGTGGGGACACAAGAACGGAATCGCGGTCTCCTTGGCCCTGGCAGTGACTGGTACGCCGATCGTCGCCCGCTCGGCGGAGGTGGCACTTCGCGTCGTGCCCGGAGGCTTGCGTGAGGCTGGTCTCGCCCTCGGAGCATCACACTGGCAGACCGTCAGGAGGATCGTGCTGCCGACGGGCCGACCCGGACTGACGACTGCGTTGATCCTGGCCGTGGCCCGGATGATCGGAGAAAGCGCGCCGCTTCTGATCGTGTCGGGCTTTACCACCTTCTTCAACGGCAACCCCGTAAATGGCCAGCCGATGCTCTCGTTGCCCCTCTATGTGTACGAGACCCTCCGCAGTGGGCAGCCGGCAGAGATCACACGAGGGTTCGGCGCGGCGGTCGTGCTGTTGTTCATCGTTTTTATCCTTTTCGCAGCCACAAGGGTGCTGGCGCGTCAGCGGGTCAGCAGCCGATGACCATTGCTGCGGTTGGCCTTCCCTCGTGGCTGGCCGGAGCTATAGCCCCGCTCATCACGTCTCGACGTGACTACCGGGGTGGGTCAGCCGTCGTGCCTAGACCACCTGTGCCGCATTGCTGGGTGCGACGCCGAAGCATTCACAGCCTTTCAACATCTGGAGAACTGGAGCGACAATGAGAGTTCAGAAGTGTCATCGTGGCGCCCCGGCGCGCGCAATCCTGGCGGGCGCGGCGATCGCTTTTGCGAGCCTGGTCACCCTGATTACGTCCCTACCGGCGAGTGCGGAGAGCGGGCACGAGCAGATTGAAGGGTCCGGCTCGAGCTGGGCCGCACTAGCGGTGCAGCAGTGGGTGAGCGACGAGTCCAGCTCCATGCAGGTCGTCTACACGCCCTCTGGTTCTGCGCAGGGCAGGACCGACTTTGCCAACGGCCAGAACGACTTTGCGGTCAGCGACATCGGCTATCAGGGGCAGAACAAGGAGACGGGCGTCAACGACACATCCAAACGACCGTACGCTTACCTTCCGATAGTCGGCGGGGCCACGTCCTTTCCCTACAACATCGTCGTCCGGGGACGTCAGGTTAAGAACCTTCGCCTCTCAGGCCTGACTCTCGCCAAGATTTTCACCGACCAGATCACCAACTGGGACAATCCCGAGATCACCGCCAACAACAACGGTCACGCCCTTCCCTCCATTCCGATCATCCCCGTGATCCACTCCGAAGGAGCTGGTACGACGTACCAGTTCACCGACTATCTCAACACCGAGTTCCCACAACTCTGGCGCAAGTTCTCGGGGTACTCGTTTCCGGTGGAGTTCTGGCCCACGGGCCAGGGCTCACAGGTTGCCGAGAACGGGTCCGACGGGGTTATGGGCTTCGTCTCGTCCGCTGCAGGTCAGGGATCGATCGGCTACGACGAATACGCCTACGCCATTGGTGCCTCGTTCCCGGTCGTGGCCCTCGAGAACTCGGACGGTTATTTCACCATGCCCGACGCCTATGACGCGGCAGTGTCGTTGACACAGGCTCATATCAACTACAACCAGAATCCTGCTGATTGCCCGAAGCTGGGGTTCCCTACGACACCGTGCTACCTGCTCGAGACGCTCAACGACGTTTACACCTACAAGGACCCCCGCACGTACCCGCTCTCGTCGTACTCGTACGAGATCATGCCTACGGCGCGGACGTGCAACGGGCCGGTCACGAAGTGCGACCCCACGATGAACACCGCCAAGCGCCAAACGTTGGCTGACTTTGACGATTTTTCACTCTGCGCCGGCCAGTCGCAGATGGCACCTATCGGCTATTCCCCTCTCCCGATCAACCTGGTGGAGGCGTCCTTCGAGCAGGTCAAGTTGCTTCACAGCGCCGACCATGGTGTTGTCGTCTCCGAGCTCAACCCCGCTCACTGCAACAACCCGACGTTTATCCCCGGCCATCCCGATGAGAACTACCTGGCGAAAATCGCTCCGTACCCCCCGGCGTGCGCCAAGGCGGGGCAAGGGCCGTGCCCCGGCCAGTACGCCCACAACGGAAACCCCATCGGCGGCCATCCCGGCGGAGCAAGTCGTTCTAAAGGCGAATCAGCCAGCATCGTGACGGCGCAGGCGAAGAAGAGGCACCCCGCGACGACTATCACGACGACGCAGCCGAAGAAGAAGCGCCCCGCGACGACACCGGTGAGCTCGAGCAACGCCGCGAATTCGGTCACCGCAAGTGCAACAGCTACGACCACGTCGGCGACTACGACGACACGTGTCATCTCGGGCGCCAGGGGGATGACTATGTCGTTTCTCGCTAAGCCGACTGCGACTACACCCGTCAGGGCGGGCGCCACGACGGGAGCCATGTCCGTGCCCGGTTCGGTTGGGACCTCGGAACTGACGTCGCAGGTGTTTCCGCAAGCGGTGCCGACGGTGCTAACGGGGGACCACCCCGGTGGACTCAGGTATTTTGCGCCCGGCCTCACCGTTGCCGCGCTGCTCGTCGTGGGGCTGTGGAGCCCCGCGCTGCTGCGCCCCGCTCGGCGGCGGCTCGCGCGTTGGGGGTCAGGAAGATGAAAACAACAATGCTCCGCCTTCGAGTCGTTCTAACGCGGTTCGGGATCTCTGTGGCAGCGTTGCTCATGCTCGCGCTGACCGCCGTGCCGGCTGGTGCCTCCGCGCTGAGCACACAGGGCTGTGGCGCCCTGCCGATCATTTTGACCCATGGAGCATCGTTCACCGCGAAGAGACGCTCTGTAGGACGTTCTTCGACAAGGGCCTGGTCGACCGCCGGTCGTTCTCTGTGACGGTCTCTAACACCTCCAATCTGCGCAACAACCAGGTGATCACCGTCTCGTGGTCCGGCGCCCACCCGACAGGGGGGATCATCTCAACCGAGCAGTTCGCGTCGTTGCCGGGCATCACGTCAGCGGCTGACCAGGAGTACCCGGTGGTTCTGATGGAGTGTCGAGGAATCGACTCGCCGAACGTACCGGCCGCGAAGCGCCTGACTCAGGAGACGTGTTGGACGGCCACGCCCGGGGAGCGGGTCTTCAACGCACCTTCCGGTTACTCGATGTGGAGCCTAGACGCCGACAACGCCGCGCACGGCATCTGCACGAGCCGGTACTGCAACGTGCCTTCACCTTTGCCAGCTAACTGTGAAGGCGATGCATCTCCTGGCCCCAACTTCTGGCTGCCGTTCGATGCCGCCGACGGGACCGACTACGTCGTCGGACCGGCGGGCTGCGCCGGCGCCCCCCCCGAGATGGTCACCACCGGCGAGGACCCGTCGATCATCCCGAGCGACACGACCTACGCGAAGACCGCGCTGAACGGGACCGGGTCAGCGAAATTCACGATTATGACTTCCGCAACGAACGCCTCTTTGGGGTGCTCCCAGACCGTTCCCTGCTCGCTCGTTATCATCCCAATCGAGGGCATCAACTGCAGCGCTAACCCCCCGGTGAGTTCACCCAGCTACGAGTGCGAGTCCCTCGGAACATACCCACCCGGGAGCCTAAACCTGGAGAGCAATCCGTACCCGCCTGCGCAGGCCGTCACCGGTGCCTACTGGTGGAGCGCCAGCAATTGGGACCGCCGGATCTCGGTACCGCTCGAATTCACCACTCCGGCGAATGCATGCGCCAATAACGCACAAGCTCCCTTGTTGTTCTATGGCTCCGAGGTTATGAACCTGGCGGCCGAGCAGTGGGACCCGGCTTTCTGCCTCAACTCCAAGCTTTTCAACGTCAACGTCGTCCAGCTACCCGAACCAGTCGCCAAGAACTCCCTGCAGCAAGGGTTCATCGAGGCTGCCATCCAGGGTGAGCCACCTCCGGTGCCGACCGGGGAGAAGTCCTATTTCACCACGCCCACCGTTCAAGCGCCGCTCGCAGTGAGTGGGTTCGCGATCGCCTATGTCATCGACAACGGGGATGGGCTGCAGTACACGAGGCTCCGGCTGGACCCTCGACTGCTGGCGAAACTGATGACGGAGTCCTACTACGGGACTAACAACGTGAGGTCCAACTGGCAGATCACCGGCGAGCCGCCCGGGTCCGGGCCTGACCAGTGTCCAGCGAACTGCAACCGTGCTTACGCAGCGATGGCCAACAATCCACAGAACATCTTCGACGATCCTGAGTTCCGGGCCCTCAATCCCGGCTTTGATCCCCCCAAGACCGTCGTGCAAGGGGCGCCGGCCGCGACGTTGTTCAGCATTCTGTCCCAGTCGGATGTCATCTGGGCTCTGACCTCGTACATAAATGCTGATCCTGAAGCACGGGCCTGGCTCAACGGGAAGCCAGACCCTTGGGGCATGGTGGTGAACCCGGCCTACAAGGGCATTAAGTTGCCGGTCGAGTCGTGGCCGCTCCTCGACGCTACGACCAACGGGCCTGACTACACCGAAAGCGGCAACCCGTTCTGCGTCGGAGCGCTCGGGAAAGGAAGCGCGCGGGTCCCCGATCGGCCGATGATCGACAATCCCCAGGAGAACCTGGCAAATGTCGCCTACAACATGCAGTACTCGATCGCCGCCTCCCTGACTGCATGCAATGACAACCCCCTGACGCCCGAGTACACGGAGCTTGGGCCGGAGTTGCTCGGCGACCGATTCCTCATCGGTCTGGTGTCGTTGCCTGACGCTGAAGAGTTCGACCTAGACACAGCAGCCCTCCAGACCTACGCCAGCCCGGAGCGTGAGACCGACAGCGGCGCCCAGTTCGCGGCGGGGCGCTCGTTCGTTTCCCCGACTGCCTCATCGCTTAAGGTTGCTGCCGGGTTGATGCGGCCGGACCCCTCGGTCGGCTCCTGGGTATTTCCCTACACCGACTTTCCCGATAACGCCAAAGCTGAAGGGGCCTACCCCGGGACGATGCTGCTCTCCGCCGACATACCTACGAAAGGCCTTCCCAAGAGCGACGCCGGTGACTACGGCAAGTACCTGTCTTTTGCCGCCACGACCGGACAGGCTCAGGGATTCGGTGTCGGTCAGCTGCCGGCCGGTTATGTGCCTATAAAGAGTCTCTCCGAGGTGGCTTACACCAAGGCAGCAGCTGCCGACGTAGCGGCTCAGAACGGGCAGGTCCCGTCAGTAGGCACCCTTTCTTCCCGGATCACAAGGGCCAGAACGGCGGCGACCAGCGCGACCACGAGAAGCCTCGTCCGCAAGACCACACCGCCGACGGGCTCTCCGACCCTCCCACCGGTGGCCGCTCTCGGCACGCAGGCGGCGGGGGTCGGTGGCCGTGCGTTGTCGCTGGCCCTGCTGGTCGCCGTTGTGGGCGGGGTGTGGAGTGCGGTAACCGTACGACGGCGGAGGCGGGCACGAACGTGACGTTGGTTGGTACTGGCGCTCTCGACTTCGCCGTCGATCTGTCCGGTGGTCCACGATCGCCAAGTCGCGATGCGATGAGCACTTCCTCCGGCTCGACGGTCTCGAGCCGGAGGAGCCTGCGGGCGATTGCCCGTGCCGCGTTTCTTACGGCACCGACCGTTCTCGCTTTGCTGGCGGCGTGGTTCCTACTCTACGGTCTCCTTTTGAGCGGTGTGGAGCAACACGTCTCCCAGACCCGACTGTACGACGAGCTCCGCTTGCAGCTGGCTTCGGAGACGGCACCTCTGGCGGAACCGGTGCTGGTCGGATCACCGGTTGCCGTCATCAGCGCCCCGGCGATCGGAATCGACAATCTCGTCGTGGTCGAGGGCACGACCTCCCAACTGCTCATGTCGGGTCCCGGCCACATGAGCGATACCCCGCTGCCCGGGCAGATGGGCACCTCGGTAATCCTCGGCCGCAGTGTCACCTTCGGCGCTCCATTCGGCCGCATTACTCGGATGGCCGTGGGCGACGTCGTCACGCTGACGACAGGACAGGGCGTCTTCCGCTACAGCGTCGAGGACGTCCGCCGTCCGGGTAGCCCGCCTCCCTCGACTCTTCGTGCAGGTGACTCCCGGCTCACGCTTGTGACCTCGGCTGGCGGCGGATGGACGAGCGGGTGGGCTCCAACCCACGCGGTGTATGTCGATGCCCTGCTCATTGGAAAGGCCCAGCCGTTGCCAGCGGGCGTGCCGGGAACAGTCAGTCTGGCCTCGCTGCCGATGCACAACGACCCGACCATTTTCCCGTTCATCCTCTGGCTCGGAGGTCTCGTCCTTGTCGCTTTGGCCGTCAGCTGGGCATGGTTGAGGTGGGGCAGGTTCGAGACCTGGATTGTCGGGGCACCCGTGTTGCTCGCCGTGCTATGGGGAACGAGCGACGCGCTCATGCGGTTCCTGCCCAACCTGCTGTAGAACCGAGGTCGTCTCGCATAGCTTGGCGTCGCGTAAGTTGGCAGGTGAGGGAGGCCGGAGGGATCCGTCGCCTCGCTCGGGGTTTGTGTCCGCTGGCTCCTCGGAACGCCCCGAAGGATCGAGGTCCGATAGAGGGCCGAGGCACGATCGGGACGGTGGACGCCGAGGGCTGTATCAGGATCGGTGCAAGCTTCACACTGATCGTTGGTTCCTCGCAGGCAGGCCGACAGCCGTAGATGAGAGGCGATGGGGTTGAGCCTCATGACCTATCACCCCTGTACCCGCAGGGGGTGAACTCGCCGAGTCGTCTACCGACGACTCATCAAGAGCAGGCGACTTGCAACGCCCCGACTTCGACACCTCTGGGCGGGCGTCGGGGCAGATGCAGAGGCCTCTGTGGAGTGAAGCGGCAACCCAGACTCCGACTAGCAGTCGTTGGTAACCCCCGAGACTGCCGGAGTCACGGCCCCGGCCTCGAGCTTGATTCTGGACATGGCTCTGGACATGGCTCGGCACCTCGAGAGCGAAGACACCGCCAATGTCTGCAGGATGTAGTCGTTACCGCGCAAGTCGTAGTTGTTCGAGGGCTGCCTCGTGCTCGTGCGCGAGAGAGCGCACGCCTTTCTCATGCCTCAATTGGGGCACTTTCTGAGGCAGATATTCCTAAAACTCCCTATCCGGACGCTGACCCTCAAGCCACCTGTCGACGACGCCGGAGCACGAACGAGCGCGGCTAACCCGGCGAGGACCAGGACCGCGATGCTTCCTCCCACGATCGCACCCGCGGAGGAGCCACCGCTCTTGCCCGACGTGCCTCCAATGGCAGACCGAGAAGAGCCGCTCCCGGCCACGGAGGTCGTCGTCGAGCTCCCGACAGCGGCCTGAGTATTTCTCGGGGACGTAGTACTCGGAGGCATGGTAGTCGGGAACGTAGTACTCGGAGACATAGTAGTCGGGGACGTCGATGTCGGAGGCGTAGTGGTCGGGGACGTCGATCCATTCTTCGATCTGCTTTTCCCCCTCGCTGTGTCGGCATAAGGGATCAGCTTTTCCGGCAGCTTGGGTACAGCCGTCTCCGACTTGGGAAGGAGGACCGATTCCACGGATACAGCGGTCCCATCAGTGCAGGAGGATCCACCTCCTTGGACGAGGGTCCACGTGTTGCCAGTTACTCGAATGACGGCTGCCGGATACGTGGACGTCCAGGGCGCCTTGTTGGGGCTGGTAAAGATCATGCGCAATTGGTACAGGCCGTCCCAGTACGGCGGCATGGAGTGGTCGGGCCAGATCAGCGGATTATCGGCGTAGGTGGCTTGCGCCATGGGGTGGGCTGGGTTGGAAAACCCTGCGTCGTCAGTCAGCTGATAGCTGGTCCAGTCTCCCGGATCGATGTATTGCAGCGGCTGGTACAGGTACAGCGTGGCCCGGGTGTAGTGCGCCGGAACGCGAGTCGATGACACTGCTCTCCATACGAACGGGATCGCTAGCAAGCTGCCTGAAGTGATCGGCCGTTCGTGTGAGTTGCAAAGCGTCAAAGAGCCGACCTGATTGGGGTCGGTGAAGGGGACCTTGAAGCCACTGGCGAAGGCTGTCGAAGGCACGGCAGATACGACGGTGACCGCCGACGCGAGCGCAATCCTTATGAGCCAATGCCGGATGTTCATTTGAGATCTACGCCTTGTCTCCTGTCGGACACCACCGGCGTCGGGCCCTTGGCAGGGGGCTCGTATCCGGCTGCCTCATGTTCTGAGGACCCGTTCGAGACGGGAACGCCTCCGGGTGGAGATTCCTGCTCACCGACTCCGCCTTTCCCGTCGGGCTCTTGTGGACCCGCGGTGGCGCCTCGCGCCCGGCGTCGACGCCAACGCCTACGGAGGATCCAGCCGACCACGAGCAGGATTAGCACCAGGATGATTGCGACCAATGTCCACGGTATGGCCCAGAACGAAAGCGAAGCTTGAAACGGACCAGAGGGCGGCGCGACCGAGCCCTCTATGTAGAGGGGCCGGACTGACACTCGGGCGGTCTCCTGGATCTCCGGGAATATGCCCTTTATCTCTGCCGTCTCCTTGACCGAGAAGCCCGGCAGCAAAAGCTGGATCTTCGGGAGGCGGCCGGCACTTGAACTGCCCCCGAACAGTCCCGATACGTTGACCGTCTGAAGCCCCCCGAGGGCGACGTTGCCGGTATTGGACACGGTGTAGGTGACCTGCGCCGTGCCGGTGCCGACGGGATTGAAGGTCCCTTCATCATTGACGGCGAGTCCGGTGACGGTCAGCGAGGGGTGTAACGGGCCACTGACTCGAAGGAAGATTCGGGTCCCGACGGTCTGCAGCAGTCTCAGGCGCTGGCCACTTTTCGATATCACCGACGACACGAGGGTGGCGGTGACCACGCCAACGTGGTCACCGGGAGTCGCGTTAGCCGGCACCTCGACTAGGAAGGGGACGATGAGGTCGGAGCGGGGCCGCAGCGTGACGCGCAGGTCTGACTTCGGCAGGGCGATCCAGGCTCCGAGGTCGTGGGACCGATCGTAGATGGGCAGAGCCGCGAAGCCGCCTTGGGGAGTATTGACGGCGTCGGTTCCCCGTATCAGGAAGGTGGCCGTCTGGTCGGAGTAGTTGAGGATCGCCACGTGGTCCTCGATCCGCCCACCGGGGGTAGCTCCGAACAGGTAGATACCCCGGCCATCGGGCTTGGTCGCCGACGATGTCTGGGTGCCGAAGGTGACGACGTTCTTATCGACCACTCGTTTGCCAGTCGGGTGCCGCGACGGCAGCGTCGACTGCCCATACGCCGGAGCGATAGTCAGTAGGAGAGCAGTGGCGCAACTCACGACGGCAGCGACAATCAGACATAGCCGAGTCGACCGCCGGATAGTCCTATCGGAAGACTGCATATTGGGTGTCCGAACCTTATCCAAGAGGTTGAGGAGCTGTCCGCTTCTATCGGTCACGAACAACGGTTATGGCATTCAGTCTAACTGGTCAAACTGGATCGAAACTAGTGGCCGCAAGCGTTGCAGTAATGCCAGGAGCGGGACGGCCGAGGCCGTCCCGCTCCCATTGGCTTCAATGACCGTCAGAGCCTTGCAGGCCATGCACGGTCCTCCTTTGCCGTCTAGGAGACGGAGAAGGTGATGGTGCCGTTGTAGGTGCCGGACGGGGTGCTCGTCGCTGCGTACAGCGTCAGCGTCCCGAACAGCTCAGCGGTGCCGTCTTGAGCAGGGCTATGTGCCCACGACTGTGGCGTGGCGGTGAGGCCCGTGTTCGTGTCGGTATCTACCGTGCTTGGATTATGGGCCGGGATGTTGGTGAAGGTCACGCCCGGGTAGCTGGCGGCGTTGATCACGGAGCCGCCGGTCAGACCAAGACCCGAAGCCGGTATCGACCCGCCGCCGCTGCTGGTGAGCGGTGTGGCTGCCACCGACAGCGTCCAGGCGTAGGCCGGGCTCAGTTGGCTGGTCACCACGATCTGCTGGCTCGCGGGGTTGCTGGCAGCAGGGAACTCAGCCGACGACTGCAGGTACGTGCCATCGCTGCTCAGAGTCATCGCCGGGAGCACGAACGGGTTGGCGCTCGTGTACGGGGTCGAGACGGTGATGGTACCGGGGTTGATCGTCACCTGAATGTTCTGGGTGTCCGAGCAGACCGAGTTGCCGCTGCAAATGGCCGGAGCCGCCACCGTGACCTGAACTGGACCTGCGAACAGAGGCGCGTACGCGTTGCTGGTCGGGCTGAAGGTCATGATGATTTGGTCCGTGCCCTGCGGCAGAGCGGTGGTGGTACAAACCGCTGTACCAACGCCAGGTGAGGCGCTGGTGCCAGCCCCGGTCACTGTGGTCGCCACAGGATTCGTGCAGCCCGTGATCAAGGTGGAGCCGATCATGAACTTCACCGTCCCGGCGGGGCCTGTGAGGCTGTTGTCAGCGTAGGAGACGGTAGCCGTGAGGGTGTCCGAAGTTCCGGCAGTGATGCTGTTCTGCGTCACCGTCAGTCCGGGCGAGCCTCCGATAGTCGGCGGGTTGACCGAAATCGTCACTCCGTCCCCGAGCGAGCCCGGTCCAGCGGCGGTGGGAAGGAAAGTTCCCGTGATGCTGTCTGTGCCAGTGGTCGTCGGTGTCCAACTGGCGGTGTAGGTCCCGGAGCTCCCGGTCGCCGACGTGCCCACCAAGGTGGTGCCGTTGGCGTAGAACTGCACCAACCCAGAAACGGCGGGTGTCACAGTGGCCGTCAGGGTGATTGCGGTGTTCACGGTCTCGTTAGCCCCGTTCGCCGGCGTGGTGATGGTCGTGATCGTCGGGCTGGCGGGGACTGGGTACAGGACCGCCCAGCCGTTGGCCGGGACCGTGGTGCCGTCGACGGTGATCGCCGCCGACGTGTTGTTGTAGCCGATGTCGGACTCCCAGTAGGTGCCGCTAGCGTTGCCATGGTTGCTAGGACCCGAGTCGGTCAGGCGGACCTCGATGGTATTGGCGTAGCCAAGGGTGGTGTCGGGGGTGTTCGACGACAGCCAGGTGCTGATGTTCGCCGACGAGGAGGCCACGACAGGCTGCGTAGGCGCAAAGGCTGTGATGTCAGCGGGTGCACCAGACAAGCTGGGGCTGAAAGTCGTCGGGCCGGCCTCGCTGGTCGATGTCCATATGGCTGGCGACTGGCCATGCTGTGGATTGGCGAATGCGAGGGAGGCCTTGATGGCTCCTGTGTCGGCGGCGGTGCTCGCCACGACGTAGGCGAACGGGCTAGCTAGGTCGCCTGTCCCGCTGATGATCTGGTTGCCGGCGGCATCGTAGAAAGCGACGCTGCCGTAGGGGGCCGCCGCGTTTGCGTCGGGCTCCCAGGGAGGAGCTGACCCGGCAGCGAACGCCGCGCCTGTCAGGCTAAGCACTCCTGCGCCGGCGATGGCTGCGGTGAGCAACCCTGCCATCGCGAGCTTGATTGGCTTCTTCACTTAGATCGTTTCCTTTCGGTTGGCTGATCTACTGAGGGATCTACTGATGTGTGGGAGGTGCGCTGTCAGATGCTTCGCCTGGCCGCCCCTTTCCTCCCTGAACGGGAGGAAAGGGGCGGAGAGGCGTTTGGGCTTTACCCTGCTAGCAGGAGGCGCTGGTGGTGATGTCAGTGCAAACTTCCGGAGAGACCGGGCTGACTCCGGCGTCCTCGAGGAGGGTTTCCCCTGCAGTGGTCTGGATGTACGGAGCTCCGTCTGGTCCATAGATCCCACCCGGGCCGGTGCAGGTCTGACCGGTCTCGCACGGGTCGTAGAAGAGGGTGTTGAGCCAGTTCTCGCTCGTGCCGGGCTGCCACGCGGTGGTCGAGGTGACGTCGGTGCTTCGGAAGTACAGGTACAGCGTACGGGTCGGGTCGAACAGAGCACCGCTGCTCGGAGTACCGGTGATGGTTTTGACCAACGGGTTCACTGCAGTGGTGGCCCAGGTGCCGGCACTGACGCTGCCGGTGCCACATGCCGAAGCCCCGCTCAGGTAGGCGCAGCTAGGGTCGGTGAAGTAACCACCGATGCCACCGCTTGCGCCTGTGTTGTTGACGCCCTGATATACGTCGAGGCGGCCCTGGGAGATGGGCTCAATGGCATTGGCCGGGCTCGATGTCGTGGCTAGGGCCGTCGGGTCGTTCTCTTCCCCGACCACGGTGCAGTTGCCAACGGTGAGCGCCGTGTCACCGATCTGCTGGAGGAAGTACTTGCGGGTTCCCGAGCCGACCTGCGGGATGATCGGGATGATCTGGGCGGTCGAGGTGCCACCGACCTGGTTCCAGGTCACGCAGTTGGGAGAGTTGGCGGTGTAGATGCTGTCTAGCTGGGCCGCCGACAGGGCGACGGCATTGCTGACTGGGCTGGTCGTTTCGATCATCGGCAAGGTGTCGGTGGCGACACTGAGCTGGTCGATGCCTTCCGTGCCCGGCAACGTCGCCGTAGTTGACTGCGTGGAGGAGGCCCGGGCGAAGTTGATCACTTCGGCCTTGTTCCCGTTGGCAGCGGTGCTGGCGTTGTCGCCCGCCACGATGTCCTGGACCAGGGCCGAGAAGCCGGCACCTGAGCCGTTGGGCCGCTGTACGGGCTGAAGGCCGGCGCGCAGCACGATGGTCGGGTTGAGCACGCAGGGAACCCCGGTGTTGGTCGCGCCTGCGTTGGCGGTTCCGACCGTGCTTCCGGTGCCGGGCGTGCAGGTCGCCTGGCTGGCTTGGCCACCGTCGACGCCGTAGGCCAGGCGCGCGTTGGCGTCGGCGGTGGCGTCGAAGCTGACCACCTTGTACTTGTTGCCGAGGACGTTATAGCCAGGGTCGCCGTAAGCGTCGCCGTCGGCGAGGAAGTCGATCATGTACTGCAGGGTGTCGGACCCGACGCCAACGACGTCCTTTCCGGCGGGGGCGTAGTCAGCGAATGCCGGCCCGGCAAAGAGGCCAATTGGCAAAACTGTGGCCACTACCGTCGCCACAGCCAAGCCAATCTTGAATGTACGGTGTCTCAAGTTGAACTCCTTCGCTATATCGTCAGGACCGCACTCCACAAACTGGGTGCCTCTTATGGCTATCACGGTGAAATGTCCTTCCAACATATTCAGGATGAACAGGCAATGAATTTGCGCATCTATCTGCATGTCGAGGAGAAGCCATAGTCAGCTCTGAAGGAACGCAGCTGTCCAAAAGGGGTGGCTGACCTCCAGGGACTACGCGGGACAGTTCGATGACCTCCGACGTGTGGGAGCGACGAAGCAAAGCATTGTCTTAGGCGTGAGGAGCGACGCCGAGATGGTCAGCCAAAGGCCTGGGGCGCAGCGTTGACAGTTCTCATGTAACTCAGAGTTGGCAGGGCTGCGCCGTTGTCGCCGGATGATGCCGCGTCAGGGACACGTCGCATTCGCCTCGCCGCGTGTGCCCGGCAGGGCGACCCGTTCAACCACAGACACAGTCCGCTGCATGTGATTATGGCGCTGTAAGGGGCGATGCCGGGGGCCGTCAGTTGGATGGCGTCCTAGGTGTTGGCGAGTGCACTGAGTCGGCGGAGCGCCACTCACCGCGCGATACAAGTGTCTGGAGCCAGCGTCGCACATCGAAGCCTGGGACCGCTGTGACTGACAATGGACTAAGAGCCAGGCGACCGGTCACCAGCGCGTTGTCCAGCGTTTCGTGCGCGGCGTTTCTGCGCGGACATATCAGGGTACTAACGCGAGGCTTCAGACTTTCCATAGTCAAGGAGATGCTGACCGGACTTCGGCGGCTCAAACGTGAAGGTCCTGCTCACGAGGTCGCGCAAGCACAGTTTTTGCCCTACAACCTGTGATCGTGTGTGGCTCAGGCGATCTGTGAGCGCCAGGCGGAGGTCTCGACACCGAAGGCGGAGAGGATGCTCGCCTGCAACGGGTTGGGCCGAGTGACGACGTGTCGCTCTTCGCCGTTTGAGTCGACAAAGCGGATCATGCGGATGCGCTCGAGCTCGCGAAGGGCCCGGCGCGCCGAGAGGACCTGGTCACCGAGGTCCGGGTCGGTGATCTTTGCCCGGGCGAGATCAAGGGCCATGATGGCCTCGATCACCGCCGCGAGCACACAGATGGCGACATGTCCCCGTACGCGCTTTTCGGTGTAGTGGAAGACCGGCCGGAGAGCCAAGAAGTCCTTCAGCACCCGAAAGCGGCGTTCGACGGACTGGAGGGACTTGTAGTGGGCGACCACTTGAGCTGTCGAGGCGGTCTTGTTGTCGAGCGAGGTCGTGATCACATACCGTCCGGCGAGGAGTTTCTCCTCGTAGTCCATGGCCTTGTTGTCGTAGTCCCAGGTGAAGATCCCGTGGGCGATCTTGGTCGAAAAGCACCGGGAGACCCCTGAGTCCCTGAGGATCCTGTCGGCTGCGGCGCCGATCTTGGCCGGGTCGACGAGACGACCCTTGCGCACGCGGTCCGCGAGGGCGATGAGGCCGTCCTCGGTCGCAGCGAGGAGCTCTCGGCGCCTGGCGTCGTCTCGCACATGACGGCGGGGAGAGTCGACCACGACATAGCGACGTGATTCATAGACGACCTCGGTCGCTTTGGTCCCGTCGTCACCGACAGCCACGAAGACGGCCTGGGTGCTGGCGGCAGCTTCGAGAACCGCGGCGACTGTCGGGTCCCGGTGAAGTCGCGTCGCCAGCACGTGGTCAAAGCCGTTGGCGGCGACAAGGGCGAGGTTCTCCTCTGAGATGAGGCCTCTGTCTGCGACAAGGGCGATGCGCCCGACCCCGAAGCGGGCCTGGAGATCGGCCATCACCTGAGGAAGCGTCGAGCGATCGGCGGTGTTGCCGGAAAAGACGTGGTGGGCGATCGGGATGCCGTCTGAGGTGACGAGGAGTCCGATCACGATCTGGGGCCGGTCTCCGCGGTGGTCGCGGCTGTAGCCGAAGGCCTTCGAGGGGAAACGCTCCGAGGCCCTCTCCTCGCCCTCGAAGTAGGTGGAGGTGAGGTCATAACAGACAAGGCGCAGATCGAGATTGGTGAGGTTGCACAATTCGGTGAACAGATGCGCCTCGATCTCGTCTTTCGAGTCTGCGACGGCATCGAGGCCCCGGTAGAGACGGTCGAGCGACGGGGCGTTGCGAGCTTCGGGCAGGGCGGCATCGGCACCGAGCCAGTCGGTGACACAGCGCCTCTTGGATGAGGGATCAGAGAGACGGTTGGCGACCATGGCGAACACCGCGTCCGAGAGACCAACCGAGCGCCGGCGCCGACCGATGCCGTCGAAGAGCTCGTCCAACAAGAGCCGGGAGAAGTAGGCATCACAAGCGGCCATCGCCCCATAGGAGGGAGCAGACTCGGCAGTTAGCTCCAGCGAAGAAGCCCGCCCCAACTGGGCTGACAGGGCCTCGACGATCCGCTCGAGCTCGCCCGAGGTGGTCATCTCCGAGACCTCGCCCAAACGGGCGACGATCCGGCTTCGGGGCTGGCCGTCCTCGTTGCGGAACGACTCGGCCAAGGTGAGATAGCGATAGGTCTTCTTGCCGCTACGCACCGTGCTCACCTTGACATACATGAGCTACATATTACACCACTATAGTTCTGATGTCTATGACCCATTTGTCCCTACAGTGAACCTGCCAAACCCGACTTTATCCACAGCTCGCCCAGGTCAAGCACGTGGGGGCCCGGAATCGTCGAGTTGAGCCGCCGAAGTCCGGGCTGAATGCACACGACGCCTGTTCCGGGCGAAAGGTACTCTTCCAGGCGCGCGATTCGTCGTGAAGCCGCCTACGGGAATCGTACCTGCGACGCAGTCATGGGCAGCTGACTGCCGGCGTCAGTGACCTGTCGATACTCATGCGGCTGAGTTGCCTGGATGCTCAGGCGGCGGTGGCCGAAATCGAACGGGGCTCAGGCCTTTTCGTGCAGTTGCCCCCGGACGCTCGAGCCACGGCAGGAACTAGAGGTCAGCGAAGCGAAACTGGCGGTCACGTGATGGTCAACACGTCAGCGGTTCCCCGGCTTCCGTCGGCGGCGACAACGGTGACCGGCAGATCCTTGCCTGCCTTCGCGCTAGAGGTCACCTCCACGATGGCGATTATCTCGGTGGTACTGAGTACCTTGACCCTCTTGAAAGTCACACCAGTGGGTCCTGTGAGCGTCGTTCCGCTCAAAAAGTCGGTGCCTGTGACCGTCACCGACTCCGATGTTCCGGGCTTCAGTGACGACGGCGTGATCGACTTCACCGTAGGGGCGGCGACGGCGACGATGGTCAAGACCTTGCCAGTTCCCCGGCCCTCGCCGCTGGCGGCACCGTTGATGACCGTGATTGCCAGGTCTTTGCCTGCCTTCTCATTGGCGGCCACCTTTACGGTGGCGGTGAGCTTCGTGGAGCTGACCACCTTGACCTTGCTGAAGGTCACTCCAGTAGGACCTGTGAGGGTCGCTCCGCTCAAAAAGCCGCTACCTGTTACCGTCACTGACTCCGATGTTCCGGGCTTCAGCGACGACGGTGTGATCGACTTCACCGTCACTGGCGAAGCTGCCACTGTGACCACGACTGCCGACGACGTCGAGGAAGGGTACGAGCTGTCAGTCGGGGTAAAGACAGCCGTGATGCTGTCGCTGTCCAGCGGCAGGGCACTAGTCGTGCAGTTGGCCGACGCAGGCGGGTTGATGGCGATCGCGGTGCAGCCAGTGATAGCCGACGTGCCATCAAGAAACTCGACGGTGCCCGCAGGGTTGGTGTTGTCGCTTGCAGAAGCCGTGGCCGTGAAGGTTACCGGCGTGTCGTAGTCGACGCTGGTCGCACTGGCCGACAGCATGGTCGTGGTTGAGATGGGTGCGGTGACAGTGACCACGACTGCGGACGACGTCGACGGCGCATAGGAGGTGCTGGTCGGCGTGAAAACGACATTCATATTGTCACTACCCTGAGGCAAGGCGCTAGTCGTGCAGGTGGCCGACGCAGGCGGATTGATGGCGACGGAGGTGCAGCCGCTGATCGGCGCCGTGCCGTTGAAGAACTCGACGGTGCCGGCAGGGTTGGTGCTGCCGGCGCTTGTGAAAGCCGCGGCCGTGAAGGTCACCGAGGTGCCGTAGGTCGGGCTGGTGTTGCTCGCCCACAGCGCGGCCACTGTTGCGGTCTGTGGCGGGGGTCCCACCGTAACCATGATTGCGGCCGACGTTGACGACCCGTACGAGCTGCTGGTCGGCGTGAAGACGGCTGTGATGCTGTCGGTGGCCTGTGGCAGAGTGCCAGTCGTGCAGGTAGCCGATGTAGGTGGGTTGATAGCGACGGCTGTGCATCCGGTGATCGCCGCCGTGCCGACACGGAACTCGACGGTGCCGGCCTGGGTGCTGCTGTCGCTTGCGGAGGCCGTGGCAGTGAAGGTCACCGAGGTCCCGAAGGCGGCGCTGGTCGCGCTAGCCGACAAGGTGGTCGTGGTACCGATGCCCGTAACGGTGACCACGACTGCGGGCGAGGTCGAGGAGGCATACGAACTGCTGGTCGGGGTGAAGACAGCCGTGATGCTGTCGGCTCCCGAGGGCAGCGTGCTCGTCGGGCAAGTAGCCGATGTGGGCGGGTTGATGGCAACCGCGGTGCAGCCGCTGATCGGTGTCGTGCCGTTCAAGAACTCGACCGTGCCTGCCGGGTTGGTGCTGTCAGCTGCAGAAGCCGTCGCCGTGAATGTCACCGAGGTGCCGAAGGCGACGTTGGTCGCGCTCGCCGTAACTCCGGTGGTGGTTGCGGTGCCGTCCACAACCGTAACTGCGGCCGATGTCGAGCCGCCCACGATGCTGGCAGTCGCTGTGCCGGCTCCGGTCTCGTCCCCGAGTGTGGGGATGAAGGACGCTGTGTACACGTGCGTGCCGGCGGCCGGTGTGTAGCTGTAGGTGGCGGTCCCGGAGGTCGGGCTCGCCAAGTCCAGGAAGGTGCCGTTGTCGTAGAACTGCACTGACCCAGCGTCACCGCTCGGCACCGTGGCCGTCAGGGTGATGGAGCTGCCCGAGTTCAGCTGACCGCCGGTCGCCGACGTCACCAGAGTCGTTGTCGTGGCAGTGACGAGCGGGAACAGCTCGGCCCAGCCGTCGGCCGGAACCGTGGTGCCGTCGACTGTGATCGGAGACGAGGTGTTGTTGTATCCAATGTCGGACTCCCAGTAGGTGCCAGCCGCGTTGCCGTGGCTGCCAGGGCCCGAGTCGGTCAGGCGTACCTCGATTGTGTTGGCGTAGCCGGCGGTGGTGTCGGGGGTGTTCGCCGACAACCAGGTGCCGATGTCGGCGGACGACGCGGCCGTGACCGGGTACGTCGGCGCCAAGGCCGTGATATCGGCGGGCGCGCCGGCCAAGCTGGGGTTGAAGGCCGTCGGGCCGGCCTCGTCTGTGCCGGTCCAACTGGCCGGCACGACGCCGTGCTGAGGGTTGTAAAAGGCAACGGAGGCTTTGGTGGCTCCCGAGTCGGCGGCGGTGTTCGCCACCACATAGGAGAATGGGCTGGCAAGGTTGGTCCCGCTCGTAACCTCGTTACCGTCGGCGTCGTAGAAGGTGAGGTTGCCGTAAGGAGCTGCGGCGTTGGCGTCCGGTTCCCAGGCGGGAGCTGTCCCGGTGGCGAACGACGCACCCACTCCGACGATCAGAGGTGCCCCCAACGCGAAAAGTGATATCGCCGCCAGTGCAGCGGACCTTGCCCAGCGCGACGTTTGCATAGATTCCTTACGCCCCTTCAAGGTAGTGACGGGCCACACTAACTGGGCGCTATCCGGACTCGCAACCTGAATGATTTGGCTTCTTGTCGTCATCGGCCGTTCACCTATTTTATATCGGCCGTTCACCTATGCGTGTCGGTCATTTACCTTGCTACATCGACCATTTACCTATTGGTGCTGGCCTCTCTGGCCGTTTAGTTTCATTCTTTACCCAGAGTTCACCCCACGGCCATTGACGCTGATCTCCCGGGTGCCTAGCCTGCGCGTGGCTCTTGTCGGGATCCGCTCGATTGAAGCCGCTGTGCGGCGGCAAATGATTCCGGAGCTTCTTGAGGCGGAAGCGGATGGAACACCGAAAGGAAGTAAGTGACAGCAATGAAACCAATTCTCAAGGTGGCCATGGCCGGGATGCTTATGGCTGCCATCGTCAGCGGAGGACTGCTCGGTCTCGCGGGTGCGTCGTTCGCCGCCGGGACAGCCCCCGCCTGGGAACCGGACGCCAACGCCGCAGCTCCTTACGGCAACCTCACCTTCTACGACGCCGACGGTAACGAGGTTACGAGCGGGACCAACCTTGCCAGCCCATTCTCCTATGTGGTGGCGAACACCGCCGCCGACTCGGGAGCCACCAAAGCCTCCCTGGCATTCGCCAACCCACAGCATGGCCAGGCGCCTGCCGTTTGGACCGCGACTAGCGAGGCCGGACCGACGGCCTTCAGCCCCGCCTCCAGCCTGCCTGCTGGCACGCCCGCCGACATCACGGCCTTGGCGCCGACGTACCCGGTCGTGGCCGCGTCGTCCGCCGACATCGGCACCTGGTTGTCGGCGAACACCCCCGACACCACCGCCGGCTACGCCAACACAATCGAGGTACGCCTGACCGACTCGGGCCCGCACGAGGCCGGCACCCCGGGGGGCCTGTACTGGGAGGCCGACATTGGATACAACAACACCTCGTCTCCGATCACAGTCGACGGCACCACGGTTCCGGCCGACGGCTGGGCCGAGCTGTTCCCGCTCGTCACTGCCACGACAACGACTCTGGTGACGTCGGCGACCGGCGGTCAGCTGAACTCGGGCAGCTCCATCACCCTGACGGCCACGGTGCCGAGCGGTGACGCTGGGTCAGTGCAGTTCTACGACAACGGCACCTTCCTGGACTTGGCGAGCCCGACCTCCGGGACCGCCACCTACAGCTACACACCGGCCGCCGGCACGCACGTGTACACAGCGTCCTTCATCCCCACACTCGGGGACGAGACCGGAGCCGGCACAGCGACTGCCAGCATCGTGGGCGGCTCGACATCGGCCGCAGTTACGGTTGTGGACCTAACTCCAACCGCCACCACGACCACATTGTCGGCCAGCAGCACCAGCCCGGCCTTCGGCACCTCGGTGACATTCACGGCGACGGCTTCTGCAGCTGACAGCACCAACCCGGCAGGCACGGTCGAGTTCCGCGTGGGCTCGTCCGCGATCACGGGATGCACAACTGCGGTCGCCATCAACCCGCCCACATCGGCTACTTGCCCGACGAGCACGCTGCCCTCGGGCGCCGACAGCATCACGGCTGTCTTCACCCCGACCAGCAGTTCGTATGCCTCCTCGACCTCGCCCGCAGTCGTGGTCACCGTCGGGGCCCCACCGAAGACCGCCACCACGACCACATTGTCGGCCAGCAGCACCAGCCCGGCCTTCGGCACCTCGGTGACATTCACGGCGACGGCTTCTGCAGCTGACAGCACCAACCCGGCAGGCACGGTCGAGTTCTTGAACGGCACGACACCGATCAGCGGCTGCACCGCGGTCGCCATCAACCCGCCCACATCGGCTACTTGCCCGACGAGCACGCTGCCCTCGGGCGCCGACAGCATCACGGCTGTCTTCACCCCGACCAGCAGTTCGTATGCCTCCTCGACCTCGCCCGCAGTCGTGGTCACCGTCGGGGCCCCACCGAAGACCGCCACCACGACCACATTGTCGGCCAGCAGCACCAGCCCGGCCTTCGGCACCTCGGTGACATTCACGGCGACGGCTTCTGCAGCTGACAGCACCAACCCGGCAGGCACGGTCGAGTTCTTGAACGGCACGACACCGATCAGCGGCTGCACCGCGGTCGCCATCAACCCGCCCACATCGGCTACTTGCCCGACGAGCACGCTGCCCTCGGGCGCCGACAGCATCACGGCTGTCTTCACCCCGACCAGCAGTTCGTATGCCTCCTCGACCTCGCCCGCAGTCGTGGTCACCGTCGGGGCCCCACCGAAGACCGCCACCACGACCACATTGTCGGCCAGCAGCACCAGCCCGGCCTTCGGCACCTCGGTGACATTCACGGCGACGGCTTCTGCAGCTGACAGCACCAACCCGGCAGGCACGGTCGAGTTCTTGAACGGCACGACACCGATCAGCGGCTGCACCGCGGTCGCCATCAACCCGCCCACATCGGCTACTTGCCCGACGAGCACGCTGCCCTCGGGCGCCGACAGCATCACGGCTGTCTTCACCCCGACCAGCAGTTCGTATGCCTCCTCGACCTCGCCCGCAGTCGTGGTCACCGTCGGGGCCCCACCGAAGACCGCCACCACGACCACATTGTCGGCCAGCAGCACCAGCCCGGCCTTCGGCACCTCGGTGACATTCACGGCGACGGCTTCTGCAGCTGACAGCACCAACCCGGCAGGCACGGTCGAGTTCTTGAACGGCACGACACCGATCAGCGGCTGCACCGCGGTCGCCATCAACCCGCCCACATCGGCTACTTGCCCGACGAGCACGCTGCCCTCGGGCGCCGACAGCATCACGGCTGTCTTCACCCCGACCAGCAGTTCGTATGCCTCCTCGACCTCGCCCGCAGTCGTGGTCACCGTCGGGGCCCCACCGAAGACCGCCACCACGACCACATTGTCGGCCAGCAGCACCAGCCCGGCCTTCGGCACCTCGGTGACATTCACGGCGACGGCTTCTGCAGCTGACAGCACCAACCCGGCAGGCACGGTCGAGTTCTTGAACGGCACGACACCGATCAGCGGCTGCACCGCGGTCGCCATCAACCCGCCCACATCGGCTACTTGCCCGACGAGCACGCTGCCCTCGGGCGCCGACAGCATCACGGCTGTCTTCACCCCGACCAGCAGTTCGTATGCCTCCTCGACCTCGCCCGCAGTCGTGGTCACCGTCGGGGCCCCACCGAAGACCGCCACCACGACCACATTGTCGGCCAGCAGCACCAGCCCGGCCTTCGGCACCTCGGTGACATTCACGGCGACGGCTTCTGCAGCTGACAGCACCAACCCGGCAGGCACGGTCGAGTTCTTGAACGGCACGACACCGATCAGCGGCTGCACCGCGGTCGCCATCAACCCGCCCACATCGGCTACTTGCCCGACGAGCACGCTGCCCTCGGGCGCCGACAGCATCACGGCTGTCTTCACCCCGACCAGCAGTTCGTATGCCTCCTCGACCTCGCCCGCAGTCGTGGTCACCGTCGGGGCCCCACCGAAGACCGCCACCACGACCACATTGTCGGCCAGCAGCACCAGCCCGGCCTTCGGCACCTCGGTGACATTCACGGCGACGGCTTCTGCAGCTGACAGCACCAACCCGGCAGGCACGGTCGAGTTCTTGAACGGCACGACACCGATCAGCGGCTGCACCGCGGTCGCCATCAACCCGCCCACATCGGCTACTTGCCCGACGAGCACGCTGCCCTCGGGCGCCGACAGCATCACGGCTGTCTTCACCCCGACCAGCAGTTCGTATGCCTCCTCGACCTCGCCCGCAGTCGTGGTCACCGTCGGGGCCCCGCCGAAGACCGCCACCACGACCACATTGTCGGCCAGCAGCACCAGCCCGGCCTTCGGCACCTCGGTGACATTCACGGCGACGGCTTCTGCAGCTGACAGCACCAACCCGGCAGGCACGGTCGAGTTCCGCGTGGGCTCGTCCGCGATCACGGGATGCACAACTGCGGTCGCCATCAACCCGCCCACATCGGCTACTTGCCCGACGAGCACGCTGCCCTCGGGCGCCGACAGCATCACGGCTGTCTTTACCCCGACCAGCAGCACCTACGCCTCCTCGACCTCGCCCGCAGTCGTGGTCACCGTCGGGGCCCCGCCGAAGACTGCAATCAGTACCGCGACCACCCTGTCGGCCAGCAGCACCAGCCCGGCCTTCGGCACCGAGGTGACCTTTATGGCGACGGCTTCGGCAGAGGACGGCAGCAACCCGGCAGGCACGGTCGAGTTCTTCGACGGCACGACACCGATCACCGGATGCACCGCGGTCGCTATCAACAGGCCTAGGTTGGCAATCTGCACGACGAGCGCCCTACCACAGGGCGCCGACAGCATCACGGCTGTCTTCACCCCGACCAGCAGCTCATATGCCTCCTCGACCTCACGAGTAGTCGTGGTCACGGTAAGCCAGCCCGGTCGGCACCGTCGAGGTCCTTGGCGGCACCACCGAAGGCACCACGGGCCGTACGGCTGGTGAGCCGGGCGGGACACCGTCGCCTCACCGGGATTTGGTAGGGGGCTACCTGCACAACGAGAGCGATGCCGGACGGGTGGTGACAACATCACGGCCGTCTTCACCCGACCGGCAGCTCATCGCGTAGTCGGCATCGGCCGTAGTCCTGAGCCCCCGCCAAAGACCACCACTACGACCACGCTGTCGGCCAGCAGCACAAGCCCGGCCTACGGCACCTCGGTGACGTGCACGGCCACGGCTTCTGCAGCTGACAGCACCAAACCTGCCGGCACGGTGGAGTTCTTCTAGGGAACGACGGCGGTCACCGGATGTGGCGGGAAACCGTCTCGGTCGGAGCGGATCGGGCGACTACTGACCTAACAGCGGAACAAATGTTCCGCAAGCACGAGCTCCGAAGCCAAGAATGGGTACATAAATTCAGCATAGATTTACATGGGGATGTCCGTTAGTTCAGCCCGAGTTCACCTTCGTCTGGAACGCTTCGCAGACGCGAGGTGACTGTGAGGCTGACACGAGGTGCGAACGTGGGTGGCGTTGCTCTCCTCGTGTGTGGGCTGATGGCCGTGGTCGGCGCATGCCCGGTTAACGTCGATTTCACTGGTGGCAACGCTGCACCGGACTTCGTAGCTGAATGCGGCAACGGGCAGCAGGTGTGGAGCGCCTCTAGCTCGTCGACCAACGACACCTGCACCGCCCAGACAGCCGGGGCGACCGACGATAATCCGAGCGGCGTCGACGCCGTCACGGCCACCGGGAGCCTTAACAGCACGCTCGACCGGCGGCCGAGATCCACCTGCAGTTTGGCCGGATCAAGTTGCGGTGATCAGCAGAATACGCACGTTACGATAAACCCAGGCACGCTCACGATCACCACCCCTTATACGGCAAGCAACCCCTTGGTACTGCCCGCCATGACGCTGAGCACAGACGGTACCTACCTCCAGGCCTCGGCCACCTTCCCCAACTCCGCCAACTCAGCGGCTCAACAGATCGAAGTGACAAGCACCTTGACCCCGGCTTACGCGTGGACCCTGTCGGTCGCGGCCACCAACCTGACCGATGGCACCGGCGGCACCATTCCATCGTCCGGCCTGGGCTTGACGGGCGGGAAGCTGCTCGACCCCGGCCCAGGCGCTGGGGAATTCTCCGGCTCGGTGACCTTCACTAACCTGACTGCCGAGAACCCTAATCCCGCCGATAACCCCCCGGGTGCTATCGGGCTTTCGACCACGCCGCAGAACTGGGCCAAGGCGACGGCTACCGATGGCACGGCGGAAATGGACGGAATCCTCACCTTGCTTGCACCGACGTCGACTCCGGCTGGCACTTACAGCGGCACGATCTCGTTCTCTGTGAGCTAGCGCTCAGAACGCGGAACCTGTCAAGCGATTTGAGACCCGCCCTTTCTGGAGTGGGCCCGGCCCCCGAGCAGAAGTATCCGCACTTCATTCCTCGCTCCCCTGCGGTATCCAGGTGAGGCGATCACTTAACTTGACCGCAATCGCCCATGGCCGAGTGACCTTGGCAGACGCTTCACAATCCGCTACCCGTGTCGCAATGTCGCACAGAGTTTGCACAATGCAGCACAGAGTTTGGTCCCGTTTCCATATCGTTTTCACCTTGCTCTGGTTACATGCTCAACAGTGGTTCCGTTCTTCGGCGTCGTCACCACGCCACTCGTCTGAGCCGAGGAAGGAGAAATCGATGAGGATCAGCGACCCAATTCGGCTAGGCATCGCCGGGGCAATGATCGCTTCCAGCGTCGTTCTGTTCCCCATTTCAGACGGGGCGTCGGCGTCCGCGGTGGCGTGTCCTGTTACGAGACCGGCTCCCCTCGATGTGGGCTTCAGCCGGCCGGCGATCGCGAGCGAAGCTGGCGGACAGCTGCGGGTGACTGTGACTCCCCTGGTATTCATAAGGGTCGAGTCCGATGTCCTGCAGGTCTCCACCAATACTGGACGCCCGCCAGCGACGGCGGACGGGTTTTACCTGATCCGCCCCGGTAGGGCCGGCCGCGCGCCCGCTAGCTTGGTCGAGACGGTGCTGCGCAGCTGTCGCTGAAAAGCTAGTGATCACAGAGCCTGAATCGGTCACTGCTGGCGTTGTGAGCGGGTCGTGGCAAAAGCGTGAGGCGGCCGGAGGCGGCCAATTGGGGAAGGGAGCCCGCAATGAAGCGGTACTTGATCTCGTTCGACGATGGCGCGATGACCTTTCCTGAGGCGGAGCTGCCTGAGGTCGGAGAGGCCGCACACCAGGTGGTCCGAGCAGCCCAGGAGGCAGGCGTGTGGGTCTTCGGCGGCGGTGTGGAGAGCCAGCCGGCGACCATTGTGGCTACCGACGGGAACGTTACAGTCGGCCCGTACCCGGAGACCAAGGCTGTCGTCGGCGGATTCGCGATCGTCGAGGTGGCCTCACACGACGAGGCACTGGAGTGGGCCACCAAGTTCGCTGTCGCCTGCCGCTGCGCACAGGAGGTCAGGGAGATTATGTACGATCCGCTCGTCTGATCGGGGAGACCCCCGGCCGGGGAAAAAGCCCTGCCTTCGGCCGCCACAAATTGGCCGCCCAGATCTGCCGCTTGGCCACGAACGCGACCGTCGCCGGGCCGGCCGGAGGGCCGTTCTTGCTCGCTGTGCGAGACGCGCGCGTCTGGGGCGCGGTCCTGTGAGTGCCGCTCGCGCCCAGATCCCTGCGCAACATCTGCGTCGATCTCGAGGTGTGAGGTGGGACTAACCGACGTTGTGTCGCGACGCCGCCCGACTCCTGAATAACGCGTGCTGCTTCGGCGTTTGCTGTTGTGAGCTCAATGAGAGCTATGCCCCGGTCAACAACCCTTCGAAAGCGGCACGTCCAATCGACGTGACTGTCCTACGCCGAAGAGTCGGGTCTTCGGATCTCAGCGGGGAGCCCCGCGTCCCAGGGTCCCCCAGAATTGGGCGAAGGCGCTTCAGGCTTGAGGTGTGAGCCAACAAAACCGAAGCACCTTCGTCCTCGTCAACCCTAGTGAGATCCTCCAGGCCCTCGTTGGTCTGAAGGACGTCCGCGTCCTCGCGTACGAACGCCGCGGTCGTGACGTCGAGCTCATGATCGAGCAGGTCGTCTCTGACGTGCGCTGTCCGAGCTGCGGTCATCGCGCCCAGGTGAAAGAGCGCCCGATCGTCCGCTACGTAGACCTGCCCGTCTACGGCACCCCGATGCGCCTCGCCTGGAAGAAGCATCGGATGGTCTGTGTCGCAGATCACTGCCCACGCCGGAGCTTCGTGCTCGCAGACCACCGGATTGCCGCCAAGAACTGCCTGCTCACTACGCGGGCCGCCAAGTGGGCGACCGTCCAGGTCGGCATGGGGCGCACGGTCCTTGAGGTCGCCGGTGAGCTCGACTGCGACTGGCACACCGTGAACGACGCCGTGCACACCTACGGCGAGGCGCTCCTTTTGGCCGACCGCAGACGCATGAACAACACGAGCGCCATCGGCCTCGACGAGACCTCCTTCGTCCGGCTTGAGAGGAAGGGGCACACGGACTACGCGACGACCGTCGCGGACGTCGAGCACCACCAGATCATCGAGATCCTGCCCTCGCGCGACTTCGTGGAGGTGGCGCGCTGGCTCGACAAACAGCCCAAGGGCTGGAAGGAACGCATCCGATGGGGCGCCCTCGACATGTCGAGCGCCTACGCGGCGGTCTACTCGGTCGTGTTGCCGAAGGCGGACCAGGTGGTCGACCCCTTCCACGTCATCGCCCTTGCCAACCGGGCGCTCGATAGCGTCCGCCGGCGCGTCCAGCACGAGCTCGGCGGCCGGCAGAACAAGGGGAAGAACCCCCTCTATCGCGCCCGGCACCTGCTGCTAGTCGGCGAGGAACGCCTCGGTGAGCAAGCAGCGGAGCGTCTTCGCTCACTCCTCGAGCTCGGTGACCCGGGCGCCGAGGTGGCGATCGCCTACCGGGTAAAGGAGCGCCTTCGCGACTTCTACCGGACCGACGACCCGAACGAGGCAACGGCGCTCTTAGATGACCTCCGGCGCCACTGCGTGAGAACCGCGATGCCGCCCGAGCTCCAGCGCCTCGGCAGGACCATCGAGCGCTGGTTCGAGAAGATCTGCAACTGGCACAAGGCCCGCGTCACGAACGGACCCACCGAAGCGCTCAACAACCTGATCAAGAGGATCAAACGGATCGGCTTCGGGTTCAGGAACTTCGCGAATTACCGGATCCGGGCACTTCTCTACGCCGGCAGGCCGAACTGGCGCGTGCTCGGATCGATCGTGGTGCGTTGAGAGCGCGACCCCGTCAGAATCCGATGATCCGAAGAGTCTCCCGCGAACGGATGAACCACAAATATGATGTCATAAACACTGTCAATGTACTGACTGTCCAGCCCTGTGGGCTGGCCTTTGTGGGAGGCAAGTCGATCGAGTGGTGGTAATGCCTCTACAAACTAACAAGGGTCCGAAGGCCGAAGACGCCACAAACGAGCAGCTCATCCACATCGGACCTCTGCCGCGCACGTTGCCGAACTGCCGTGACGAAGTGATCGCTGCGTTCGAGGATCTGATCGAGCGCCACGGCGATCGGCCCTTTACCGCTCGCGAAGTGTACGAACAGATGAATGAGCGAGGCACTTCGTACGCAGAGCTGACCGTCTGCACAGCGATGAAGCGGATGAAGGGACCGGACCCACGGAGACCAGACGTATTGCTGGAACGCGCTGGCAAGAGCGGCTTCCAGCTTGTACGCATCGCCGCCGCCTGACCTCTAGAACAGCGTCCCGGTGCTCAACTCGATCGGCTCGATGCACGACACGTCGGCGTTCCTGACCGAGCCGACCTTGCGGTCGACCGGGTAATGCTCAAGCACTCCCGAGGACGCCACCCGAATTAGGGACTCAAGCTCATCGGTGTCTTCCAGGTCGGGATCGAGCCACCGTTCCCAGACGTCCTTTTCCAAGATGAGCGGTAGGCGATCATGAATCGGCATGTCTTCGTTCGCGGTCGTCGTCAGGATCGTGCATGTCGCGACCCAACGCTCACCCTCCGAGGTGTCGGGATGGAGGTAGGAATCGAACAGGCCAGCGAACACCATCAGCTCGCCGTCGCGACGCCGAAACACATAGGGCTGTTTGTTCTTGGGGTCGATTCTGTCCCATTCGAAGAACGAGTCCGCGGGTACGAGGAGGCGGTGACGGCGGAATGCTGCCGCGTACGTCTTGGCCCTTGCCACCGACTCTGCCCGAGCGTTGATCGTGGTGAGCTTGAACTCGGAGATGTTGCGCACCCAGTTCGGCACGAAGCCCCAACGGTAGGTGTCGAGTCGCATCTCGCCGTCCTTGTCGATGCGTGCGCCCGGCACCTGCTCGGTCGGCGGGAAGTTGTAGTGCGGCACGTAGACGCGGTCGTCGATGTGATCGTTCTGGGGCTTCACGCGGAAGAAGCCTTCGAGGTCGTGCCGCGACTGCCGCATGGTGAATCGACCGCACATATATAAGTAGTGAGGCTAGGGCGCGGAACTGGCTACCGGAACGACTGTGAGAGTCGCTGAATCTGGCTGATCGCCGCCGTCGAAGCAAGATCGACATATCGCTCCAGCACTTGTCGGACCCTGGTCAGGTACTCATCGTCGTTGAGCAAGTTGTCTTCATCATCGGCGAGGATCTGATCAAAGAGCTTGAACATCGCCTCTTCCCCCTGGGGTTCCTGCTCGTACCCGGGCGCACCTAGGGCGGCGTCGGTGATCGCCAACAGAGCTCGACGGGGCTTCACTCTGCTCAAGAACACGAGTGTCTGGACGACCTGGTGTGCCGTCGGAACGTCGTCAACCCTTGCTAACCGTTCGAGGACCGGAAGCGCCAAGTCGACGAACGACGGTTCCGGCATCCGACTCAGCTCTTCGTCGGGCGGGACGTTGTTCGTGAAGGCACCACTCGCGAAGTAAAGCTCAACGGCAATCGAGTGAGCGACGTGAATTACCACGGCCCTCCTGGGGCTGTCGGCTTCATCGGTCGCATCCTCAGCAGGAACGGCGAGCAGTCCAAGGATTCGATTGGTCAGCTCACTGATGAACGAGAACGCACGAAGCTGCGGATCGTCAGGTTGGAGAGATCGCGGCTTCATCGCTTCCCGGCTGAACTGGACGAGGGAACGCACGGTCGCTGGTGCCTCGGCCGGATGTGATGCCCACTCGGCCCAAGCCTCTGCCGCGAATGGCGTGCTCACCCAGAGGGCGAGTCGCGTGAACACACATAAGAGCGTGCGGGTAAGCCGGCCGTCAGCCCTCGTGAGATCCGACATCTCCTCATCAGGTCGGTAGTTCACCGAGGCGATGCAGTCGACGCCCGAAAGGTTCTGCAAGACGCGATCAGCCGCGGCTGGATCGACTGCCGAAAGGTCGAGCAGAGCTCCGAGTAGTGCTTCCTGCACTTCTGGCGTGGACTCAGTCTGCAGACGCTCAAAGAGTTGTTGCTCAGCTTCGACCGGGTCGAAGAGTCTGCCGACGGTGTTCGATGCGAGCATGCGGACCTCCGTGTTCGAACTCTGCAGTTGCTGGCGAAGTGCAGATCGAACCTGCTCTAGTCGCGCCGAGCCCTGCCAACGGGAACACAGGGCGCGCAGTCCCATGATGGAGTTATTGGCGGGATTGGCTCCCCATGCCATCACGATGCCGCTCCTAGAACCCCAAGGAATGTTTGAAGCACGGCAGAGCCGAGGTCGCTGTCGGGAGTAACGGCCGCGTCGAACATCGCAAGCACCCGAGCGGGCTCAGCAAGCACGTCGAGTATCTCGGGGTTGGAGGCGTGGACTTCGAATACAGACAGGAACGCATCTCGCAATCGCACTCGGGCAGCAGCCTTGGCCGGTTCCGAAGCCGCCTGTTCATTGGCCGAACGAGCGTCATCAAGGAGTGACTGCACCTCCGGAGGAAACGCTGCGTGGTCGTCCATCCAAGGAATCGCTCCATCATCGGGTGATCCCCATCCGAGGATTGGCAGCGCTTCGGCGACCGACGGATTTGGCCCCTCTTCTTCGGGCAGGAGGGTCCGAATCTCCTCGAGCTGCACGTGGTCCTGAGTCAAGTTCACCGCGAGCCTCGTGACGAGGAGCGTCTGCCACTCGGCATTACTGGGCTCCGGCGCGGTCACGCTAAGGATCAGTTGTTCAAGTGCCGCGTGTTCCTCACCTTGCAGCTCGTTCGACATAGCGCGCACGAACGGCCCGAGCGCGAGAGATGCCGGGTTGAACAGAGCAGCGGGCAGGCGCGCCAAGATCGAACGGCCGAGGGTCGCTGGATGATCGGTACCCGCACTCACGACTGACTGCCAAAGAGCTGGGTTAGCCGTTGAATCCGCGACAAGCACGTCGAGTACCGGCTCGAAAGTCTGCGAGTCGTCCGCGACCGACTTAAGCCAGATCCCTATGTGCTTAGCCATCTTCGTGAGCGGATCGTCTTGCGGGGTCAGTGACGGCTGCACGATAAGTCCGTGGTGGGAGTCGGTTTCGTTGTTCGTCAGGGCGCTGACAAGAACGGCCGAAGCGATAAGCGGCGAGACATTGAGAAGGCGAGGAAAGACCTCCGCAGAGTGTGTCCGAGTCGTGTCGAGGACACTCCGCCAGTTCATGACCATCCTGCTGATCTCGGTGCCGAAGCCGAGCGCGCCGTCGCGTGTCTCTTGGAACGACCAAATCGCGTCGAAGATCCGCTGAGCAAGTTCGGGGTACGGAACGGCGATTCTTGGGACGTAGTCGAGGGCAGAGCGAATAGCGAGAACACCCCAGTGCTCCATGACCTCGGGGGCGAGCATTGCCTCAAGCACAGGAGCACACTGCTCGCCGTCGATTAGCACAGAGACAGCGAGTAGGGACGAAACCATCCGAGCCACATCTAGGCGACCAGCGGCTGCCGGATTCGCGAGCGCGAAGGACATCAACACTCTCGCAGCGCGAGCCCGTGCTCCCGCACCGTCGACACCGGGATCGAGCGGCACGATCTCATCGATCCGGCGAAGAAGAACTCTCGTCGCATCAGCCACCGAGAGGTCGTCGCGCTCAAAAGCGATCTCGGCAGTGACAGCCGATGCCTCCGAGAGCGATGAGACGGAAGCGCGGCGATCCCCGACCGGAATGTCCGGGCAGTTCAGCGAACCGGAAATGTGGTTCAGGCACCTCAGCGCTTCAGCGGTTTGCTCACCGCGCAGTGCGGAGAACAGCGGTGCGAAGTCCTCGGGGGTGCCGTGCGTTCTCAGTACGACGAAGGCTGCGGCGATCCCGGCCAATGGGTGCCCGCCAGGTCGTACAGCGAACCGGATCGCAAGTTCCCAGAACCGAGACCGATCAGCGTCCTGCTGCCAGAGTGATGATAGGCGTAGCTCCACGCTCGGCCACAGCCGGATAACAAGATTCGGCTCACCATCGAGACGCGACGGGAAGTCGACTGGCTCGGTTGACGAGAGAACCGTCGTGGCCACCGCGTAGTCGAAGAGCAGTGGATGGGAGAACTCGACGAGTTGCGCGTCGCTGTGCTGTACGGCCGGTAGCTCTCGGAGGACGCCGACACCAAGAAGCAACGCGATGGCGTCGAGCTGTCCCGAGTCCACGGCGGAAAGAACGTCGACTGTCGTCCGGCGAGCCTCGACCATCCGCTCGGTAAGCCGTCGGACAGTCGCGGCTTGCTGCAGACCTTGGGCGCCGCCACGCACTCTCGCTTTCCAATACTCGTCGAGCAGGTCGAGACGGGAGCGGACCGCGGTGACGTCTGGAGAACCGAACAACAACAGGTCTGCCGCAAGGTTGAGGTTGAACGGGTTGCGCAACAACGCGAGCAGTTGATCGTCTGCCCCGTCGATGAGCCCCGCCAGAGATGCACTCTGAGCCCTCGCCTGCGCCATCTCCACGTCACCGAGATCACCGACAAGGAGATGTCTCACCTCTTGGAGATCCGCAACAGCGGCGCTTTCATCGAGCGTCACGCCGCGGAAGACGCGTCGCCATTTCGGTCCGTTACGTAGGTCGTAAGTGCGCAGCGTCGCAATCGTCCGCCACCGTGACCCTTCGAGTTCAGGCAACAGGGCGAGGACCCATCCGCTGTCCCCCGTTCCACGACTTGAATCGATGCCGTCGATGACGAGCGTGCCGACACCATCGCCATCCCAATTGGCGAGTGTCTCAGACAGCGACGTCGTGAAGTTCAACCCTCGGAGCGCCACGATGTCCGGAGAGAACGAGTCCGCGGTTAGATACACGACGTCCTGCTCTTGCTCGCACAGTTCTCGGACGAGCTTGTTCGCCGCAGCGGATTTTCCGGACCCAGCATCGCCGGTAAGCGCGAGAGCGCCAGTCGACTCACGGAGTACCTCGACGATGCTGCGTTCGATCTCGACTGGGCCGTCGGGAGCTTGAATGACGAGAGCTGATTGTTGCGAGTCGAGCAAACTGCGCGTCGCAATCCTTAGGCGTTCGATGTCTGCCGCGTACTTGGGGTCGTCGAGGAGCGGGAATCCTCGTGAACGAAGGAACGCTCGCACGTCCTGCGCCCTGGCCCATTGGCGATTTCGCCCGAGGTCTTGGCCGTACCGAGCAAGCTCATCGAACGCGCTCGCTGCCCGGTCAGGCTCAGTGAGAATCTGTGCGAGCAGCGTCTCCGCGCTCGTCCGCTCGGATTCGCCCGGGTCGAGCTCAAGTATTCCTACATAGAGGACGCGAAAGAACGACCGGAGGTCATCGTCGCTGACACTGTCGACTCCATCCGCAAGAGCGAGTGAACGGCGCGAGTGCTTGAGAAGCTCGGCGAGAGCTTTGGTTCTCGCTTCATTGGTCGCGACCGTGTCGAACGGAAGTTGCGACGGGAGGGTCGAAAGCGCACCAACAACCTCGACAAGCCCACGCTTGACCGGCCCCGTCGCTTTTCGATCGCTCAAGATCGCCAGGACATCGACATGCTCATGAGGCGTTCTTGGTTGCTCTGCAGGTATGCGCTCCCGAAATTGACGAGCAGCCTGATCGATGGCACTCGCGAGCGGGCTCGACTCAACGGTTCCAAGGGCCAGCGTTCGCTTCGACTGGACGAAAACGCGCCCGTCATCCGAGGTGATCGCGCCGCAGTCGTCCATAGGCTCACCGGTCTGTCCACCAATAGACGTCAACTGGCCGTGGGTGAGCCGCCAAGGTTGCGGCAAGGCGATGTTCGCGAGCATGTACGCGGCCATCCACGCCAGTACGAGCGCATCGAAATCCACGCCGCCGGTTGCCGCTGCGCCTCCTGCCGACGAGTCCGCTCCACTATGCCGACGCGCTGAGCTATCCGTCATCGACGCAGCCTCGGTTCGGACTCTTGGGGTGTCGTGTGGAGCGTCATGCAGAATCCGTTGTCCCGTAGTTCTGCCACATCCGGTTACGCGTTTGTCCCAGAAACATCGTCACACTCAACAGCGTGGCGACAACGTCGCGTCCTGCGAGCGCCACCTCGTAGGCGCGGTGGCCATCAGCCTGCCGGTCCCGGGGGCGTGGCGGCAGGGATTGCCAGGTCCAGTTCGCCCCGAAGCCGTCGGGACCCTTCGCGGTCGCAAGGAGGTAACCGACTTGGTCGACCTCGTGCGTAATCCGGTTGCGCGCGTAAAGCTGGCCGTTCAGCATTGGACCAACGTCCTCCGCTTGGTCGACGAGCGTGGCCTCGTAGTGCGGCTGGTACTTGCACTTCAATTGCTCATCGACGATGTCGATCCAAAACAGCGTCTCGGCGACTGATGCGTAGGCGCCGATTGGATCGTCCCATCCTGTTTCCCGCACACGCTCGAAAGAGCGGTACATGGCATCGACGCACCAGCCCAGTGGCACGACCTCGACGCCCGGAATGTTGTCCACAGCTAGACCCTAGACTTGAGCGGTGAATCGCTACGTGCTAAAGGCCGACAAAAAGAGCAGCTTCACCGCACGGATCGTGCAAGCTTCGACGGTGAGGATCGCCGGGTCCCTGCCGACCATCGGGTAGCGGTCCGGACAGTCACAATGAAGTCCACCCGCAGTGGTATGCGCCCCACTCCGTTCGCTCGCTGGACGTTCTCGATACTTGCGTCCTGTGCAGCGACCCTAGCGATCATCCATTGGCTTGGACCCTCACGGCTCGCCGTTTCCTCGGCCGCGGACCGAGCAGATGCCGTGCTCACGACGATGGCGACGCTTTCGGGAGCGGCCGTCGTGCTCGCCCTCACAGCGACGCTCGTCGGATTCCAAATGTCGTCACGCTTCGGGACGCGCGCGAGCCGAATGGTGACGACCTGGCCGGTCGGACTGTGCATGACAGGCGCTGCTCTGCTCGGAGTGGGAGCACCACTACTGGCGGCGACCGAACCGTGGCCGTGGATGCGCACCGCTGGCTTTGCATGCTTCTCGTGGACCGTCCTTCTGCTCGGAGTCGCGGCTTCGCGAACGCTCGCCCATCTCGACTCGGGGTGGCTGGCGGTCCAGTGCATTCGCAAGCTCCTCCGCAATCTCGACGACGAAGCTCATATTGCGAGGAGTCAATCGACGCTTCTGGAGATCGCCGCCGGAGCAGCAGAGGGCGAGCCGGGCGAACACGCCGCTCGTCGTGGTGCTGTCTTCGCTGGGCTCGCGGGCTACCGCCTCGGCGCAGGCGCCGGTGGGCTCTCAGAACTGACCGAATCGCTCGCTGCTCGTGCGGCCGCGGCAAGCCGAAGAGGTGATTCGCCCCTTCCTGCGGTCAAGATCCTCTCGTTGATCGGACTCGTCGGCGGCGATGCCGACGTTGCCCTCGGCTCGCTTCGTCTCCAGTCGGACCTCGCCCAAGAATCCGTGCTGCAGCGCCGCGCACCGGTCGTTCGTGCGGTGCTCGACGAGGCCGCCGAGTTCACGACGGATCGACTGCAGGCGATTCTCGAACCGACATCAATCGCGTGGCTGGTAGAACAAAGGCCCGTTCGCGAGCCCGGCCTGTCGCTCTTGTTCGAGCGGCCAGAAGATGCCGAGCCAAAAGCGAAGACGCTGCTACCCACCGGCCATCGCGCCGTCCTCGACTGGGTCGGGAGCACGCGGCCAGCGTCGCGACAAGACGTCGGCAGCCTCGCTGTCCTCCTTCCGGCGGCTCCCGAATCGCCGCCACCGGTGGAGCCCGAAGTCGAACCTCTCGAAGTCACGATGGTCAAACCATCCGACGTCTTGGGGATCGGCTTCGGCGACGACAGAGCAGCATTCCTCGAGGAGCCCGAACAGCCCGCCGTCATCACTGACCTCGGGGAGTACCTGCGCAACGGCACGGAGGGTACCGACGGCGAGACGACCGGATCCGCTGAGCAGCGACAACGCTCGCGAGCGAAGCTGGCTGGCGAGTGGGAGGCGGGCGATCTCCTCGAAGCGGCGGTCGAGGCGTTCATGGCGGCTGCTGCCGCGCCGCGGCCGGAGGATGCTGGGTGGCCAGGAGGCTGGCGCGGCAGTGGAGAGTTCGCGATCGACCTCCAACGACTCGCGGCTCCGAGCAAGTCGCTCTACGAGTCCAGCCGCTTCCCTCCGACCGACCGACCCGAGCGGGCCATTCGAGCAATTGCTCGGACGCGCCATTCGGAGACAAGACCCGAGCGCGAACGATGACGAGCCAGCGGAGGCAATCGGTTGGCGTACTACTGAAGCCGCACTGCAGCGAACGGCCGTCGCGCTGGGTTCCGAAGCGCTACGTGAACTCGCGACGGGCGCCTGGCAGGCCGGGTTCGCGCGCCGCGCACTGCTCACGGTTCGCAGGCTCCTCGCGCTGTTCGTGACCGCGATCGAACAGGGTGACGCACGACTGATCGACGACGCGGCGGACGCCGCTCGGTTGTCGGTGGTCCGCACCTCGCAGTGGGCTGACGGCACGATCGCTGAACGCGCCCGAAGCCGCCAATTCGTGCTTGCGCTTGCCTCGGACTGCGCAGCCCTCGGACGAGCGGTCGGCGAATCTGAAGGAGACGATCGACTCTGGGAAGCTGCGACGGGAGTACTCGACACGCTTGGCTGGTCACCCAGGGGAAGTGCATCGGAGGCCGCCGCCGAAGTCTGTCTGTACTTTCTCGCGGGATTCGGTACCGCTCCCGACGACCCCGAGTTCGACCGATCCTTCAATGCTGTGGTGTCAACGACAAAGCCATCATCCAAGGGCGCTCCGCTCGCACCCCACGTACGCCGCTACCTGCTCCACGAGTTGCGGATGTCCGGCACCTCGGAACAACCCCGTCTCGCCGTGCTCGTCGTCCTCGCGCTCTGGAGAGACGCCATTGCCGACGGCTCGCCTGCTCGCGCGGAAGAGCTTGGTCGGGCATTGCAAAAGCGCATCATCGACTTGGGACGGAGGGAGTTCGAGCCAGACGAGCTGTGGAACGCGGAGGAGGAAGCACGCGAACGTCCTCCGAGATCATCCGAGGAAGCGTTGGTGCATTGGCGCGTGTTCGACGTCGCGTCGGCCGCATGCCAATGGGCCGAGGCTACAAAGGCGGGCGAAGTCTGCACCCCGATTCTCCCGCCCATTGAGACACCCGATGCCGACCTGCTTTCGCTGGTTCGAGATCGTGGAGCGAAATCGCTCGTGGACGAACGCGACTACTGGGGCGTCGAATATGACGAGGACGAACTTGTCCTCGTCCAGGAGGCCGACCGCAGCCGACGGCTGCTGCGAGACTCCGAGTGCAAGGCCCGCAGCAAGGTGAACTGGGGGTACTCGGGGACCGGGCCAGGCGACCTGGCGGAAATCCTCGTCGCTGACGCGCTCGGTCCTCTCGTGTACTGCCCGTCCTGCTTCGGGACGATTGGCGTCGGCGGTGGACTCATCGAGTGTCCGATCTGCGAGCACGGCATGCGACGCGAGTTGTGGAAACTCAACCGCGCCTGCGAGTGGATCACCGGGCAGCTCTCGCAAGTCCCACTCAGTTCTGGCTCCTTCAGCGATGGGCCGCTCGATGCACAGTGGCACATTCGCCGGACTGACCTCCTTGACTTCGTGGTAACCCGTGCCTTGGATCCCGATGACGACGAGGACGAGGATCGCTTCATCTCTAGCCCAGACGAGGACGCGGACGACGAGTGGTAATCCGTCAAAGCTGGGCCGCTAACGCCGATCCTTGCGCAATCGCTCGGCCCGCTCGCCAAGTGTCTCGCGATGCTCCAGTACTCTCCCGCTCGTTACCGCCTCCGGTCGATACAACGGACCTTCGATCGGTCGCCAGGACAGGTCGTACTCGATGCGTGACTCATCCGGTTCTCTCGCCACAAGACAAAGTGCCGTTGTGCCGTCATCGCGCCACGGGTTCGTCTCGGCCTGCGGCCGTTTCACCTCGACTCCTCCGATCTCATTCCGCTCGATCAATCCCCAGATCGAGAGCGGCTCGTCGGCACGACCAAAGCGCCAGAGCCCCTGGTGGACCTGGCTCTTCTCAACGACGAGGATGTCGTGCTGACCGGCCATCGATTAATTCTGGCGTGTCGCTCTGTCCTTCGAAATCACGAGATCGAAGTCAGGGACAGGCCCGAGGCTGCGAGAGAGACGGATAGGTCATGGCCCGACCAGCGAACTGTGCGGCACCGACGCTGCTTTTGAGCGGTGCGGCAAGGAAGCTCCAAACCCATCTCGCTTCCTATCCGCCGAACTACGACGACGTCTTCATCGAAGCCCACGCCAGGATCGTCAACCAGGGCGGAGCGACCAAGACGGACCTTGCGGTGCTCGGCTTCTGGAAACACATTCGGCAAGCGCCCTGGATGGAAGCGCTCTTGAAGGCCGACAGCGATGCTGTCTTCAAAGCAACCACCCATGCGCTCGCGAACGACAACACCATGACCGACTCAGACAGACTGCGCGCGTTGAAGGACGTTCCTGGTTTTCGAGCGACTGGACCGGCGGTCGTATCCGTCCTCTTCGCGTGTTGGAAGCCAGAGCGCTACGCGGTCTACGACGCCCGCGTACGCGATGACGCAAAGCCGCTCGTCGTCACGAAACGCTGTCGGTGCGATTGGGCCGTGTTGATCACCTATTGGGAACACATGAGCGCCATCGCAACCGAGATGAGCGACGACCGCGAGACATGGACGCCGCGAATGATCGATCAAGCGATGTACGAGATTGGCCGCAAAGTTGCTGAACAACGACGCAAGCAAACTGCGAGCAGGGGCGTATGAGAGGTGTGAGCCGAGCACACCACGAATCAGCTTTATAGAGACACCGTTTCGCCACGCTCACGCATCAACGCGCCAAGGGGCCGATTATCTGTTGCGGGTCCTCTGAGACTTCGAAGCGTGCGCGTGTGATGAGCCAGAGCGAATGACACGATCCTCTGGATCTCTGGCGTTCGCTGACCAGTATCGGGATCTACGCTCCCCAACGATTCGATACGAGCCACGTCATTCGTCCCATAGACGACACCGAGCAAGACATTCCGTTCGGTGCCATGAAGCAACGGAGCACCGGACAGACCGGCGGGAGCAGGCATGTCGAGTTCGAAGCTTGCCGCCGGTGGATATCCCGGTCGCTCGATGACCGGAACGTGGGTCAGGTATCCCTTGAGCAATCGAAATAAAACGAGGTGGGTGAGCCCGCCGTCGTTGTCAAGTCTGACGTCGGGAAGCGGGTATCCCATGGCGACAACGTTCGTCCCCAAGTCAATCGGCGTGTCATGTTCTGGGAGCCGCCAACCAGCACCAGGCATGTCGATACGAGCGGAGGCGAGATCATCGTCCGTGGGGTGTCGCGCGATATCGGTGACGTCGATACGCGTGAACTGGCCGTCTCCGCGCTTGTCGAATGCTGCAATGACCGTCCACCCTGCTTGGATCGCTCCACGAACTACGTGCCAACAGGTGACCAGCACACCTTCGGTGGCGACAAATGCAGTACCGAGAATCTCGGACTTAGTCGGGTGCTGAGGGTGGTCGATACCGACAAGGGGCAGGACTTTGCCATACGCCGCGACCTCAGATGGCATCGTCAGAACTTCGCGAGGACTGTCTCAGCGGGTGGCATCAGGCAGCCGCCTCACCGGCGAGACGCTCCGCCTGATCCATAACGAGCGCGATCGCCGACTCCTCCTTGTCGGGCGGGTAGCGGTATTTCTTCAGCAACCGACGAACTTGAGCGCGAAGCATCGCTCGGACTTGTTCCTTCTTGTCCCAGTCCACTGTCGCGTTGCGCCGGACCGCCTCAACAAGCTCTCGCGCAATCTCCTTCAGAATCTCGTCACCGAGTTCCATGACCGCAGAATCGTTCTGGCATACGGCGTCATAGAAGGCGAGTTCGTCATCGCGCAGCCCGAGTTGCGCGCCTCGGTCGAACTCGAACTTGAGCTGCTTGGCGAGTTCAACCATTTCGGCGATCACTTCGGCGGCGGTCAACGAGCGATTCGTATAGGCGTTCATAGCCCGCTCCAGCATCTCGGAGAACTTGCGCTCGGCTACGACGTTGCGCTTGGAAAGGGATCGCACTTCACTTGTTAGTAGGCGCCGGAGCAGCTCAATCTGCAGGTTTGGCCTCGGGTCCGTCGCCGCCCTCTTCGCAAAGGCGTCATCGATGATGCCGATGTCGGGTCGCTCGATTCCGGCTTCGGCGTAGATATCGATTACACCTGTCGCGGCGACAGCGTCCGAGACGACCTGGCGAAGCGCGGTCTCAAGCTCCAGGTCGGAACCAGTGCCGTCCTCATTCCCATCAGACCGAGCTCGGCGCACTTCCACACCGAGCGCTTGGAAGAACGACAGATCGTCACGGTAGGAGGCTGCCTCCGGAAGCGTCGCGCAGATGGCGAAGGCCTGACGGGCAAGCCGCTCGTGATGAGCGAAGCGTTCTGGCAGGTCCATTTCCGTTCCGCCGAGGAGGAAGTTCAGCGCCTCCATAAGGGCTTCGATGCGCGCCTTATCCGATCCAGAATCGAGTGCCTCTCGCCAAGGGCAGCCGAAGAGCAGTTCCGCGCAGACCTCATGTGCCTCACACATCGCCGTAAAAGCCTCGGCAACTGGGGCACCGACCTCTTCGCGCTGGCGGTCGCGGGCCGTGTAGTCCGCGAGTGCTGACTGCAAGCTCTCGGCAATGCCGATGTAGTCGACAACGAGTCCGCCGGACTTGTCGCGGAAGGTGCGGTTGACCCGTGCGATCGCTTGCATGAGCGCGGCACCACGCATTGGCTTGTCGACGTAAAGCGTGTGCAGCGATGGCGAGTCAAAGCCCGTGAGCCACATGTCTCGCACGATGACGAGTTCGAGCGGGTCGTCGGGGTCCTTGGCCCGCGCTTTCAATTCGCGAAGCCGGTCCTTATTGCGGATGTGGGCGTTGTACTCAGGTCCATCAGACGCGGCCCCGGTAATGACGACTTTGATTTTACCGGTGGCGTCATCATCGGAGTGCCAATCAGGTCGCAACTCGAACAGCTTGTCATAGAGCTCAATGCAGATACGCCGACTCATGCAGACGATCAACCCTTTTCCCACCATCGCAGCGCGTCGCTGCTCCCAGTGGGAAACGATGTCGGCCGCCACTTCGCCGATGCGTTTGTCGGTACCGACGATCGCCTCGACCCGTGCCCAACGTGACTTGAGGCGCGAGCGATCCGCTTCGTCTGCCGCCTCCGCGGCTTCCTCGAACTCCTCGTCGAGCACACCGCGAGCATCGTCCGACAGTTCGACTCGCACGAGGCGAGCTTCGTAGAAGACCTTGACTGTCGCTTCATCCTCAACAGCCTGGGTCAGGTCGTAGACGTCGATGTACTCGCCGAAGATCGCTGTGGTATCTCGGTCGTCAGACTCGATGGGCGTTCCCGTGAAGCCCATGAATGCGGCGTTCGGCAATGCGTCCCGCACGTTCCGTGCCAAGCCATCGATCAAGTCGTACTGAGTTCGGTGTGCCTCGTCCGCGATGACGATGACGTTCGAACGGTCGGACAAAAGAGGGAACGAGCGGTTCGCGTCGCGCTCCTCCTTCGTCCGACCGAACTTCTGCATCGTCGAGAACACGACGCCGCCCGAGGGCCGATCGGTGAGGAATCCGCGCAGGTGCTCCCTGGATTCGGCCTGGACCGGCGTCTCGGGCAAGGTACGCGCGGGCGCGAACACCTCATCGAAGAGTTGATCGTCAAGGTCATTTCGGTCGGTGAGCATCACGACCGTTGGGTTCGACATCTCGGGATGAGTCATCAACTTCGTCGCGCAGAGCAGCATCTCAAGGCTCTTGCCAGAGCCCTGTGTATGCCAGACCACTCCGGCTCGACCGTCGCCTCGCTCCAATGCCGCAAGCGTCGAGCCGACGGCTTTATTCACCGCATGGAACTGGTGGTACTTCGCCAAACGCTTGACGAGCCCGTCGCGCTCGTCGGAGAACGTGATGAAGTTTCGCACGAGGTCGAGGAAGCGGGCCTTGTCGAATACTCCCGCGACGAGGACCTGCATCTCCGGTACACCTGCCGGGGCGAGATTCGTGCCATCAACCGTCTTCCAAGGAGCAAAGTGTTCAAATCGCTCCGGCAGGGGTCCGATCCTCGCCTGGGTCCCAGTCGAAACAACGCAGCAGGCGTTGAACGTGAGAAGCGCGGGGATTTCGGCGGCATACGTCCGGAGCTGATCGAAGGCTCCGCGCAGCGTCGCACGTTCCTGCCCTGGCACCTTCAGCTCGATGAGCCCGAGTGGTATCCCATTCACGAAAGCGACGATGTCGGGGCGGCGTGTCGTTCGGTCGCCCTTCACGCTGTATTGGTTGACCGCTACGAAGTCATTGCGAGTTGGATCGGCGAAATCGATGAGCGTCGCTCTGGCTGAGCGGACATCGCCATCCAAGCGGCGCTCAAAGGGCACGCCGCGCGTGAGCATCGAGTACGTCCGCCAGTTCTCCGCCTTCAGGTCCGCGCTCTCTGGGCGACGAAAGGTCAAAAGCACGTCCGATACCTCGGACACCGACAGACCCGGGTTCAGTCGCTCGATCGCCGAGCGCAGCCTTCCTTCAAGGAGAACATCGCTGTAAGTGGAACGTTCTTCCGCAGCTTCGCCCGGCGCAATATCGGGACCGTGCAGCACCGTCCAGCCAAGTTCCGCGTAGAGATCGAGGCAGACCTCCTCGACCGCAGACTCCGCTACGAAGGAAGGGCTCATGCTGCGCCGCTCACAAGGTCGTGCCCGTCGAGCACGCGAAGCTCGCCAGAGAGGAGCTTGGGGAGAAGAGCGTCCCGCAGTTCCGCGAGTCGCGATGACTCTCTCCTGAGGGCATCGGCAAACGCGACGGAAGTTCGGATGGCGTCAAGCGTCCCTTGCGCGAAATCCTGGGCGAGGCCACAAGGACGTTCAACACATCCTCAGGCGCAACGCGCTCGGTGGCTGCCTGTCGTTCCCCTTACGAGTTCGACGAGCTGCTCGCAGAAGCGCGGCTCACTACAGATCGCCCAGAGAAGTTCAACGGGAAAGTCCGTCGAGGGCATGAGTGGGATGAACTCGGTGGATGCGAGCGAGCGGACGGCGGCGTTCGCGGGGCTCGCCAACCACACCCTCGGAATGTGCGGGTTCAGCTTCGATACAAGGACCGTCCGGTCTTCAAGAACGAGCTTGCCGCTTTTGATGTTCTCGCCGCGTGCACTCGCGCTCGGTAAACGACCGTCGTCGTACGCCGGAAGGCTGAAGTGATCAACCAACGCGTCGGCGAAGGCCGTGGGCGCAATCATCCTGTGCTGAAATTCAACGACGCTTGCGAGCGCAACCGATGGCTCTATCGTTTTCACCAATGCGTGCGCGAGCTGCTCGCTTCGTTCCATAAGCAAACGATCTGCTTCGATAGCGTCATCGAGCGCGCCGAGCACTTCCCCGATTGCTTGCTGCGCGTGGAGACTGACTGGCGGGATGATCATCTCTCGCGCAGCGCCGACGTTGAAGTGCTGCTGCACAGCACCGACGAGCCTCGAATCGACGTAACCCTTTGCCGCCCCATTAATGAAGTAGCAGAGATACCGCGAATCGAGTTGCGGCCCAGGTCGAATTACAACCAAATCTGCACAATTGACCGGACCAAGACCTTCCGGCACGACCGCCGCGGTCCCGGGTGTACCAGTGCGCACGACGACGACGTCTTTGGGCAGGAGAGCCGACTTCGTTAGTCGCTCGTGGAACGCTGCACTGACGTACTTCACGTCGTCAAGATCCAGCCGGAACGGCCGTATGTTCTGCGAACGTAGAAATGGAACACCGACGTTGACGTATTCCGTTGCCATCGATCCAACGTGTCCGACGGTCAGGTCCGCAAGTTCGTGAAGGGGGGTCCCTTGGTCAGCGGACATCGAGCCGTCCCAGAGCATCGCGGACCTGCGCTTGCAATCGGTCACTCGCCTCAAACGCGTCGAAGAGTTCTTGCGTAAGTCGGGCGACCTTGTCGGCAATCGGCTCATCGTCCTCTGCGGCTTCCTCACTGCCCACGTAACGACCGGGCGTTAGGACGTAGCGGTGCTTTGCGATCTGCTCGTTGGATGCAGCCGCGGAAAAGCCTGGAACGTCCTCGTATGGTTCCGCGTCCGGTTCACCTCGCCATGCGTGAAAGGCGCCGGCGATCCTTGCTATCTCCTCGTCGGTCAGCTCCCGGTGTGTTCGGTCCACCAGAACCCCGAGCTTGCGCGCATCAATGAATAGGACCTCGCCGCGTCGATCCCGCCATGCCTTTGTTCCATGTCGTGTGTGACCGTTCGCCTTATCCCGATTCAAGAACCACAGCGACACGGGAATCGGTGTCGAGTAAAAGAGTTGGCCGGGGAGAGCAACGACGCACTCGACGAGGTCTCCTTCCACCATTGACCGACGAATCTCACCTTCACCGGACTGCTGCGACGAAAGCGATCCGTTTGCAAGCACCACACCAGCGACCCCACGCGGCGAAAGGTGGCTCGCCATGTGCTGAAGCCAGGCGAAGTTGGCATTGACGACTGGTGGCGTACCGAATGCCCAACGTGCGTCCTCGCGCAGGCGTTCGCCGCCCCAGTCCGAAATATTGAACGGAGGGTTGGCGAGGATGTAATCGGCTTTCAGGTCCGCGTGTAGATCATCGTGGAAACTGTCGCCCCACCGTGGTCCCAGATCAGCCTCGATCCCGCGGATAGCGAGGTTCATCTTGGCGAGGCGCCAGGTGGTGTCGTTCAGCTCCTCGCCAAAAATCGAGATGTCGTTGCGCTGACCTCCGTGAGCCTCGACGAAGCGCTCGGATTGAACGAACATTCCGCCGGAGCCACAGCACGGGTCGTAAACACGGCCTTGGTAAGGCTCGATCATCTCCACAAGCAGCTGGACAACAGGGCGAGGCGTGTAGAACTCGCCACCTCCCTTGCCCTCACTGGAGGCAAACCGCCCGATGAAGTACTCGTAAACCCGGCCGAGCACGTCGTTGTTGCGTTGCTCGGTGGAACCGACCCCGATAGTCGCGATTAGGTCGACAAGCTCTCCGAGACGCCGCTGATCGAGGGAGGGTCTTGAGTAGCTGCGGGGCAACACACCACGCAGGCTCGTGTTGTCGAGTTCGACGAGGTCCATAGCCTCGTCGATGAGCTTGCCGATCTCGGGTTGCTTGGCGTGTGCTTGAAGGTACGGCCAACGAGCTTCGGGTGGGAGCCAGAACGCCCCGGCAGCCGTGTACTCGTCCCGCGACTCGATCAACTCAGCAATGGTCTCCGCGTCATAGCCCTCGGCAGTCAGCTCGGTAGCGATCTGATCCCGACGTTCGCTGAGGGCGTCATCGACGTACTTCAAAAAGATGAGCCCGAGCACAACGTGCTTGTACTCACTCGCATCCATCGAGCCGCGGAGCTTGTCGGCAGCCCGCCACAGCGTCGCCTCGATTCCGAGCGGCTCAGAGTTCGCGGAGGCCGACCGCGTGCGAACCTTGCGCGGAGCGATGTCGTCGGTCATGCGCGACCCTCATCGATCCGGTCCCGCTTTGGCCGCCGATCGCCGCCCCTACGGTCGGGGACCAGGCGAAGCTTGAGCGCGTCGGCGCCAGGGCCACCCTCGGCGAGAACGCGAGCAGCTGCCTCCACAATCCCGCTTACCGTGCTCCGGTTCTCCTTGGCGATGCGATCGAGCGCCTCCAGGGCGTCGTCGGTCAGGGAGACGGTGCGTCGTTTCATGCACACAGCGTAGCTAAATCACACTCTGCACTTTCTGATTAGCCACGCCTTTGGCTGCCTCATTACCGGCGACATGGTCCACTCGCCGACCTGAGGTCAGCACCTCAGCGGACGAGGATCGCCACAAACGCTCCGGCGAGAAGGAACGGCCCAAACGCCAAGCGGTAGTGCCGTTCCCTCCCGCGTAGGGCCATCGGTAGCCCCCAGCACGCTGCGAGCAGGAATCCGGCCACGACCGCGAAGAGCAGGGCCGACCACGACAGCCATCCGGCATAGAGGCCGACGAGGACGCTGAGCTTTACATCGCCGAGCCCGGCATGTCCTGCCGTGGCGAGCGCGAGCACCAAGAACCCGACGCCCACCACGGTCATCGACACCACTGCGCGCATGAACGACGACCAGTCACGCTCTACGCCGGATGCGAGAGCCAGCAGCCCGAGCGCGATCGGATACGAGGGAAACAGAATCGCGTTCGGCAATCTGCGAGTCGCGAGGTCACGCGTGCCGAGCACGACCGCGACCGCGCCAAAGTACCCATACGGCGCGAGTGCGACCGACCACCCGAATCGCCAGACGAGCAACGCCTCGACCCCGATAATCGTTGCAACGGTTGCGAGCCGCGCGACGCGCGGCAAGGGCGCGACCGGTGCGAGGACTGCGGTGGTTCTCACCGACGTCCTTCCTGTCGTGCGCGACGCCCCTCGATTCTCCGTTGCCGAGCGCGCAGCTCGGCGAAGAACGCGTCCGCTTCGCGCGACGGCTCAAGCTCGATCGCGTCGAGCTTTCGAGTGAGCCGCCGACCAACCTCGACCGCCTCTTCCAACCGGTCCCCTTCGGCGAGGAGCGTCGCGAGGCGGCGGTACGAGGCCTCCGCGATCGGGTCGAGCGCGATCGCGCGTTCCCAGGCGACGACCGCTCCGTCGCTGTCGCCCTGTTGCTCTGTCAGCTCGGCGAGGCGGAACGCGACATCGAGAGCTCGGCGGTGCAGGTCCTCGCGTGCCGGTTCGCACCAAAGATCGTCAATGCCCGGGCAGAAGTCGCCGCCGTAGACCGCAAGCGCACGTTCGAGCGCACGTACTTTCGTGGCGGGGTCGCTCGTTGTCGCTGCGTCGGTGAGCGCGGCCTCGAAGCGCCAGAGATCGACATCGAGGGCCGCGGCATCGGGCACGTAGCGGTCGCCGACCTTTGCGATGATCTCGAGGGGACGGTCCGTGCTGTGCTCGGGCTTGCCGAGCCGGGAACGGAGGTTCCCAAGCGCCGTCCAGAACCGATCGCGGCCTTTCTCCGCTGTCGCATCGGGAAAGAGCGCGTCCGCGGCGGCATCGCGCGTCGCGCCCTCGGGATGGAGCGCGAACCAGGCGAGCATCTCGAAGGCGGTTCCCCGTAGGCGGCTCGATACCACTTCGCCGAAGGCCTCGATGCGTGACGGACCGAGCAACCACACGCGCACCGGCGCTCCCTGCGCCTCCTCCGCCGGTTCCATCGTGCGAGGTGTTCTCTCGGGCGAAGCGTCCAGCTCCATAGCGCGCGGCTCCGGCCATTCCGCTGCGACCTCCTCGGCTTCGCCAAGCGCGTCGGCCGACCGATCATCCGGCGACTCGTCCGACGGATGTCCCTCCTCCGGCGGCGCGTAGTTGTGGACCGCGACGACTGGAGCGAGGAGATCGGCGGCTGCGTCCGCGCCGAGCTGCATGCACCGCTGACCGGCGAACGCCCCGCCGAGCGCCAGTGGCGTCGCGCGCTCGACGCGTCCCTCGACGTCGATCACGAGCCGTGGCGCGTCCCCGTCATCGCTGTCTATGCCATCGGTATCGAGGACAAGGGCGACCCCGCCGAAGCGCGTCGCTGCGACGGTGAGCGCGCGCCAGCGACCCGCGAGCGAGGAGGGCACGCCGTCGACAAGTGCGACGACACACGGGAAGGGGTCCTCAGGGTGATGGAGTCGGTACGCGGCCGCGTCCTCAACATCGTTCGCTTCGAGATGGCGGGCACGCGACACGAACGCAGCCTCGGCCCGAGCGCAGACTGCTTCACCGTCGGGCACAACGACCATTGCCGCTCCAACGTCGAGCCCGGCGAACAGACGCGCCGCGCATCGGGTCGTCGTCACGAACTCGACGTTGTAGGGGCCACCTCGCGCGAGCAGCGCCGAGCACCACGCGCGCAAGGTCGACTCCGCTCCCGCACCCGAGAGGACGAGTCCCGGCCACTCGCCGAGCGACAGCTCGACGATGCTCGGTGCGGTGCCGTTGTCGCTCATTGCGACCTCGATCCGGTCCGGCGTCGCGCGCACACCGACCTCCGGGACAGTCGAGAGCGGCGGGCGCTCCGGTGGCGATTCGAAGCCAAGCTCCTCCGCTTCGTCGGCATGTGCTCGGCGCGCCGCGAGTAGCTCGGTGAGGCCAGGCGTGAGCGCCGGGGGACGCAGATCACGCCCAGGCCACGGCGCACGCGGCCGATACCGCTGGCGGCGGCGGAGCCGAAGGGCCACGAGCGCGCCGAGGATCACGACCACGAGCCCGCCACCGATGCGGTCGGTCGGCGAGAACGCGACCGCGGGCTCGGTCCTACCCGCGGCATGGCTGTCGCCCGTCTGCCCTGGGACTGGCCCGTGGGCGCCCCCCGTGTGCCCGGTCGTCGCGTCCGTAGGTTCGGTGCGAACCGGCGTCGTCGACGGTCCGGGCGCAACGGTGCCAGCCGCGCTCGACGGGACCGTCGTCGGCACGGTGGTTGGTGGGGTCGTCGGCGCATTGGCTCGTGGAGGGGGCGTTGCGGACGCAGGTGACGGCTTCGAGGCGGCCGGCGGTGAGGCCTTTGTGGCCGGGAGCCGGAGCACCCAGCCCGGATAGATCCAGTGCGGATGTTCGAGCGTTCCGCCGCCAAGCTGGGGCACGCCACGATTCAGCTCGAAGATCACATTCCACTTCGACGCGTCGCCGAGCTGTCGCTCTGCAATCCCCCAGAGGGTGTCACCATCGCGCACCGTGTAGGTCATCTCGGTTGGATGGACCCCGCTTCCATTCGCGACGTTGCCGTTCGTCGCCGCGCCGTTCGTGATTGGAGCGTTAGTGATGTCCGCGGTCAGCTCGATGGGGAGCGGGCCACGCTCGGTCGTCGGGGGACGAACCGGTGTCGTGATGGCGACACGTGGCAGTCCAGTCCCGCTTCCGCCCGGGCGCGCCACGAGCGACGCGAAGGTGAGCACTGCCGTCCCGAGTAACGCTCCCGCGAGCGGTTGGAGCCGCCCGGCGATCGGCATCCGACCAACAGCGCGCGAGCGTGCGAGGGCGATCGCTTCGACAACGAACGCGAGGACGAGCACCGCCCAGCAGATCCAGAGCGCGATGGCGAGGACGTCGATCACCGTCGTGTCGGAGATGTCGCGTTGGCCGAGCGCGCTGGTGATGGCGTGCCAAGTGGGAACGTGGCGCGGGAGCGGCCAGCCGACGAAGCGGCAGAGCAGATACGGGATACCACCGACGAGCGCAGCGACCGCGGCCGTGGCGGCAAGCCCCCTCGCGAGCTGCGCGGTCCGGCCGCGCACGGAGTATGACTCGTAGCTCATGGCCCCTCCGTAGCGGTTGCCGAGCCGGAGCCAGAGACAGTGAACGAGCTGATCCCCGCAATTCCAAGCAACGCGGTCGGCTGCTGGAACGAGACGGTGACGGTGACTTCGTCGCCGTTTACCGCGACCGTGCCGGTACGCCCAATCGTGGCGAGGTAGGACTGCGCAGCACCATCGGCCGCGGAGGGGTCGAGCGTGACCGTTCCCGTCGAGCGCAGCGCCGTGAGGTCGAGCTGTTGCGCTCCGGCGCGCGCGGCGGCACCCGCCTCGTCGACAGCTTCGACCTTCGCGCGAAGCGCCATGCCGCCGTCGTAGACGAGCCCGGCGAAGAGCATCAGCGCGAGCGCGATCACGACGACGAACACGGTCACGACCCCGTCCTCCTCGTTCCGCAACCGAGCGAGCAGCGCCGTCATTGCTGGTACGCCTTGTACTGGTCGAGCGGCTCGGCGAAGGTGCTGGAGAACGTCTCGGTCGACGGCAAGTGCAATCCGTCGAAGGGCGCGAGGTTGAACGAACAGGTGAGCGTCACTGCGACGTTCCCGCCAGCAACAAAGTCCTCCGTGTTCGTCGCCACCTTGACCGACGCGCAGCCGAGCGATCCCGCGCCAGAGACGCTCTGCTGCGCATCGGCGACCGCGGCCTCGGGGCTCGTCGCGACCGACGCGGCTCGCGCCGCGGAAGCCGCCGCTCCGTCGAGGGTGAGGCGCGCCGAGACGACCTGGCCGAGCGAGACGACGAGGAGCAAGAACACGATGAGGACGGGCGTCGCGAGGATCAACTCGATCGTCACCGAGCCGCGCTCGGGCTCCGCGACGAGCCGCTTCCACCGCCGTCTCACGAGCCGCCTCCTGCCGGTGCCGTCGCGCTCGATGTACTCGAACTGGGCGTGAAGACTTCGGTGACTCCGCTCGCAGTGACCGTGACCGGCAGGTGGTAGATCGGCAACATCGCTTCGGCATCGCCAGTCACTGTCACCGTGGTCGTCGTTGCTCCGCGGTTCGTCGTCACCGTCGCGCCCTTCAGCACCGCATTGCCGAGCTGTCCGAGCAGGTTCTGCGCGGCCGCATTCCCTGTGTCGTCGCTCCCACCAGCAACGCGGCTCGTGGTCAGCGCTTCTTCCGCGACGGCTTCGGCAACGTGCGCGGCGTGCTCGTAGAGCGCGAACTGCACGACGGAGAAGACGAGGATCAACAGCAACGGGAACGCGACGACCAGCTCGGCGGTCACCGAGCCTTCCTCATCACGAAGCCATGCGCTCAGTCGTCGGCGCACCGGGCCGTCAGCTCCCGGCGTTGTTCGTGACTTGCACGTTGTGCGCCGCGGTCATGATCTGCACGGCGAGGTAGGCGAGCGCGCCGATCGCAACGGCGACGATGAGTCCCGTCACGACGAAGAACTCGCTCGTGTAACCGGCTTGCGGCTCCGAACGCAGCACCGCCCACCGCACGCGCAATGCATCGATTAGCCGCGAGAAGATCTGTAGCTCGATCATCCCTGGCACCTCCTTTCTCTCTGCCTTGTTGTTGTGTTTCTGAACTCGTCAGAGCCCATGCGACACACGCGCACGAGCGCGGGGAACCCGATCAGCACCATGAAGCCCGCGAGCAACAGCACGAGCGGAAGGCTCATTCGCTCCGTCGCCGCCTGATCGGTAGTCTCGGCGTCGGCAAGCTCGTGCGCACGCATCGAGATCGCCTTCGCCTGGAGCGACGAGCGCACGCGCGCTCCTTCTGCCCCGGCGAGCGCAAGGCTCGCCGACAGCTCGACAAGCTCGTCGACGCCGAGATCGCTTCCGAGACGACCGAATGCCTCGCCGGGCGGGAGGTGCGCAAGTCGGGCGTCGTCGAGGCTGCGTCGTAGCCGCACGAACGCGAAGCCGTCACCGACATCCGACGCGTCCGCGAGCGCCGTCTCGATACCGCCGCCCGCGGCGAGCGCGATGACGACAAGGTCGAGGTACGCCGAGAGACCGTGGCGAAACTCGGCGCGTCGTGCGCTTGCCTCGGTATGGACGCCAAGGTCGGGGACGAAGAAGCCAGCAATGCCGAACAGCACCGCGCCCCAGATCGGGAGAACGATCGGTAGGTGCGCACCATCGAGGGCGAGAAACCCCGCGACGAACGGCACGACGAAGAAGCCGAAGATACCGATCGTCACCTTTTCCGCAAGATGGCGCTCGGGGCTGCGCTCCAAGATCGCGAGGTCGCGTCGCAACGAAGCAAAGGTGGCATCGCCCATCCCCATTCGCCGAAGCGCCCGCGCGATCGGTCCGCCGAAGCGAGCGGTAAAGCCGATCGCGGCTTCGTCCATGACGGCGAGCGGGCGGGCTTGTGGGAGCGAGCGCAGCTCGGCGAGCGCGTCGGCGAGTCGCGGTCGCGCCGGGAAGAGGCCGCGCACGATCAAGAGCACGCCGAGCCCGACGATGCCGCCGCAGACGAGGGCGGCGATCACGACCGCACCGCCGTTCCGAGTCGTGATCCCTCGCGCAACAATCGTGCCGGGTGCGCAGGTCGGCTGATGCGCGCCAGCCAGACGAACGCGAGCCCGAACAGCACGCCGACGAACGCGAGCACGACCTGACCGACGGCTGAGCCGAAGGGCGAGAGATAGTCGTCGTCGACGAGCGACAAGAAGATCGAAAGCGCGACCGTCATCCCGACCGCGAGCTTCACCGAGGTCCGCGAGCGTGCCCGACCCGCTTCGACCCGAAGGCGCATCGTCGCCTGTGCGCGGGCAGACTCCGCGAGACGTCCCAATAGGTCGCCGAGGTGCGCTGCCTGATGCTCGGCGGCGAGCAGCAACGCCGCGACGACAAGATCCATCGTCGGGTCACGGACGTCCTCCGCGAGCTGGCGAAGCGCGGCACCGAGCCGATCGCGTTCGATCGCCACCGCACACGAGACGACTTCGGTACGAATCGCCACCGGCGCGACGGGCGCGCTCGCGACGATTGCCTGCTCCAGACCCGCGGCACCCGCCAGGGTGTCGTGCAGCATCTCTGCCCATGCCGCAACGGCCTCGACGCGGGCAATGGCGTCCTTTCCTCCGCGCGAACCGTCAAGCAAGCTCGGCACTCCGAAACCCGCCGCCGCACCGAGGATCGCGGCGACCGGCCAACGCGTTACCGCGCCGACAAGCACGCCGAGGCCGAGGGCGAGCGCGACACGCACGGTCGAGTGCTCCCACTGTCGCGACGACCAGCGCGCGAGCACTGGCGCACGAGACGCCTGCTCGTCGCGTCGAACGAACGCGATCATGACGAGGGTGATCCCAAGCCCGCAGCACGCGCCGCAGATCGAAGCGAGCGCGGTCATCGGCGTTCCTCCCAGTAGCCTTCGGCGACACGAAGCAGATCCGGGTCGAAGCCCGCATCGATGAGGGTGTCGAGGGTCTCGTTGCGAAACGGCGCTCCAGGGATCGCGCGCCGATCGGGACCCGGTCGAAAGACCTCGTTCGAGACGACGAGCGGGCCGTCCGCGTCGACAACTTCACGAACCGAGGAGACGAAGCGACGACCGCGCCGGTCCTGTTCGAGGTGGATGACGAAATGGACGGCGTTCGCGACGAGGAGGTTGGTCGCCTCCAACGGCAGTCGCTCGGGAGCCTGGACCGCGTAGGTGGCGAGCTTGCCGAACGCGCCCTTCGACGACGAGGCGTGGATTGTCGCCATCGAGCCGTCGTTGCCCTGGCTCATCGCGTTCAACAGCGCGAGCACCTCAGCGCCACGTGCCTCGCCGACGATGACACGATCGGGCGAGAGGCGCAGCGCGTAGCGGACGAGTTCGGCGAGGGTGATCTCGCCCTCGCCTTCGATGTTCGCTTCGCGTGCTTCGAGCGAGACAACGTCGGGATGGAGGTCTTCGTAGCGATCGAGGCCGAGCTCCAAGGAGTCCTCGATCGTGACGAGCCGTTCGTGCGGGGGAATGGCCGTCGCCATCGCGCGGAGCAACGTCGTCTTCCCCGCGCCGGTGCCGCCCGAGATGATGCAGGACTTCCTCGAGATCATCAACGCTTCGAAGAGGCTCCGCAGCGTCCGGTCGATCGTGCCGAGGTCGATGAGATCGTCGAGTGTCACGAGCGGATAGCGATGGCGGCGAATAGCGAGGCACGGCACCGGCGAGACATAGCCGACCGCGCTGAATCGAGCGCCGTTCGGGTGCTGCGCGGACAAGAACGGCGATGCCCGGTCGAAGCGGCGCTCGTTTGTGCTGAAGCGCGTCGCAACGCGGCGCATCAGGTCGAGCAGCTCTTCGTTCGAGTCCGCGATCGGAGCAACCCGCTCGCCGCGTCCCGTCCGCGTAGCGGACGAAGACGTGGTCGCAACCGTTCACGTTGATGTTCTCGATCGACGAATCGTCGAGGAGCGGTTGCAGACGACCGAGTCCGAAGAGCACGTCGAAGCATCGCTGCGCAATGGCATCCTCTTCTTCCGGCGACAGCACCGGCGCACCGCCGCGGAGCGCATCGCGTGCGTGCGCGTTGAGCGCTTCGCTGATCAGCTCTCGCCCCCGCTCCTCCTGTTCTGCCTCGGTCATCGGCGGGCGGTCCTCGCGCTCGTTCACGTGGTTTTCCTCGGTGAGCCGCGCGAGCACATCGCGTCGGATGCCAGCAACGAGCGCCGAGGGCGCGCTCGTGCCGCGCCGCGTAGCGCCGTGGAGCCCGTTCATCGACGCGTCCATCGGATGCGGAAATGCGCGGTCGTCGATGCTCATCGCGCCACCTCCACCATCTGCTCCGGCACAGCCGGTCGCGTCGGTACGTCCGGCGGCTCAGTCGGTGCGCCCTCGGTTGCAACGTCTTCGACGGCGCGCTCGTCCGTGCCGAGGCGTTCGGCGAGGGACGCGGCGAGGGTGCGCGCCGCTCGCGGCAACGCGCTGCGCAATGCGAAGGGACGCGGTGCCTCGGCGACAATCGCACGGACTCCGCTCGGGTCATACGGCAAGGTGCCCACGACCGGGATGCCAACGGCCTCCTCCACTTCGGCCGCGCCGTAGGGGCCGGATGAGATGAGCATGAGCCCGAGGCGATCACCGAGTCGCGCACGATCGAGCGAGCCGTGCTCCATCGCGGCCGAGAGCACGTCGAGATCGGCAAGCTCTCCGCGCACGACGAGCAATGCGAGGTCGACCGCGCCGAACAGTGACAACACCGGCGAGGCACGGTCCAGTCGACCGCAGTCGCAAACCACGTCACTCTTCGCGCCGCGCAGGAGCGTCGGAAGATCCCCGATCATCGTCAGCGCGGCGCGCACCTGTTCCGCAGCAGGTGGTGCAAGGAGCACCCCCACACGCTCAGACAGCGCCTGCGCGTGCTCGTCGAGCGCGCCTGCACCGAGGCCACGACACCGCGTCGGCAGCAAGGCTCTGCAAGCCTGGCTCGGGCCGGAGCCCAATCCTCGCGGCAAGCATCCCGCCGGACGGGTCGACCTCTGCGAGGAGGACCGCTCGCTCATCGGGCCACGTACGGCAGATCGCAAGCGCGCTCGTCGTCACCGCGGCCGAGCGGAACGAGCCAAGCGCGACAATCCCCATCCTCAGCTCCCCGCCTTGCTTGGAAGCTCGGCGAGGCTCGCCGCTCCGATCGCGTTCAGCGCGAGCACGCCGTTTGCGCTACCCGAAGGCACGACGAGCGAGACGATCACGTTCGCAGTGGAGCCCGATGGCGGCAAGCCGACTGCGGACACCGTCGCGGCAAGAGCTCTCGTCGGAAGGGTGATCCCTGACGACGACGCGAGCCCGGTCGAAGAAGGCACAGGAACCACGTCGACCTTTGCACCGGCCGTGAGATCCGGTGGGTACTGCCCGGCGTGGAGCGCAAGGGCGACCTCTTCGGTGCCCGAGGTGAGCGACGAGGATGAACCGAGATCGCCTTCGGCGAGGAGGCTGCCACCGACAACCGGCACCGCTACCGAGTGACCAATCACGGCTGCCTCGTCCGCGGCTGGGATCGGCGCAAGCGAGGTCGCACCGGAGAGCCGCACCGTCCCGAGATCCGACGCGCTGAGCACACTGCCCGCGGGTAGCGGGTGCGTCACGGTCAACACCTCATCGCCGGTTGCCGTATGCATCGTCACGAGGGCAAAGACGAGTGCACCTCCGAGAACGAGGGCGACACCCAAGGTCGCGAGTGGGAGCTTCGGATTGCGCCGGATCGATGGACGCGACGCCGGGCCGTTCGGTGGCGCGGCGCGTGTTCCGAAGCGAGGCGCGGACGGACGCCATTTCGTACCCGTCCCATTGCTTGACCGACCGTGCGTCGGATCACGCGTCGCGATGCTCACCGCGGCTCCTCTCTATCGTCGTTAGGCAGTTCCGTTCGTGTTGATCGCCTCGGACTCACCAACGGTCACCTCGGCTTGTGCGGTTGCGCCAGGCACGACCCCGAGGTTTCCGCCGCCTACAGCGCCTGCCGCGTTCCATGCGACCGCGAACTCGATCGTCGCCGTCACGCGGTAGGTACCAGAAGGCTGCGAGGCGGACGGCGTCGTCCAGGTATAGGAACAGCTCGGCGTCGCATTCGGGTTGCTCGCGTCATACGGCGTGCCGGGTCCCTGGCAGGTAACGGTGTGCCCATCGCCCATGTCCCAGACGACCTCTTCAGGTGTCGCCGTCGCTGATGCGGTTACACCGTCGACCGTCGCGCTCACTGTCTCGGGCTGCCACGTCGCGGGGTTCACCCAGAGCCAAGCCTCGACGCCGACGATCTGCTCGGCGTTTTCCGGCGGTGCCATCTCAATCGTCGGCGATGCGAGATGCAGGGTCTTCGCCGCCTGCTGCGCAACGGTCGTAGGACTCGGCGCGGCGGCGGCCGCGGCTGGCGGTGTTGGGTCCGCCTGGGTCGTGACCCAGAAAGGTTGGGACGGCGGCGGCGCACCCGGTCCCGTGCATTCCGTAATGGCCCAGTAGCCCGGCTCGGGTCCGCCGACGCCAAGCAACTCTTGTATGCCAACGAGGTTGATCGGCCCAGAGATGCAAGTGTAGGTCGGTGTCGGATTGCTCGACGCCGGATCGGTGGTCGATGTCGTGGTTTGCGTCGATGCGGGATCGGACGGGTCGCGATGATGCGTCACACCCGCCGTCACGGTCACCGCGCCGCCGCCCCGTACGTGCGCCCGCGTGCTTGCCGGTGCCGCCTTGCCCCCAGCCGTCCGAGGCCGACGCGACAGACGATCCCGCGAGGGACAAAACGAGAGCGACCGCGGCCCCGATCAGTAACCGGCGGGGCATCGTCCCTCCGTGATCGTCTGCTGCGCGAGCTTCCAGGTCGAGCCGTCGAGGACCAGCGTGGCGCGCACGCCGTCATGCTCCGGCTTCGTGACGGGCGGCACCTGCTTGCCCGTCTTCTTGTAGACGAGGAGGTCCTTGCTGAACACGCAGTCGAGCACGATGGCTGTCGTCGCCGTGAGTGAAGCGACGTGCGGATTCAGTGTCGATGTTCCCCTGCCAACGATGCCTCCCACCTCGTCGGAGACGAGGTTCTTCTTCACCTGTTCGAGGACGGGGTTGACCATTGTCGCGGGCAACGCTGGGCTCGACGGGTTTGCCGTTGCCTGCGCCGCCTCGAAGGCCACGGTCGCCGCTCGGTAGGCGGTGAGGACGGCGGCGTCCTCCGCGCTTGTTGCCGTGGTGGTGCTCGTCGGGGAGGTCGTGCTCGTGGAGGCAGCGGGAAGCGAGTTCGTCGTTGTCGTAGGCCCGGCTGCCGTGTTCGAGCACCCGGCCACGACGAGAGCGACGGTCGCAATAGACACCGCGAGCAGACAGACTGCGGCACGCGTGAGCGCTGCGGGTGGCACATCTCAGTTCCTGAAGGACCCGGCGCTCGGTATTGCCTGCCGCTCGCCGAAGCCGACGAGCGGCCATAGGCGTAGGAACCTCCCGACCGGAGATTCGCGGCCAGGACGGTCACAGCCTTCCGGCCACTTTAAGTGACCCTACAGGGATGCTCCGCCACTACATGCGTTCGCAGCGTTAGGGATTCGTTAGAGCTCGACGTGATCCGAACGGTCGGTCTTGGAGTGAAGGAACGCGACAAGCTGATCGCTGGGCCGACGTTGACAGAGCCTCTTGTGGCTGTATCGTTGTGCTATGACAGACGATAAGGACGAGAGCAAGCAACAAGTCCCGTCGATCGAGTTCCACCTCGATCTCACTTCGGGCGTGCCGACGTTCATGCAGCTCGTCCAGCAGGTCGAACATGCGCTTCGCCTCGGCTACCTGTCCCCCGGCGACCAGCTTCCGAAGGTCCGCGACGCGGTCGCGCAGTTAGCGATCAATCCGAACACGGTCATGAAGGCGTACCGCGAGCTCGAAATGAAGGGCCTCGCCATCGGACGGCCCGGTCAGGGAACGTTCATCGAGGCGACGCTCAATCAGGTGGCACTTCCCGTGCTAACCGAGCTTCGGCGCTCGCTCGTCTCTTGGGTGTCGTCCGCCGACGAGGCCGGACTCGACGAGGACGGGATCAATGCGCTCATGGTGAACGTGATGCGGGATTTTCGTGAGCGCAGCGGGAACGTTGCCTCTCGGCGCGGTAAGGCGCGGTCCGACGCGGAGGGTGTGGCATGAACAACATCATCGAGACCCACACGCTCGGCAAGTCCTACGGACAGACGAAGGCCCTGCACGATTGCACGCTGGCGATCCCCGAGGGACACGTCGTCGCGCTGGTCGGGCCGAACGGCGCTGGAAAGACGACGCTGCTGAACCTCGCGGTCGGTCTCGCGCTGCCGACGAGCGGTGAGGTGACAGTCCTCGGCGGTCGCCCCGCCGGTTCTCCCGCCGCTCTCGATGGGATCGCGTTCGTGGCGCAGAACACGCCGCTCTATAAGAACCTGTCGGCAGCTGACCTCATCCACGAGACGCGCAACTTGAACCGTCGCTTTGATCAGGCTTACGCGGAACAGCGCCTCGGCGAGCTCGGCATTCCACTTCGACAGAAGGCGGGAGAGATGTCGGGCGGCCAGCAGGCGCAGCTCGCGTTGACGCTGGCGCTCGCGCGAAGGCCGCAGCTCCTCGTGCTCGACGAGCCGATGGCTTCGCTCGATCCGCTGGCCCGGATCGATTTCATGGCGACGGTGATGGCAGCGGTCGCGGACGACGGCCTCTCGGTAGTGTTGTCCTCCCACATCCTCGCCGACCTCGAACGGGTTTGTGACTACCTCGTGCTGCTATCGCGTGGTCGCGTGCAGGTGGTCGGGGAGGTCGACGATCTTCTCGCCCATCACCGTGTCCTCACCGGCCCGGTCTCCGAGTACGAGCGCTACGCAAAGCACTGGAACGTCGTGCACGCCAGCCAAGACGCGTCGCGGGTGCATGTTCGCGTTCGCTGCGACGGCACCTCCGATCCGGTCCCTCCGGGATGGGAGACACGGCCCATCACCCTGGAGGAACTGAATATTGCCTATCTGCGTGAGCCCGAGGCCGCAGCGCTGCCGGGACCGAGCCGCGGCGATCGATCGGAGTTCGCGAAATGACCGCACTCACCTTGCCTACCCGTCTTGAGCAAGACGCCCATCTGCGACCAGTGCCTTGGCATCGAATGGGTTGGGTCATCTGGCGGCATCACCGGGTCGCTCTCGCCGGCGTAGTGGTGTTCCTTGGAGCCCTGTCGGTGTGGCTGTGGATCGCGGGGCTTTCGCTGCACCATGCGTACGCTTTGGCAATTGCGTGCCATCCGTCAAACTCGACCGCCTGCTCGAACCTGATCATCGAGTTCGAGACCACGAACACATTCTTGAAGGGCGGCTTCGTCCTCCAGCCGATTCCGGCGCTGATCGGCGCATTCGTCGGACCAATCGTGTTGGCCCGCGAGTTCGAGACCGGCACCTTCCGCTACGCCTGGACTCAGGGCTTCGGCCGATGGCGCTGGGCGGCCGCCAAGCTCGTCGTGCTCGGGATCGTGGTGGCTACGGTCGCCGGAGCGTTCAGCATGTTGTTGTCCTGGTACTACCAGCCCTACCTCTCGACGCCGAACCCCGACCTCATCTCCGGGGCAAGTCCGCTCTCTCCTGGGCTGTTCGACCTTCGCGGGGTGTCGTTCGCCGCCTGGACGCTCCTCGCCTTCGCGATCGGCGTCCTTGCGGGCATGCTCATCCGTCGCATCGTGCCAGCGATCGTCGCCACCCTCGCCGCCTATGCCGCATTCGCCCTCCTGGCGGCGAATGTTCTCCGCGAGCACTACCTAGCGGCGTCGGTCGCGATCAACACGAACATTCCCGGCTCGGCGTGGATCACCAGCCAGTGGTGGACCAAGGCAGGCAGGACCGTTTTCGGAAGCAGAATCCCGCTCGGTCTACTCCCGCAGCTCTGCCCTTCGTCCTTTGTTTCCTCTAGTGGAGGTCGCGGCATCAGCTCCTCGTCAGGAGCCCTCAGTCCAACGTCCTGCCTGCTCCGACACGGCTATACGGAATTGTCCGATTATCAGCCGGTCAGCCACTTCTGGCCGATGCAGTGGATCGAAGGCGGTTGGCTTCTCGCGCTGTCCACGCTGCTCGTCGTCGTGACCGTGTTGCTTGTTCGCCGTCGCGCAGCATGAGCGCAGGACGAGAAGGAGCAAAAACGCACGACCACAGTAAGACCGTCCGTCGGGTGTCGGTGATCGTGGTCGCCCTCGCGGTAATCGGGATCGGAGCGGCGAAGGCAGTCAGTGATTTGACGCCACGGTCGTGGACCAACGGGACGCTGACCGGCACGCTCCAGGCGGTGGGTGGGCCGCAAGGTGCGAGCCCTCGCCCGCTTAGCGGAACGATCACCGCTACCACGTCAAACGGGGGGATTCTGACCGTCACCGTCGGTGCCGACGGTCGATTTACGGCGCACACTGTCGTGGGGACCTACACGGTCTCGGCGCGGAGTCCGCAGTACGAGGGAGGCAATGCAGAGTGCCATGCCACGAAACCGGTGACGGTGACCAAGGATGTCACGAGCACCGTAGAAGTTGATTGTCATGAGAAGTAGCGGCGCTCGGACATGACCGCGCGTTCAGCTCTCGTCACCTATAACCGGTATGGCCACCTCTTGCCGGAGGTTGACAAGCAGGCGGCGCAGAAGCTCGAACGGCTGCGATCCAGCACCCAGATTCGTTGAACGAAGTCGTTCGCGCGATGAGACGCGCACTCGGACGAGCCTGCCGGGTTGCCCGAGCACAATCACCGTGCTGTCAGTCGTCGCCACCAAGTCGAGGTTGCCGTCTTCGTTCGATGAGTGAATGAGGGCGGTAAGAGTGCCGAATAGGCATCAAAAAGCAAACCGTGGTCGTCGTTCTGTGTGCCCATACAACACGGATGCCAGCTGGGTCAGCGGGCGAGAAGAGGGATGAGGACCTGGGCGTTGGGGGTACCCCAGCCCGTGACCGGGTCCCAGCCGGGTCCGGCCTTGTAGCCGGCGATGGTGACCCCGTTGTAGGTTGCCGTGTTGTTGCCAATGGTGATGTCGTGAAACGCCGTGTGGTATGCCGGGCCTCGGGCGATCCGGTAGATGGCGGGGTTGACAAATCCAAGCGGGTGGCCAGCTTCCTGGTCGGCCAGCGCAATCAGCCCGGCCCAGAACGGGGTGGCCGCGCTGACGCCGGAGTCCGACGTGAGCTCGTAGGTGCCGCCCGGCGCGGCGCGCGCGTATGCGATGTTCGCGTCCTGCGAAGCGTCCCCGGCGACGTCAGGTACACCCCGCATGGCGCCGATGCCGCGTACGCCATCCTGGTAGGCAGGCCGGGAGAATAGATGGCTGAACCCGCCACCCGAAGCCTCTGAATGCTCATCTTTCGCTCCGAGAACAGGCGGGGTGTTCCACGCGGTCTCGCTGATGTACGCGCCGGTGACCGGGTTCGCGGTCAGGGTAGTGCCGCCCACTGTGAGCACCAGCGGATCGGACCCGGGCAGGATGACGTCCTTCAATACCTGCCTGGACGAGCCGACGACGGAATTCAACGGGCCAATCACGCCGCTGTCGCCGGTGCCGGCGACCCAGGTGACGTGACGGGTGGCGGCGTACTTCAGCGCCGAATTGATGGCTGCGGCCTCCACGCTGGTGAATTGGTACTCACCGTCGCCGCCGCCACCTGAGACCACGTCTGCGTGGTGGCGGACCGCGATCCGGACCAGCGCAGGGAATAGGGCAGCGTATTTCGCCGGGCTGTCTATGTCCGCCGGGTCGATCAGCAGCTCGACAATGGTGGCGTCGGGGGCGATGGCGTGCACCATCTGGGTGGCCGATGCCTCCTCCTGGCCGGCCAACCACGGCAAGGCGCCCGGCCCGGCCAGGGTGGTGATGACCTGGATCGGTGCCGGAGGCAGCCCGAACCGGCTGTCAAAGTCCGCCAGGTCCTGTCGGATGTCGCTGCCAGCGCCCCCCGGTGGCTGCTCCGGCGCTGTCTGGGCCTCCTCGGGCAGCACTACCGTGACGCCGCGGCCGTCGATGCCGCGGTGCAGCAGCGGCTGGATGCCGTAGGCGGTGTCGATGACCCGCGGCGTATCGCAAGCCGGTGTCTGCGTCACGCAGTCCGCCGTCAAGGCTGGCGGCCGGGCGGCGGTACCAGGTCTGGTAATCGTGGCGCTGGCGGGGGCGGACTGCCCATAGCTGCATACGACAGTCAGGCCGGTCGCGGCCGCGGCGGCGAGGAGGGTCTTGATCACTGTCCCTCCAATGGGGTTTGGGCTCGACTGCTCCCGGTGAAGTCGGGCAGCGACCGCCGCGGCAATGCTGCGCATCAGCGGATTCATGCGTACTGACGTCGTAGCCACCAGTACGTAAGCCCGCAAAGCGCGACCGCAGCCGCGAGGAAGACCCCCATCTCGGCCCACTGGAACGGCCAGAAGCGGCTGCCAGGTTGATAGGCGACGAGCGTGTGAATCGTTCGAGAGAGCTTGTCGACACAGTTGTTGAACAGGGTCACGCCGGTATTTCCCGCTGTAGATTTCCTGCCCGTAGGGGGAGGTTGCGGGGCCTGGTTGAAGAATGCCGGACACGCGTTCAGCAGGTAGTGGGCCGTCGGTGCATGTCCAGCCTTGTTCACGGCCTCGGTCGAGTAGACCCACCCGTTCGAAACGCTCACCCCAGGCGGACTAAAGCCCTCGGTGGCCCCGGGGGCGAACGAGACGCCTCCCTCATTGATCGGAAGTGGGACGGTTTCGTATAGCGGTGAGGCAAAATTCGGTCGAATCCAGTAGGTGACCGCGAGACGCGCACCGACAAATCCCGCGAGCGTCGCGCCCATCGCCGGGACCGTCCGGCGCAATAGCGCGCCTGCGGTCGCGCCGAGTGCGAAGGCGAACGCCGCATACCCGATTGGGGCGACACCGTGGTAGCCGAAGCTGGACAGGCCGAAGCGGTTCATGTTCACCGCGTCGATCGGGCTGAGCCACCAGTCGACCATCCACATCAGGAGCCCGCCAATCACCATCGAGGCGAGGCCGACGACCCCGAGCTTCACCGCGAGCCAGCGGCGGAGGGTGACGCTCTGGGTCCAGGAGAGGCGAAAGATGCCGGTCTCGACCTCGCGGGCGATGAGCGGTGCTCCGATGAAAATCCCGATGAGCGCAGGCGCAACCATCGCAATGAGTGGCAGGGCGTGTTGCAACGGATTTTCGACGGTGAGCACTGGGTTCGGCGTCGAAGAACAAGAGTGTGCTTTGCGGCAGGCGATTTGGAATGCGTCGTTCACGTTGACGACGTGAATCCCGGTGACGAGAAGTAGGACGCCAAGAGCGATGAGGAGCGCGAAGCCGACGATCCCCTCGGTTCTGAACTCACGCAGCGCCAGGCGGATCACGAGCGGACTCCCAACTTCGGGCGGCGGTCTTGTGCCGCAGCTCCGGTCATGTAGGCAAGGACGAGGTCTTCGAGGTCCAACTGCTCGACCGTCCATGCAGGATCGAGGATCGGGTCGTCGGTCCGGACGACGATCGTGCTTTGACGATCGGTGTGGCTCTCGTTGACGAGCTGCTGGTCGCGTGGAAGCGCGGCGCGTTCGTGGCGAGGTCCGGTCAGTCGGTGGTGTGAAGCCAGCAGCTCGTCGATCTCGCCAGCGACCTGCACGCGCGAGTTAACGACGACGACGAGGTAGTCACAGACCCGCTCGAGATCGGCCACAAGGTGCGAGGAGAGGATCACGCTCGTGCCGGAGTCGGCAACGACCGCTATCACGCCTTGAAGAAACTCGCGCCGAGCGAGGGGATCGAGACTGGCAACCGGCTCGTCGAGCACCAACAACTCCGGACGTTTGGCTATCGCGAGCGTGAGTGCAAGCTGTGCGCGCTGACCACCCGAGAGCTTGCCTGCCTTCTGGCGGAGATCGAGTCCGAGGCTCTCGATCCGCTCGTTGGCGAGCTTCGCGTCGAAGTTCGGGTTCATCCACCTACCGAAACGCAGGTGATCGGCGATGGAAAACCCAGCGCGAGTCGGGGTGTCTTGGGCGACGAAACCAACGCGGGCGAGTTGGGTCGCGGTAGTGCCCGGTCTTCCTCCGAGCACGGAGATCGACCCCGCGCTCGGTTGCAAGAGGCCGACGGAGAGGTGGAGCAGCGTGGTCTTTCCAGCGCCGTTTGGGCCGACGAGCCCGACGACCTTGCCGTCGGGGATCGCGAGGGTGCATTCCGAGAGCGCCCACTTGTGGCCGTATCGCTTGCCGAGTCCGTTCGCCTCGATGACCGCGGTCACGCTACGTCCTCCGCGGCGGAGGACCGAAGGCACTCCTTGTAGAGGGCGTCGATGCTTTCATCGTCTAGGCCAGCTCGTCGCGCTTGGGTCACCCAACGTTGCAAGCTCTGGCGCAGTGGTCCGTGCGCCGCTAGCGAGTCGTTGCTGAGTGTCGCCGTTACGAAGATGCCGATTCCCGGCCGGGCAGCGACGAGACCGAGGAGCTCCAGCTCCTTATACGCCTTCGACACCGTGTTCGGGTTGATCGTGAGGCTTGTCGCCGCCTCCTTAACGGTCGGAAGCTGGTCACCCACAACGAGGAGCCCAAGTCGGAGCGCATGACGGACCTGTTGGACGACCTGTTGATACGGCGCCATGCCCGAGCGTGCGTCGAGATGAAATTCGATCATTTCTTTTTCTCCAGGTATCCTAGGAACCTAGTACACCATGGACCATGACCAAGGCACTGTCAGTCGCGCTCGAATCCAGCTGCGATCGTCGGTGATCCTCTCGGATACCGTCGGTTTGAGGCACGTTTGAGGCATGAGGAAGGGGTCAGCAGTTGGGCCAGCCTCCCGCTACTTCAGGGAGCAGAGCGACGGCTCCCGTCATCCTCCGCGAAAGGGGCGCACTGGGCAGCACACCTTATGCAGCGGCCTACCTGTCGCCACCTTCGGTCGTCTCGCGCACCGCAAGCGTGACCGTGTGCGCGGGCTCTTCGTGCGAATCGATCACGATGATGAGCACCGGCGCACCGTCCTCGTTACACCAGACGAGGGCTTGGTTCTCATCCGCGTCGAGCAGCGCGATCACCCGCCGAATCGCGCGGTTGTCCTTCTCGATCGCCATCACGCGTCCGCCCGCATCACCTGTCCAGACCTACCTCCCCGTTCACCAAAGAGGAAGGCCAAGCGACCAACTTCTACAGACCAGTCGCTCCCGAAGGCACGCCCTCGCTTGCGTACGCATTCGCGAGGTCGAGTACGTCGGCGACATAGCTGATGGAGTGGTTATAGGCATAGATGGCAGCGGTGAAGTCCACACCACCGGAAGCGCCATTCGCGCAGAGCAGCCGCGCAGCGGCGTAGATCGCGTCGAGCGCGTCATACGGGCTCGGTGGTACTGCCCCGCCCGGAGGCACCGGCTGCGCGTACTCCGCGAAGGTCGCCGGCTCGAACTGCATCGGTCCTTCGGCACCGGCTGAGTTCGCACCGGAGGCAACACCGGGCGCTGTCGAGGTCCCATTGTCGGACTCGACGGTGCCGATCGCGGCGAGCACCGACCAGGAGAGGCCAGGACAGCTCGCGGCCGCCGCCATATAAGCAGTGAGGTACTCAGGAGGGATCGTCGTCGGGCTTGCGGATACTGTGCCGCCGAGTGAGCCGGTGATCGCACCGGCGAGACCACCGGCAGCCGCGCTCGCGACGAGGATGACCGTGAGCACGAAGCCCGCGACGCCGATCGCGATCGTTCGCCCGAGGTGCTCCGTCACGTCTCCCACGAAGGGATGCCCTCGACGTCATCGTTTCGCGTGTCGTCGAGGGTCATGTCACCGTTCGGCGAGGCGAGATCGACGAGGCATCGCCGCGTGACCTCGCCAGGAACCCACCACACGACTGCTGCGAGCCCGATACCGAGCGCCGCGGTGACCTCACCACAACCGGTCGCGACCGTGATGCGAGAGGGAAAGCCCGCCCCGCGCTCGCGCGCGATCGCGTCGGCGAGGTGGCGCTCGCGCACCGCCGAGTCGCACCAGATAAGGACCGGCACCTTCGGGCCGCCCGCCTCGCCAAGCTCGCCATAGCGGGTGAGCTTGGCGGTGACGCGCCCGATCGTCTCGGTCCCGTTGTCGTACTCGAAGAAGAAGTCGACGCGTCGCTCGTCCTCGATGTACGTGGCTGCCGCGTCAGGACGAACGATCGCGCCGTACTGCTCGGCACAGTGCCGCTCGCCCCACCACTGCGCGAGGCGTGCCTCGCGGCCCGCGCCAATCTCACGCGCCTCGGTGGCAAGACGACAGAACCACTCGTTCAGTCCGACGAGGTGGTCGAGCTGAGGACGTTGCGAGAGACGGAGCACGCGCTTTCTCACCGTGGCCGGTGTCGGCGGATCCACATCGCGGGCTGCCGCGGCAAGCGCCGCACCGATCGGCCCGAGCGTGTAGTGCCAGGACTCCGAACCACGCAGCAATCGCCAACGGAAACGGTCGAGCACCTTGAGCTTCGTCAGACGAAGGAGCCGTCGCTGCGCGGTGTCGAGACGAGGAAAGCACAGCGTCGCGAGCTGCGCGGTCGTCAGGACCTCGTGCTCAGCGAGGAGGGAGATGACCGTTCGATCTCTCTTCGAGAGGAGAGCAAGAACTGCAAGCGGATCGATACGGCGAGGTGAAACAGAGTCGAACGATGCCGCAAGGCGGCTCGGCATCGGCAACAGCCGAGCCGAGGCGCTGCGGCCATCAGAAGGAGAAAAAGGAATCAAGAACATCACCCCTTAATGTCGGGATTTGATAGGGAGCGCCGAAAGCGCCAACCTCGTGCCGGTTCGCGCTAGAGGAAAAGCTGTCTCCAGGCGGTCCCAAAGCACGACAGCCGACCGCCTGGAGACGGCCTGGAGACCGACAGCACATCGAGAACGCCACATCGCTCCATCACGTCCGAGCCGCAGTTCCGCAGCGGCCAGCTCGGTATCCATCAGGACTCCCCAACGACGTCGTCCGAACTGCCGAAGGCGCCCGGTCGTGCTCCCTCGATGCCGCGGTCTCCGGTCCGCCCTTCGGCGGCGTAGCGGCGGGTAAGGCGCTCCCGTTCGCGCTCGGTGTGGCTCCGGCCGCGACGACGTGCTGCCTCGCGCAGCGCCGCCGAGTGATCGTCGGTGATCGGTGGAACCGGCTCGGTAGCGAGGGTGAAGCCGTGGGTGTCCCGGCCGTCCGCGACGAGTCGGCACGCCACCTGATAGCGGTCGAGATGCGCGAGATCCTCCGCGGTGAGATAGGGACCGACATGGCGTGCGAGCACGCGGGCGTCGTCGGGGCTCACCGTGAAAAAGACCTTGTTGCGCGCGTTCGCCGCCACCGTGTCGGACATCTCCCGCGGGAGCTGACCGAGGTGCTGGTGTGCGAGCGTCAGCGCGAGGCGGTAACCGCGAGCCTCGGCGAGCACGTCGTCGAGCGAGCCAGGCAGATGGAGGAAGTTCTGGCACTCGTCGACATAGACGGCCGCGTCGAGGCGGCGCGCTTCGGGCAACTCGGCACGGCGCGTTGCCGCCTGCCAGAGCGCGGCGAGCAGCAGCGAACCGACGAGCCGTGTCGTGTCTTCGCCAATCACGCCCTTCGGCAGTCGGCATAACAGGATGCCGCCGTCGAGCACCTCGGCAAGCGAGAACGTCGAGCTGGTCGAGCCGAACAGGTCGGCGGTGAACCGGCGCGTCAGTACGGCGCGCAGCTTGTTCAGTACTGGCCCGACGACGTTTGCCTGCGCACCATCACTGAGCTGCTCGTACCAGCTCCAAAAGCCTCCGAGCCCTTCAGTGTCGGTGAGGTGCGCGGTGAGGCTCGTTCGATAGTGGGCGTTCTGGAGGAGGAGGGGTACATGAGCGAGGGTCGTGCCGGGACGACGCGCGAGCGTGAGGCACGCCGAGCGGAGCACATCCTCGGTGCGCGGTCCCCAGAACGCCGCGTAGAGCCGATGGAAGACCTCGGTCACCTGATCGGCGACGAGGTCGGGATCGCGCCCCTTCGTGTCGAGCACGTTGAGCGATGGTGGTGCCATCGTCTCAGCGGGGTCGATCAGCACGAGGCGCTTCCCTGCGGACTCAGGCAGACGAGAGAGCACGTCGGTCACAAGGTCGCCCTTCGGGTCCAAAACGACGACGCCACGCCCCGCGCGCGCGTCGGCGAGGATCAGGTTGACGAGCAGCGTCGACTTCCCCGAACCGGTCGCGCCGATTACGTGGCTGTGATGACGAGCGTCGGGAACCGTGAGTGCGACGCGACGCAGCGGACCGCGCTCTGCGTGTCCAAGCGCCTTCGGCGTAAACCGACGCGGCTCGTTGGGCGGCACGAGCCGAAGGTGGCGTTGGTCACTGGGGGGACGGTTGGGTGGCGGTGGCTTGGAGCTATCACCGACCGACGACGCGTCAGGTTGTGGCGCGATCGCCGTCGATGCATCGGCGGATGCTGTGGCGTCAGATGCCGTGGCAGGGGCAGCGCGCCGTGACCGAATGAAGGAAAAACTGCGCTCACGCAACGTCGTCCACCTCCCCCGCTTCCCATGTCGCAGAGTTGGCTCCTCCGCCGCTGACGTTGCGCGGAGGGAGCACCGTGCGCGCCGGTGCGCCGCGCATCCCGTACGCCGGTGGCTCCTCCGGCAGATGCGCGAGCGCGGCCAGTTCGGGGGCCGAGCAGAGAAAGCCGCGATGAACCCTCCGGTTGCGCAGCACTCCAGCAGCGCGCAGCAGCGCGCGTCCGACGAGATGGTTGCGACCCGTGAAGAGTCCAAGCGCCGCGCCAAGCTGACGGAGGCGACGGCGACGGATGCGCCGACCAACGCGGCCCGGCTCGCCTTCGACGGCGTAGCGAACGGCGACCTCGAAGTGCGGCGGGTTGTTCACCTTCTCGGTGACGACGCGCACGTCGCTCTCCGCGAGCGGATCGTTCCTCGACGAGCGCGTCGGCGCATTGCGTCCGGCAGCGAAACGGGCAAGCGACCCGACCGCGCTGCCTATGCCACTGGTCGCGCCAGCACCACTCGTCGGCTCGCCTCGTCGGAGCGACCGTGCTGCGGCCCGAGCCCGTGTGACGCGCTTTCCCGCGGCGGGACGGGCAAGCACCTGGAACATCGCACGGCCGCTTCCGCTACCGTCGACGAGCGCAGCGAATACGGCACGCAACGGATCGCCGGATGACGGATCGGTGCCGCCGAGCGCGAACCACTCCGCGGCGCCGAGGCGCGCCTGGCTGCCACCGACGCGACGGCCATCGTGACGAGTCGCGAGCTCATGGGTTTCGCTGACGATCGCACGTGCGCCGGGCCACGCCGATTCGACCGTCTCGATCACCGATTGGGCCGAGAGCGTCTTCGAGGTCCAGAGCCCGATCGTGAGGCCGCCTTCGTCGCCCACGCACTCGAAGGCAACGGGCGGACGTCGTCCGCCGAGGGTGTGACGTCCAGTAAGCAGTGGAGCAAGCATCCGCCAGCAGGCGAGGCCGCCACGCGGGTCGGGGTGTGCCGGTGGCGCAATCTCGATGAAGTGCCCACCGCGCCGCCACCCGGCGCGCTGGGCGAAAAGGGCTGCGATGCCGAGCGCGAACATCACGGTGACAATCGCGACGAGCGGCACGAGCGCGTGGTGCAGCACAGGCGCGGCATGGTCGAGGTGGGTGAGCGTGGTATGGACGACGCGATGGAAGACAGCGCCAGGGTTGGCCGCAACGCGAACAAGCACACCGTTCGGGCGATGAGTCGGCGGTGAAATCGGTATCGGTGATGCAGCCACGTAAAGTCCTTTCGAGCGTGTCGATAGGGGAATTGGATCGGTCACAAGAGGTCGGGTTCGTCGTCATCGAGGACGGCGAGTGCCGCGGGGTCCGTCGTCGCGAGCGCGTCCTCGGCAGGACTGGCGACGGTGCGAAACGCAACGCGCACTTCCGCACCGCCGAGCAGGAGCCCTTCGCCGCGACCGGCGGAGAGGAGGAACGTCTGCTCGCCAGCCGAGAGCCCGAAGCTCTCGGCGAGCGCATCGATTGCCTGTGGTGCCTGGCGAAGGAGGATCTGCGTCGCCGCGTTGGCGACGACGGCTTGGCCGAGAGGCGAGGAGAGCAGGTCCGCCGCGTCCTGGGTAACGACAGTGAGGCCGCACCAGTGCTTACGTGCCGACTTCGCCATGCGGAAGAGGAACGACGCGCCCTCGCCTTCGCGCATGAGGAGCCACGCCTCGTCGACGACGACGATCCGACGTCGTCGCGTCGTCGGATCGACAACGCGACGCCAGATCGCGTCCAAGGTGAGCAGCGTTCCCGCGGCCTTCAGCTCGTCGGGCAGATCGCGAAGGCTGAACACGGCGAGGTGGCCGTCGGGACGTGTCGTCGTCGGCCCGTCGAAAAGCCCGCGGTAGCTGCCGGAGACGAACGGCGACAGCCGTGAGCCGAGTGACGCCGCGACCGATTCATTCGTCGCAAGAAGCGTCCGTGCGAGATCGGCGAGGATCGGTGCCGGACGCAGATGCGTACGCGGATCGGCAGTGATCCCCGCCTTTGCGTAGGCGGCAAGGACCGCTTGGTCGAGCGCGGCAGTCTCAGCAGGATCGAGTTTGCCGAGCAGTACCGCCAAGAGCGTGTGGATGAACAGCGCTCGGCGCGTCAACGCGTCCGGTCCCGGAGCCAAGTCGAACGGGTTGACTCGCACACCTGGCGCGCCGAGGTGAAGGTAAGCCCCGCCGACTGCCTCAGCAAGGCGGCGGTACTCGTCCTCGGGGTCGACGATGAGGACGTCGATCCCGCGATAGAGCGAGCGCAACGCTTCAAGCTTCGCGAGGTAGGACTTGCCCGAACCGGAGCGGGCGAGGATGACGGCGTTGTGGTTGGCCTGCGCGAATCGGTCCCACGTGACAATGCCTGCGCCCGCGCCGCCTCCGGCGAGGGACGATGCGCCAGTTGCCGCGAGGTCGAGGCCGACGAGCACGCCGTCTGGAGACGCGCAGTCGGTCGCGGTGAAAGGGAACGACGCGGCGAGCGCGTCGGTGTCCATCGTGCGTCGCAGCCCGAGCGCGTCGATCCCGAGTGGAAGCGTCGTCGAAAAGCCTTGCAGCGCGCGATAGGTCGCGGGGACGACGTCGAGCAGCATCGATGAGCAAAGCGCGCGCACCCGCGTGCACTCCGCGTCGAGAGCGGTCGCGCTCTTCGCGTGGACTGTCACATAGCAGCCGGAGCGAAAGAGCTTTCCTTCGCCGCGAGCAAGGCGACTCGCAAGGTCGCGAGCGTCTTCCGCCGCGGCGTCAACTGCGGGATCGGGAAGTCGACCCTTCGCCGCATCGATGCGGCGGTCTGATTCGAGACGCGGCGAGCTGGCGGCGCAGTCCCGACGCGGCAAGCTCGGGCGCGATCGGTTCAACGTGCAGCGCGACGTCGAGACGGCCCGGGTCGGAAAGGAGCGGCGCAAGCCAGCCCAAGCCCACCTCGCGCGGGTAGCCGGTGACGGCAAAAGTTCGGCAGTAGCCGTCGCCGAGGACAAGATCGCGGGGACGGATCTCGATCGCGGACGGGCGGAGCAACGGGCTTGGCGCGCCACTCCGGCGCGCTCGAAACGGTGTTCGCTTCATCGGTCGCCTCCTTCGGCTTCGATGGGGTTCGGCGCAAGCCGTGCGGCTAACGCTCCGTGGACCGGCTCGTCTCCGAGCGCGCTCGGCACCGGTCGGCGAGGCGCAAGCGGGTCGAGCGCCGCCGTAAGGACAGTTGCAACCTCGCTCCGATCGAGGACGCGCAGCTGCACGCCCGCCGCAGCCAGCGCGCCTTGCGCGTCAGCGGCACGGCGGCGCAACCGCCCCGGCGCACCCGAACTCTTCCCCGCTTCGGACTTTGGCGATGCGGCGTCTCCGGCCGGAGCCGGATCACGGAAGACGACGAGCACCTCGCGCTGGAGGAGATCGCGCGTCGCTGCGAGCTCGGCGAGGAAGTCCCCATGGTCGAGCGCCGCGGCTTCGAGCGCGGGATGTGGAAGCCCACCTGCCGCGTCACGCAGACGCGCGATCGCCGGACGAAGGTCGACCGGCTCGGCGCGCACGACGATCTCGAGAGGACCACCGCTCCCGTTCAGGTAGCGAGCGAACGCGGCGACCATGCCGGAGCGTTCGCTCGCGGTTCGAAGTGCGAAGCTCACCCCAACTGCCCGGCAAATCAAAGCGGTGCCGTCCTGTCCGAGGTCGAGCGTTCCATCGCCACGTACGCCTTCCACCGGCAACTGGAGCGCGGCGGGCAGTGACCCCGTTGTGACACCGAGCACGGCGGGTGCAGCGGCCACCCCGTCCGGCGCGGGCACGAAGCGTCTGGGCCCGGTGAGATGGCGCAGCGCCAAGGTGATGATGCGATCAAAGCCAAGCCCGTCACGCCGACCGAGCGCGAGGCCGCCAGCCGCAATCGCGATTGGAACCGCTGCCGCGCCGAAGACGAGGAGCGGGACGTGACGACGAAGTGCCGCCCATGCGACCCACAGCGCGACGGCTGGCACCGCGAGGAGGACAAGCTGGCGCGCGGTGAGCCCGGCGAGGAGCCGGTCGGGTCGATCGGTGTCGGCGGGGATGCGGACACGAACGTCGGCGTCGCTGGAGTGATCGAGGCGGCTCATCCGAGGGCTCCGATCCCCGCGCGGACGACGCGGTAGACGAGGAGGGTCTTCACGCCTTTGCCGAGCGCGGAGTGCCCGGAGCCAGCGAAGACTTTGCGCGAGACCCACGAGGGAATGCGGACGAGCACCCACAACAGGCAGCACGCGACAAGCACGTCGACGAGGCCGCCCGACGAAGCGAGCCCGAGGGTTGCACTGCCGCCGGTCGCGAAGAAGATCCGTAGTGACGTGATGAGGACGAGCGACTGCGCAAGCTGGATGGCGAAGAGCCCGGCAATGCCTCGCCACCACAGCTTCGCCATGCCTTCGGTCTCGGGGAGCACATGGCAGATGAGCGCGAGCGGCGCAGCGATAACGAGCAGCGTTAACAGCGCGACGCGGATCACATAGGTCGCGACGAGCACGACCGCGAGCACCGCGGCGACGAGGCCCATCAAGACAAGGAAGATGCCGCCGGTCGAGAGCGACGAGTTGACGAGACTATCGAGCGCATTCGTCGCGTTCGCGGGATCGACGCCACCACCGAGCAGTGCCGCAGCGAGCGCGTTCGCAACCCCGATCCCGAGGCCAACAACAGCGAGGCTCGCGTTCGCTGCGATGACGCCAATAACGATGCGCGGCGCGAGGTCCTTCGCGGTGGTCTTCGTCTGCAGCGTCTCGTGGCTCATGACGATCGCTCCACCGATCAAGACCAGGAGGACGACGAGGCTGTTCGCGATCGCGGCGGTGATCGCCCAGAGCGAGCCGACCTGTCCCGCGGTGACGTTCGGCGTTGCAAGAAGTGTGTGACCGAGCAACGCGAGCACGGGATCGAGCGCGGAGGTGACGAGGTCCTTGAACCAGTTGTCGATCGCCGAGGTGACGTGGCAGGAGACGTCGAGTAGCCCACAGCCGCCGGAGGTCGTCGGCGCTGCCGTGCCCGGGCCGGTGCCAACCGATCCCGTCGCGCCAGGGATCGTCACGCCGACACCGATCGGCGGAACGGTCGGCGTCGTTGTCGCGATCGTCGTGGTCGTCGATTCCGTGGTCGCCGCACTCGCAGTTCCGCCAAGGAAGAACACCGCGCCAAAACCGAGGCCAGCCGCGATGACAAGTGCGCGAAGTGCTCGTCGCACGCCTCGGTGCGTTCGAGTCGCGCTCATCCGCCGACGACCGACTGGAGGATCGAGACGAGAAGTGGCGCAAGTGCGGCGAGCGCGTAACCGATCATCGCTGAGCGCAGCGCGGTTTTCGCCCGTTCGACTTGGACCGGGTCGCCACCGGCGGTCAGGTAGCGGATACCGGCGAGCGTGAGGAACAACGTCGCGAGGCCCGCCAGAATCCCGACGAGCCAATCGGTCAATGAGCCGATCACTGATGACAGGCTCGGTGCGGCAGTCGCCGCATCGGCAGGCGACGCGACGACGAGAGTGACAAAGACGCCGAGCACGATGGCGAACAGATACGGCGTGGCGCGGTCGGTGCGTCGAGGATTCGGATGTTCAATGCCGCTCGGTCGCCGAGCGTCAGGTTCAGAAGTTGGGTGAGGGGTCAGCGGAGTTCTCCTTTCGGGAAGTGGTGAAGCGTTCGGGCAGGGCGGTCGACTCGACCATGTGGGCATCGCTCACCTCCTCGGTTCGCTTGTTCGAGATGAAGCTCCGACACGACTCGGATCTCCGGTCGGGTCGGCCTCCCTGTCGCGGACGTTCTGCACCTGTGGAATGGAGATCGCGAGGCCCTTTGTGCCAACGCGAGGTGTGCCAAACCGCGTCTCGTCTGTCGCGTCGTCGGGAAGGACTGAGCCGTTCGCGAGGTACTCGACGAGCCGCCGCTCGGCGCGGCTTCGACGATGACGTGCCGCGGCGTGGGTGATGCCGCGAGCGCGAGCTGCCTGCTTCAGGTTCTGGTCGTCGAGCCGCGTCGAGCCGATCAGCTCCGCGTCATCGGCCGAGATGACGCCTTCGAGGACGGCGTCGACAAGAACGAGGTCGGGATGGCCCCAGGGGCGGTGCGGTGGGAAGGCGTGCGACGCGTGAGTCAGCCGACCCTGCTCGGAAAGCTCCTCGCGCACGGCGCGCTGTGCCGCGGTGATCGCAGCACCGACGAGATGGCCAGCCAGCCGATGTCGCCGCGGCGACACGCGCGCGACCGCTGACAGAAGCGCCGCAAGCATGTCGGCCTCGACGTCGGCGGCCCGCTCAGGGCAGGCGCGCACCAACGGGTGGGCGGCGCGGCGAAGGCCGGGCAGCAGCACTCCGGCGAGCCCGATTGTCGCTGCGCCGCCGTGCTCTTTCGCATTCGTGACGAGCACGGCCATCACCGCGTCGCGAGTCGCGTACGGCGTCGACGGATGGAGCAGTCGGTCGCGCAGCTCGCTGAACGGGATCGCCCGGTCGGGTAGGCCCGGCACACCGCGCCCGTCGAAGGCGAGCGGTCGCGGGCCGGAAGACAGCGCGGTAAACGCGTCGTCGAGGGCAGTGAAGGCGGAGGGTTCTGTGGTGGTCATGACGGCTCCTTTTCGGAAGTGGGCCGTCATCGCGCCACAGGTGCTCCATCAGATTTCCATCAGATCGGGCTCCATCAAGTGCTTGATGGAGGGGTGACGGAACCTGATGGAGCGCGGCAATGCTTGATGATGTTCCGCGTTCTCGCAGGTCACTTACCTGATGGAGTCCACGCGGAGATTTTTTTCAGAAAATCTCGAAAACGGGCTCGAACGTCGGGTTTCCCCAGCTCCATCGGGCACCTGAGAGATGCCGTGGAAGTTGCTCTCTAGCCGCCGATGAGCTTGACGATCGCTGCCGCAGTCCCCGCAGCGATGAGTCGGCGGTGGTCTTTTCCGAGTGGGTGGACCTGAACGCGGGACGCGTCGAGCACCTCGACGACGCGCGCCGCGTCCTCCGCGTTCGGTGCCAAACGACCAAGGTGCTCGACAACGACAGCGTCGAAGCAACTGGCGCGGGCATCTGCGACGAGCCGAGCGAGCCCGGGTCGGCCAAGCGGCGGAGTCGGCCCAGCATCCTCGTACTGGCCGACGAGCATCGCGCCCGGCCGCCGAGCCACCGCCGCGGCGAGGCGGCGGTGGCGGCGGCGAAGCTCGGACCGATCACGACGCGTGGCGACGTGGGTGTAGGTGGCGACGCGCACCGGCATGGGTGCGCTCACTTCGCACCGGCGTTCGCCCCGACACCGCGTGTGGCAGCAGCACGCTTCGCCCCCTTCGCGGCACGAACGCGTCCGTTGCCCGTCGCCGCCTGGGGGGCATTGTCGCCGGGAGCACCCTTAGCGAAGCGGTAACGGCGAGGCGATGCAGAGGTGAGCACGGCGCGGCCGGAGTCGGAAAGGCGCTGCAACGCGTTGCCGACAGCGCCGCTCGACCGACCGCCGAGCGCCTTCGCGATAGCGACCGGACCGTGGTCCTCGTCCGGGCTCGCTGCGAGGTGCGCAAGAACGAGGTCGCCGAGGCCACCCTTGCCGAGCCGTTCACGCGTAGCCGAAGTCGCCTTCGGACCACCGTTCCCATGCTCGGCGGCGATCGGGGCGTCGGCTGCGCGCTTCGCCACTTCGGTCGCGTTGTTCGCCGTGGTGATGGGTGACCACCGATCCGGCAGCCGTCGTCCACCATCGCGACCGCCCGGCGTGCGCGTGGCGGTTCCATTCGCCTCGAACGTGGCGAGCGTCTTTGCCACCGTCGACTGCCCGAGGCCCGTGGCTTCGGCGAGCTCGGCGACGCTCACTTCCCGACGTGCGCCGAGCGCCTCTCCCATAACCTCGATCGTCGGCCGGATTCCCTTCTTCGTTGACTTTTCTGCAGTCATGACCTGCTCCTTTCGGCTTGTCGTGGTCTGACGTCGAGGTCCTACCTCCACCCAAAACCCACCTCAAGGCGCGGTCGAAGAAGAACGCGGAACCGCAACAAAGGAGCCCGCGGCAGCTCCCGAAGCCGGACAGGGACGGCCCGATGTGGCACAGCAACATCCGGCACAAAGGGGGGTCACAGCTCCATTCCATGAGTGACACGACTCGGGTCGCGGGCACTGCCCATGACCCAGCACCCCGAACTCATCCACCCGTCCGCTCATCGAGAGAATCGAGCAACCAAGCACCGAACAAACGAGCACCGTCGCCCGGTCGACGTGCCGCTCGCACTCTGGCCCGTCGCCCAAGTGAGCCCCCAGTACCAACGCGCCGGTCGCTACGACTCGGCGTCTGCCGCGCATCCCGGCAAGATGCTCCCCGCGCTCGCCAGCCGCATCGTCGTCGAGTACTCAGCCCCGGGCGACTGCGTGCTCGATCCCCTCGCAGGCATCGGCACGACGCTCGTCGAGGCCGCTTTGGCCGACCGACACGCGATCGGCGTCGAGCTGGAGGCGCGTTGGGCTGCCGTTGCCGACGCAAACTGCGACCGGCTACTCGATGCGAAGCACCGCAACCTCGCCCAGATGATCGTCGGCGACACGCGAAACCTCGACACGCTGATCGGCGACGCGCACGGTGCGGTCGACCTCATCTGCACCTCGCCGCCCTACGCGTGCGACGTCGGCCAAATCGTCGTCACCCACGAGGTCGGTGGCAAGCGGATCTTCCGCGAAGCCGCTGAGCGCAACTACTCGACCGACAAGGCAAATCTCGGTCACGCCCGTGGTCCCGCATACGAGGAGGCAATTGCCGAGATCTACGCGGCATGCTTCGCGGCGCTGCGCCCGGGAGGGCTGCTCGTCACGGTGACGAAGAATACCCGTCGCAAGGGCCACACCCTTGACCTTGCCGCGCTGACCATCGCACTCTGTGAGCGCGTCGGCTTTAGCTACGTCGGTCACGTGGTTGCCCTCCATGCCGCGGTGCACGACTCAGGCCTCATCGGGCGACCCTCGTTCTGGCAGACGACCCAGGTGCGAAAGGCACGATCGCTCGGCGAGCCCGCGTCAGTCGTTGTGCATGAAGACGTCTGCTGCTTCGCGAAGGGCACGGCCCGGCTCGGTACGAGCGGGAAGGCGGTGCGCGATGGCAAGTGACCTTCCACTCTCGGTTTGGCCGACCGCGCAAGTCTCGCCGCGCGGCCAGCGCGCCGGACGGTACGTCGAGATGTCACGCACGCACCCGGCGCGGATGCTGCCCGCGATCGCGCGTCGCGCCATCGAGTCGTACTCGCTACCTGGCGGGTTGATCCTCGATCCGATGGCGGGCGCGGGGACGACGCTCGTCGAGGCGGTGCATCTCGGTCGTGACGCGATCGGGGTCGAGTACGAGCCGCCGTTCGCCGCGCTCGCCGAAGCGAACCTCGCGTACGCGACATCGCAAGGAGCAACCGGTCACGGCGAGATCGTGCAAGGCGATGCGCGCTCCGCGGCAAGCCTTGTCGATCCAGCGGTGCGCGGCCTCGTGTCGCTCGTCCTCACCTCGCCACCGTATGGACCGTCGCTGCACGGCAACGTTCATGCGCGGCCAGGCGAAGGCGTCATGAAGTCACACACCCGCTACTCGCGCGATCCTGCCAACCTCGGCAACGTCAGCGTCACAACGCTGCTCGACGCGATGCACGCGGTCTTTCGCGAGTGCCGCGCGTTGCTCGTGCCGGGTGGCTTCGTCGTGATGACCGCGCGTCCGTGGTGGCGCGACGGACGCTTCATCGACTTCCCCGGCGCGCTCGGTCGTGTCGGCGAGGAGGCGGGTCTCCTCCTCTATGAGCGAAACGTCGCGCTGTTGGCGGGGCTGCGAGACGACGCGCTCGTCCCGAGGGTGTCGTTCTTCGCTCTCGGCCAAGTGCGTGCAGCACGAGCGAAGGGCATCCCGCGTCTCGTCACCGCCCACGAAGACGTCTTGGTGTGGAGAACACCTTGACGAAAAGGAAGCCGGACGCGAGGTCGCGCCCAGTGCTTGTCGTCCACCCACCCGTGCTCGTGGCGATGACGCCCGAAGAACGAGAGCGCGCCTTCGCAGTAATGAAGGCGCTGTTCTTGAGTTACCTGCGTCAACAACGGGCGCGCTCTGCTGGCCTTGACAAGTCACGCGCGATTGAGCCCTCCTCTCTCCACCACGAGGACGAATAGGAGGAGGACATGGCAAGCACGAAGCAGCGGCAACGGTCCCCGCTGCCAGGGTCAACTAGCTCTGGCAGCGGGACGCTCCGCGTCGCGTGTCTCACGCGCATTTCGACTGACGAGACGAACCAGCCGTACTCGCTCGACGCGCAGGCGATCGGACTCGACGCGTTCGTCGCGTCACAACCCGGGTACGCGATCACGCACCGCTTCGTCGATCAGGCATCGGGCGCGACGTTGGAGCGCCCTGGCCTTCAAGCCGCTCTCGCCGCGGCGCGGGCCGGGGAGTTCGACGTTCTTCTCGTCTACCGGATCGACCGGTTGTCGCGTTCGATTACCGGATTAATGGAGATTGTGGCGGACCTTGACCGCTTCGGAGTCGCGCTGCGATCCGCGACCGAGCCGATCGACACCCAAGGCCCAGTGGGTCGCATGCTCTTGCAGTTGCTCGGCATCTTCGCGGAGTTCGAGCGCGGCGTGCTCATCAATCGCATCACCAAAGGCTTCGAGCGAAAGGCAGCGCGCGGTGAATGGCTGTCGGGCCGCGCGCCCTACGGCTACCAGCTCGACTCGGCGTCAAAGAGTCTCTTGCCAAACGAGGTCGAAGCGACGGTCGTACGCGCGATCTTCGCCGCCTACGCAAACGACCATCTCGGCGCGAAGGCGATTGCTGTTCGCTTCAACGAGGCGGGTAAGCGCAGCCGCTACGAACGTCTATGGACGAATCAGACGATTCTTCGCGTCATCCGCAATACCGTCTACATCGGCAAGATCGCGCATGGTGACGACGTGCATGACGGAAAGCACGAGCCGATCGTTGACGCGGACCTCTTCGATCGCGCCCAAGCGTTGCTCGCACACCGCGCGGCCCAAGCAACGAAGATCCCTTCGACACTTTCGACGTACGCGCTGGGCGGCAAGACCGTGTGCTTCGTCTGTCACGGCGCGTACGTCGGAGCCGGTGCGGGCAATGGTCGGCGCTTCTATCGCTACTACGCCTGCCGCAAGCAACAGGTCTCCGGTCGTCACGGTTGTGGCAATCTGCGCATCCCGGCTGATCCGCTCGAAGACAAAGTGCTGGAGCAGTTGCTCGACATCATGAGCGACTACGACTTCTTCGAAGAGGCGGCGCGAGCCGCGTTGGAAGAGTTTGCGAACGAACGACCAATGCTCGCCGCGGAAAAGGCGAGTACCGACGTGCAGCTCGCTGAAGTCACCAGGTCGCTCAACGGCTACTTATACGCCTTCGAGAACAAGACGATGCCCATCGCGGCGTGCGCGCCACGAGTCGAAGAGCTGTCGAGCGCGACGCGAGGAGCTGGAGGCGCACAGCAAGCACCTCGGCGAGATGTTGAAGCATTCGGTACCGCGGATACCGACGCGAGGAGAGGTCGCAGCGCTACGGGCGGGGGTCGCCGATGTCATCGCGTACGGCAAACCTGCGCTCAAGAAGGAACTGTTCGACGATCTGCTGGTTGACGTGCAGATCCACCCCGGCCAGAACGCCTATCCGCGCTTCAAGGTGCCGGACGTGGATCATCCCGGCCCGTTCGTCGCCAAGACGTTGAACAGGACAAAAGTTAGTTCGGAGTATCAGATTGTGGAGGTGAGCGGACTCGAACCGCCGACTTCCACGTTGCGAAGGTAGATCCGGCAGATTTCGGTGGACTACTACGACCTATCGCAGCAGGTCAGAAGGTTATCCACACGCTGGCGAACTACCCCGCACAGCGGCGGCCGCGCGATAGACGCGCGATGGAATTGGTGATTGACTTGCCGCGCTTGTGGGTAGCGACTGGTTCGCGAGCCGCGCCTAGGAGATGACAGACTGCGCGCGGCACGAAGTGCGTGTCCAGGCCGCTCTCTTGCGGGTCCCGGCGGATTTGCCTCACTCGATTCGCGAACCACTTCGCGCCGAAGAGCTAATCATTGTCTTACGGCAATCGGTGGCGGCTGAGACGAGGCGGCCTTGGCGAACCTCGGCGAATACAACGCCGACAAGTACAAGGTTGATGTTTACAAACTCTGCCTTGTACTCTTATTCCCGTGAGCCAAGCGCTAGCGCGACCAGCCGACCTGTTTGACCGGGCGCGGGAGTGGGACGAGCTGTCCGACTTCATCTCCGACACGGCACCGGGACTGCGCATCGCGATCGTCTACGGCCGGCGGAGGCAGGGCAAGTCGTACCCGCTGCGTCGCCTCGCCGCTGCAGCCCACGGCTTCTACTATCAAGCGCTCGAGCACGAGCCGGCCCAGGCACTCGCTGAGCTCGGTGAGCGCCTGGGCGCCCACCTCAGCGTCGGTCGCCTCGCCCTCGCCAACTGGGACGAGGCCGTCGAGAGTCTCGGTCGCCTCGCGCCTCGGACAAGCGGGGCGCTCGGCACGACCATGTTGGGCGCCACGCCTTTGGGTGGGGGCAGCTCCGTCATCGGCCCAGCCGTAGCGGTCATCGACGAGTTCCCCTACCTCCTCGAGAAGACCCCCGAGCTGCCTTCGCTCCTCCAGCGTGCTGTCGACAGTTCCCAGGAGCGCGGGTGGCCCGCGGTCCGCCTCGTCCTGTGCGGCTCGGCGATCTCGGTGATGGCAGAACTCCTCGAGGGCCCCCTCCGAGGCCGCATCCAGGCCGACCTCCTCGTGCGCCCCTTCGACTACCTCGAGGCCGCGCACTTCTGGGGCATCACCGACCCGCACCTCGCCTTCCGCCTCGACGCCATCCTCGGCGGGACCCCGGGCTACCGCGAGCTTGTGCGGCGCACGCCCTCCTCGATGGACGACTTCGACGCCTGGGTCGTCGACGAGGTCCTCTCTCCTGCCTCCGCCCTGTTCCGTGAGGACGAGTGGCTCCTCGGCGAGCAGCGTGGCCTGGAGAACCGGGGCCTCTACCTCTCCGTGCTCTCGACCGTCGCCGGCGGCGCCACCTCCGAGTCGGCGATCGCCTCGGCACTGGGCCGCTCCCAGCAGAGCGTGTTGCACCCCCTCGGCGCACTCGTGCGCGCGGGCTTCCTGGACAAGGACGACGACGTGCTCCGGAAGCGGCGGCCCACCTATCGGGTAGCCGATCCGATCATCCGCTTCCACCAAGTCGTACGCCACCCCCGGGCGGCGATGTACGAGGACCGTCGTGGCGCCGAGGCATGGGCGGACTCCCAGCAGAGTTTCGGGTCCCTCGTCCTCGGCCCCCACTTCGAGCAGCTCGCCCGCCACCACGTCCGCTCCGTCGGCTCGGCCCTCCTCGGTCAGCCCGTCGTCACCGTCGGCACCACCGTCGTGAACGACGCCCAGCAGCGGGCTGCGCATGAGGTCGACGTCGTGGCGCTCGGCCCGGGCAGCGGCCCGAGGCGCCGGGTGGTCGAGGCGATCGGCGAAGCGAAGCTGCGCGAGCTCGGCGTCAGCGACCTGAGGCGGTTGGAGCGAATCCGCGGACTGCTGTCGGGCGCCCCCGGTGCCCAGTTCATCCTCGTGTCGGAGCTGGGTTTCGCCGAGGACCTGAAGACTGAAGCGGCCGCCCGCCTCGACGTCCACCTCATCAGCCTCGAGGAGATCTACTCGAGCTGAGCTCTCGCCTCCAGGACACGGACCAGAGCTTGAGGATCCCGCCGGCGACCTACCAGTCGGTGATGTCGTCAACCTGCCCGGGCTGCGCTCTATCGAGTCCTCGGTCTCCAGAGCACCTATCAGCGCTTCGGGAAGACCGAAGAGGTGCGACCTGCGGACATCGCTCAGTACCGTGGACCTGGAGCATGTCGGTGTCGGTCTCACTGACGTAAATACCTTGGTCACAGCTCCGAGAGGCGTGGAGCTGGAGCGTGTCGGAGGGGGGACTCGGTACAAAACTCCGCGCCGCGTCGCCGGGACCGACCTCTGGCTATGGGTACCTTGACCTGGACTCCTACGCGTCTCTTGCCTCGAGAGTCGTCTGGGCGAGTCCTGTACCCCTTGAGTGTCTTGTAGCAGGTGCTACAAGTGGAGCGTGGCTGAAGTTGCTTCCCGAGAACTACGCAACGACACCCGAGGGCTGCTGCGTCGAGTTGGGGCCGGAGAAGACGTCGTGATCACCGTCGACGGCCGACCGGTCGCGGTGCTGCGGCCAATCGGCCCCCGGCCGAGGTGGGTATCACGTGGTGAGTTCGTGCACCGTTTCTCAGGCCGCCAGGCCGACGCCGCCCTGGCTGAGGACCTCCGTGAGCTGGCCGCCGACACGACCGACGACCTGCGTTGAGCCGCGGCATAGCCGATACCAGTGTGTTTATTGCCAGGGAGTCCGGGCATCTCCTCGCCGAGACCGACCTACCCGACGAGTTGGCGATCTCCGTGATCACGATCGGCGAGCTGCGCTCGGGGGTATTGGCCGCTGTCGACGTCGAGACCCGCGACAGACGGCTGGCAACCTTGAGCGAAGCGCTGACCCTCGACCCCCTGCCCGTCGACCAGGCGGTCGCCGAGGCTTGGGCGCGGCTACGCGTCCTGTTGCGCGACATGTAAGAGCGCATGCCGGTCAACGACTCCTGGATCGCCGCGACGGCCATGTCGCTAGGGGTACCGGTCGTGACCCAAGACGAGGATCACGTCGAGGTGCCCGGGCTCAAGATCGTCCGAGTCTGAACTACCAGGGGATGTCCCACGACAACGCATTTTTCGCGTCGGAGGGGCGTTTGCAGCCATAACTACACGGAGAAGGACCTTCTCAGCAGCATGGCGTTCGCAGTCGGCGGCGTAGCGACCGTTCCGCTTCCAAGACCCGACAGTCAGTTTGAGAAACGTGGCCGTCGTAGGGTTCAGTTGTGTCGATTTGGCCACGACGGTGCGAGGCGTCCAGGAAGGCAGGACCGCGCGGTGGCTGGGCGAACAAGCCCCCGATCTGCGGCTGGTACTGGCTCACCGAGCCTCCCGATCGCGGGAATGCCTATCGCAACGCCTACTACCACTATTGCCAGTTGCCCAAGGACCATGAAGGCGATCACGTTTGCAAGGACGGCGCGACGCGTCCCCGCCCGCCCGAAGCCCCGAGGAGAAGCTGAGCGATCTTCCAAAACTGACCCGGTATCACGCCCCTGGCCAGTGGATCACACCGTCTGCTTAGAAGAGCGAGTCGAGCCATCGCACTCGGTGGCCACGAGTGGCAGATTGTTGCATCTTGGCCGGTCACAAAGGGCGGCCCGCAAGAGAGGCGAGGATGTCCCGAGTTCCGTAGAACTTCGGCGGCGGCCCGGTGATGTTCAAGCGGCGTCCTCCTTGTTGTACTCGATCGGTGTGACACCGCGCTCGACGTAGTCATCGAGCGCGGTGCGCAGTGCCGGGAGGTGAAGGAAGCCGTTCACCTTGCGGAACTGCTTTTCGGCCTCGACCATGCCCGCCGCGCACCAGCGCAACGCCATCTGCCCGTTCGCGCCAGCGCTTCACGTTCGCTGAGTGGTCACGGCAGATCTCGATCATGGACTCGATGGCGTTTGTCGAGCGAAGCGTTCTTGAAAGCGTCGGAGGGACCTTGAGAGCCATCACGGTGAGCGTCTCGGTGAGGCCCTCGCGAAGACTTCCCGCCGCGCCGGGGTGACTCTTTTGCAGCTGGCGAGCGAGCTCTTCCAGCTCGGCCTCGGCACGAAGGGCGTCGTCGTAGTGGTAGATCGAGCGCATCTTGGCGGTCACGGTCTTGGCGAGGGTCTTCGGCAGCTTCGATTCGACATTTCGGATCTTGTGCAGTTGGCAGCGATGGATCACCGGGTGGTCCAAGACCGCTTTCACGGCGCTCGCGAGGGCCTTCGCGCCGTCGATGACGACAAGGATCGGCCTTGTCACCTCGAGCCCGCGATCGCGAAGTCCGACGAGAAGGTCGCGCACGACGGTGGCGTTCTCGGTGTCGCCCTCTGTGATCGAGAGCGGGTGCTTCTTGCCAGTCAAGTCGATCCCCATCGCCACGACACAGACGTGATCGCCAAAGTGCACGCCGTCGATCATGAGCACCGCGAGGTCGAGCTTGGAGAGGTCACCGGCCAGCAGCTCGGCGAGGGCGTGCTCGGTGGCCTCGACGAAGCGCCGCGAGACCGCGGAGCGCGACGTCGAACTCGCGCTCGCCTCGACGCGCTCTCCGACGGGCTCGAGTCCGGACCGGTAGCGGCGCGTGGAGAGCTTGGCGAGCATCTTGTCCATGGCGAGGCGGCTCAGCACCTCGGTCGAGGAGAAGTGCTCATAGGCGGCCACGGGTAGCTCACAGGCTCCGTCTGCGGAACGCACCCTCGGGCGCCGCACCGGGACGCGCCGGCCGCCGAGGGTCACCGAGCCCTCCTCGTGTCCATGGCGCACGGCCGTGCGGTCCGGATCGTGTCGGCCCTTCGGGCCCGCGAGGGCGGTGACGCTCTCTTCTAAGAGGACACCCATCACCTGCAGGCCCGTGCCGACAGCGAGCGCGAGGAGGCCCTCGCGCAGCTCCTCGGCGAGATCTGTCATCGCGATCGCGACCGAATCGGGCACGATCATCGCGGCGGGCGTCTTTGTCTGGTAGTTCTTCTTCATGGTGGTGGTCCCCTTGCTGTCCGAGTGACTTGGCGGTCGCCCGAACACCTACCAGACGGCAGGCGTCAGGCGGGGGACCGCCACCTCAAATTCCACGACGAACGGGACAACCTCTGAGAGGCGATACTGTCTCCCACAGCGTGCAACCGTACGAAACGGGAATGTTGGGTTTTTGTTGGGTCGCAAAGAGCCCCGTGAGCCACATGGCGAGTTGGTCTTCGACCCGCGTCTTTGTCGGTAGCTGAGTTACCTGTAGAGGGGCCAGTCCTGCAGTAGAACTACGATGCTGGTCGCGTGCGAGGGTTTCTGATTGTCTGCGCGACGGTAATGGCCGCCATCGCGGTTGGCGTGACGGTCATCGCGCTGCAAGCCCCACCGGGACTCTACGCGTGCCCGACGACCAAGTACTGCCTGGACCTAGCGAAAGCCGTAGGTGTCCAAGGGCCGGTTCTCGTTCCCTCTGAGCCAGAGTTGACAAATCGGACCGGGCTGTCAATCCAGGACCGCCTGTTCTATTTCGGCGACTTTCCTAGCTTCGACCAGTCCGACGTGCCAGACGAGCCCCTTTGGTTACTTCGATACGACCTGAGCGAACCGGGGAACCTACGGCCAGGGCTCTATTTCTTGATTACCGACCTTTCCCTCTGGACGGAGTATGGGGCGGAAAGATGTCCGCGACAACTCGTTAAGTTTTCAGGCGGTTCCTCTGACTATGTGACATCGGCGGTCGCGCCAGGTGGACGCCGTTTCTGCTACGGATTGAGGGTCGGTGGCGGGTACGTGTTGGGCCTTGAGGCACGGGGGAGGCTCGGTCCGCTTGGCTACATCATCCGCCTTAACTCCAACCCTGTGAGGGCATTCTCAGGTGGAGCAACCTCTCCTGCCGCGTTGCACTGGGTTGAGGGCGTCGTCGGCAGTCTCAAGGTCGAGCCATGAGGGCCCGCATTCGCGCTCTGGCTGCGGTGCGTAGACCCCGGTGCGCACCGACTGGCCGACCCGGACCTTGCGGGCTTCCCGGTCGAGCAGACGCTCGGTACGCCGGTTCCGCACCCATCTCACTGGAGGCCGACAACCGCGGCGAGCGCTGCTTCGAGCAACCAGGCAAGGCCGCGTATAACGAGCACGTCCCTAAGGGTCGCCCTCCTGGGCGCCGGGTTTCGTCGGTGGTCCGGGGTCGCCCTGCTGGCAAGCGGCGCGTGTGTCGCGGGCGCAGCGGACTGGCTGACGGCACTGGGGGTTCACAACAACACGATGCTGCAAGCTTGGGGAGGCGTGCCGTTTGCCGCTGCCTTCGGTAGCGGCGGCTTGTCCTTCCGAGCAGTTGACTTTTCACTGGCGACTACCCTTTTGGCGCCGGCGGTCTTGCTCATGGTCCTGCCAGCAAGTCGAAACGCAGCGGCATCGCGACGACCCGGCCTCGTCACGGCCTGCGGCGCGCTGGTCGTACTGGTGCTCGGGTCGGTTTTGATCCCATGGCTCGGGCAGAATCCTGGATGCGCTCTGGTCCTTGGCGTGGTCGCGGCATCGGTGCTGGCCCCAGTGGACGGGCGCATCAGCCTCGTTGCCCGCGCCGTCGTGTTGATCTACCTGCCTCTGCTCACGCGGGTACCGCATTCGGTGGACGGTTTGCTACCAATGTCAGGTACTCCTTGGGTCCCGGAAGTCCTGATTGGAACCGTCATTCTCGCGACGTGGGGTTGGTTCTGGACAGATCGCCGCCGCGTCCATCCGCCCGCGCATCTCGCCAACTGACTCTCACGACCAGTCGGAGATCCTCGAGGTCGGCCCGCCGACGCGAACCCCCACCTCACTCTCGCTGCGGTGGGCGACGCTTGGCCGGTCGCGGCGCGAGCGACCTAACTTCTCATCTGGAGGGTCGCGCCGACGGTCGTGACGAACCGGCGGCCATCCAGATCGAGACAATGGGTGCGCAGGCGTTTCGGCCCTGCCGATTCCGCGCCTGGCCTGCTGGTGCAGGGACGACCTGAGGCCCGACCTCGGTGGCTCAGATCCGCCACCGACGGATGGCGACCACCGTCACCGCTGCCAGGAACAGCGCCAGCCCCACGTAGACGGCTGTCTCCACCCCCTGGAGCATCCAAAAGTGACTCTCGGGTTGGTACTCGGTGACGTAGTGGAGGTGAGCGACGGCTGCGCATCGGTCCACTCCGGCCTGTGACTGTGCCTGGTCGAAGCAGGAACCGACTCGGTCCCACGAGCTCGCCCACGTCTGGCCGGGAGCCGGGGTGGTCCGTCCTGTCGGGAGGTACGCGGCGTTGAGCACCCAACCGTTTGGCTGGGGGCCGCTAAACGGTTGGGCTGGACTGACCGCAAACGCCGGAGACACGAGCGTCGGTCGTAGGCCATCGACCAGCAGCCGGACGCCGCCAAAGATAGGGAGTCCCGCGGCAAATGCCCATCCGGGGCGTCCGATCACGGTTCCGAGCGTGACTCCGAGCAGGAACGCGAACAACACGTAGCCCACGGCGACAAAGCCCGTGATGCCGAAGAGCTTCGGCGCGATGTTCGACACGATGCCGGGGCCCGAGCGCATGGCACCCGTCCACCAGTCGAGTAGTGGAATGAGCACCGCGACGAGACCAGCGCTCACCGTGGCGCCGACGAGCAGCTTGCGGTCGAGCCAGCGGGTCCGTGTGATGCTCTGGGTCCAAGCAAGCCGATTTGTGCCGCGGTCGACCTCGAAGGCGATAAGCGAGGCGCCGATGGCCAACCCGAGCACGCCCGGGAGAGCGTAGAGGACATAAACGTCGGCGTTGTTCCAGTACTGCGACCAGCCGGCGTGGCCGTCCAGCCCGCTCGCAACGAGCCACAGCACTAGAACTACCACCACTCCTGCGGCAACGAGATACTGCATGCGCTGCACCCGCCAAGCGACCCATGTCATCGCGCGGGGGCCTCTTTGTCGCCACGGTGCTTGTTCGCGTACGGACGCATCACGCCGTCCATCTGCGCACCGCGATCACTGTCACTCCGAGCAGCAGCAATGCCATCCCGAGGAAGATGGCCATCTCTGCTCCCTGGAGCGCCCAGTAGTGGCTCTCCGGCTGGTATTGGAAGACGTAGTGAATGTGAGCCACGACCGCGGAGTGCGCCCAGCCGACACTCGTCCTGAGCTGATTAGCGCAGGATTGATAGAGCGTCGCCGGGCCAGTCGACCACGTTTGCCCGGGGGCCGGGCTGGTTCGCCCGGCCGGCACGAAGCCAGAGTTCAGAACCCAACCGTTCTCGACCACCTTCGAGAGAACTGGGGTGAGGGACGCATAGGTCGCCACCGCTGCGAGATGCGGCCTGAGCCAGTCCTGCACCAAGACGCGACAGAACACGAAGACCGGAACTCCAGATGCGAACGCCCATCCCGGATGGCGGATGACCGCTCCCAACGCTGAGCCCAGCATGAAAGCGAACACGGTGTAGCCGACAACGGCGAGGCCCGTTAGGTCGAAGGCACTCGGCTGGATGCGAATACCCGAGAACCCACCAGAGTTCGTGCTGGCGGCGAGGGACACTGCCCTCGTCCACCACTCGAGAAGGGTTGTGAGAGCAGCGACGATGAGGGCTGCGACGATGCCGGCGACGAGGAGCTTGAACGCTAGCCAACGCGTCCGAGTGACGCTCTGGGTCCAGGCGAGCCGAGGCGTGCAGTGATCCATCTCACCGGCGACGAGGGACGCACCGAGGACCAACCCGAGCACGCCCGGAAGGGCATAGAGGACATAGACGTCGCCTTCGGTCCAGTACTTCCAGGTTTGACTGTGGCCCATGGCGAGGCCAGTGACTGAGAGCCAGATCCCGAGAATGACCACCGCTCCTATTGCGGCCAGGAGCTGTGGGCGTTGCACGCGCCAGGCGACCCAGTTCATCGCGACTCCGCCTCCGAGTCGACGAGTCCGGGTCCTTTGTCCGCACGTCGTTCGCGCTGACCCGGTCCAGATCGGGAGCGCTCGCGAAGATAGGCGAGCACGATCTCCTCGAGCGTGGGCTCGACCACCTCCCATGCCGGATCGATGATCGGCTCCTCGGCGCGGACGAGGATGGTTCTCTGGCGACCCGCGGTGACCGATGAGATTACCGTTGCCCCATCGAGCGCGATCGAGTCCGAATCGGCTGGCCCGACGAGCAACCGATGGCTGGCGAGCACATGGTCGAGCTCGTCGGCAAGCTGAACGCGCGACGCCGAGAGGATGATGACGTAGTCACAGATCGTTACGAGGTCTGCCACGGCGTGAGAGGACAGCAATACCGTGGTGCCATCGTCGACGACAGATTCCAGCAGGACGTGCATTAGGTCCTCGCGAGCTAACGGGTCGAGCGCGGCAACCGGCTCGTCTAACAGCAGCAGCTCGGGTCGCTTGGCAAGGCACATCGTGAGGGCAACCTGGGCCTGTTGCCCTCCTGAAAGCTTGCCAATCCGGGAATCTGGCGAAATATCGAGCTCGTCGAGGTGACGGCTTGCTCTCGCGTCGTCCCAGCGTGGGTTCAGCTCTTGCCCAAAGCGCAGCATCTCAGACACACGGAAGCCTTTGTATAGGGGCCGCTCCTGATCGAGATAAGCGATGCGTTTGAGCAGCTCGACATTCTGCGTCCTTGGTGATTGGCCGAGCACGCTGACCTCTCCAGTGCTCGGGGTGCTGATCCCGGCAAGCATTCGCAACAGAGTGGACTTCCCCGCACCGTTGGGACCGACGAGAGCCGCGACCCGGCCCAGAGGTAAGCGGAACGAGCAGTCCTGGAGGCCCCAGGTGCGCCGGTATCGCTTCCCGAGGCCGAATGTCTCCACAGCGACTACGGGCGTCCTCATAACGCCACCTCCTCCATCTGGCTGTCCCTTGTTCGCATAGAGTGCGCTACAAGGGCGAAAATCCCTTCGTCATCCATCCCCGCACAGCGGGCCTTGTCGATCCAGGCGATGACCTCTCTGTGCAGTTCGGCCTGGCGCTCGGGCGTGGTCGTTGGAACTGGCACCTCCAAGACGAAGGTCCCGCGTCCCTGCTGTCCCTCGACGAGCCCCTCGGCCTCCAGGTCTCGGTAGGCGCGATGCACCGTGTTCGGGTTGATCGCGATCTGGGTCACGACCTCACGCACAGGGGGAAGCTGGTCGCCGGGCCGCAGCAGGCCCAGGCGTACGGCTTGTCGTACCTGGTCGACGAGCTGGCGATAGGCGGGAACCCCGGAGCGGGGATCCAGCCGAAAGTGGATCATCGCCCCCTGTGCAGTCATGTCTCTAACTACTAACATATTAATACATTTTGGGCAAGCATCTACTGAGCGTCGTCGGCGCCTCGGGCCGAGTGATCAGATACCTGAGACTCGCTGGAGTAAAGCGAGGGCACAGCACTCTGGGCCAACCTGAGCGACGCCGAGTCGAGGAGCGCGTCCGCGACGGCTCGGATCGCTGGTTCTGATCGGGCCCCGGCACCCCCTCGTCTGCTCGGCGTCTGCCTGTGTGTGAGGCACGTCTGAGGCACGATCAAGGGGTGAGCGTCAGGATCGACCTCGAGGCACGTCTAGGACCTGCGCTGACGGCTTGCATCGGCGTCACGACAAGGGGCGTCCGGGCAGCACACACCTTTAGCACAGGGGTGCCAACCGTGCCGGCGACGACGCCGGGTGCGGACGTTCGAGCGTTTCGGCACTCACGATCGCTCCGTGTTGGCGGAGCGTAGTCGCTACAGCACGAGGACCCGCGCCGCTTGATGTCGTTCACGAGCGGCGCGTTGACGACGTCCGGTTCGGACCACGTCGGACACGGAGTGAGGTGCCGGAGTGCGTCGGCGATCTCCCGCTGCTGACTCCGCGCGCTCGGGCAGTCGCTTGTCGTAGCCGGAGAGCAGGAGGATCACTCGTACGTACCCTTTCCCAATCCTCGGCCTCTGCTGACAACCCGATCATGAGCCGTGTCTCCGACCGGGCCCTTCCACTCACAGGGCTGTGACCAGGGCCTGTGAGTGTTGCTGTGAGTAGTCCTGTGAGTGTTGCTGTGAGCTGCCGGAGCGTGCAGACCCTTCCGCGGCGTGCCGCGAGCTCGTCTGTGAGCACTGCTGTGAGTAGTCCTGTGAGTGTTGCTGTGAGTCGGTCAGCGCACCATTGCGCCATGATTCGACTCCGCTCCACCCATAACGATCATCCGACGTCGGTGTCACCGCGAAACGACCCGGCACCCCGCCACCATCGAGCCCGCTCGCGCCCGCCACAGCCTTGACGACGTGGTTCGGCTGGCCTCCCATGGCCACTTCGACCGCTCCCCCTCTTTGCGGCTGCATCTCGACGACGGCATCCGGCAATACTTGGGCTGCGGCCAGGCGGGGTGGCATCGTCGAGTGGGTGTGCCAGAGCGAAGGTGTGGGATGGCGTCAGGCGATCCGCATCCTCGACTCCGGCCGCATGCTCGGACGCGCGTGCGCCGCACACGAATCGTCGCCCTCGCGTAGGGACTCTTCTTCAAGCCGACTCCCGGCGGGAAGGTACTTCGCGACTCGCACAGTGGCTATCGAGATGACCCCTGGCCCAGCCATTCTGGTGACCGCTGACAGGCCAGCACTGTGACCGTCCGGGAGGAGGCCCTCATGAACGAGTCCTTCATCACCGACGACCTGTTGCTCGTGACGCCCGAAGAGGCCGCCCGCCGACTGTCGGTCGGACGAACGACGATCTACGAGCTGATGGCCAGTGGTGAGCTCCAGTCGGTCAACATTGGCCGGTGCAGGCGTGTGCCGGTGAGCTCGCTGTCGTTGTTCGTCAACAGGTTGATCGGCGACGCCGTCGTTGGACAATCGCGGTCCGCTGCATCAATAGAACCAGCGCCGGGCATCCGAAACAGTCTGGCGTAGGCTGACGAAGCGCCTCACATGCAGCCAAGTGCGAAGGCTGAAGGTGTTGCGCGCACGACGTGCTTGGCCAGGCGATGGCCGCAGCGGGAACGATCAACCAGGCTCTATTGGCCTCCAGCATGATCAGCCAGACAGTCTGGCGGTCCCAATCGGCTCTGTCACCGAGGAGCTCGACAAGTGGATCAAACGACTCCTGGACAAGCTCGCCGAGATCGTCACGAACCTTGCAAAGGGCACGTCGTTCTCGATCAGGTCGGGACCAGCGTTACGGTGACAGTCAACTTCCCGCCGATCGGTCAGGAGTAGCGACCGGTTGCTGGGCCGGGCCGCCATGCTCGCCGAGTCCGAAGGTCTACACCCGCGGCGTAGCGTCTTGGTCGTGGCGGTAGATCGTCTACCGAGTCAGCGGCAGGACGGGTGACCGTCGGTGCCACCAAGGCCTTCCGCAACACCGACCAGGGGCGTCAGGCTGCGTTGGCCTTCAAGCGGGAGCTGTCGGATTCTCGTACCCGTTACGACGTCCGCACCCGGATCGGTGGCCGTGTGGTCACTCGCACGTTTGCGAGCAAGAAGGAGGCGGACGCCTATGCCGCCACGACCGAGGCTGACCGGCTCCGCGGGGTGATGTTCGATCCAGGCCGTGGCCGCGTAACGGTGAGAGAGTTGGGCGCTGAGTGGCTGGCTTCCAACCCGGCAAAGCGCGCCGAAGACGTGGGCCACTGATGAGTATCACCTCAGGACCCATATCTTTCCTGCGCTTGGCGATCGTCGAATCGA